>CAZNSZ010000014.1:0-28692 GCA_964575865.1 uncultured Bacteroides sp. | reverse complement strand
AAAGACTAAAGACTTTCGATTTACTTCTAACCCCTAACCGCTACCCATTAAAACCACTTAAGCGGGTGTAGTTCTCCTGAGCATTGATATAGAAGGCCTTGTACTTGATGTAGTGGTTCCCCTTTTTGAATTCCCAGTGCACATTCTTGGCCTTGTAGATCTTACCAATGCAGGCTTCGAAAATCAGGGTGTAGCTGATCCCAGTGATGGCTTCGGCTTCCAGAATGCTTTTGAATTCTACACTCCTGTCCGCAAAATGACCGATGACAGGAAGATGGTATTTTTTCTGGGCCCTTTTTTTTCTGGCTCCTTCGTTAAGGATGGCTAATCTTCGCTGTTCTTCTTTTTTCTGAGCCATGGGAATGGATTTTCTCTCTTATTACGTAAACAGGCGGCAATTTGTTTTGCCCGGAATAAAATTATGAAAAAAAAAGAATGACTGGAAGGGAGCGTTATGAACAAAGGTTGTATTTTTAACCCGCAGTGACTCGCAATCCATGGGTACATTGATCGCATATTCCTCCACCCTCGGATGCACCGAACAGTGCGCTTCCAAACTTAAGGAGGATCTGGGAGAAGGGGTGGAGCTGATCAGGATCTCAAGAAGAAGCAAAATCTCCCTGGAACCCTATGAAACCATCATCATCGGAGGATCCATCCATGCGGGCCTGATCCAGCGCTCTGTTTATAAATTCTGCGAAAATAACCTGGAAGCGCTGCTGCACAAGCAGGTGGGATTGTTTGTGTGCTGCATGGATCCCGATGCCAATGAAAAGGAACTCATCGCCAGCGCCTTTCCTGAAAAACTGGTGGATCATGCCCTGGCCAGCGGATTTTTTGGCGGGGAGTTGAATATCAAGAAAATGAACCTGTTGCAGAAGATCATGACCCGGAAAGCGGCCCGCCTTCAGAAAGAACCTGATATCGATTTTCAGAAGATACTGGCGTTTGCCAAGAAAATGCAGGAACTCTGACCCCTTTCAGAACTCCA
Organism: uncultured Bacteroides sp.; assembly: GCA_964575865.1. GTDB lineage: Bacteria > Bacteroidota > Bacteroidia > Bacteroidales. The sequence goes on along the minus strand of CAZNSZ010000014.1, from coordinate 27,701 downwards.
GGTCTCCTTCGAAAACCTTTACGGCCGGCCCGGTGAGGTGGATCTCTGTGAATCGGTTCTTCCCCTGGGGAGTGAAGTCCACCTTCAAAGTGCCTCCCAGGGTCTGAACGATCCATGAAAAAATGTCAACATTCAGGTGTTTGAATGCACAAATGGCAGCTGCAGTGACCCCTGTTCCGCAGGAGAGCGTCTCGGCCTCGACACCCCTTTCATAGGTCCGCACCCTGATCTCGCCGGTAACGCTGCCTGGCTCGACGAAATTGATATTGGCGCCGCTTTTCCCGAAGCGGGACTGATTTCTCATGGCAGCCCCCTCCTTTTCCACATCCCTGGATTCGGTCCCCGGGACAAAGGTGACAAAATGGGGTGATCCGGTGTCGAGCAGGTAGCCGTCTCCCAGGTCCTGCACTTCTTCCACGTCCATCAGCTTCAGTCTGATATTGCCATCGGACAGCAGGGTCGCGTGGTGAGTGCCATCGATCCCTTCAAAGATGGCTTCCTCACCGATCAGCCCGAGGTGAGAGGCAAAAAGGGTGATGCACCTTCCGCCGTTCCCGCACATGGTTCCCTCCATGCCATCGGCATTGTAATAACGCATCCTGAAATCGCAGTTTCCTGATTTCTCAAGAATGATCAGCCCGTCGGCTCCGATCCCCAGCCTGCGCTGACATAACTGCCGGATGGCCCCGCAGGTAAGTGTGGAAAGATCCTGCTCCCTTCCGTCGATCATAATGAAGTCGTTTCCCGTGCCGTGGTACTTGGAAAAATGAACAATCACCGCTCGATTTCGTTAAAAAAGGTTAAATTGAACTGCTCCGACCAATTTTTTTTCTCTGCAGGTTGTTATGCATACAACAATTACCGTCTAAAGGCATGGAATTTGTTGCGTTGCATCATGCTGGCAAAGGTATTAATTTAAATTACATCTAAATGAAAGTGAGGAGATTCTTGGGTCTGCTGGCTGTTTCCGTCTTTGGAGCGGTCATTGCCGTGTTTATTTATGCCAGGTTATCGGATCAGGCGCCCAAAGTGGTAGAGGTACCTGTTGAGAACAGGGTGCAGTATGTGAATCTCCCCACTGCCCCTCCCGGAGAGAACCTTGATTTCACCAAGGCGGTCTCTGAGTCAATCAACGCCGTGGTGCACGTGAAAACCAAAGAGTTCAGGCAGTATGCGGTCAATCCCCTCTACGAATTCTTCTTCGGAGAGCAGCCCGACGTGGAGGCGAGGCCCGTACTGGGATTCGGAAGCGGAGTGATCATCTCCAGCAAGGGGTATATCGTAACCAACAACCATGTGATTGAAAGAAGCGATGAAATCACCGTGGTCCTGAATGACAGGAGGGAATACGATGCGGAGCTCATTGGTGCCGATCCCACCACAGACATCGCGCTTCTGAAAATTGAAGGGGAGAACCTGTCACACCTTGGTTTCGGTGATTCAGACGCCCTTCAGCTGGGCGAATGGGTCCTGGCCATCGGGAACCCTTACAACCTGACCAGTACGGTGACTGCCGGGATCGTCAGCGCAAAGGCGAGGAATATCGACATCCTTCGTTCCCAGGAATTCAGCATCGAATCGTTCATTCAGACCGATGCGGCCGTCAATCCCGGAAACAGCGGAGGTGCGCTGATCAACACAAGGGGTGAACTGGTTGGTATCAATACAGCCATCGCGAGCAGGACAGGGGCTTTTGCAGGGTACTCCTTTGCGGTTCCGGTCAGTATTGTGGAAAAGGTCGTCAATGACCTGATCGAATTCGGAGCGGTGCAACGTGCCATCCTCGGGGTGGTCATTGCCGATGTGACAGCGGAGCTTGCCAAGGAGAAGAACATAGACCGCATCGAGGGTGTCTACGTCAATGGCGTAAGGCCTGACGGGGCTGCCAGGGAAGCCGGAATCAGGGAAGGTGATGTGATCATATCCATCAACAAAGTGAAGGTGAACAGCTCATCCGCTCTGCAGGAGCAGATCTCACGGTACCGGCCCGGCGAAAAAGTGGAGGTGGTCATCCGCAGGGATGGCGACCTGAAACAATTCGATGTGATCTTACGTAACCTCGAAGGCAGTACCGAAATTGTTAAGCGGGAGGACCTCATGGAGGTACTGGGGGCCACTTTCGAGCCCCTTTCTGACCGCGACAAGCGGATGCTGGGAGTCAATAACGGTTTGAGGGTGAAGACCATTAAACCCGGCAAATTAATGAAGGTGGGTATTCAGGAGGGTTTTATTCTCACTTCCGTAAACAAAAAACCAGTAAACAGTGTTAAGGACATATCGGAGATACTGAAAGATACTGAAGGAGGGGTTATTATTGAAGGCGTGGACAGAAACGGATCGCGCTCATACTATGCCTTCGGGATGTAGGTAAATCTACGGATCACCAGTTTTACATACTACACACAGGCGCAGGCCGCCCGGATATGTGTTCCGGGTCATGTGGCTAATTTAAATTGATTATAGATAAATAAGCAGGTAAATTTGCAACACTTTTTCATAATTGACTTTGAGGAGAATTAAATGAGACAGCTGAAGATCACCAAATCTATTACCAACAGGGAAAGTGCTTCTTTGGATAAGTATCTGCAGGAGATTGGTAAGGAAGAGTTGATCACTGTTGAGGAAGAGGTTGAATTGGCTCAACGGATCAAAAAGGGCGACAGAGCCGCCCTTGAAAAGCTCACACGGGCAAATCTGAGATTTGTTGTTTCTGTGGCCAAACAGTACCAGAACCAGGGGCTTAGTCTCCCTGACCTGATTAACGAGGGGAACCTGGGGCTGATCAAAGCTGCAGAGAAATTTGATGAAACGCGGGGTTTCAAATTCATTTCCTATGCGGTCTGGTGGATCAGACAATCGATCCTTCAGGCACTGGCGGAACAATCAAGAATCGTGCGCCTACCACTGAACCAGGTTGGTTCCCTGAACAAAATCAACAAGGCGTTTTCGAAATTTGAGCAGGAATACGAAAGAACCCCCACCCCGGAAGAGCTGGCCGAAGCCCTGGAGTTACCCAAGGAGAAGGTATCCGATACCCTCCGGGTTTCAGGGAGGCATGTATCCGTGGACGCACCCTTTGTCGATGGTGAGGACAACAGTCTGCTGGATGTGTTGGTCAACAACGATTCACCCAATGCAGACAACACCCTGATTAACGAATCCCTCTCCCGGGAGGTGGACAGGGCACTGGCCACCCTTACGGAACGGGAAAGGGATATCATTAAGCTGTTCTTCGGAATCAGCTGCCAGGAAATGACCCTGGAAGAGATAGGCGAAAAATTCGGTCTGACCCGCGAACGGGTGCGGCAGATCAAGGAAAAGGCCATACGCCGGTTGCGCCATACCTCCAGGAGCAAACTACTAAAGACGTATTTGGGATAAAAAAAAGGAACCTCGATGGTTCCTTTTTTTTTGTTAGGGGTTAGGGGTTAGGGGTTAGATGTAAGTCTTAAGTCTTTTGACGATCAACCTCCCTTTCAACCTCCCTTTTGACTTTCGACTTTTGACTTTCGACTTACGACTAGCCAGCCGCAGGCTGGCCCCTAACCCCTAACCTCTAACCCCTAACCATCAGAAACTTCCTTCAGAAGTTTCTGATACCCATACATTTCATCCCTGAATCTTGCCGCTTCGATGAAGTCGAGTTCCCGTGCGGCTTTTTCCATTTTCTTCCGTGCTGTATCGATGGCCTGTTCCAGCTCCTTTTTTCCCATGTATTTCACCACGGGATCCGCGGCCAGGTCGGTTTTGGCCTGATCGGCGTATACTCCGTTAAAGGCGGGATCTTCCTGCTTCAGATCGAACAGGGACCGGGTGGCTTTGATGATCTGTTTGGGGGTAATTGAATGCTCTTCGTTGTATTTGAGCTGTTTCTCCCGGCGGCGGTTGGTTTCCCTGATGGTCCGTTCCATGGACCCGGTGATCTGGTCGGCATACATGATCACTTTGCCGTTCAGGTTCCGGGCCGCACGTCCGGCTGTCTGGGTCAGGGACCGTTCCGACCTGAGAAATCCCTCCTTGTCCGCATCGAGGATCGCCACCAGGGAGACTTCCGGCAGGTCGAGCCCTTCACGGAGCAGGTTGATCCCCACCAGGACATCAAAGGCTCCCTTCCGCAGTCCTTCAAGGATCTCCACCCTTTCCAGGGTATCCACGTCCGAGTGGATGTAACGGGTACGGATGTTCAGTTTGATCAGGTAATTGGACAGCTCCTCCGCCATCCGTTTGGTCAGGGTGGTCACCAGTATCCTTTCGTTGGCCTTTACCCTTTTATTGATTTCCCCGATCAGGTGATCGATCTGGTTCATACTGGGCCGGATCTCGATCTCCGGATCCACCAGGCCGGTGGGCCGGATCACCTGTTCAACGATCACCCCTCCGCACTTTTCCAGTTCGAAATCACCCGGGGTGGCACTGACAAACAGGACCTGTCCCACCAGATTTTCGAATTCATTGAATTTGAGTGGCCTGTTATCCACCGCTGCCGGAAGCCTGAACCCATATTCCACCAGGTTCTTCTTCCTTGAAAAGTCCCCTCCGTACATGGCATGAATCTGTGGAATGGTTACGTGGCTTTCATCGATCACGGTGATAAAATCATCCGGAAAATAGTCCAGCAGGCAGAAGGGTCGTGTTCCTGCAGGCCTTCCGTCAAAATATCTGGAGTAGTTTTCGATGCCGGGGCAGTATCCCAGCTCACGGATCATCTCCAGGTCATAGGTAACCCGCTCCTCGATGCGCTGGGCCTCGATCAGTTTGTGTTCACGCTTGAAGAAATCGATCTGTTCCACCAGGTCATCCTGGATCTGTTCGATGGCACTTTTGATGCGCTCTTTGGTGGTGACGAAAATGTTGGCTGGGAATATGGTGGCATCCGGTTGAACCTCCAGGGTTCTTCCGTCCAGGGGATGGATCAGCTTGACCGATTCAACCTCATCCCCCCAGAACTCTATGCGCAATGCCTGATCCGCATAGGCCAGGTGGATATCAATGGTGTCCCCCCTCACCCTGAATGTCCCAGGTTTGAAATCCACCTCATTCCTTGAGTAGAGCCCATCCACCAGCTTTCTCAGGAAGGTGTTCCTGCCGATGGTGTCGCCCACCCTGATCCTGACGGTCGAACTGTGGAAATCCGCAGGATTTCCAATCCCGTACAGACAGGATACGGAAGAGACGACGATCACATCGCGCCGACCGGAAAGCAGGGAAGAAGTGGTGCTGAGCCTCAGCTTCTCAATCTCCTCATTGATGGAGAGGTCTTTCTCAATGTAAGTATCGGTGACCGGGATATACGCCTCGGGCTGATAGTAGTCGTAATAACTTACGAAGTACTCCACTGCATTGTCAGGGAAGAACTGTTTGAATTCGGCGTAGAGCTGTGCGGCAAGTGTCTTGTTGTGACTCAGCACCAGAACCGGGCGCTCCAGCTCCTGCACCATGTTGGCCACAGTAAAGGTTTTTCCTGATCCCGTGACACCCAGAAGGGTCTGGTAACGGTCCCCCGAGGAGAATCCCTCGACCAGTTGCATGATGGCATCCGGCTGATCCCCCGTAGGGGTATATTCCGAAGTGAGTCTGAAATTCATGGTTCGCTTTCCTGCAAAGTTAACCAATCAAAAAAAATTGAAATCTATCCAAAAAGAATCTATTTTTAGTACCAATGGCTGAGCAACACGACAAACTACTCAAGAGGATCCAGAAACTGGCCAGGCAGAACCAGGACCTCATCGAAAGCAACGAAAAACTGCAGAAGGCTGTTAACCGCCTCTCAGAGGAAAATGAGAATTTGAAGATCCGGCTGAAACGGGCTGATCTGGAGGGGAAAGGAATGGCAGTTGCCAGAGAGGAGACCAGGATCAAGAAATATGAGATGGCAACGGTCCTCTTTGCATACATAGGAGGATTCAAGCACCTGATCGAGGAGGTGGACTCGGAAGTGATCATGGATCAGCTGGATGAAGTGATCTTCGAGTTCAACCGGATACTGAAGAAATACAACATTCTTAAGATCAAGACCATCGGAGATACCTATATGGCCGCCGGAGGTATTCCTGTCAAGAACATCACCAATCCCATCGAGGTGGTGATGGCAGCACTGGAGATGAACCTCTACCTGAACCAGCTCCGGAGGATCGACGGCATCAGGTACTGGAACCTGAGCCTGGGTATCCACACTGGTCCTGTCTCTGCCAGCGTGACAGGAAGAAAGAGGATCACCTATGACCTGAAAGGGGACACAGTCAATGTGGCCCACCGCATGCAGGGGGTGGGGGACAGCGGAAAGATCCTCATTTCAGTAATGACCTATGAACTGATCAAGGAGTTCTTCATCTGTGAATATTATGGCAAGCTGCCGGTGAAGTACAAGGGGGACCTTGAGATGTTCGTGGTACAGAGCATCCGGCCCGAATTCTCCCAAAAAGGGAAAGGGGTGATGCCCAACGACCTGTTTGATATCAAGTTCAAACTGATTCAGTTTACCGATATCCAGGAGATCATCCTGGATAAGCTGGAGAAGGAACTCCCTGCCACCCTCTATTATCACAATGTGAAACACACGGTGGATGTGGTAACGGAAGTGGAGCTGATCGGATGGGCAGAGGGGCTTGATGACGAAGGGATCCTTCTGCTGAAAACGGCGGCCCTGTTTCACGATGCCGGGCACACCATTGCCTACGAGGACCATGAAACCCACAGTTCACAGCTGGCCAGGGAATACCTGCCCCGCTACGGTTATTCGACAGAGCAGGTCGAAAAGATCTGCGACATCATCATGGCAACGAAAATGCCGCCCAGTCCGGGCGACATCTATGAGAAAATCATCTGTGATGCGGACCTCGATTATCTGGGGAGAAGTGATATGATCCCCGTCTCCAATTTGCTGTTCAGGGAATTGCACGAACAGAACAGGATCGGGAGTTTCAACCAGTGGAACCAGTTGCAGCTCAAATTCATATCCGGTCATTCCTATTACACCAGGACAGCGAGGAGTCTGAGGGAGGTCAACAAGCAGAAGCAGATCGAGCGGATCAAAAAACTGATCACCGACGAGTGATCCTCCTGATCATGTTTTGTATCTTGGTCCGGTCCCAAATTCGCAGCCATATGTTCAGCAAACCAGTTATTCCTCTTTCACTTTTAATGCTTGCCCTGACACCCGAGGTCCCGGCACAGGTCCATCCCGAAACCGGTGATCCGCTGGCCCATACCTTTTCCATTGTTGCCCGGGATCCGGCCACAGGCGAAATGGCTGTCGGCGTGCAAAGCCACTGGTTCTCAGTGGGCACCATTGTATCCTGGGGGGCTTCCGGCGTGGGTGTGGTGGCCACCCAGTCCTTTGTGAACCCGGCCTACGGTCCGCAGGGATTGGCGCTGATGTCTGAGGGATTATCAGCAGCGGAGGCATTAAAAACACTGGTGGAACAGGATGAAGGCAGGGCATTCAGGCAGGTGGCTTTTCTGGACAGGAATGGCAATGTGGGGGCATATACCGGGGATCAATGTATCCGGTATGCCGGGCATGAAACCGGGGATAATTTCTCAGTCCAGGCCAACATGATGCTGAACGATCAGGTGGTCCCCGCCATGAAAGCGGCTTTCATGGACGGAGAAGGACTTCCGCTGGCAGAGCGGGTGATCAGTGTGATGCAGGCTGCCCAGGCGGCCGGCGGGGATATCCGGGGAAAACAGTCGGCGGTCCTTCTTGTGGTCGGACCGGAGCCGGTGGATGAGCCGTGGCTGGACAGACGCATTGATCTGAGGGTGGATGACCACCCCGAACCAATCAATGAGCTCTCCAGGCTATTGAGTGTTCACCGGGCCTACGAGCACATGAACAGGGGTGACCTGGCGGTGGAGCATGGCGACATGGAGGCAGCCCTCCGGGAATATGGTGCCGCCGAGGCCCTGTTTCCTGAGAATCTGGAGATGAAATACTGGAAAGCGGTTGCCATGGCCAACAGCGGACAGATGGAGGCGGCCCTTCCGGTGTTCAGGTTTGTGTTTGAACGGGACGAGAACTGGCGGGAACTGACCCGCAGGCTTCCCTCATCCGGCCTGATCACGGTATCCGCGTCAGAGCTGGACCGGATCCTCGGGTTATGATCCGAAAGAAACCGTAAAGGTCAGAATAACCCTTACAGGTCAGCATAATCCCTACAGGTCGGAATATTCCGCAGGGTAGAGCAGATAACGGTCAATGTGTGATACCGTATTCAGGTACCTCTCCAGGTCTTTCATTCCGATCCAGTCCGGATGCACCCTGAACGCATCCCATTTTTCTTCCTGGGAGGCTTCATTCTCAAAGGTGGTCATGTACATCAGGTGCGGCATATGGGTACTGGAGAGTACCTCGCCGAAAAAGAGCGGCTGAAATCCGAGCCTGACGAAGAGGTCGCTTTCGCCCTCATTAAACATTTCGACTTTGCGCTCGTAAAGTTTTTCAGTGGAGGCCTGATAACTTCTCAGTTCATAGACACGGTTTTTCCTGGCTCCCTCCTGCACCGGTTCCCCCAGCTTCGGGAAACCGCTGAAAGCCCGGAGAAGGGTCGATTCGATGCGTGTATAGGGCGGCTGATCATGGGCGGCGTCCAGGTAATCCTTCCCGGCTTCCAGGTAAATCCCATCGGCTGCAAGGAGCTGGTCCATTGCTAAAAACTGATCCATGGACTCCAGAGGGATAAACACCATGACGTATCGGGTCTCCTCGTTTTTTCCCTCAATGGGCTTAAAGACCCCCACCTTTTCGATCCCGGCCCTGTGAAGGGCGGGCAGGTAAGCCTTCTCAAAGTACTTTTCCAGCCGTTCCCTCTGGTGATCCTCCTGGTACCTGAATACCTTGATCTGATAGAAATTCCTGTTTTCACCCTGCCCGAAAGCGGAAATGGAAAGCAACAACATCAACATTGCGGGGATCAGTGTCTGTTTCATCTTATAATTTGTTAGGTTAGTTATAGCAGGGGAATGTATTGTACCATGCACTGTAAAATTAATACTTATCTTCAATGATTCCCTCAATAAATGAAACTCCGGATATGAAAACACACGCTGTCTTATTTCTAATGACCCTGTTCTGCGGAAGCGGATTTGCGCAGGAAGTGGAGTTCCACCCCTCTGACTGGGAGGATCCCTCCGTGTTTGAAAAGGGCCAGAATGCCCCCCATGCGTTCCATGTGCCCTATTCAACCGAAGCGGATGCGCTGAAGAACAATCTTGAAGGCTGTGAAAATTTCATGTTGCTGAATGGCCTGTGGAAATTCAAATGGGTCGAAGTTCCCTCCCTGGTGCCTGAGGGATTCTGGGATCCAGAATACGACGTCAGCCAGTGGGACGACATCCCGGTTCCCTCCAACTGGCAGATGGAGGGGTACGGCCACCCCAAATTCCGGAACGTGGCGCTCTCCTTCGAAAGCGATCCTCCGAACATACCGGATTACTATAACCCGGTGGGTTGCTACAAACGCACCATTCATATCCCTGCCTCATGGGAGGAGAAGGAGGTGATGCTCCGGTTCGAAGGGATCAAATCGGCCTCCTATGTGTGGGTCAACGGCAAACGGGTGGGCTACAACCAGGGCGGATTCGAACCGGCCGAATACAACATCACCCCTTTCATCAGGACCGGCAGCAATGACCTTTCGGTGGAGGTGCTGCGTTTCAGCGACGGTTCCTACCTGGAGAACCAGGACATGTGGCGGCTGTCGGGCATCTACAGGGATGTGAAACTATATGCACAGCCCAGGACATACATCCATGATATCTATGTGGTTACCGACCTGGATGAACATTACAGGGATGCCACACTGATGGTGGAGACCGAAGTATTCAACCGTTCGGACCGGACCAGCCGGGTCAGCCTGGAAATCGATGTGATCGACGGCGGGAAGGGATCCATCCTGGGGGACCGCATCCACCTGGATCCCATTGAGGTAGCGGCCGGTTCCTCAGCGGTGATGAAAAGCTCTGCTGAGGTTGCCGGTCCGGAGAAATGGTCCGCCGAGTACCCGAACCTTTATACCCTCCTGATCGTGTTAAAGGGAGCCGGCGGAGAAACGCTGGAAGCTCTGACACAGAAAATTGGGTTCCGGGAGGTGGAATACACCAACCATCTGCTGACCGTCAATGGCGTGCCTGTCAAATTCAACGGGATCAACAGCCACATGCACGATCCCGACCACGGCCAGGCAGTTCCCCTGGAGACGCTGAGAAAGGATCTGCTGATCATGAAGCGGAACAACATCAACTGTGTGCGCACCTGCCACTATCCGCCCACTCCGGAATACATCGAGATGGCCGACGAGCTTGGGATCTATATTTTCGATGAGGTGGGCGATGAGGCACACGGAAACACCGGTCTTTCAGAAGATCCGGCATGGACTGAAATGTACAGGGACCGGAGCCGCAAACTGGTTTACCGTGACCGGAACCATCCGTCGGTCGTTGTATGGAGTGCAGGAAATGAATCGGGCAGCGGGGAGAACATCCGGGCGGTTATCGAGACGGGCAAACAGATCGATCCCAGCCGCCCGGCCTGGATGTACGGGGGCAATGCGTTCTATATTCCCTTCGAAGACCTGGTGGGACCCCGCTACTGGATCCCGCTTGCCGTGAGAAACCTGGCCCTTGGGAAAGTGCTCCCCGAGGATGACCACCGCGCCTCCTTCATGGATGAATACATTGCCGCCACCGGGAACGGACTGGGAGGGATGGACGAATACTGGGAACTGATCCGCAGGTATCCCCGGCTGACGGGAGGTGCTATCTGGGATTATGTGAGTCCCGGTCTCACAACCCCCAGATGGATCCTGCCCGACCTTTCCCCTATGAAGAATGACGGACAGATCATGGGCCGGCCGGTATTCGTCGACGGAAAGAACGGCAGGGGACTTGCGCTCACCGGGCACGATGACTGGGTGGAATTTTACCGGGATCCTTCCCTGGACATCACAGGGGATCAGCTCTCCGCCGGATTCTGGGTAAAACCCTACGAGATCCCCCAGCCCAACGAGTTCCTTTCCAAAGGGGAGCACGGGTTCGGAATACGGATGAAGGATCCGAACACCCTGGAGTTCTATGTGACCAGCGAGGCCGGAACCTCACCGTATGTAAGGGAAGGCAACCCAAGGAAATCCGCTACGACCATGGTCAGCAGTGATTTTTATGGGACATGGCATTATGTGGCCGGTATTTACGATGGTGCCGCATTGAAACTCTATCTTGACGATGAACTGGTGGCTGAGGCCCCCTGTACGGGTAACATCAGGGCGACCCCTTTCCCGCTCTGTATCGGAAGGGAGGCAGAGAACCAGGACCAGGGGGAATGGTCCGGAAGGATGTCGAAGATGGTCATCGACGACCTCCGGCTCTTCGATCATGCGGTTTCGCTATCCGATCTCAAGAAAAGTTCAGGTCCGGCTGTGCTGGAGCTGGATTTCGAAACCGACAACCGGACAGGTGAATCGTTCTACGCCGTCGGGCTGGGCGGAAGGACCTACGGGGTGATCTGGCCCGACCGGGAGATGCAGCCCGAACTGTTCCAGATGAAAAAATCGGGTCAGCCCGTATGGTTTGAAATGATCGATGCTGAAGGGGCCAGGATCAGGATCCACAACAACCATCACTTTAAGAACCTGAATGAGCTGGCAGGGAGCTGGACCCTGCAGGTCAACGGGCAGGCCATCCAGGAGGGAGCACTGAATATGGAGCTGCCTGCCGGGAAATCGGCGGATGTCGCCATTCCGCTGCAACCTTTCCATGATGCGGGGGAAGCCATTCTGCTTGTTTCCTTTGCATTGAAGAAGGAACTTCCCTGGGCTGGGGCCGGGCATGAAATTGCATGGGAACAATTTGTGCTGCCGGTTACAAATCACCCGGTTATCAGCCACCAGCCGGCCGGGGTGTTGAATGTGGAAGAAGGGGATGCCGCGATCACGGTGAAAGGGAGCAATTTCAGCTACACATTGGACAGACGGACCGGCCAGATCTCGGCCATGCGGTACGGAGGAAAGAGCTACCTTGAGAAGGGCCCGGAGTTCATGGTCTGGAGAGCACCCCTGGCCAATGATATGGATCCCTGGGGGGCCTATACCTATTTCAGCAGCCAGGTGACCCCCGGGTACGGGCGCTCCATCGACAATCAGCTCCGCACCCTGGGGCTCCGCGACCTGCAGGTCCAGGTGGACGAACTGGAGGTTGTCCGCGAAAGCGGGGAAAGGGCGGTGATCCGCCTGAAGGCCTGGTCGGTTTCCTCCCTGCCCGCATCCCGGGAATGGGGGAGCAGGTACTCGGCCTTTGAAAGAAACGAGACGTGGACCTTCCTGGCCGACGGAACCATCGAACTGGAACAGGAGATCACTCCCCACGGGATCATGCCGGAGATGCTGCCCAGGGAGGGGCTTCAGTTTCTGCTGCCCAGGGAATTCAACCGGGTTGACTGGTATGGACGGGGTCCGTTCGAGACCTATCCCGACCGGAAAACGGGGGCGAAGATCGGGGTATATTCCTCCAGTGCCGATGAGATGTACGAACCCTATATCATCCCCCAGGATTACGGCAACCGGACCGATGTGAGGTGGCTGGAAGTGCACAACGGGGAGGGGAATGGAATCCGTTTTCAAGGGGATCTCCCCGTGAATTTCAGCCTGCACAAATTCAGTACGGACAACCTTTCCAGGGCCATGTATACCTACCAGCTGGAGGAGGTGCCCTTCACGGTCCTTAACCTGGACTACCTGGTATCGGGTGTGGGGGGTACCGCTGTCCGTCAGCTGCAGCAATACCGTATGAAGGCTGAAGCCAGGACCTTCAAATTGACCATCAGGCCCTATTAAGGCGCCTGGCCGAATCGGCCCTGTCAGTCCGGCACCACGGTTACGATAACACGCTTGTAACGTGACAGTGCCGGGATGCCTTTGTCGGTCACTTTCAAAATAAAGTGGATGGTCTGGGGCGTTTCCACTTCGGGGGCACGGATGGTATGTACGAAGTATAAATTCTCCGCGAGTGGAGTGAACCTTACAACGCCCTCAAAGGTCCCCGCCTCGGGATACTGGAACCACCAGTAGCTCAGGGCATCCCCGTCCGGATCATAGGTGCCGTCCGCATTGAGGCCGAAAATCTCCCCGGATTTCACGGTGAACTGTTCCGGATGGTTCACCCTGGCCACCGGAGGATGGTTGGCCGCTTCATAATCCATGGTGCACCAGTCCATCCTGGCGGCAAAATCGTGCTGGAAGTCCTCACGCCACCGCCACAAAGAGACATGGTTCCCGGTGTATTCCGCCGTATCCGGCCTGATGGCCCTCCCAATCTCATTGGGCAGGCGCGGCCGGAAGGTGTCGTCTGCGTTGGTCCAGATGGGCCTGGTCTCGGGTCCCTCGGCGATCCTTCCGAATCCCTGCCTGCCCCCGGCCTGCCCGGGATCCTCAGGAAGGTATAATTCATACCGTCCCCCCCATCCGCCGTAGTCGGGATGGTCGTCCCAGAAGGGATTCAACCCGGTGGGGATCAGCGAGAGCCAGGAAGGGGTGTCCCCCTCCATGCCGTAGGCCACATCGGGGTACTGTGCACCCAGCGGTCCATGCCCCTGCTGGATGTGTTCGGTGAGCCATGAATTACTGATCACCTTGTTGTTGGCTCCCGGCTGGGCCGAGGTGATGGCGGACCAGGTGGCATCCCCGTAGCTTCCCGGGCTGACGATATAGAACAGTCCGGGAAATTCCTTCCGCATCCAGGGTCCGGAATCGTCCTGGTCCGAGATGGTATAGACCCTCAGTTTGCCGATCAGCTGTGCCGCCTCGCTTTCGCTTTTCGAATCCCGGATTTTCCACAGGGCCTGTGCAAGGGTATTTGCGCCGCCCCAGACCGATATCCAGAGGGGCCGCTCATCCTCTTTTTCCAGAGACCGTATGATCCATTCAGATCCCTCGGAATCAAATCCTTCACCTACCGCCTCCATGCCATACCGCGGGATGCCCTGTTTCACCATGGCATGCAGTTCATCCCCGGAAGGAAAGCCGGATTCGTGATTCAGCAGGTTGGGCTGTACCTCTGCATAGGCATCGATGATCCTGTGGATGGTTTCGGGGGCCACCTTTGTCCGCTGGTGCGTGGAGGTGGTGGCGATCAGTCCCTCGATATCGATCACATTGGCGTAGAGGAGCAGCCGGACCAGGGTCTGGGAATCGTCCGGATCCGCTTCGATGTCGGTCAGGACCACCATCCTGTGTTTGCCGGTCTGCTGCTGAGCGGGCAGGTGAATGGAAAGCATCATCAGGAGGCCGGTCACGGTCAATATTGCGAAGTGCTTGGTTCTCATGAGTTCACGAATTAAATGGATGATTTGAAGAACATGGTGGCGATCTCGGAGAGGTAGAGCCTCCAGTTGTTCCAGGAATGCCCTCCGCCGGTTTCCCGGTAGAGGTAATCGAATCCCAGTTCATCATAAACGGCCAGCAATTTGACCAGTCCGTCGTAAACCAGGAAATCATATTTACCGCATCCGATATAATAGAGCTTCGGCCGGCTCTCTTTCAATGCAAGGATCTGCTCCTTCAGTTGCGTTTCGTCCACACCGCGGAACAACCCCATGCTCATTATCCCGATGTATTTGAAGGTGTCCGGGTAGCGGAAGGTGGTGTTCAGGGTGTGGTAGCCGCCCATGGACAAACCCGCAATGGCCCGGTGTTCCGGATCCGGGATGGTCCTGAAGTTCTTCTCCACAAAGGGGACCACATCCTGCACCAGGCTCTCCTCGAATTTCCCGGAGATCATGGCCGAAGGACTCCCGGGATTGGAAGCTCCTGTCAGGGAGGCCACCGGTCTTTCCCCGGGTGCGGCCTGAACCGAAGGGACTCCGTTGGTCATCACGATGATCATCGGCTCCGCTTTCCCGGCGGCGATCAGGTTGTCCAGGATATAATTGGCCCTGCCCCGGCTGGTCCAGGCCTCCTCGTCCCCTCCGCCCCCGTGAAGGAGGTAAAGGACGGGATAGGATTCCTCCGATTTTTCATAACCTGGCGGGGTGTAGACGATCATCCTGCGCTCCTGGCCGATGGTGGGGGAAGGGTACCAGAGGGCATGCAGGCTGCCGTGGGGGACCTCCTTCACATCATACAGATCAAAGGTTTCACCGGGGATCACCAGCCGGTTTTCGATATAGGAGCCGTCCCTGACCACAATGCGGTTGGAAGGATCCAGCACGGGGATCCCGTCGGCCACAAAGGTATACACATACATGTCGGAAGGGAGTGGCCCGGTAGTGCCCACAAAGAGCCCCGTATCGTTCTTTACCATGTCCAGCATTCCGATGGGGGATTCACCCGTTGTGAAGGTCCCCCTGACCACCACCGAATCAACATCCGGGGCATAGAGGCGGAAAGTCACTGAACCATCCTCCAGCACTTCGGGGGATTTCACAGCCGGGCTATTTCTCTGGCCCGTTGCCGGCAGGAGGAAAACTCCAGAGACAGCAAGGGTGAGAAAGCGAATTTTTATTGTTTTGGTCATTCCAGTGAAATTACATTCTGCTATCTAAATATTTTTTATTATTTTCGTTTCAAGCTATAAACAAAAATAACCAACAGAAATCAATTTCCAAATTAAACCGGAAAGTATGTTGCCCACACAGCGCAGGGACAAGATCCTTGAATTGCTGACAGAGGACGGATCGGCCAAGGTCAAACAATTGGCCAGGCTGTTCAAGGTGACAGAGGTCACCATCCGACAGGATCTTGAAAAGCTTGAGAATGAAGGGTATGTTGTAAGGGAACACGGAGGGGCCTACCTGAAGAATATCGTGGACCATGTGAGGAATTTCTCGCTGGTCCACCAGGAGAACATGGACAAGAAGGAGGCCATCGCCAGGAAATGCCTGGAGTTCATTGAACCCGGGGACACCATCATTCTCGATTCGGGCTCAACGACCACCGAGATTGCCAAAAGGCTGAGGGGGATCGGGGGACTCACCATCATTACCAATGCCATCAACATCGCGCTGTTGCTGGGTGGTGAACCGGGCATCGAGATCATCCTTACCGGCGGGGAATTCAAGCCCCCGACCCTTTCATTGACCGGGCAGAAAGCGGCCGATTTTTTTTCGGGACTGAATGTGCACAAACTGTTCCTGGCCACGGCTGGGATCACGCTGAGGGCCGGGCTCACCTATCCGGGCATCAGTGACCTGGTGGTGAAAAAGGCGATGATCGAGGCTGCCGATATCACCTACCTGGTTGCCGATTCAACCAAGATCGGGAAAGCTGCATTTGCCAGTCTGGGCGCACTTTCACTCATTGACTTCATCATTACTGATGAAGGGATCAGAGAGAGCGATAAAAACCTGTTCCGGGACCAGCAGATCGAACTGATCATCGCGTGAGACCTGGCCGGGATTTTTGTTTATTTTCGAATACTTATTATTAACATCGAATACGGAACCAAAAGCGCTTCATCCAATGAACAACGGGCAGCCGTTCATTTTAGCCATCGACCAGAGCACTTCGGCCACCAAGGGGACGCTGTTCAACAGGAATGGAGGGCTGGTGCATACGGCCACTGCACCGCACCGGACATTCTATCCGCAGCCCGGATTTGTTGAGCATGATCCGGAAGAGATATTTGACAAGGTGGTTCTGGTTATCCGGAAGCTTGTCAGGGAGGCGGGGATCAGGCAGGAAGAGGTGGCCGGACTGGCCATTACCAACCAGAGGGAAACAGTGGTGGTCTGGGACAGGCAGAGCGGCAAACCGGTGGGAAATGCCATGGTCTGGCAATGCCAGCGGGGAGCGGGGTACTGCGGGGAGCTCAGGAAGAGGGGAGCGGAAAGGATGATCCGGGAAAAGACCGGGCTTCTGATCGATCCCTATTTTTCAGCAAGCAAGCTTCACTGGCTCATGGAAAACGATTCCGGGCTGAAAGCCAGGGCGAAGGCCGGAAAGCTATTACTGGGCACCATGGATTCCTGGCTGTTGTGGAAGCTGACCGGGGGAGCTGTACACGCCACTGACCTGACCAATGCCTGCCGGACCCTGTTGTTCAATATCCGTTCCCTGCAGTGGGACGAGGAGCTCATCGGTCTCTTCGGGCTGCACCGGAGCATGTTCCCGGAGGTCCGGTTCAGCGATGAGCTGTTCGGGACCACCCTTCCGGGGATCGTCCCGAACGCCCCCCTTGCAGTGGCGGGACTGATGGGGGATTCCCATGCGGCCCTTTTCGGCCAGCACTGCTTCGAAAGGGGAATGGGGAAGGCCACCTACGGGACCGGATCCTCGGTCATGATGAACATCGGGACCGAACCGCTGGATCCCCCGGACGGACTGGTCACCTCCATCGGGTTTGGACGAAAGGGGCAGGTTGCCTATGTGTTCGAAGGGAACATCCATGCCACGGGGGACACCATCCGGTGGCTCATGAACGAGCTACAATTGATCGATGGTCCGGAGGAGGCCGAGACACTTGCCTCCTCGCTTCCGGATAACGGCGGCGTTTACCTGGTGCCCGCTTTTTCCGGTCTGGGTGCCCCTTACTGGGACAATGACGCCCGTGCCTGCATTTCCGGATTGGCCAGGAACGCCACCAGGGCACACCTGGCCCGTGCCGCACTGGAAGGGATCGCCTACCAGGTCAGGGACCTGATCGGCGCCATGGAACGACCGGGCGGACCGAAACTTGATGAGCTGAGGGTGGACGGCGGGCCCACGAGGAATCGCTTCCTGATGCAATTCCAGTCCGATATGCTCAGGAGGAGGGTCGTTCCCGCGTCCATAGCAGAGGTCTCTGCCCTGGGAACAGCATACATGGCCGGACTGGCCTTCGGGGTCTGGAACGGACCCGAGGAGATCGCTTCCCTGGCGCGGCATTCAGCAGGATATGATCCCGGCATGGAAGAGAAAGAATCCGAACGCCTTTACAGAGGATGGACAAGGGCGGTGGCCAGGGCACGGCTTCAATAATAGCACTTTAGAACTAAGAAAAACAGGAGACCATGCATCAAACAAAGGAAACATTCGGAGTCATCATCGCCACCCGGAACATTTTTAATGCCCGGCTGGCTGTGGAAGCAAGAAAGAAAGTGCTGGAAAAGCTGAACGGCTGGGGATACGGGTATGTGATCCTTCCCGAAGGGGAAACCCCCACCGGGAATATTGAAGGATACCCCGACGCGGTCAAGTGTGCGGACTATTTCAGACGGCATGCCGGGCAGATCGACGGGATTATCGTGGTTCTTCCCAACTTTGGTGATGAGCTGGGGGTGGTGAACACCCTGCAGATGGCCGGTCTGGATGTGCCTGTCCTGGTACAGGCGTGCGACGACGATAACGATAAGGTGGATGTGAAGAGCAGGCGTGATGCCTTCTGCGGGAAGCTTTCGGTCTGCAACAACCTGTACCAGTACGGGATCAGGTTCACCAATACCGCCCTGCACACCTATGGCCTTGACGATAAGGAATTTGAGGCGGATGTGCGGAAATTCGCCGCCATTTGCCGCGTGGTCAGGGGAATGAAGGGGCTCAGGGTGGGGGCCATAGGAACCCGGCCCATCGGGTTCCAGACCATGCGCTTCAGTGAAAAGATCCTCCAGCGTTACGGGATCACAGTCGTTCCGGTGGATATGTCCGAGATCCTGGCGGCCGCCGAAAAGATCGATGAGGGATCTGCTGCAGTGAAGGAGAAGATCGATGCCATTCAGGAGTACGGTACCTGTCGCCTGCTGCACCAGGGTCAGATCAACAAACAGGCGCGGTTCGGACTCGCCGTGGAGAACTGGATCCAGGCCAATGACGTCCGGATCACCGCCCTGCAATGCTGGGATTCCCTGGAAAAGAATTATGGATGCGCTGCCTGCGTCACCATGAGCATGATGGGGGAGAAGCTGATGCCTTCGGCCTGTGAGGTGGATGTGGCGGGGACCATCTCCATGTATGCGCTTGCCCTGGCTGCGGATACCCCTTCCGCCATCCTGGACTGGAACAACAATTATGGCAGGGAGCGGAACAAAGTGGTCTGCACCCATTGCAGCAACTATCCGAAATCATTCTTTGGCAGCGAGGTTGAAATCGGAAGCCTCGATATCCTGGGGACCGTGCTTGGCCAGGAGGATACCTTCGGTGCGGTGAAAGGAAAGGTGGCCCCGGGGAAGATGACCTATTTCAGGATCTCCACGGACGATACGCTGGGAAGGATCAAATCGTACCTGGGTGAGGGGGAGATCACCAATGATCCCTACGGGATGGACGGGGGGATCGCAGTGTGTGAGATCCCCCGTCTGCAGCATTTGATGAATTACTTATGCAAGAACGGTTTCGAGCACCATGTGGGCATGGTCCGGGGGCATGTGGCCGATGTGCTCGGCGAGGCGGTCGGGAATTACCTGGGGTGGGACCTTTACCGGCATGGTGAATGATGCCTGGCGCATGGCGCTGAACATGTTGAATGAGTTAAATTGAAAGAACTGGCCAGGGTGCCCCGACAGGAAAAATGGATGAGAACATATACGGATCTTCAGCTGCAGATTAAAAGTGCCGGTTACAGGATCGATATCCTGAGGTACATCAAAATGGCCGGTGCGGGCCATACGGGCGGCAGCCTTTCCTGCACCGATATCCTGAATGTCCTCTACAACGATGTGCTGAATGTAACTCCGGAGAATTTCAGTTCCCCTGACAGGAACCGGTATATCCAGAGCAAGGGGCATTCGGTGGAGGCGCTCTATGTGGTCCTGGCGGACCGGGGTTTTTTTCCGAAAAAAGACCTGGAGACACTGTGCAAAGCCCATTCCCCGTATGTGGGACACCCGACGCGGAAGGTGAACGGCATCGAATTCAATACGGGTGCGCTGGGGCACGGGCTCCCCATCAGCGCCGGGATCGCGTATGGGGCAAAGAAGGACGGGGCTTCATACCGTGTCTATACCCTGCTGGGAGACGGTGAACTGGGGGAGGGATCCAACTGGGAAGCAGCCATGATGGCTGCCCATTACCGGCTGGATAACCTGGTGGCCATCCTCGATCACAACGGATTGCAGATCACAGGGCCCAACCGGGAGGTATGCAGTCCCTATCCCATCGACGAGAAATTCAGGGCCTTCGGCTGGGAAGTAACCGAAACCAGCGGGCATGATATCCCCGGTCTCAGGAAGGCACTGACCTCGGTCCCGGCAGGGAAGGGAAAACCGGTCCTTCTCATCGCCCATACCGTCAAAGGGAAAGGGGTCAGCTTCATGGAGCAGCAGAAGCAATGGCACCATGGCGTTCCCTCGGATGAACAGTATGAAAGGGCCATGGATGAACTGCGGCAGGAGCTGGACAGATTGCTCCGGCTGGAACAGGAGGCTTTACTGAAAACCTGAGAAACATGTCATCAGCACAACATATCGAGCGGGTATTTGCCGGGTTGCCTATGGGGAAACCCAACCTGGAGGAGTTTTCCCGGACCCTGCTTTCACTGGCGGAAAGGGATGGGAACATCCTGGTGGTTACCAGCGATTCCAGGGGATCCGGAAAACTGCTTCCATTCGCGGAGAAATTGCCTGGCCAGGTGGTGGAGGTGGGCATTGCAGAGCAGAACCTGGTGGGGGTGGCGGCCGGACTGGCTTCCACCGGGAAAAAAGCCTTTGCGGTCTCCCCGGCGTCCTTCCTGACCACCCGCTCGCTGGACCAGATCAAGAACGATGTGGCCTACTCGGATTTCCCGGTGGTTCTTGTGGGCATCAGTGCGGGGGTCAGCTACGGCTCCCTGGGATCCACCCACCATTCCCTGCACGATGTGGCCGTACTGAGGGCCATTCACAATGTGGACATTGTGGTTCCCGCGGATAATTTCGAGACCCGCGAGGCGGTTGTGGCAGCATCGGTTTCACACAGGCCGGTCTTCCTGAAGTTCGGAAAGAAAGCGATGCCCGACCTTCCCGGGGCAGGAGGAACGTTCAGGATCGGGGAGGCCAGGACGCTCCGGGAAGGACAGGATCTGGCCATCATCGCCTGCGGAGAGACGGTGGCCCCGGCCTGCGAGGCCGGCCTGCTGCTGGAAGCGGAAGGCATCCGTTCGGAGGTGATCAGCATGCACACCGTCCGGCCCCTGGACGAAGGGGCCATCCTTGACGCAGCCCGGAAATGCGGTGCCATGCTCACAGTGGAGGAACACAGCGTTCACGGGGGACTGGGAGAGGCGTGTGCTTCCCTGCTCATGCAACAGGGAATCAGCATCCCTTTCCGGATCATTGGTTTTCCCGACGAGGAGACTGCCACCGGGTCGCAGGTTGAGATCTTCGAACATTATGGAATTTCCGGAGCTGGACTGGCGTCGGCAGCACGGCGATTGTTGAAAGGACGGAAAGCGTAAATTGGTACCGCAATGGGAAAGATGCTATTCAACTTGATCTTACTGGCGGCCTTTCTGGTGGCGGGAATTCCCTCCTGTAACCGGAACAGGGCAGGGGAAGGCCCCAGGAAAATGGCGGTGGTCATCTCCACACTGAACAATCCCTGGTTTGTGGTGCTCGCTGAATCGGCGGCGGGCAGGGCGAGGGAACTGGGGTACGAGGCCAATATCTTTGATTCACAGAACAACCCGGCCAGGGAGGCGGAGCATTTCGATAACATCATTGCCATGCAGTACGATGCCATTCTTTTCAATCCCACCGACGCGGATGGCTCCGTGCTGAATGTGAAGCGCGCAAAGGAGGCGGGGATCCCCACCTTCTGTATGGACAGGGAGATCAATTCCAGGGATGCTGCGGTGACCCAGCTCCTCTCGGACAATTTCACCGGATGCGTGAAACTGGGGCAGTATTTTGTCCGGCAGCTGAACCAGGAGGGGAACTATGTGGAGATCCTGGGGCTGGTGGGGGACAACAACACCTGGAACCGTTCCAGCGGATTCCACAGCGTGGTGGATGAATTCCCGGGATTGAAGATGGTGGCCCAGCAGAGTGCCGACTTCGACAGGAACAAAGCAATGGATGTGATGGAAACCATCATGCAGGCCCATCCCGATATCGATGCGGTCTTCTGCGGCAACGATGCCATGGCCATGGGGGCGTACCAGGCGGTTCGGGCCGCCGGAAAGGCGGGCAGGATCAAAGTATTCGGATTTGACGGTGCCCGGGATGCGGTCATCGGCATTGCCGGGGGAAAGATTGAGGCAACCGTCATGCAGTTCCCGGTCCTGATGGCACGCACCTCCGCTGAACTGGCGGATAGGTATATCCGGGGCCAGCGCGATTTCACCGGGAAAACCCCCGTGGAGGTGGTGCTGGTCACGCCCGAAAATGTTGAACAATACATGCCTCTGGTGGAATAATCATGAGAAAGACACTCCGAATCCTGCTCTGGATACCGGCAGTTCTGATGCTCCTCTATTTCTCACTGGACATCAGAAAACTGGATCAATACCGGGAAAACCAGCCAGCCGGATCATTCGATCCTGAAGCATACACCCGGGACCTCTGGGTAAACAGGATTCCCGGGGTGGCGGGATCCGCTCCTGAACTGGGCCGGCTCATGGGGCTGCTTGAGGCCGATCCGGAAGGAACCATGTCCGGGCTGGGACACAAGCTGGGCATCTCTGAGACCTGGTACTTCATGGCCAGGGGAACAGGCACGGTGTTGTCGGTGGAGGAGGAGTTTGTCCTGGTCTCCCTGCAAAATGACAGGGTTGTGGAACTGGCCACAGCCTTTATTTTCGGCAACGAGGTCCGGGACGGATCCGGGGCGGTAAACATCGATGATTTTATGAACATGACCGAATTCAATCAGGTATCGGTGGCACTCAACCGTCTGGTGAAGGAAGAGGTGGTCCCGGGATTGATCGCCTCAGCGGCTCCCGGCAGGGAAATTGAATTCGCAGGCGCATTTGCCGTCACAGAGGACCGGACGGAATTCGGTTCTGTCCGGATGATCCCGGTCTCAATCAAATTCTACGATGACCGTCAGTAACGCAGAGAAACCGGTACTTGAGATCCGAAAAGTTTCCAAGGATTTTTCAGGGGTATATGCCCTGAAAAAAGTCAATATGGAGGTTCATGCGGGGATGGTTACTGCGGTGGTGGGAGAGAACGGGGCGGGAAAATCCACCCTGATGAAGATCATTTCGGGAGTTCACCAGGAGTATGAAGGGGAGGTGTGGCTTCATGGCGAAAGGGTGGCATTCCGCCATCCCAGGGAGGCGGCCGGAGCGGGGGTGGTGATCATCCACCAGGAACTGAACCTGATCCCCCACCTGAGCATCTCCGAGAACATTTTCCTGGGCCAGGAGCGAACCCGGGGACTGGGATGGCTCGATAACAGGGGCATGCATAAAAAGGCAGCGGATTTGCTGGCCTCCCTGAACATGGGGGTGGACCCCCGCACCCCGGTCCACCGGTTACGGGTGGGACAGCAGCAACTGGTGGAGATTGCCCGGGCACTGCTTTTCGACTCGAAGGTGATGATCATGGATGAGCCCACTTCGGCCCTCAGCGGCCAAGAGGCGGAACTCCTGTTTCAAATCATCAATGACCTGAAAAAGAAGGGAGTGGCTGTAATGTATATCTCCCATAAACTGGATGAGCTCGACGCCATTGCGGACCGTTACGAGGTGCTCCGGGACGGGATGAACGCCGGGTCGGGAAGAATGGGCGATGTGACCCGGGAACAGCTGATCAGGATGATGGTGGGGAGGGAATTGCAGGCAGGGATCAGGGATCAGGGAAAGGTACGGGGAGAAGAGATCCTGCGGGTCGATCACCTCACCTTCCGGAATCCGATGAACAGGAACGATTACCTGGTCCGGGACGTGAGTTTTTCTTTGCACCGGGGGGAAGTGCTGGGGATCAGCGGACTGATGGGGGCCGGACGGACCGAATTGCTGGAGGCCCTCTTCGGACTGCATCCCGATCACGTCGCGGGTGATATCCGGGTGGAGGGAAAACCGGTAAAGATGAACCGTGTCACAGATGCCATAGCAGCCGGAATCGGGCTGGTGCCGGAGGACAGGAAACTGCAGGGCCTGATCCTGAACCTGGATGTGGTGAAAAACCTGAGCCTGGCGAGCCTGGACCGCCTGTTCCCCCATCCTTTCCTGAGCAGGAAAAAGGAAGAGGAGCTGGCGGCGCATTTCATTGACAAATTAAAAACAAGGGTGGCTGATCCCCGCATGGAAGTACAGAAGCTGAGCGGCGGGAACCAGCAGAAGGTCGTGATTGCCAAATGGCTGGCCACCCGCCCCCGGATTCTTCTGCTGGATGAACCCACCCGCGGAATCGATGTGGGCGCCAAATCAGAGATTTACCGCCTGATCGGTGAGCTGGCGGAGCAGGGGATCGGACTGGTGGTGGTCTCCTCCGAATTGCCCGAGATCCTGGCCATCTCGGACCGGATCCTGGTGATGTCAGAGTCCCGGTTAACCGCCACTCTGGAGCGCATGGAGGCCACCGAGGAGGTAATCATGAACGCTGCGCTGGCTGAAAAAGAATAACATGCCCTATGGAAAAAAAGCCGTTGAAACACTACCTGGTCAAGTTCCAGTCCGTCATTGCGCTGCTGCTGATGTGCGTGGTGCTCAGCTTCCTGTCAGACAGGTTCCTCACCGGAGAGAATGCCTGGAATGTGATGAGGCAGATCTCCGTGAATCTGATTATCTCCGTGGGAATGACCCTGGTGATCCTCACCGGGGGGATCGACCTTTCGGTGGGATCGGTCCTGGCGCTGGCCGGGGCGGTCACTGCCGGGATGCTGCAGTTCGGTGCGGAATTCACCGACATGAACCTCTACATCGGATTCACCCTGCTGGGAGCCCTTCTGGGAGGGACGCTGTCGGGCGCCGTCCTGGGATGGTTCAACGGATTCATGATCACCCGGTTCAAGGTCCCTCCGTTCGTGGCCACCCTGGCCATGCTCACCATTGCCAGGGGGCTGACCATGCTGCTCACCGGAGGATTCCCCATCACCGGGCTGGGGGAGCAGATGGCCTTCATCGGGACGGGGTGGTTCCTGGGGATCCCCATGCCGGTCTGGATCTCGGCAGTGATCGTGGCCGGAGCGGTCCTCCTGACAAACAGGACCAAACTGGGCAGGCACATCTATGCCATCGGCGGGAATGAAACGGCAGCCCGGCTATCCGGGCTGAAGATCAAACGGGTCAAGGTCATCGTATACAGCATTGCGGGGGCTATGGCGGGACTGGGAGGGATCATCGTCACCTCCCGGCTCGATTCGGCCCAGCCCAATGCTGGAGCGGGATTTGAACTGGATTCCATCGCCGCCGTGGTGATCGGAGGCACCTCCCTGTCGGGAGGAAAGGGAACCATTTTGGGAACGGTTCAGGGCGCACTGATCATCGGGATCCTCAACAACGGGCTGGTCCTGCTCAACGTCTCTCCCTTCTGGCAGCAGGTGATCAAGGGCCTGGTGATCCTTCTGGCCGTGGTGATCGAAAAGCTGAGTTCAAAAGGGGACCAGTAACCACCGGACCGGCTTTATGGGCACCTCCCGGTTAGAAGGTGCGGTAACTGCCGTCGAGCAGCAGGTTGGCCTCCTTTTCCCGGAACCTTGAGCGTTTGCCGTTCCAGTGCAGGGTGGTCCCGGGAAAGCGCCCGGCCGCCACCCCCAGCAGGATCGCTTCCGTGAGCCTGGAGGCATAGGAGAACGGAGCGCTGCAGGTTCCCTTCCCCATGCATGCATCGATGAACTGGTGGTAGTGGTCCGCCTCTTCAAGCTCCGGGTATTCCAGCGGTTCATAGGCCCCGTTCACGATCAGTTTCGGGAAGTCCCAGTGGGGCAGGAGGAGCCTTCCTTTTTCCCCCACGAACATGGCTCCCTGCTCTGGCAACCTTCCCGATCCCGGGAGCACCAGATCCGGATGTTCGGTGGGTGCACCCTCCCCGTCGTACCAGATCCACTGGAGTTTGTCTGTGGTATACCTTGTTCCGGGAAACTGGTAGGTCACTACGTTGTGCTCCGGAAACGAAAATCCGTTGGGTTCCCGGCACTGGTTCATTACCGTTTCGGGCACATCCAGGTCCAGTGCCGTATAGGGAGTGTCGAATATGTGTACCCCCATGTCACCGAGGGTGCCGCATCCGAAATCCAGGATCTTCCGCCAGTTGACCGGATGATAGAGTGCTTTCCTGTAGGGCCTCTCAGGAGCCGTCCCCAGCCAGAGGTTCCAGTCCAATCCTTCCGGAACCGGATCGCTTCCCGAAGGGAGCGGGCCGTCATACCCCCAGTTCTTGGGAGACCAGGCATGCACCGTATGGACCTTTCCGATGATCCCCGATTGGATCAGGACCACGGCTGACCGGTATTCTTTGAAGGAGTGGATCTGGATCCCCATCTGTGTCACCAGCCCCCTCTCCTCTGCCATTTTTCTCATGGCCCTTGCCTCGGTCACATGGTGGGTGAGCGGTTTCTGGCAGTAGACCGGAATGCCCAGCTCCATGGCCAGCAGGGATGCGGGTGCATGGGTATGGTCGGGTGTGGAGACGATGACCGCATCGATCCCGCTGCGCATCTCTTCGAAAAGTTTTCTATAGTCGGAAAAGATTTTTGCACCCTGGTGCAGCTTGTGTGCCGAAGCCAGGTTACCGGCATCCACATCACAGAGGGCAGCCACCCGAACAGAAGGATGGGAGGCAATGGACCGGAGGTCCGATGCGCCCATTCCCCCCACACCGATGTGGGCGGTCCTTACGGTTCCCTGCCGCATGGCGGCCCAGACCGAAGGCGGGAGCAAGGTAACCGAAGCAAGTGCTGCTGCACTCCTGAGGAAATCTCTTCTTTTCATGGTTGGTTCTGGTTTAAGTCCGGATGGTCTTTAAAGATAGAATAAAAAAAACGCAGTCAGTGATAAAATTCACCAACTGCGTTTCATATCCGTCGGGGTGATACGATTGGGAAGGTTCGGGCCATGATATGACCCAGGCGGAGCTATTTGTTGAAGGGAACGGGATTCAGTTTGATACGGTGCTTTATTATTGGAAAGTTACCCAAGCGATGCTTCTAAAACATTACAATGTCTTATTGAAGGCAGTTGCTAGATTGCTTGAAGACAGGATTCTTGGCCCGGAGACCTGGGAAGAATATTTACTCTGCCCCTGATGTTGGCGAAGTGAGAATCCGTTACTGAGTTCGGCCATTATGATTTCGGCTGGGGGGCTTTTTCATCTTGTAAGGTTATTGACTTTCTGAAAGATGTGGGGTAACTTGAGGATGCAAACCCCTAAATCCATTTATCATGAAAAAGTTAATAGTAGTTACTGCCCTCATTCTATTTACAGGTATTACGTTTGGACAAGTATTAAAAAAGGGGATGGTAGTTGGTACTCATGTATTTACTACTGTTGAACTAAAACCTAATGTCACTGAGGATCAATATTTGGAGTTTATGGAAACAAAGTTCAATCCAGTTTATGAGAAGAATTTCGAGGGTGTTAAGGTTTATACACTTAGAGGAATCAAAGGAAAGCAAAAAGGTAAATTAGGTGCATTATACGTAATCGAAGATGAGGCCTCTTTTATGAAGTACTTCCCTACAGATGGAAATGTTACCAAGGAATTTCAAGCAGCATGGGAAAAGGTGCAACCCGTATATGAAGATCTTTTAGAAATGCAGGTAAATATTGAAAACGAATTTACCGATTGGATTGTCCTTTTTTAAAGTTTAGTATGAGTTATCCCCCCCAGTCCACGCTGGGGGATATTTTATGCGCTGATATTTGGTGAGACGGCACA
>CAZNSZ010000013.1:0-62687 GCA_964575865.1 uncultured Bacteroides sp. | reverse complement strand
CCGCTAATTCGGATATCAGCGTTGCTGCCTTAACAAGAGCCGGTCAGGTAACCTCCGGTATTGATATGATGAATAGCAAAGGCTTGTATATTGAGTTTAACAATGCTGATAATATTCGTCCCGATGCATTGCCTACCAGGATGAGGGGAACAGACAACCTGGCTTTCTCCTTGCTTTCCGATTATCAGTCAGTAAAGGAGCTTGACATTGTTGTGCCTTCATTAAAGTCGAACGATGCATTGCTAATGATGGCAGCAGACCCGACTCAAGCCAGGTATTTTGAAATTAGTCCAAATTTGTCAGTGCGTAC
The DNA here is from genome assembly GCA_964575865.1 of uncultured Bacteroides sp. GTDB lineage: Bacteria > Bacteroidota > Bacteroidia > Bacteroidales. The sequence goes on along the minus strand of CAZNSZ010000013.1, from coordinate 62,377 downwards.
CGAACCTCAGTTCCTCAACGGACACCTTACTTCCCGTGCAAATCATGCTTTACATCCAATTTGGAATATGGATGTTGAAAGTGATCCGATGAGAGCCATTGCCTTTTCCAAAGTTCGCCGTGCGAACATGGTTAAATATCTTACTGAAGATCCGTCAACAAATAATGATGCTAAAATGCGCTCCTTCCTTAGCAAAGAAGTAATTGTTGACGGAAAGATTTCAGATGGTGCTGCTTGTATCTTGGAACCTGCTGTTAAAGTTGAAGACTGGACCTCTTACCAGAGCGTTACAATACCGGCTGAACTCAAGATATTCTGGAGGATCCCGACCCATACTCCCTGGCTGGAAATAGATCTGACGAAGTATTTTAAGAATTAGCATACATAAAAAACAATCATGAAACAACAATTGAAACACCTGTGGCTTTTTCTATTAAGGGGGCTCATTTTTATTGGGCTTTCTTTCTATGTTTTTATGCATCCCGTCGATGCTCTGGTAGGTCTTGCCCTTTTTATCGGAATCAGTTTATTGATAACCGGCATTTTCATGGTGATTCTGGCCCTTGGTTCCAGGAACGCCAATGAAAATTGGGGATGGAGGCTTGCGGAAGGCATTATTGATGTGTTATTTGCTTTCATATTACTAACAAGCCCCGGGATCACTGCGGCTATTCTTCCTTTTATTGTCGGATTTTGGACGATGGTGTATGGTGTCATGATGTTTGCCGATGCTTTCCAGTATAAAAAATCTGGTGATCAAAGCTGGTGGATAGGCCTGGTTGGGGGATTGTTTACTATAGTTATAGGGTACATTATCACCAATAACCTTCTGGTTGGTGCCATCGCTGTCACCTATTGGATTGGTTTCGGGTTTATACTTGCCGGGATCATCAATATCAGCATTTTTCTGCGGTTGAAGAAACTTAAATCCGTGATGGAATAGGAATAATCAAGCTTATGACGTATACATTACGTTATAGAATCTTGATCGGTCTTATTCTGTTTGCAAGCCAGGTTTCTGCCCAGCAATGGCAGCCGGGAGATACCCTGAATACGGCACAAACAGATACGATCAGGATTGATCAGTTCCGGGATAATAAGATCGACTATACAGGCCAGGACCTGATCGATGCTTCCTTTCCCAATTCATGGCCCATTTTCGGAACGAAAGCCCGAATGGCCATTGGCGGATTTGTGAAGCTCGATTACATCCAGGATTTTGATGGTAGCTATGATCGGTTTCAATATGGGATGCAGGATGTGCCTGTACCAGGAGATGGCAGACCTCAACAAAGCGGATATATGAACTTACATGCCCGTGAATCAAGAATTAACGTAGATGTAAGGAGTATTACAGAGAAAGGCATGCCTATTCGGGGATTTTTTGAGCTGGATTTTTACAACCTGGATCGCGGACCATTTAATCAGGCTCCCAGGCTCAGGCACTTTTACGGTGTACTTGGGAGGCTGTTAATTGGCCGAACCTGGGGCACTCAGACAGATCTGTATGCCGTACCCGGCACAATTGATTTCGCTGCAGGAGATGCGCTTACCGGAACCAGGAGGGCACAGGTTAGATTTGAAGATAATATTGGCGAGAAAAGATACAATTATGCAGTAGCACTAGAAATGCTTGAATTCCCCGGCATTGACGGTCCTGATACCCTTGGACAGGCCAGTCAGCTTCTTCCTCTGCTTGCTGGCCGGATAACAAAAAACACAAAAAGAGGAGGTCGGCTAATGTTTGGAGCATCAGCCTTTCAGCTCAGATGGGACGGTCAGAATATTATTTCAAATGCAACGGCTATTGGTTGGGGTGTTAGTTTTAGTGGCCGTGAGTATTTTGGTAAAAATCATTATTTCTTTTGGATGGGATCATATGGTCAGGGATGGGGCAGTCAGATTGTTTCTACCATAGGAACTTCTTCCTCAGCCATATTGACTACAGATGGCAATCTAGAAATCATGCCTGCATGGAATTTGGGTGCCGGGATAGAAATTAACATTTTGCCAACCCTTGCCACCAACCTCAATGGCTTTCATTATGCCATTGATCCTTCAACTTACAGGGATCCGGATAAAATGAAGAGTGGTACATCTGCCCATATAAACCTGATCTGGTCCCCAATCAATAATGGAAGCACTGGTATCGAGTACATGGTACTTCAACGGGTCAACGGAAACGGAGACAATGGTGTTGGCAGCAGATTGCAATTGATGCTCAAATATGTATTTTAAGTACTGACTTCATTTCCTGTTCCTAGGAGTAAATCTTGACAACATATCGATTCAGGTTCTGAACTTTTATCAAGGAGTGATTATCATGAAAAGCAGAATGTGGGAAAACATCTTTACAGGCTTGATACTTCTCCTGCTTTCTATAATTGTTCATACAATTCAATACCCGGATTAACTTGTTGCTTTTTTTAGATGTTCGACTTAATAATGATGCATATGAAAAGAACAGGAGAACAATGGTTAAATGTGATCTTCAATAGAGGAATAAGGCCTGCAACATGGCTCTTAGTGCTATTTCTAGCCCTTTCTTTAAATAGCTTTTCCCAACAATTCAACTCCGATAATTACCTGACCATGCCACATGGCACAGGTACCTTTGTGATTACAGCCGGTCAACGCAATGCCATATTAGCCAGTTCGTTTGCCCTGGTAAAGAACTTTGAATTCTTTGCCCAGGCCAATTTATTCAGGGATTACAGGATTGAAGATTACGACCAGCACTTCACAACTACAGTGTATGCCAAATACATGTTCTGGGTCAATCCGAAAAACACCGGTGGAGCCGCCGCCTTTCTGGGGTTTGGTCAGGCTCCGGGGAACTATTCCAGTACTCTATACACGCAGTTGCACCGCAATTTCTGGACAGCTTTCCCCGTTACAATACCTTTGTTTAACAATACAATTTCCTGGGATATCATGCCCGGGGCAATGATTGATTTTGCACATGGCGAAAACAAGGAAACAGCCTGGGGATTTACCTGGAGCACGCGTGTGGCGATTTATAAAATCATTCCCAAAACGGCCATTGTTGGAGAGTTTTATGGGACTGAGGGACAGGCCTATTCAAAACCAGAATTTAAGGTGGGACTTCGATGGGAGCCAAATGACTATATCGTTCCGGCAATTACCTATGGGTCCAGTCTGGATGGGAGCTATGGCAGCGGGTTTGAAATCGGGATCGTCATTTTCACTCCTCAATATCTGAAAAAGGATTTTTTCAAAGGGAACAAGGCTCAATATCAACAGTAAGATTTGGCCACAAATTAAACCGATGCCTGCCTTGATTCTAATTAAAATGCTGGTCCCAATAGAGTAACTGCTTGCTTTTTTGGTGAGTTATTAATGTAATCTCTTGCTCTTTGCCTTTAGACACAAGGAACCTATTCGCACCCGCAGTTAAAAGTGGTGAAGTTGGGTTTGGGGAGTGTTCATGAATCTGCAAAATTGTAAAACCCGGTCAACACCGGCATATGCACCTCAGAAAAAACCCATTGAATAAATCTTTCATCTTCAAAGGTTATGCGCATTAGCTGAGGTCGGTAGCGGGGTGTTCGCTCCTCTCGGAGCTCACCGTCAGGGAAGGGGGGCCTTTCATCAGATCCCCTTCATTGCCTTCGGCCAGAGGGATATTTTTCCGTCCCTCACCCATGCAAACATGGTTCGGAACGGATTAAAAATCCCCCTCCGCTCCGCGGAAGGGGATTTGATGAGGTCGGTAGCGGAGTCGAACCGCTGTACCCGGTTTTGCAGACCGGTGCCTGACCACTCGGCCAACCGACCAAAAAATCTTCAATCAGAACAATCATTGGCGGTCCGCAGGGAACCGCAAAGCGTGGCGCGACTGCTCTTGTGATCACAAAATTAGTAATTTTTTGATGGCATCGGAGGAAAAAAGTCAACTCCGGTTCAGGAGCCACGATATCCGGTCGTAGGAGGTGAGGTAGTGCAGGAGGACCGCCCCTCCGAAGATCCAGGCCAGCCACGGTTTCGCCATTCCTGACATCATTCCGGCCGCCGCGCTGAACAGGAGCAATTCCAGGATCAGCCGGACCTTTCCCGGTGTGGGAACCACTGTTTTTCCGGACCGGCTCGGATCTCCGGGAACAGCAAATACACCCCAGAGCACGGCAATAAGAAGGGGACAGAGGATCATAAGCAGGAAACGGGACCAGGACTCTGAGAGGTGGTAGCCCCAGACCCCTGCAATGATCAGGAGTGCAATTTCGAGGAGAAGCCTCAGTGCAAGATTCAGGGGATGTGTGGACATGTTTTCCAGGTTTTCATCGGTTATATGGAGAGGATAAATTCAGTCAGGTTGGCCTCCTTTTCCAGCGAAAATTTCTTCCGGAGCCTGTACCGGTGGTTTTCAACGCCCCGGTAGGAGATCCTTAACAGCGGAGCGATCTCCTTGGAAGAAAGGTTCATCCTCAGGTAGGCACACAGCCGGAGGTCACTCTGTGAAAGCTGCGGATACCGGCTCCTCAGCCGCTGCAGGAATTTTTCATGGGCCTGTTCAAAATGGAACTCAAACACGTTCCAGTCGTCCATGCTTGAAATGTTTCTGTCGATCTTGCGGATAAGGGCAGAGTGGTACTTGTCCGGATAACGGGTCCCCAGCTCCTCCTTCTGCCGCTTGAGGTTCTCCTTCAATTCCATCAGGAATTCGTTCTTCTTGATCATGGCCATGGTGGCATTGGCCAGTTCCTTGCTCTGATGGGCGAGTTCTGCCTGCAGCTTCTCGTTCCGCAACCGGATCAGTTCCCTCTCCTTCGATTCCCGGATCTCCTTCTCCCTTGTCCTGATGCGCCTGACCAGGATGCTTCTTGAGACCAGGATCATACCGATAAGCAGAAGAACATAGAGCACTGCGCTGATGGTGCCGAGGTACCAGGGACGGGATACCACCAGGCGGATCTCCGATTCCCTGCTGTAGCGGTTCCATGCATTGGAAGCCCTGATCCTGATCCGGTATTCCCCGGACGGGATCCTGGTGAACTGAAACCGGGGACTCTCCCGGGGTTCGCTCCAGTCCTGGTCAAGTCCTTCCACATAGGACTGAAAAACGAGATCCTCTGTTGAATACAGCGGGAATCCGAATTCCATGGTGATGCTGTTTTTCCGGAAAGGGACCCGGATGGTCCTTTCAGAAATGGGAAGTCTGGTGGATTCCCCGGACCTGTCACTGACCTTGATCGCGCGCAGAAGGAGTTCCCGGTCCTCTATAAGGCGCGAAAGATCCGGCTGATCCGCCCGCAGCAGGGCATAGCCGTTGTCCAGGCAGAGTATGCCGGTGCGGGCATCCAGGGGGAAAATGTTCTCATATCCTGCGACCAGGTGTTCCCCGAACAGGGCTGCAGGGAATTCCCTGATTTTTTCAATATCCGAGTCCAGCATATGAAACAACCCGATCAATGAAGGGCTGATGAACCAGTAATGGTGATCGGGACCTTTCACAATCCGGTGAGCTTCAGCATATTCCCCGAGCTTCCGGTTCAAGGCATCAAAAGGAACGATGCTGTCGTTGAGTGCATCGTAGGTATATATGCGCTCCCCTGTGGTGAAAATGATCCTGTTCTCAATGTTGAATACCTGAATATCCGTATCCTTCCCGAACACTTCTCTCCCGTAATAATCCACCGCTTCCACCGACCGGAAATCATCGGTTTTAATCCTGAAAATCCCCCGGTGCATATGGCTGGCCCAGAGGTTGTACAGATGGTCCGGTTCAATGTACCTGATCAAATCGCTGAATCCCTCCAGCTGGCTGCTGTAACGCCAGCTGCCTGTGGTGTTTTCGTAGATCACGATATCCGAATAGGTGGACTGGATCAGTACCTCCTCCCGGAAGGGGTGGCGGACCAGGCTGAATCCTCCTCCCACTTCAGAAAGCCACGAGGCCTGCTGGTCCTCTATGCGCAAGGTCCCGTTGTTGTGCCCGACGATCAGCTGCCCGTTGTACTGATACCCGCCCCAGGCCTGTCCCTGGGTGCCTGGAACGATCCTGAACAAGGCGTCCTGATCCTCCCATTCCCTGTGAAAGACCCCCTGGTTGGTGCAGAGGTACAGTTGATTCTGGTAGATTACAGCGGAATAGATGGCCCCGGCCTCCTCTACCGGAAAAAGGGTATAGGAAGGGTCCACATCAAACGAGACAAAGTCTACCCCACGGTCCAGGGCGAGCCAGAGGTTGCCCGATCCGTCTCCGCACATTCCCAGCACGGTATTGTTCTGGATACCGTTATCTGTATTGATGTGGTGGAGAAGCCCGCCTCCGGTGCTGAAGACGGACACCCCGTCCAGAAGCGTCCCGATCACAAGCCGCTGATCCCCGGTTAACATCCCCCTGTTGATCCGGTTCTCCGAGAAATAGCCACGCCACTCCTCCAGGTATGGCTCCAGGATGCCATTTCGGAACAGGAACATGCCGTTTGATTCGGTACCGATAAGCATACCGCCATCCGGCATCCGGATACAGAAATGAACGATGTCCTCCCTCAGCACCCCCTGTGTGGCCATTGGTTCAGGGAGTGTGTCCCTGAGGCTGAACAATCCCTGTCCTTCCAGGTGCATGACCAGTGTATCCCCGATCCGGCTGATGGAATGGATCAGGTCACCGGTCCTGACGACCCTGAAACGGTTGTTCTCATAGATAAAAACTGAAGAGAAAGAATGGAAATAGATCCTCTCACCGATAATCACCGTGTTCCAGAACTCCTCGTTCCTGGTAAACAGGGGTTCCGCCTGGCTGTTCAGGGAGTGGTAGGTCAACTCCCCCAGCAGGTTCCGCTCCCAGTACCCGATCTCCCGGTATCCACTTGTATAGATCCGGTTATTGGAATCAACCGCCACAGAACGGATCACGGTCCGCCCGGGCGAAGGATGGTAGTTCCACTCCACTCCGTCATATTCGATCAATCCCACGTTGTTCGCCCCGTACACGTAACCGGACAGGTCGAGGGCAATGGACCAGTTCTGGTTTTCCGAATGGTAATCGGACCTGCTGAAGCTCCTGACCTCGAACCGGCTTGAATCCTGACCGGAGAGGGCATCACAAGCAATAAACCCGGACAACAGCCAGAAGAACAGAAGTTTTAACCTCATTTTAACAAATCAGCCGCTTGAATTCAGTTTATTTTAGTGTAAATCTAAACAATTGTAGGATAACATGATATAAAATTCATTCTTAATGTGATGAGGCAATGATGAGTTAGTTTTTTTACCACTATATTCTTGAAGCATTCATGGTGTGTGCCATAACTTGACTCGGCATCCATTTTTCCGGAACTTGTAAGTTTGTTTCTACCAACATAAAACGAACCAACATGAAAAAACTGCTCCTATGGGCGTGCCTGGTCCTTCCCTGGACGGGTGCAATCGCACAGCAGACCGTCGAAATACAGGGGAGGGTGACCGACACCGGGAATGAACCCATCCCCGGGGCAACCATCCTGGTGGTGGAAACCCAGCAGGGGACCATCACCAACCTGGACGGGGAATATACCATCAACGCTCCCGCCGGTGCCACCCTTTCGTTCAGCTTCATCGGATACAGGACCGAAGAGGTGCGCATTGCCGGGGAGACCAGGGTGGATGTACAGCTGGAAGAGATGGCCTACGACATGGACGAGGTGGTTGTCATCGGGTACGGAACCTCGGCCGTGAAGGATGTAACCGGGACCATCGCCGTGGTCAAGGCGGACGACATTTCCAAACAATCGGTGGCCAATGTGGGACAGGCCCTCCAGGGGAAGGTATCCGGCCTGCAGGTCAGCAACGACGGAACTCCCGGGAGTTCCCCGACCATTCGCATCAGGGGACTGGGCACCGTCAGTTCCAACGCCAACCCCCTCTACGTAGTGGACGATGTCTTTGTGAACGACATCAGCTTCCTCTCCCCCAACCAGATTGAATCGGTTACCGTACTGAAGGATGCCTCCTCTGCGGCCATCTACGGAGTAAGGGCCGCCAACGGGGTGATCATCATCACCACCAAATCGGGGAAGATGCAGCGGCCCGCTTTTAACTACACCGGGTATGTGGGGATCCAGCAGGTCTCCAACCTGCTGGACCTGGCCAACACCAGCCAGTATATCACCCTGCTCAACGAAAAGATCGCCGTGGTGGAGGACCGGGGTACATCTTCAACCCCTTTCGATCCGGCAAATTATACGGACGATACCGACTGGTTCGAAGAGGTGCTCAATACGGCAACCATCCAGAACCACAACCTGGACATCACCGGGGGGACCGAGTCGGTGAATTACTATTTCGGCCTGGGGATCACCAGCCAGGAAGGGCTGGTCCGGGAGAACGACTACACCCGGGTCAACCTGAGGGGCGCCTCTGATATGACCGTGACCGGCTGGCTGAAGGCGGGGTACGGGATTACAGTCAGCGGATGGGAATCGAACAATGCCGCCAATGTACTGGGGCAGGCGTTCATCGCTCCCCCTGCCTTTAAACCCAAGATCGATGATGAGACCTTTACCGATCCGGTGATCCTGGGATTCGGAAACTTTGCCAACCCGGCAGCCACCATCGAATACCACAACAACGTAACGCAGGGACTGAAAACCCTTGCCAATGTGTATGCCGAGATCAAACCCATCGAGGACCTGACGATCCGGAGCTCTTTCACCCTGGACGGGAATTATACCCAGAACCGGAATTATACACCTGTTTACTGGGTGTCTGTGACCCAGAACGATACCCTATCCCACCTTTCCAAATCGACGGGACAGGAATTCAACTATACCTTTGACAATACCGCCACTTACCAGCTGGTCACGGGGGACCACCGCGTCAATCTGATGGCCGGCCTCTCCTTCTTCCAGTTCAGGGGACAGGGTTTGTACGGATCCACCAGCAGGGTGCCCTATTTCACCGAATCGACCCTCTACCTGAGCAACGGATCCATCGAGGACCTTTCTGCCGGGGATTACGGTTCGCTGATCAGGAGCACTTCCTATTTCGGGCGGCTCTTCTACTCCTTCAGGGACCGCTACCTGCTGACTGCCACCTTCCGCCGCGACGGATCCTCCACCTTTCCCAAAGACGAAAGATGGGGGAACTTCCCTTCGGTGGGTCTTGGCTGGGTCATTTCGGAAGAGGACTTTTTTTCAGGGATCAGCTTCATCAATTTCATGAAACTGAAAACCAGCTGGGGGGTACTGGGGAACAACCAGGTCCCGCAGAATGCCTACACAGTGACGGTGAATAACTGGGGAGGATACTCCATCGTGTACGGCCCTTACGGCAGCTCCAGCATATCCAGGGGGGCTTCCATCACCTCGCTGGTGGAGCCGCTGCTTCGCTGGGAAATCGTGGAGGAATTCGATGTGGGACTGGAAGCCCTGATGTTCAGAGATCACCTGAACGTGGATTTCGGATTCTACCGGCGAATGACCAAATCGGCCATCTTCCCGGTTCCTCTCATCGGGACCTCGGGGACCTCGGGAAGCAGTTACCTGGATAACAACGCCGACATCCTCAACCAGGGGATCGAACTTGCCCTCAACTGGAGCAACAGCGTGGGAGAGAACCTCTCTTACAACGTGGGCGGGAACGTCTCTTTCAACCACAACGAAGTGTTCCGGCTGGAACCGGGAACCCTCCCGTTCTATTCGGCCAATGCCTTCAACGGGGCCCTGGCCACCTACACCCAGGAAGGGCACCCTGTAGGGGAGTTCTATGTGCTTGAGGTGGACGGGGTTTTTCAGAACTTCGACGAAGTGAACAACTACACCGACGGCGAAGGGAACCCGATCATGCCGGATGCCGTGCCGGGTGACTTCAGGTACGTGGACCACAGCGGCGACGGGATCATCGATGACCGCGACCGCATCCCTTACGGGAGCTACACGCCCAAAGCGATCTACGCCTTCAACCTGGGGATCAATTACGGATCGTTCGATTTTTCACTGGAACTGAATGGTGTGGCGGGGAACAAGATCTACAATGCCAAGCGGGTCAACCGGTTCGGGAACGAGAACTATGATGCGGATTTTGCTGAGAACCGGTGGCACGGTGAAGGGACCAGTGATACCTACGCATCGGCCGACCTGGCTGGCGGGCGCAATGCATATCCCAATACTTTCCTTGTAGAGAAGGGCGATTACTTCAGGCTCAGGACCGTTCAGCTGGGATTTACCATTCCCTCAAGGATCACCGACCGGATCTCCGTTGCTTCACTCAGGATATACGTGAATATGCAGAATCCGCTGACACTCTTCTCCTATAACGGTTTCACCCCGGAAATCCCCGGTGGGAGTCCGGTTACCGCAGGGATGGACTATGGGGTATACCCCCTTTCGCGGATCACCTCATTCGGCATCAACCTGAATTTCTAAGCATGAAATCAAACAAAACATATCACGTCATGAAAAGGTACACACTCTTGCTGGTCACCGGACTGGGATTGATGGCCTCATGCGAGAATTACCTGGAATTCCCTCCGGAAAGCGAGATTCCCCAGGACCAGTTCTTCACCACTCAGGAGGATGCCCAGGCGGCCGTGAACGCCATGTACGGTTACCTGCGTTCCTGGGATATATCAGCCTTCAATTACCTGATCCTGGGTTCTCTTCCGGGCGAAGACATCTCCAAGGGAAGCAGCCCGGGAGACGGATCATGGGCCAATGACTACGACAATTTCCAGCATACCAAAACCCAGGCGCAGATCAGTGATTTCTGGTCGTCACGCTACAAGGGCATCAACCTTTCCAACCAGGTGATCACCAATGTCCCCGATATCGAAATGAACGAGGGGGTAAAGAAAAGGATGATCGCGGAGGCCAGGTTCATGCGCGCCTTCCATTATTACTACCTGGCCAGGGCCTTCGGAGGGGTACCGCTGATCAGGCAGGTCCCTGCAGGGCCTGAAGGACTGGTGCGCACCTCCCTGGAGGAGACCTGGGCGTTCATCGAGGAGGATATCCGTGCATCGCTGCCGGACCTTCCGGAAACGGTCCCGCCTGCAGAATACGGGCGGGTGACCCGCTGGGGTGCCAGGGGATTCCTGGCCAAGGTGCTGATGTACAGGGAAGACTGGGCGGAATGCAAGCGGGTTTCGGACGAGGTGATCAACCAGGGACCCTATGACCTCTATCCCGATTTTTACCAGCTCTTCCGTCCGGAGCAGGAGTTTTGCGAAGAGTCCCTGTTTGAGGTGGTGGCCACGCAGGTCCCGGGAGAAGGGGACCTCTCCAACAGCCAGTTTGCGGAGACCCAGGCAGTCAGGGGGCAGTTCGGATGGGGATGGTTCGTCCCCACCGACGAGCTGGCGGCGGCATTCGATGCCGCCGGGGATACGGTTCGCAAGAAGGTGACCATCCTCTTCAAAGGAGATGTCACCGAAGACGGGGATGAAATCGGAGGGATCGATGTGATGGAAGGGGTCGATCTGCCAAGATACAACGGCAAGGTCTATGTGCCCTCCCGCATCCCCAGGGTTACCGGTCCCCACGGGTGTGACCAGAACGTCAGGATCCTTCGGTTCGCAGATATCCTGCTGATCAATGCCGAGGCGGCGATCCATGCCGGAGGCGATGCGGCCGCCCCGCTGAACAGGGTAAGGGCCCGTGCCGGGCTTCCCCCCATCAGCAGTCCCACCCTGGAGGACATCTGGGCGGAGCGCCGCCTGGAACTGGCGGGTGAGCAGGACCATTACTGGGACCTCCTGCGGACCGGAAGGGCTGCAGCGGTGCTGGCCAAATACGGGTTCCAGCAAGGAAAACATGAGTGGTATCCCATCCCGCAGACGGAAGTGGATCTGAGCGGAGGGCAGCTGGAACAGAATCCGGGATGGTAATCCAAAACGATCAGGCATGAAAAGACTTCGTTCGATCACCCTGGTTTGTCTGGGTGCCGTGGCATTTACCACTGCCTTTTGCTCCTGCAGAAGCGCCTCTTCAGGAGACAAAGGAAAGGGATCCTCCGCGGAACTGACAGATGCGCAGTTGCTGGATACCATCCAGTACCGGACTTTTCAGTATTTCTGGGACGGGGCGGAGCCACACTCCGGCCTGGCCAGGGAGCGCTACCATGTGGATGGCGTCTATCCGGAGAATGACAAGCACATCATCACCTCCGGAGGATCGGGCTTCGGCATCATGGCCCTGGTGGTGGGAATGGAACGCGGGTTCATCACCCGGCAGGAGGGGATGGAACGGCTGGAGCGGATGATCGGATTCCTTGAGACATGTGACCGTTTCCACGGGGTCTGGCCCCACTGGCTCAACGGTGAGACCGGGGAAGTCAAGCCGTTCAGCACCCGGGATGACGGAGGGGACCTGGTGGAGACCGCTTACCTGGTGCAGGGATTGCTGACCATGAAACAGTACCTGGATCCGGAACAAGCTGACGAGGAAGGGCTCAGGGAAAGGATCACCGCCCTCTGCAACGGGGTGGAATGGAACTGGCACCAGAAGGGGGGCGAACCGGTCCTCTACTGGCACTGGTCACCCCGGTACGGCTGGGAGATGAACCACCAGGTGAGGGGGTACAACGAATGCCTGATCACCTATGTGCTCGGAGCCTCCTCCCCCACCCACCCCATTACCGCCGATGCCTACCACCAGGGATGGGCCCGTGGGGGGCAGATCCGCGGGGAACACAGGCAGTACGGACTGCTGCTGGACATGACCCACAACGGTGACGAACAGTACGGGGGGCCTCTGTTCTGGGCGCACTACTCCTACCTGGGACTTGATCCGCGGAACCTGAAGGACGAATATTCGGATTACTGGCAGCACAACCGCAACCATACCCTGATCAATTACAGGTACTGTGTGGAGAATCCGCATCAGTATACCGGATATGGGGAGCACTGCTGGGGCCTTACGGCAAGCTATTCCCCGCAGGGATATGCCGCCCACAGTCCGGCCAGGGACCTGGGGGTGATCAGTCCCACGGCTGCACTCTCCTCCATGCCCTACACACCGGAGGAATCGCTCCGGGCAGCCCGGTTTTTCTATGAATCACTGGGAATGAAGCTCATGGGGCCCTATGGCTTTTACGATGCTTTCAGCCTGGAGGAGAGCTGGTTCCCCAGGCGGTACCTGGCCATCGACCAGGGACCCATCGTGGTCATGATCGAAAACCACAGGACCGGATTGCTCTGGGACCTGTTTATGAAGAATGAAGAGGTACAGGAGGGACTCGCCAGGCTCGGATTCACGTATTGATTAGAAGCCCCTCAAACGACCATTGATACAGAATTGCCTATGAAAAAACACTACCCCGGACCATTCGGAATATTTCTGACGCTCCTGACCATCGTATTTGTCGTTCAGGCAGCAGGGCAATCATATCTCTATTTCCAGGACAGCCCCGATCCGGACTATTACGATTACAGCTGGATGGAGCTGACCCCCCCTTCCGAACTGGAACGCAAACTGCAGCCCGACCTGCGGAAATTTCCAGTGGAGTCGCAGGTGCCTGCCCAGCAGGGGATCAACGCGCTCCGGCTGAAATGGCGGTCACTTTCCGGCGGGAACTGGGTCGCCATTGCTGCAGGCGACCAGTGGACGGCCAAAGACCTGACCGGCACCGACACCCTTGTTTGCTGGTTGCAGAGCATCGGTGGCATCAACAGTACCGATCTTCCCTACATCTTCATGGAGGATGTGTCCAACAGGAAAAGCATATTCATTGCCCTTTCCGAATGGTCCGGCAACCTGCCCGGGGGGATCTGGACGCGGATCACCATCCCCATGGAGATCTTTCTTGATTCGGGGGACGGGGTGAATTATTCCGCCATCAAGACCGTCGGTTTTGCACAGAATGCTGCAGACGGAGCGGAGCATACCCTGCTGGTGGATAACGTCCGGGTCAACAAGGGGGACGGATCCTTTCCCCAGGTAGCCGCCCCGGCAGGGGTAACGGTCACGCCCTATGAGGTCCACTTTGAGGTCCGTTGGGAACCGAATTCGGAACCCCACCTGGGCGGATACCAGCTGGAACGATCCGTGGACGGAGGGGCCACCTACAGTGTGGTACGGGTGCTTGATCCGGACAGAACGATCGCCGTGGACTGGGTGAAGTTGCTGGGGAAAGGCACGGAAGTCTCTTACCGGGTAAGGGCCCTGAACGAGGGCAATGAACCCTCTCCACCCTCGGAGCCGGCCACCGGGACCACTTATGAGATGACCGACGAGCAGCTGCTCGACATGGTTCAGCGGTACACCTTCCGTTATTTCTGGGATTTTGCACATCCTTCCTCCGGAATGAGCCGGGAACGCAACAGCTCCGGAAACACGGTCACCTCCGGAGGCTCCGGTTTCGGGTTGATGGCCATTCCTGTGGGGATCGAAAGGGGGTATATCACCCGGGAAGAGGGAGTGGCAAGGATCCTCCTGATGCTGGAGTTTCTCAGGGACGCGGAGCGGTTCCACGGGGCATGGTCGCACTGGATCAACGGCAATACGGGGAAAGCGATCCCGTTCTCTGCGTACGACAACGGAGGCGATATCGTGGAGACCGCCTATGTGGCGCAGGGACTGCTCACCATCCGGCGGTATTTCAGCGGACCTGATCCGGACGAACAGCAGATCGTACAGCTGGCCACCGAACTGTGGGAAGGGATCCAGTGGGACTGGTACCGCAGGGAGGGCTCACCGGTCATCTACTGGCACTGGTCCCCCGACTATGCATGGCAGATGAACATGCAGGTAAGGGGATGGAACGAGGCAGCCATCGTGTACCTGCTGGCCATCGCCTCCCCCACCCACGGGGTTCCCGCTTCGCTCTGGCATTCGGGATGGGCGGGGAACAGCAACTATCTCAACGGGAAAAACTTCTACGGGCATCGCCTCTATGTGGGGCCGGACTGGGGAGGGCCGCTTTTCTTTGCCCACTATTCGTTTCTGGGTTTCGATCCACGGAACATCTCCGACGGGTATGCCAACTACTTCGACCACAACAGGAACCACTCCCTGGTCCAGCAGGCTTACTGCGAGACCAATCCCAATAAATACACGGGATACAGTTCCGAATGCTGGGGGCTGACAGCCAGCGACGATCCCGACGGCTACCTGGCCCACGAACCCTATCACAGGGACAACGGGACCATTACCCCCACAGCCGCCCTCTCCTCATTTCCCTACACACCGGAAGCCTCCATGCTGGCGTTAAAATATTTCTACCGGCAGCTGGGGGAACGTGTATGGGACTGGATGGGATTCCTGGACGCCTTCAACCTGCACAGGGGATGGTACGCCGATTCCTACCTGGCCATCGACCAGGGGCCCATCCTGCTGATGATCGAGAATCACCGGAGCCAGCTGCTGTGGGAGCTCTTCATGGAGAATCCGGAGATCCCGCCCATGATGGAGGCCATCGGATTTTACGAATCCCCCAACGCACTGGAGCCCCACCCGGATCCGGAGGGAGTGATCCTTTTTCCAAATCCGGCCACCGGTGATTTTATGCTCCGCTTCTCGTTGTCTCAGCGGGCCGTCGTGGAAGCTGAGGTCTACTCGGTCAGGGGTGAAAAAGTGGGAGTGCTCCTCCCTGCATCCGGAATGGAGCCCGGGAACCATGTGGTGCCCGTCAGCGGAGGAGGCCTGGAACCGGGCATCTATCTGATCCGGCTGAGTGTGGATGGAACAACGATGAAAACGATCAAGTTATTTAAAACCCAGGTATAACCATTAAAAAAACAGAAAGGAGGTTTATTTCTATTACCGCAGTGAATTTTAAATCATGTATTGTTCAACTTAAATCCTTATTCTATGAAAACAATTTTTACGTTGATGTTGCTAGCCTTTGTGGGTGCGGGCCTGTCGGCCCAGTACGGCCTGCCGGTCGATTTTGAGACCCCGGAGGAGGATACGGTGTGGGCCCAGTTTGCAAACGGGGGAGACCTGGCAGAGAACATGGTGCTGGCTGAAAACCCCGCCAAGGACGGGATCAACACCTCGGACAACTGCCTCAAATTCGTGGTGCTGGACAATGCCGATCCATGGGCCGGGGCCTGGGCCGAAGCTTACGGGCCCCATACCTTCACCGAGGAACACCATGTGATGGAGATGATGGTCCTCAAAGACAAGATCTCTCCAAGCGCTCTGAAGGTAGAGGCAGGTGACGGGGACAACGTGGAGCTGAAGGTTTCCAATACCAAGACCGGTGAGTGGGAACTGCTGACCTTTGACCTCTCCGGAGCGGTCGGACACACCTACGCACGGCTTGTGTTTTTCCCGGATTTCCCGGACACCAGGACGTCAGGGGGCACCGTCTACATCGATAACATCCAGTATGTGGGAGGATGGACCTTTGTCCGTGAAGCGTTCGGGGCCGAGATCAACGTCTACCCGAATCCCACCACGGACGTGCTGACGGTGAAGTACCCGGAGATCGAGTCGGTCTCCATCACCAACATCACCGGCCAGCTGGTCAGGGTATCCGAGCATCAGCTGGTGGATTTCACCAGGATCGGTGTGGCTGATCTCCCGTCCGGTGTCTATTTTCTGACCGTGGATTCCCCGCGGGGCAAAGTCAGTTCGAAATTTGTCAAAAAATAGCCACCCGGTTTGATTTTCATAAGGAGGCCGTCCCTGCCCGGACGGTCTCTATTTTTTTTGCTTTGCCCCTCCTCTGGCTTTATTTTTTTTCGCTCCATCCCGGAATCCCGTTCAACAATTGGCCCCTTAAATGGTTATGAATATGAACCCTTTAACAAATCGGAATTACAATGGATAAATTCGAACAAACCTTAGAGAGACTTTATGCGCTTTTTGTCCAGTACGGGCTGAAACTCCTGCTGGCAATTGTGGTCCTGGTCATCGGTTTGTGGGTCATCAAGATGATCACCCGTGGCCTGGTTAAACTCATGAGGCGGAACAATGTCAATGAATCCCTGATCCCGTTCCTGCGGTCAATGACCAACATACTGTTGAAAGCCATGCTGGTGATCAGCGTAATGAGCATGGTGGGGATCGAAATGACCTCTTTCATCGCGGTTCTCGGTGCCGCGGGTCTGGCGGTCGGCCTGGCCCTACAGGGGACCCTCCAGAACTTTGCCGGGGGCGTAATGATCCTCTTGTTCAAACCCTATGAGGTAGGTCATTTTATCGAAGCCCAGGGATTCATGGGGACGGTGAAGGAGATCCAGATCTTCACCACCCACCTGCTCACACCGGACAACCGGAAGGTGATCATTCCCAACTCCCCGCTGGCCACCGGTTCCATCACCAACTTTTCGGCCATGCCCACCCGGCGGATCGATTTCGCCTTTGGGATCGGATATGCGGATGACATTGACAAAGCCAAGTCCATCCTTCAGAAAATGGCAGACGAGGACAAGCGGACCCTGAAGGAGGAGAATCCTCCGGTGGTCATGGTGGAAGAGCTTGCCGACAGTTCAGTCAACCTGAAACTGAGGGTGTGGGTCAAATCCGAAGATTACTGGAACCTCTATTTCGATATCATCGAAGGGGCCAAGAAGCGCTTCGACAAGGAGGGGATCTCCATTCCGTTCCCCCAGAGGGACGTGCATGTGTACAACCACAGCTGATTCTGCCCGGTCAGCCCTTCTTTGACCAGTTATCCCTCAGGGGTACTGTCCGGTTAAACACCAGGTGGTCCGGAGTGGAATCGGGATCCACATTGAAGTATCCGATGCGCTGGAACTGAAAATGGTCCAGCGCTTTCGCTTCTTTCAGGGAGGGCTCCACATAGCCCCTGATCACTTCAAGGGAGGAGGGATTGAGGAAGTCCACCGGGCTTTTATCCCTGTGCCCGGCCGGGTCTGGATCGCTGAACAGCCTGTCATAGAGCCGCACCTCGGCCTGCAGGGCATGGCGGGCGGAGACCCAGTGGAGGGTTCCCTTCACCTTACGGTTGGCCTCCGGGCCTCCGCTTCTTGTGGCTTCGTCATAGGTGCAGTACACCTCGGTCACCTCTCCCCGGTCATTCTTCCTGAACTCCTCGCAGCGGATGATATAGGCCGACTTCAGCCGCACTTCCCTGCCGGGCCCCAGGCGGAAGTATTTATTGGGAGGATCCTCCATGAAATCTTCCTTCTCGATATAGATCTCACGGGAGAAAGGGATCTTCCGGCTGCCCATGGACTCATCCTCCGGATTGTTGATGGTCTCCATCCACTCCTCCTTTTCCTCCGGGTAATTGGTGATGACCAGCTTCAGGGGATTCAGCACGGCCATCACCCGCGGGGACCGTTTGTTCAGATCCTCCCGCACAGCGAATTCCAGTAAGCCCACATCGTTGGTGGCCATCACCTTGGTGTAGCCGATGCTGTCGTTGAAGCTCCGGATCGACTCGGGGGTGTACCCCCTTCTGCGCAGGCCCGAAAGGGTGGGCATCCTGGGATCGTCCCATCCGCTGACATGTCCCTGTTTCACCAGTTCCAGCAATACCCGCTTGCTGAGCACCGTATAGCTCAGGTTCAGCCGGTTGAATTCGGTTTGCCGGGGGCGGTAGTCCCCGGTCCGGAGCCGGTCCACCAGCCAGTCGTACAGGGGCCGGTGCACCTCGAATTCCAGCGTGCAGAGCGAGTGGGTCACCCCCTCGAAATAATCGCACTGTCCGTGGGCAAAATCATACATGGGATAGACCTTCCAGGTATCCCCCGTGCGGTGGTGCGGATGGAAGATGATGCGGTAGATCACCGGGTCCCGCATGTGCATGTTGGGGGAGGACATATCGATTTTTGCGCGCAGTACACGGGCCCCTTCGGGAAATTCCCCGGCATTCATCCGGGTGAACAGATCCAGGTTCTCCTCTACGCTGCGCTCCCTGAACGGGCTGTTCTCTCCGGATTCGGTGGGCGTGCCTTTCTGTCGGGCGATCTCCTCGGAGGACTGGTCGTCGACGTATGCCAGGCCCCGTTTGATCAGGTCCACCGCAAAGTCATACAGTTTCCCGAAATAGTCCGAAGCGTAATACTCCCGCTCTTCCCAGTCGAATCCGAGCCAGCGGATGTCCTCCCGGATGGAGTCCACATACTCCACCTCCTCCCTGGTGGGATTGGTGTCATCGAAGCGCAGGTTGCACTTTCCCCCGTACTTCTCGGCGATCCCGAAATCAAGGCAGATCGCTTTGGCGTGACCGATGTGCAGGTATCCGTTGGGTTCCGGCGGGAAGCGGGTATGGACGCGGCCCTGGTCCCTGCCGGTGCGCAGGTCCTCCTCCACGATGGCTTCAATGAAATTGGGTCCTTTTTTCGGACCGGATGGCTCTTCTTTGTGATCGGTCATGGATGGTACGGTTAATGCGCTGCAAAATTAATAAATTTGCATTGGTTTCTAACACGTTCAACACAGCGCACCATGGGGAAGATCATCCTGGAAGAAATGGAGTTTTATGCCTTCCACGGACATTACCGGGAAGAGCAGATAGTCGGCAACCGGTTCCTGGTGGACCTGGAGCTGGAAAGCGACCTTTCAGCACCCGCCCGGTCGGACCGCCTGGACGATGCGGTCAACTATCAGAAGGCGTATCAGATCATCAAGGAGGAGATGCGCATCAAAAAATCGCACCTGCTGGAGAATATCGGGAAACGGATCCTGGATGCCCTGTTCGAAAAGATGGAGGGGATCGACAGCGCCACCCTGAGGATCCGGAAGATGCACCCCCCGCTGGGGGGAACCGTCCGTTCGGTGGGGATCACCCTGACCCGGTCAAAAGACCACCTGTCCTGAAACCCGTCACCGGATCAATGCCATGAAGACCAAAGAATGCCAGAAGTGCGGAGCCGAGTTCACCTGCGAGGGGGAGCGCGATTGCTGGTGCGAATCGGTACCGGTTCACCGTGCGCAGATACAGGAGATCCTGGAAAACTACACCGATTGCATCTGCCCGTCCTGCATGAAGGAATACGAAGCCAGGCAGTGAATCCGTCATGATATCTTTCTGAATACCACGATATCCTGGTAGTTGTTGAGTTCCGTGCGGTCCCTGCCCGGCCAGAAGCCGTAGTGAACCTGCTCCACTTTAAAACCCGCAGCCCCGATCAGCTCCTTCAGCAGGTACTCCTCATCGTACGCCACATTGGCCTCCCTGACTTTCGGATGGAAAAGGGCGTGGTGGTCCAGGCGGGTGGTGAACATCTCTTTGCCCGAACGGGCCATCAGGGCCCCCGTTTCGCCGTTCAGGAGAAAGAAGGTGGCCAGGCAGACCCCCTGCGGCTTCAGTACCCGGTGGATCTGTGAGAGGTAGTTCCGGGTGTCTTCCATGAGCATATGTGTGAATACCGAAGTGAGGAAGACAAGGTCGAATTCACGGTCACTGTAAGGAAACACAAAGCTTCTGGCTTCCCGGTCGGTGGTCAGGTTATAGAGGTCGTTTCTCAGGTCCGCATGGGTGAACCTGAACCTGGGGAACCTGCTGGTGATCCGTTTCCGGCACCACCGGATGGCCGACGGAACGATATCGAATCCTTCGTACGATCCCGCTTCATCCAGGAAGGAGGTGAGCGGGACGGCCACCCGGCCCATTCCGCAGCCCACGTCAAGCACCCGGTGATGGGGTTCAAGTCCTCCCAGTTCCACCAGCTGATCCCTCAGTGCAAGGCCTGTGGCGGTGAAATCCCCGCTGCCGATAAAGATCCGTCCCCTGGGCGGGATCATGGGACCGCGTTTCCCCGTAATGGTGTCCGCCAGATCCGCCGGCAGGTACCACAGCCTGCGTGCCGCCCTGCGGAGGCCGGGTGGAAGTGCATAGTAACTGTTTCTCAGAATGCCCATCAGGTTTCAATTGGAGTGTTCCTGTCCGTCACAACCCGAGGGTGACCAGAACAGGCAGGTGATCGGAAAAAAACTTCCGGTCCCTCGAATCGGTCAGGACGCCGTATCTGAGCACCCTGACCCCGGGTGAAACAAACACATAATCGATCCGTTGCCGGGGAGGATCATCGTAGGTAAACCCGTGGTAGGTGGCCACAGACCCGTACGGGGGCAGTTCACTGACTTCGAAGGCATCGTGGAGCCTTGAACGGATCACACCGATGGGTCCGGCATCGGGGGGAAGGTTGAAATCCCCGCAGAGCACAACGGGTGCCCGGTCACCGGCTATGGTGGCGATCTTGCGCAGGATCAGATCCGCCGATTCTTTTCTGGCCACCTCACCCACATGATCGAAATGGGTATTGAATACGAAGAAGGACCTCCCGGTGGCACTGTCACCCAGCTGCACCCAGCTGCAGATCCTCCGGCAGGCGGCATCCCAACCGAAGCTGCATTCACCGGGAGTTTCCGACAGCCAGAAAGTGCCCCCATCCAGCCTTTCGAACCTGGAGCGGTCGAAGAAAACGGCAGAGAACTCCCCTTCCCTGATGCCGTCATCCCTGCCCACCCCCTCATAGGCAAACCCCGGGAAGGCTGCAACCAGGTCATCGATCTGGTCCGGCAGGGCCTCCTGAACACAGAAGACCGACGCCCGGTGAAATCGGAACAGCGCGGCCACATCCTGTTTCCTGTGTGGCCAGGCATGCTCCCCGTCACCGGTGGTATTCAGCCTGATGTTATAGGTGATCAGCTCCACGGGCGGCTGTGCCATCAGGACCGTGGTCCAGCCAAACAAAATGATCCAGAATAATTTTCTCATCGGTTTTTCTTTCTGTTACACCGGCATGTCAAGCCAGAAATACTGACCCAGTCCCACCGCAAATACGATGATCCCCATGCATCCATGGAGGACGGCCGAGAACAGGACGCTCCGGGTCTGGATATAGACATATGCGAAATAGAGCCCCCCGATCAGGGTCAGGATCATGGAGACCGGGTCGTAATAGACAATGTGCATAAAGGAGAAGGTGATCCCGCTGACCAGGATAAAATGCCACGGTTTCGGGAACAACACCCGGTACCGCCTGTAAAGGAAGGTACGGTAAATCACTTCCTGTCCGAAGGCGGAAAATGCGGGGTACAACAGAGAGAGGGCCAGAAAGATCCAGGGGTGTGCCAGGGGGAGGTTAAAGAGGTTCCGGCGGTCGAAAAGAACCACCGCGGCCAGCATCACCAGGAAGGTGATCACTGTGATGGTTCCGTGCTGCCAGAGCTGCCGGGAGGTGATCCCCCACCTGACCAGTTCTTTCCATTCAAAAGTGGTGGTGCGCCTGAGGACAATGAAGATGAACGCCAGCAACGGCAGAATGAGCATGCTCGGATGGATGAACTCCCGGTCGAAATAGATCAGCAGGGGGATCCCGAAGAACAGCAGCAGGAATTCCGCAATGCGGAGTAACAGGTGCAGGGGATTCGACGGGGACCTCATCGGCAGGGTGGTGGTTCAAATTTACCCAAAGATAACCCAAAGTTTCTTAACTTGACTTCGGATCCGGGGCGCCGAAGGGCTCCCCCGGGGGGACCATGTACACCTATGAAAAATACTATTTCCGTCTCTTCAGCCCCCTGCTCGGGCTGATGGCCCTTATCTTTTTCCTTTACGGGGAGCTGGCCGGCGGCTTCATTTCAACGGCACTGGGGATCCTGGTCTCATTTTCCTACCAGGGGACCGAGATCGATCCGGCCAGGCACCGGTACAGGAAATATGACCGCTTCCTGTGGTTGAAGATCGGGCGCTGGGAAGCCCTTTCAACGCCCAGCTATGTGACCATCGTCAGGATCAACCTGAGCAGTTCCAGGTCGCTTCCCTCCCCGCTGGCCCTGCCCGATAACCGGAAAATGGCCAAATCGTACAAAATCAACCTGGTCGTGGAAGGAAGGGAACGCTACATGACCATCTGCCGGGGACGGCTGGAGCCCATGAAACAGGAAGCGCTGCGCCTGGGAGAATTCCTGGGGATCCGGGTGCTGGACTACTCCACCCATGAAAAAAAATGGATCCTTTAGCGCCCCGGGCGTCAGAACCAGTATCCCAGTGAAATGATCCAGACACTGGGCCTGGCATCCAGTGCAAATTCCGTCTCCCCGATGGTCAGGGATTCTCCGAGCCGGCTCAGGGAACCTTCATACCGGGCATCCAGGCTCAGCTTCTTGAACAGGTCGATCCCCAGCCCTGCCTGGAATCCCCAGGTCATGGCATTGTTAAACAGGGTGAAGTCAGGTTGCAGCTCGGTCAGATCGGTGGTCTCACTGAGGATGATGGAGCCTGCCGGTCCGGCGTTGATGCGCACCGGCCCCAGTTTCACACCAACAAGCACCGGGATCTCGATCCTGCTGAAACGCGTATTGAGGATCTCCGTGGTCCCGTTGGCGAGCACCTTTTCGAAGGTACCCCCGCCCACGTCGAAGTAAGCCTCGGGCTGTATGAATAACATGGCTATTTTGATCCGCGTCTGGACCCCGAAATGGTACCCCATGACCGCATCGCCTGTAACCAGGTCATAGGCGCCGCCCGCATCGCTGATCCCGGTAATATCCTCCATGCTCAGAGATGAAAATCCGATCCCACCCTTTAATCCGTATTTGAAAATCTGGGCTTCCGCGGTGGCCATCACCGCCATGGAAACCACAAGCACCAATGCAAGTTTTTTCATGATCGCTCTTTTTTGATGTATTCCATTCTCCCATGTAAACGGGAAAAACGAGGCTTTGGTTGCATGAAAGGGGATCAATCCTCCGTATCCGCCAGCCCCCTCACCACGATGGAGGCAAGGGTGCATCCGAAGATGGCCGGTATAAAGGAGCTGGTCCCCACGGTCGACTTTTTGTTGCGTTCCCCCTCCACCGGTATGATCATCCCGGCGGGTACCTGCTCGGTGGAGAAGACCACCTCGAATCCCCCATCCACACCCATTTTCCGGAGTTTCTTGCGCAGCACATAGGCGAGCCTGCAGTTGTAGGTCTCCCCGAAATCGGCCACCCGGACCTGTAAGGGATCCACCTTCCCCCCGCTGCCCATGGAACTGGTCAGCCTCCTGCCTTTTTGAACGGCGTGATATATCAGGTAGATCTTGGGACTGAGTGTATCGATGGCATCCACCACATAATCGAACGGTTCGTTCAGGATTTCCGGGATCCGCTCCTCCCGGATAAACTCGTTCAAGATGTTCAGCCGCAACCCGGGATTGATCTCCATGAGCCGTTCTCCCATGACTTCCGCCTTGGACCTGCCCAGGGTGCGGTGGGTGGCAGGCAGCTGACGGTTCAGGTTGGACGGCTGGATGGTATCCCCGTCAATGATGGTCATCCTTCCGATTCCGCTCCGGCAGATCATTTCGGCGGCCATGGCACCCACCCCCCCCAGACCGGCCACCAGCACGTGGGCCCGCCCGAGGCGGGCACAACGCTCCGCACCCAGCAGCTGAACGGTTCGTTCCTGCCATCCCGGATGGGGACTTGAAAGGGTCATGGGTGGAACGGGTTAGAAGAGCTCTGCGAACCTGGAGAGGTTCCGCCTGGCATTTTCGAAGATCTGTACCCTCAGGTCATCCCCCGGGATGCCCTTCACCTCGCTGGCAAAGTGATAGATCTCCCTGATATCCAAATCCCCCTCGTCGGTTTCCAGAAAGAGCTTATCGGCCGGAACCAGCAGCAGCGACTCCACGATCTTCGAGTGTTCCTTTGCAATGGCTTCCCCGAAAGAGATCAGGAACCCGGCTTTCAGCAGCGCCTCTGCCATCTCCGGGCTGCCATTGTATCCATGGATGATCATCGGAACAGCCGGCCGGTGCACTTTTGAAAATTCGATTACTTCGTTGAACGCCCTGACCACATGGAGCACCACCGGAAGGTCGGTAAATTCGGCGATCTCCACCTGCGCTTCGAAGATCCTTCGCTGGTCGGTCAGGGGGGCTTCAATGGATTTGTCCAGTCCGATCTCACCAATGGCGAACACCCGCGGATTCTCGGTGGCCAGCCTCACCTTGGCCAGGGTATCCCCTTCGTCCACCTTTCCCACGTTATAGGGATGAAAACCAACGGAATAGAACCCGTTCTCGATGTCCTCCGGCGGATAATCCCTGGCCATCAGGTTCATCATCACCCACTCCTGGATGTTGTTGGCCTGTCTGTGACCGTGGATATTGATAAAGATCTTGCTTCCCGAATGCATGTGTATGACGTTTAGTTTGTTGCGGTGATTCTTTCTAACCCTTGTTTCATTCTTTTCAGCACTTCCTCCCTCCCGAGGAATGCAGCCAGGTCAAACAGGCCCGGGCCAACCGGTGATCCCACCAGCAGCAGCCTCCATGCGTTCATCACCATACCCGTGCCCCATCCTTTCTTTTCAATCAACTCTTTCACCGCGGACTCCAGTGATTCGGAGGTAAAGGATTCACACTGCTGGATCACCTCCATCAGCCCGGTCATCATCTCCGGGGTGTCCGGTTTCCAGCGCTTTCTGACCACCTGTTCATCATAGGTTTCAGGGGCCCGGAAAAAGAACCATGACTGTTCCCAGATATCGTGCAGAAAATTGATCCTGGGCTTGATCAGGGGAATGAGGGTCTGAAGCTCCTCGCGGTCGCAGCTTACCCCGTGCTCCTCCAGCTGCCATTGAAAAGCGGAGCGCAATTCGCTGTCGGGGATCCGCTGAAGGTGCTGGTGGTTGAACCACTTGGCCTTCTCCGGGTCATACCTGGCACCCGACTTCCCCACCTTCGAGGGATGGAATTCATCCACCAGCTGCTCCAGCGAGAAGATCTCCTGGTCGGTTCCCGGATTCCAGCCCAGCAGGGCCAGCATGTTGATGATCGCCTGTGGGAGGTATCCCTCCTCCCTGAACCCCGGGGCGATTTCGCCCGATTGGGGGTCCTTCCATTCCAGCGGAAAAACGGGGAATCCCCCCTTCTCGCCGTCCCGCTTGCTCAGTTTTCCTTTGCCGCTCGGCTTCAGGATCAGTGGCAGGTGTGCAAAGGAAGGCATCAGGTGTTCCCATCCGAACGCGCGGTAAAGGGAGACGTGAAGGGGAAGGGAAGGCAGCCACTCCTCGCCCCTGATCACATGGGAAATGGCCATCAGGTTATCGTCCACCACATTGGCCAGGTGGTAAGTGGGCATCCCGTCGGATTTGAAAAGGATCTTGTCGTCCAGGGTGGAACTGTTCACCACCACCTCACCGCGGATCATATCCTGCATGACGATCTCCCGGTCGGGTTCGAACCTGAACCGCACCACATACGGGGTTCCCTGCCCGATCAGTGCCTCCACCCGGTCCCCCGGAAGCCGGATCGAATTGTACAGTGATCCGCGCACACTGGCATCGTACACAAAGGTCTCCCCTTTTTTCTCGTATTCGCTGCGCAGGGATTCCAGCTCTTCGGGGGTATCGAATGCGATGTAGGCATGGCCCTTCCGGATGAGCTCCCTGGCGTAGGAGCTGTAGAGCTCTTTGCGCTCCGACTGGCGGTAGGGGCCGAACCCCCCTCCCAGCCGCGGGCCCTCGTCAGGAAATATCCCGCACCAGTCCAGCGCCTCCATGATATAATCCTCGGCCCCCGGCACAAACCGCGTCTGATCGGTGTCCTCGATCCGGACAATAAAGGCTCCTCCCTTCTTCCTGGCAAACAGGTAATTGAACAAAGCCGTCCTCAATCCCCCGATGTGCAGCGGTCCGGTCGGACTGGGGGCAAACCTCACCCTGACATTCTGATTCATATGCATCTCTTTTCCAAATTCCGGCACCCGCTCACAAATATAGATAAAATGGAACGGATGTCTCAGTTATTGGCCCGATTGCTTTTGACGGTATTGCGGGTAGAGTTCGTCCCGAACCCACTTGAATGCAGGTTCCAGTGCCAGGATCTTCCGGTAGAGCACTCCCGCCTTGTCCGGTGATCCCGTCTCCTCGTAAGCCACCGCAAGCCCTGCCAGGCAATTGAGGTAGATCCAGTTCTGAGCTGTCCTTGAGGCATCGGTCTCGAACAGCCTGATCGCCTTTTCATAGTAGGGGACCGCCTCCTCTTTGGATCCCCCGAAAATGGCCGGTTTGTAGTAGGCGATATTCCCCCGTTCCATCCAGGCCTGGGGCTCCTCGGGACCTGTTTCCAGGGCTTTCTGGTTGGCTTCCTCGGATTTTTTCCCGAAGAAAGGGGCCCGGACCGGTTGAAGCTGCACCCTGTACCCGAAAAATGCACCCTGCAGGCTGTATACCCTGGGATCGTCCCCCCGCTTCCGGAGCAATGTTTCCACCTGCGCCTCCGCTTGTTCGAGAAGGGTCTCCGCCTCCTTTTTTCGTTTCATGGAGAGGCACCAGGCGATGTACCCGTACTGCGCTTCGGTCAGCTCATACATGAGCGAGAGGTCATTGCTCCGTTCCAGCCTTCGCTCCATCTCATCCATGACGGTTTTCCACCGGTCCATCCTTCCCTCCAGGTAGGCCTCATAAATTCTTTCCCGGTAGGACTGGCCCGCCGCCCCCGTCCCCATAACAAGCAAAATGATCAATGCGATGTTCCTCATATTCCCCTGAATTGAATGGTTCGTTCCTTCCAAGTATTGGTTCCCCTGATCTTCATCCGGAAGGACTGGACCACCATCCAGACGAATGAACCCTGGATCAGCGGAGACAGCAGAAGAAGCCAGGGACCGGACTGCCGGCTGAGCAGCTGCACCAGGCCTCTCATCAAAGCGGCCAGGCCGAGGTATGCCACCGCCGCACCGGGAGAGATCCCCAGCCAGACGAAGAGCACCCCCGCCGTGCTGAACAGGGTGAACAGCAGCATGGTCGCCGCGCTCCCCCCGAAAAATGCAAACATGCTGCGGGTAAACCCGAAAACCGCATCCCGGTAACTGGTGTACATGCGGCACGAAATGTCGTCCCTGCCCAGGAGGGTCTGTGCGGTATACCCCATTCTTTTCACCAGCCTCATGATGTGGATATCCTCCACGTTGATCTCCCTGACCAGCCGGTGGAAACGGTGGTGCCTGTATTCCCTGGCCCGGAACAGCATCATCTGACCGTTGGCGGCCGACAGGGACGGATAATGACTCCGTTTGATGGTGGCCAGGGGAAGCAGGCTCAGCAGGATCCAGTTCATGACAGGGACCGTCAGCATCTCCCCCGCCGACTGCATCAGCTGGCGGGGAAACATGGACAACAGGGCCAGGTCATTCTTCCGCGCATAGGCCACGGCCTTCCCCACCAGTCCGGGTTCCACCCTCACATCTGCATCCAGGAAAAGGAAATAGCTTCCGCCTGCCCGCCCGGCCAGCTGGTGACAGGCATGGTTCTTTCCGCTCCACCCCTCCGGCAGGGTCACTCCGTGCATCACGGAGATGCGGGCATTCCGCGAGGCATACTGTTCAAGGAGCTTTCTGGTTCCGTCGGTGGACTGATCGTCATACACCAGGATCTCCAGGTTCCGGTAATCCTGCCGGAGCAGTCCCTCCAGAAGGTCCGGCAGGTTCTTTTCTTCGTTCCGTGCGGGGACCAGGACCGACACCAGGGGTTGACTGTCATCGTCCGGTTCCGGCAGGTAGGGCCTGGTCAGCAGGTTGGAGATGGTGATGGCCAGCCTTACCAGGAGGATGACCGCTGCGGGAAATGCCAGCCAGATCACGCCAGGGTCTTTTGAATGCCCATACTCTCCATCAGGCAGTGGTTAAATGCATCTTCCATCTCTTCCAGGTTTTTCCCCAGGTAATCGTATTCGTACACATAGAGGTGCAGCTGGGGTTTCCGCCCTGAAAAATAATCAAAAAGGGTGTTGAAAAAAATGACCTGGACCGGTGCTTCCAGGTATTGGAAGAGGCGGAACCATCCCCTTTCGAACCTCACCGGCACATCACTTGTGCTGTGGATGCTGCCCTGGGGGAACAGGACGGCCATGTGGGCTGGATCGGAGAGGATCTCCGCCGTGTAACGGATCGATTCCAGCGCACTGCGATGCCCTTTGCGGATGGAGTAGGCACCCGTTTTATTGAGGAACATCCGCTTCTCAAGCTGTTCCTCCAGCATCATGATGTGCAGCTTCCGGCGAAACAGCTCCATGTTGATGTACTGGGCCAGGAAACCGTCCCACCAGCTCACGTGGTTTCCCACCATCAACAGGGGCAATCCGCGGTCCTCCACCCGGTTGTGCAGCTCCACCCGGCTGAAATCCCTCCGGGGCATCCACCTGGAGTACCAGGTGAAAAAGGGATAGTAGAACCAGTGGTGGCGCGCCCTGATCATTCCGTCAAGCCTTTGTCTTTGACCTGATGAAGTTTCCACCAGGGTGTCCCCGGGTAGAGGTGGTGCTCATTGTGGTAACCGAAAAAATAACAGGACAGCATGGCCCAGAGGTGATTCCTTCTCTGGGTCCGTGCCCGGTGTTTT
Source organism: uncultured Bacteroides sp. (assembly GCA_964575865.1). GTDB lineage: Bacteria > Bacteroidota > Bacteroidia > Bacteroidales. The sequence continues at coordinate 33,181 of CAZNSZ010000013.1, read as the reverse complement.
CCCATTCCCTCCGTGTGGGGGAGCCTGTGGGGAACATATGTGCCGAAATAGAACAGCTGGAATGTCCCCAGGAAGGCAGGGATGATCCAGAATACCACCAGGGAGGGCACGGCCACCCCTGCAAGGTATTTCAGCAGGTTAAAAATGGCGGCCATGGCCAGCAGCTGCCAGAGGGTGGTATAGCGGAACATGAAGGCCGCCCACCAGGCAAAAAAATTCTGGGACCTGACGTAGAAATCGGGATCCTTTTCAGTGGCCGGGTATTTGTGATGGTCCCAGTGGTTCCTGACCAGCCTCCTGTAGGACATGCCCGCAAAAAGAAAAACCGCCGCGGTACCGACAGCCCGGTTGATCCATTTCTTCCGGGAAACGGTCTGGTGCATGGCATCATGCCCGGTAATGAAAAGCCCGGTATAGAGGTAGGCCTGTATCAGCATATGGAGATACATCCAGGGATTGCTCCACGACACATCCACTGCGGTAAGCACATAGGCCAGGTGCCCCCCCCAGAGGGCCATGATCAATAATGCGAGAAAAAGTCCCATCACGCGCTGGTATAAATCCAGATATCCAGGGCTATAAAAAATCCCATCTGAATGAAAAACAATGGCTGGGCCAATTTGTTTTCCCGGTCGTACAGCCGGTACCTGCCGGCCACCAGGTGAAACAGGAAGGCAATACCGAACCAGGCCAGGTAGTTCTGCAGGGGAACCGCCCCACCCTCCCAGGACCACATGTCCAGAGCTATGGCTGCAGGTTCAAGGGCCACATCGTACACCACCATCAGCGCAGCAGCGGCCACAGCCCTGAAATAGAGATGATCTACGTACCTTGCCACGATGGTGTGGCTGCTGTACACCAGCAGGAGCCAGTTGACTCCGATCATGAGCGGGGTATGGAATATCTTCGGCCCCAGGGTCTCCCCGTAGCTGTAGGTCCCGAAAATCAGCCCTGTGGCCACTCCTGCCGCCTCAATTCCGATCCCTGCGATAAAAATGAAGAGGGCTGCTGACCAGAAGGTAAGTGTCGGACGGTGGTGATGTGCCAGCAGCAGTGCCAGGCTCGCCAGCAAAGAGAACGGGGTCAGGGCCTTGAACAACTCCCTGGTCACGGGAAGGATCATTCCCGCTACCCCCACTGAAAAATAGATCAGGAGGATGGGGACCAGGTTCCTTGAACGCAGATAGGTGATGAGCTTTTCCATATTAACCGGGATGCATGGTTTGGTCCACAATACGGGCGGAGGCCAGGCAGAGCGGGATCCCTCCGCCCGGGTGCACGCTGCCACCCACGAAATAGAGTCCCCTGAACCGGGGCACAAGGTTCGGATGGCGGCTAAAAGCCGCCGTCCGGCTGTTGGAGCTGTTTCCGTACAGCGCCCCCCTGTGGGAGGAGGTTTTCGATTCGATGGCACGCGGATCGAGGATGAATTCCTTCAGGATCAGTGGCTCCACGTCCACACCCACCATCCGCCCGATTTTCTGAAGGATGTTCTTCCGGGCACCTGCGATCAGAAGGTCCCACTCCTGTCCCAGGTTCTCCGGAACGTTGATCATGACAAACCAGTTCTCCTTCCCCGGCGGTGCGTCGGAGGAGACCACCCTGGAGGAGATGAACAGGTAGACGGTGGGATCGTGATAGATCTCCTCTTTTCTGCCCAGAGTGCAGAACTCCTCACGGTAATCGGCAGAGAAAAGGATATTGTGAAGGTCAAGCTGCGGGAATTCCCCGTCCATGGCCCAGTAGAAGATCAGGGCAGAGGTGCTTTTCTCCTTCCGGAAATGCCTGGCCGGAAAAGGGACCTCCGGCAACAGGTCCCGGTAGAGGTGATGGATATCGATATCGCTGACCACGGCATCGGAAGGGACCGAACCCCTGGCAGTCACCACCCCCCGTACCTTGCCCCTTTCCAGGCTGATCTTCTCCACCGGCTGGTTGAAATGAAACTCAACCCCGAGTTTGACGGCCAGTTCGTGCAACCCGGTGGTGATGGCGAACATCCCCTTTTCCGGGAAGTAGGCTCCCAGGTTGTGCTCCAGGTGCGAGATCACGCTGAGGGTTCCGGGGGCCCTGTAGGGATCGGAACCGTTGTAGGTGGCGTAGCGGTCAAACAGCTGGACCACCTCCCGCGAACGGAAACTCCTGGCATTGACCTCATGCATGGTCGAGAGCGGATCCAGTTTTCTCACCTGCATGAGTGCCCGGAGGAATTTTCGGGACAGAAAGGTGCCTGCGCGCCAGAACCGGTTGAAGATGAACACATCCCCGGTGAGCTCATAGATCTTCCGGGAACGCTCCAGGTATCTCCTGATGGCTTCGGCAGGTTCCCCGAACACAGCTTCCGCCTCACTGGCAAACCGTTCGGGATCCCCGTAGGCATTCAATACCTTACCGCTCTCATAAAAATACCGGGTGATCACATCAAGTTTCCTCAGGGGCAGGGAAGGGGGCATGGGTTCCCCGGCAATTGCATATAGCTCCTCCACCAGTTCGGGAAGGGTGAACAGCGACGGTCCCGTATCCCAGCGGAATCCTTCCCACTCCATGGAGTTCAGCTTTCCTCCCGGACCTCCGGCGCGCTCGAATACCTCCACGCGGTATCCCCTTGCGGCCAGCCGGATGGCCGCAGCCAGACCGGCTACTCCCGCTCCGATGATATGTACCCTGGTCTCCATGTGAATCTGTCTGGTTCTTAAACAAAAGCAGTCATTGTTTGTTTAAGTTTTGAATTTACTAAAATAAACAAACCCTATCCCGCACCATGCAGAAGAAAGTGCTTATCGTCGGAACCGGGCTGGCAGGGATCACCTCCGCCCTGCGTCTTTCAAAACTGGGATACCAGGTGGAGATGGTGGAAAAGTACCACCAGGCCGGAGGACGCCTGAATCAGCTGAAGAAAGATGGATTCACCTGGGATGTGGGACCCTCCTTTTTCAGTATGAGCTATGAATTCGACGAATTCTTCGATTTCATGGGGATGAAGGCCCCGTTCGAATTCGTGGAGCTCGATCCGCTCTACACGGTGCAATTCAGCGGGAGCCGGAACAAATACACCATCTTCAGGGACCTTGAAAAACTGGCGGAGGAGTTCCGGGAGGTGGAACCCGGATTTAAACCGAAGATGGAAAAGCTGCTGAAATCGGCCGGCAAGTTTTTCCACGACACCGACGAGCGGGTGATCAAAAAAAACTATGACAGCATGGCCCAGTGGCTCTTTACGCTGGCCACCGTACCGGCCGGGCATGCCCCCAAGCTTTTCAGATCGGTATGGAAAGAGATGGGCAGGCATTTCGATTCGGACGAAGTGAAACAGATCTTTTCCCTGGTTGCCTTCTTCCTGGGGGCAACCCCCTATGATACCCCGGCGGTATACACCCTGCTCACCTACACCGAGCTGGTGCACGATGGTTATCACAATGTGCGTGGAGGCATGTACAGGATCGTGGAGGGACTGCTTCAGGAGATGGACAGGAGGGGGATCCGCATCCACTACAATACGGAGATCACAGGGTACAGCGAGAAGAACGGGCGCCTGAACGCTCTGACCGACCAGCACGGGAACCGTTGGGAATCCGACCTGTTCCTGATCAATGCCGATGCCGCCGGCTTCAGGCACACCGTTTTTCAGCGGCCCGGGTTCACGGAAGAGAAGCTGGACAGGATGAAATGGACCCTGGCCCCTTTCACCATGTACCTGGGCGTCAAGGGGAAGATTGCCGGGCTGGAGCACCACAACTATTTCCTGGGGGACAATTTCGAGGAGTATGCCAACAATATTTTCAAGAACTCGGTATCGCTGGAAAAGCCCTACTACTATGTGAATGTGAATTCCAAGTTCAATCCGGAAATGGCACCGGATGGGCATGAGAACCTGTTCATCCTCTGCCCGGTCCCGGACCTCCGTTTCAAACCCGACTGGAGCGACCGTGAAAAGCTGGCGGAAGACATCATTGCCGATCTTTCGGAGCGTTCGGGATTCGATATCAATGGCAACCTGGTGAGCAGGACCGTTTATGATCCCACCGACTGGCGCGATGCCTTTAACCTCTATAAGGGAAGCGGTCTGGGACTGGCCCATGACCTGAACCAGATCGGTTATTTCAGGCCCAGGAACAATGACGAAAAGTTCGGGAACGTCTATTATACCGGCGCTTCCACCATTCCGGGTACGGGTTTGCCCATGACCGTGATCAGTTCCAAACTTGTCACACAGCGCATCATCAGGGAACATGGAGGAGTATAACCACATATCCCTCAGGATCAGCAGGCTGGCCACCATCTCCTACAGCACCTCCTTTTCCATGGGGGTCAGGTTGCTGGGGAAGGCATACCGGATGCCCATCTATGCCATTTACGGTTTTGTGCGTTTTGCAGACGAGATCGTGGATACCTTCCACGACCATGACCAGGAAAGGATGCTCCGGGAGTTCCGTGAAGAGACCTTCCGGGCCATTGCCGAAGGCGTGAGCACCAATCCCGTGCTGCAAAGCTTCCAATGGGTGGTCAATACCTACCGGATCGATCACCACCTGATCGAAGCGTTCCTTGATAGCATGGAGATGGACCTGACCAAAAAGCAGCATACCCCGGAAAGCTTTCAGCAGTATGTGTACGGTTCCGCCGAGGTGGTGGGGCTCATGTGCCTCCGGGTGTTTTATCATGATGACGACCGGGAATACGAATCGCTGATCCAGCCCGCCCGGAAACTGGGAGAGGCTTTCCAGAAGATCAATTTCCTCCGGGACATCCATGCCGACTTTGCAGAACGCGGAAGGTTCTATTTTCCCGGCACGGACCTTTCGGCCCTGAACGAGACCACCAAGAAGGAGATCGAAAAAGACATTCAGAAGGATTTTGAGGAGGCATACCTGGGGATCCGAAGGCTCAACCGTCCGTCCAGGCTGGGCGTACTGGTCTCCTACACCTACTATCTGAAACTTTTCAGGAAAATCAGAAGGACCCCCGCCAGCAGGGTCTTCACCAGGAGGTACCGCATCTCCAACCTGAGGAAGCTGCTGCTGCTGGCTGGACTGTGGATCCGTTACCAAATGGGGCTGGCGTGATGGATCCGAAATGGACATATTTCCTGATCCTGGGGGCCTCGTTGCTCTACCCCCTGGCGCAAAGTTTTGAGAAGCGGGTCACCATGTACCGGAAATTCCGGTTCATCCTTCCCGGTATCCTGGTCACCGGAGCAGTGTATATTGCCTGGGATGTCTGGTTCACTGCCGCCGGGGTATGGGGGTTCAGTCCGAACTATACCCTCCATCTGGAACTGCTGGGCCTTCCCGTGGAGGAGTGGCTCTTTTTCCTGATCGTCCCCTACGCCTGTATCTTCCTTTTCGAGGTCCTGAGGTACTTCGTGAAAAGGTTCCATCACCCCCGGATGGCCAAAACGGTGATCTGGGTGCTGCTGACGGCCTCGGTGGTGTCGCTCCCGTTCATATACGACAGGCTCTATACCCTCACAGCTGTCTCATTCACGGGGCTGATGCTCCTTCTTCAGCTGATCCAGAAGACCTACCGGACCTGGTTCTCCGGTTTTCTGATCACTTACCTCCTTTCACTGGTCCCCTTCCTGGCGGTGAACGGAGTGCTTACCTCCCTTCCGGTAGTGTGGTACGACAATGCGGAAAACCTTGGAGTAAGGCTCTACACCATCCCCCTTGACGACCTTATCTACCTGATGGGCCTGCTCCTGCCTGCCATCAATATCTACCAGTGGTTTCTCCACCGGTATGCCCCGCCCGCCCTGCGGGAAAAACTGGAACTGGACAAAATCACGGGATTCTGAAAGATCCCGCATATGTTCTTGATCATTTTGCCGGGGAACAAGAAACTCCTAATTTCGCATTACACAGGGCCCCGGCCGGTCACCCGGCGGATGCCCCCGCACCTGCGGTCCTTCCCGCCGGTGAACAACTGACAAACGGATGGATAACATCATGGTAATCGGTGCTGCCGGACAGATCGGATCAGAGCTGGTGGCAGAACTGAGAAAGATCTACGGTCACAATCATGTTTTCGCGACGGACATCAAACAACCCCCTGCCGACATCCTGCAGGGAGGCCCCTTCCAGGTGCTGGATGTCATGGACGACAAACAGCTGATCCATTTCATTATCCGGCACAAGATCAACCAGATCTACCACCTGGCGGCGGTCCTTTCGGGGAATGCTGAAAAATTGCCCACCCAGGCCTGGAGGATCAACATGGACAGTCTGATGAACATCCTGGAGGTGGCCAAGATGGTGGAAGAGGTGAAAAAAGTGTTCTGGCCAAGCTCCATAGCGGTTTTCGGACCCACTACCCCGCGGACCGGCACCCCGCAGCTGACCGTGATGGAGCCCGTTACGGTCTACGGGATCAGCAAACTGGCCGGAGAACGGTGGTGCGACTACTATTTCAACAAATTCGGGGTGGATGTCCGCAGCCTGCGCTACCCGGGACTGGTGAGCTACAAGACCGAGGCAGGGGGTGGCACCACCGATTATGCGGTGGAGATCTATTATGAAGCGATCCGGCGCAAACAGTACGAGTGTTTCCTGGATAAGGACACGGCCCTGCCGATGCTGTTCATGCCCGACGCCATCAGGGCCACCATCCAGCTGATGGAAGCCGAACGTTACAGGCTGACCACCCACAGCAGCTATAACCTGGGGGGGATGAGCCTCACCCCGCACCAGATCTACCAGGCGATCCGAAAAGAGATCCCCGGATTCACCATCAGCTACAAGCCTGATTTCAGGCAGGCCATCGCCGACAGCTGGCCCCACAGTGTGGACGATACCGCTGCGCGCTCTGACTGGGGATTCGAGCGGACGTACGACCTGGAAAAAATGACAGCAGTCATGCTGAAAGAGATCAGAAACAAATTAAACCCATAACCATGTACGGAAGCATTGAAGAACACCTGAAGCAGGAACTGGAGCAGATCAGGGAAGCCGGTCTGTTTAAAACGGAACGGATCATCACCTCCCCCCAGGAGGCGGAGATTACTCTGGATAGCGGCGAAAAGGTGCTGAATTTCTGCGCCAACAACTACCTGGGGCTCTCCAACCATCCCGAGCTGGTCCGTGCAGCCAGGGAGGCTCTGGAATCACACGGCTTCGGTATGTCCTCGGTCCGGTTCATCTGTGGAACACAGGACCTGCACAAGAAGCTGGAGGAGAAGATCTCCGATTTCTTCGGGACCGAAGATACCATCCTCTATGCCGCATGCTTCGATGCCAACGGCGGGGTGTTCGAACCCCTGCTGACGGCCGAGGATGCCATCATCTCCGACTCCCTCAACCACGCATCGATCATCGACGGGGTCAGGCTGTGCAAAGCGCAGCGCTACAGGTACAACAATGCGGATATGGAAGATCTGGAAAAGCAGCTGATCGCCGCCAGGGAACAACGGTTCCGCATCATTGTCACCGACGGGGTGTTCTCCATGGACGGGAACGTGGCGCCGGTGGACCGGATCTGCCAGCTGGCCGAGAAATACGATGCCCTGGTGATGGTCGATGAATGCCATTCGGCCGGGGTGGTGGGTGAAACCGGAAGGGGAGTCACCGAATTGTTCAATATCCGGGGCCAGGTGGATATCATCACCGGTACCCTGGGAAAGGCTTTCGGCGGGGCCATCGGGGGCTTCACCACAGGCCGTAAGGAGATCATCGAAATGCTCCGGCAGCGGTCCAGGCCATACCTCTTCTCCAACTCCCTGCCCCCTGCCGTGGTGGGAGCCGGGATCCGCATGTTTGACATGATGGACGAAACCACCGAACTGCAGGAAAAACTCCACCGGAATACGGCCTATTTCATGGAGAAAATGAAGGGCGCCGGGTTCGATATCAAACCGACCCAGTCGGCCATCTGCGCGGTGATGCTGTACGATGCCAAACTCTCCCAGGAGTTCGCTTCCCGCCTGCTGAAGGAGGGCATCTACGTGATCGGGTTCTACTTTCCGGTGGTTCCCAGGGGCGAAGCCCGCATCAGGGTACAGCTGTCGGCGGCCCATGAGCCTGAACACCTCGACCGGGCCATCCGCGGCTTCATCAAGGTGGGAAAGGAACTGAAGGTGATCGGCTAGAAAAGCTTTCTGCGTTTCAGGCCCGCATCGGAGAGGATCAGCAGGAAAACGGCCACTACCGTGGAAAGCAGCCAGGGCTGAATGCTCAGGTTTGAAAGAAACTCCAGGTTGAGTTCCGGAAAGGACCACTGCCATTCCAGACCACGCAGCCACCTGGCCGCACCGGAAGCCTGTTCTTCCGATGGAGCGGAGAGCAGGGAACCCACAACGATCCCAGCGGTGAGCAGGATGAGAAATATCCTGAGGGGCTTTCCGATCAGCGGTTGATAGGACCTCTTTTCAGGCTCTGCACGGATCCGGTCCATGACCCCTCCGGTAAAACCTTCCGGTGCCCGTTCGATCCCCGATTCTTTGAATAATGATGCTATCCTGTCGTCCTTTTCCATCTCACAAAATTGAAGATAGTTCCGATTTCAGTAAATTCTGGAGCTCACTGTATAATTTCTTCCTCGACCGGTGCAGCCTGATCCTGACGTTGCTGTTGGAGAGCCCGGTGATCTCCGCCACCTCTTCCAGCGAGAGCTCCTGGTAATAGAAGAGGGTGACCACCACTGCATCGGTTTCCGGCAACGCTTCGATGGCCTTCCTGAGGTACCTGCTCCGCTCCTCCCTGGATAGCAACCCGATCCCGTCCAGGTCCCCTTCCGCCTCTTCGTTCCCCGGATGCTCATCCACCAGGTCGATCACCCTGACTTTTCTCCGGATCACGCTGATGCAATGGTTGTATGCGATCCGGAAGAGCCAGGTGGAGAATCGCGATTTCTCCTGGAACCCTCCGATGGACCTGAATCCCTTCAGGAACACGTCCTGTGCGGCTTCCGCCGCATCCATCTCGTTCCCCAGCATGCGGAGGCAAAGGGTGTAGACCATATCCTTGTGGGCATCCACCAGCCAGGCAAATGCTTCCCGGTCTCCATCCCGGACACGCTGGATGTAATATCGTTCACCGGAGGCCTCCATTCACTCTATATGACGCCTTCTTCATAAAAACGTTACAGGGCGGCAGAAAATTTCTCTCCTGCCGCCGGCTGATGAAAAAAAAAGAGGGGAATTGTAACACGGTCCGGTAAGGGGGCGTCAAAGGGTCAGAACAGATTGTCAAACCAAACCCATCAAACAATGACTGAAGATATTTTAATACCGTTGATTGTTTTCGCCGCCCTGTTCGGGATCATCTACGTGTTTGTCTCCGCCCGCAACAAAGAGCGGATGGCCATGATCGAAAAGGGGGTGAACCCCAAAGACTTCCTGCAGGCCCCCAGATCCAATGTATACGGAGTCCTGAAATGGGCCCTGCTGCTGGTAGGGCTCGGTTTCGGCCTGTTCATCGGCAGCCTGCTGGAAACCTACACCCAGATACAGGAAGAACCGGCCTATTTTGCCTCGGCACTTTTTTTCGGAGGCGCAGGGCTGGTCATTGCATTCCTGATCCAGAAACGGGCTGAGGAAAAAGCGTAATTGCTGTTCATGCGGGGAATGGGCCGGGGATCGCTGATCCCGGGCTCATCCGCATTTGGAGTGCCCGCACTCGGTACAGATCAGGCAGCCCTCCTGGTAAACCAGGTTGTTGGAGCTGCACTCCTCGCACTTCTGACCCGGTTTGGCCTTGGTGCCATTGGGAATGTACTTTTTCAGGGCACGGACCACACCGGCGCTCCAGGTGTTGATCGATTCATTATCTAGCCGCAGGGAGCTGACCAGGTTCACCGCATCCACCGCCTGCATCCCATGCCTCAGCACACCGGAGATCAGCTTGGCATAATTCCAGAATTCGCTGTTGAACTGGTGGGATAATCCCCCCATGGTGACCTTGTATCCATACTTGTCGACGTACTGAAAGTCATACCGCTTGGTCCCGTCGTCGTTCCGGGTCTTGATGATCTTCCCCTTCTTCACCTTGGAGGGGATAGGGAAGGTATCCTCCTCCTTCCGGCCGGTAAAGATCTCGTAGGGCCTTCCGTCAAGCAGACCAACGAATGCGATCCAGTCCTCATCGTTGTTCTTGAACCGAAGGATCTCCGCATCCAGCTCCCGCGGGCGCTTGATGGGGAACTGGGAATCCTCCTTGCTCTTTTTATCGCTGGCGACCAGCACACCCGACCGTGAGCCGTCGCGGTAGACCGTCACCCCTTTGCAGCCGCTTTCCCACGCTTTGACGTAAAGCTCACCCACCAGCTCCTGCTTGACCGTGGAGGGGAGGTTGATGGTCACGCTGATGGAGTGGTCCACCCATTGCTGAATGGCCCCCTGCATCTTCACCTTCTGCACCCAGTCCACATCGTTGGAGGTGGCCTTGTGGTAAGGGGACCTGGCTACCAGCTCCTGCACCTGTTCGTCACTGAAGCCCTTGACCTCCTCGGGATCCATTCCATTCACCTTCAGCCAGGTCAGAAAATTGTGGTGGAATACATTGTACTCCTCCCAGCTGTCCCCCACCTCGTCCACAAAGGTGACTTTGGCCTCCTTGTCATTGGGATTGACCTTTCTGCGCCGCTTGTATACCGGCAGGAACACCGGTTCGATACCGGAAGTGGTCTGTGTCATCAGGCTGGTGGTCCCGGTGGGAGCGATGGTCAGCAGGGAGATGTTCCTCCTCCCGTACTGCTTCATCTCCTCCATCAGGCCCGGATCCTCTTTGGCCAGCCTGTTGATGAAGGGATTCTCCTTCTCCTTGTTGAAGTCGAAGACCCCGAACGGCCCGCGTTCCCTGGAAAGATTCACGGATGAACGGTACGCCTCCAGTGCAATGGTTTTGTGGACCTCCACGGAAAAATCGATGGCGTTTTCACTGCCGTAGCGCAATCCCAGCGCCGCGAGCATATCGCCCTCTGCGGTGATCCCCACCCCGGTTCTCCTTCCTTCCAGCGCTTTTCTTTTGATGTTCTTCCAGAGATTGATCTCGACCCCTTTGATCTCCTCATCCTCGGGATCCGCGTAGATCTTGTCCAGGATGGCGTCCACCTTTTCCAGTTCCAGGTCGATGATATCGTCCATGATCCGCTGTGCCAGCCCCACATGTTTCCGGAACTTCTCCCAGTTGAACCTGGCTTCCTTGGTAAAGGGCTGATCCACGTAGCTGAACAGGTTTATGGCCAGCAGTCGGCAGCTGTCATAGGGGCACAGCGGGATCTCCCCGCAGGGATTGGTGGAGACGGTTTTGAAACCCACATCGGTATAGCTGTCGGCCACCGATTCCCTGGTCACCGTGTCCCAGAAGAGGATGCCGGGCTCTGCCGATTTCCATGCATTGTGCACGATCTTCTCCCACAGGTCACGGGCATTGATCTCCTTGGTATGGGTGGGATTGTCGGAATCGATGGGATACTTCTGAATGAAGGGTTTTCCATCCACCACCGCCTGCATGAATTCGTCACTGATCTTTACAGAAACATTGGCTCCCGTCACTTTTCCCATCTCCATTTTGGCATCGATGAAATGTTCCGCATCGGGATGTTTGATGGAGATGCTCAGCATCAGCGCTCCCCTGCGTCCGTCCTGAGCCACCTCCCTGGTTGAATTGGAATAGCGCTCCATGAAAGGGACCACCCCGGTGGAGGTAAGGGCACTGTTGAGCACCGGGCTGCCGCTGGGCCTGATGTGTGAAAGATCGTGACCGACACCTCCCCTGCGCTTCATCAGCTGAACCTGCTCCTGGTCGATCTTCATGATGCCGCCGTAGGAATCCGCATTGCCCTCGTGTCCGATGACAAAACAGTTGGAGAGGCTGGCGATCTGAAAATTGTTACCGATCCCGGTCATGGGGGATCCCTGCGGTACGATGTACCTGAATCCCTGCATCAGTTCGAACAGGGTATCAAAGCTGAGCGGATTGGGGTATTTGTTTTCGATCCGGCTGATCTCGGAAGCAAGGCGCCGGTGCATGTCATCGGGAGTACGCTCGTAAATCTTTCCCCTGGAATCCTTCAGCGCATATTTGTTGACCCAGACCCTGGCGGCAAGCTCGTCTCCCCTGAAATACTTCAGTGAGGCTTTAAAGGCTTCCTCAAAACTGTACGTCTGTTTATTTGCCTCCCTGGTCTGATTCCCGGTCGTTCTCTTTTCACTGAGCTCATTTTCAACAAACGTCAGATTCTTTTGCGGTACTGCCTTTTCTGCCATCCTTCTCAATTTAATAGGTTGTGTTTACAGGAGGGTGCCTTATAGAACACCAAAATAGTTCATGGGGTTGCCGGGTTCAATCCATAGTTATTAAATCATATTAACAATTTGTAACCGACTGGAATTCCGATCTTTATAAATCTATTCGCCTGGAATAGAGAAAAAGCTACCCCGCTTTCTCACACAAGAAATCCAACAATGACCTTACAGGTGATTAAAAAAGGGCTCTAAGTGATACAGATTTCCGGGGAATGAAATTATAAAGAAAACAGACGGAGGAAGGGCCAAGTGAACCCCATTTTTTCAACAAGAAATTAACCCTGAAGCTAACTCTATGAACCGCAGACACATGACAAAAATCCTCTTTCTGATGTCCGGCAAGAATTTGTTATGTTCTTCATTTTCTGTTATTTGCGAAGATACCTCCCCGGCTCATCCACCGGGACCTCCAGTGTTTACGGGCTGTGAACGCATCAGCGCAGCGGAATCGAATCATGCGCTGACCAGATACAAAAAAAGGCCGCCCCTGGAGGCAGCCCTTTTTTAACGTTCAGGCAGGCAGGATCAGAAGATATAACGCGCTCCGAGCTGCAGTTGCCAGCACTGGTTGTAATTGTAATAGGTGGAGTAGGTCTCGTTCAGGTAATTCCCGTCGTCATCCTGGACCATGGAGAAGCTCGGGACATTATTGGCATCCACGCCTTCATAGTTCAGGATCTGTCCGTTGTTCGAATTGAACATGTTCTTGCTGACCCCCCACTCGCTGTTGATCAGGTTCCCGAAGTTCAGGAAATCCAGGGTCAGCTGCAGGGTGTGCTTGGTGTTCCCCGCCTTGATGCTGAAGTTCTGGGTCAGGCGCAGATCAAAGGTATGCAACCAGGGTGCCCTGGCTGCGTAGGCTTCGGCATACTCCCCCTGGTGCTTGCTCAGGTAGCTGTCCTGCTCCACGAAAGCGAAGAACGCATCCTCGTCAGCAGCACTTACGAAGTTGATTTCGCCCCGCTGGCTGGGAATGTAGATGAGATCTGTGGCATATCCGTCCCCGTTCATGTCATTGGCATAGGTGAAGCTGTAATCCCCTGCTGAATACCCGGAGTAGAACAGATTCAATGCGGTGGACAGGTGATCGTTGGCATAGGGAATGGAGTATGAGATGGCAGCGATGACCTTGTGGGGTATCACATACTGAGAACGCTGTACCCAGGGCAGGTGCGGCCCATTCACCTGAATGGCACCATTGTATGCTGAAGCAGCGTTGCTGCCGGGCATCCCCGAAACCTCTTTGGACTCGGTAAGGGTATACGCCGCCATGATGTTCAGCCGTTCTACAGGTTCGCCGGCCAGGGTAATGTTCCCGATGGCTCCCCATCCCTCCTTGCTGTTGGCCAGCACGTAGGCATTTCTCGAGGTATACTCAATCTCGTCATCCGGAGGATAAATGTACCTGTCATCGGGGCCGCTGAAGCGCTCCCAGCTGTTATCGGGTTCCTCCAGGTTGTAATTTTCCAGCATGACCCCGTTGATGTTGTTGGTGTAGATCCCTTCCAGGGTAAGGGTCATGGGGAATGAGGCCGGAAGCTCATAGTCCAGTGCCAGTGAGGTTTTCCACACCTGGGGCATCTTGAACTCGGGATCGATGGCATTCACATCCCGCGGCAGAACGCCCTGCTCGGGGGTGATGGTATTGGGCAGTCCCAGCGTGCTGATCATTTCATCCACATCGGTGATCATTGGACCGGCCAGTGAGGCCAGGACAGGATCGACGCTGGTGATATTGCCACTGGCATCATACCTGGTCACAGCTGCATAGCTGCCCTGCACCATCCCTGAATTGGTGGGCATGTTGGTGAAGAAGACCAGCGGGAGCCGTCCGGCAAATATCCCGGTACCTCCCCTGAGCTTGAGGGTCTGGTCGCCCATGACATCCCAGGTGAAACCCGCCCTTGGAGAGAGCTGAATATTCGCATCGGGCCACTCTCCGGTATCGATCTTCTTGCCACCGAAATCCAGTTCATAAATGGCATTGTTCCGGATCACGTTATCCACATACTTGAGATAATCGGCACGGATCCCGAAGGTCAGTTTGAAATCGGAAGTCACGTTCCACTCGTCCTGTGCATAAATGCCGAACTGGTTGAATGCCACCTCGGCAGCCGGGCTCTCTTCCCCGTCGTACCCGTAGGTCAGGGCAAAATCCCTGGGCGCGGCCTGGTTCAGGAAATCGTCAAGGCTGGCATACCGGTAGTACCCCGTCCCGTTGCGCATGTAGGAGTTGTTGGCCATCTGGTACTCGAAACTGACCCCTGCGGTTATCTTATGGCTGCTCAGGGTGTAGGTGATGTTGTCGATGATGTTAAAAATGTTGTTCCTCACCCCGTTGTTCCAGGTGAACAATTCATACCCGGCGGACATATAGGGCTCGAGGATCTGGCTTCCGTCCGTATTCACACCGTACATGATGTCGATGAACGGGAATTTGTCGGAGGTGGATCCGCGGATATCATTGATCTTGGAGTAGGTGGTCAGGAACTGATTCGAGATCCTGTCCGAGATCCTGCTGTTCAGATCCAGGGAGACCGAATGAACAATGTTGTCCATGGAATAAATGGAGTTGGAGAAGGCCATGGAGTACTGGGAGATCCGGTTCATGGACCTGTTGCGGAAACCCGCGTCGGTGGAATTGCCGTTGGTGGGGTTCCACGCCTGGTTCTTGGTATAATTGTACCGGACACTCAGCTTGTTGTTGGTATTGATGTTCCAGTCAATGCGGGCAAGAAGTTTCCGGTTGCTCTCATCGGCGGGATAATCGCTGTAGGAACCGGGATCATACCCGTAGTTGTCGAGCAGGTGCTGCCTGACCAGGTCCATATCCGAGGTGCTGGTGCGCGACAGCAAAAGGTCCGTATTGGCCACACCGTCCTCGGAGGGCCTCCAGGTAACCACCTGGCCGGGACGCAATTCGTACTCCCCGTTGACGAAAAAGAAGAGCTTGTTCTTGATGATGGGACCGCCCAGGGTGACACCGTACAGCTGTCGCGATTCTTTGTCGCGCTCACCGAAATCCACATCTCCGATCTTATTGCCCCTCAGCTTTTCATTGGTGAAGTAGGTATAGGCCGAACCATGAAAGGTATTGGTCCCCGACTTGGTAATGGCATTGATGCCCCCGCCTATGAAATTGGTCTGCCGGACATCGAATGGTGCGATGACCACCTGTACCTCCTCAATGGCATCCAGGGAGATGGGATTCCCCCCGCCGGGGAGGTTGGAGCTCAGGCCGAAGTTGTTGTTGAAGTTGGCACCGTCTACCGTGAAGTTGGTCGAACGGCCATCCCCCCCTGCGAAACCCATGCCGTTGGCATAGGGGGAATACTGGGCAATGTCGTTGATGCTCCTGTTAATGGTGGGGATGGAATTCAACTGCTCGTTGGAAATATTGGTGGTGGCCCCGGTCTTGGTGGTACTGAACTTCGAACGTCTGTACCCGGTAACCACCACTTCTTCAACATCGATTGCACTTTGCTCGATCTGTGCATTCAGGATGAAGGATTCCCCCAGTAGCAAGGTAATATCGGTATAGGAGGCGGTGGAGTAGCCCACGTAAGACACCCTGACCGAGTAGGGTCCGCCGGGTCTCATACCCTGCATGTTGAACCGGCCGTCGGAATTGGTCACTGCTCCGTACTGGCTTCCGGAAGGTTCATGGATGGCAATCACTGTGGCTCCGGGAAGTACTTCACCTGTTGCTGAAGTAACTGTCCCATTCATGCCTGAATTGGTAATCTGCGCATACGCAGCCACCATGCTCAGGCAGGCAATGGCAAACGTTAGTGCTAACTTCTGAATGGTTTTCATCGATCTACGGTTTTTATCAAGGTTGTTTGGTTAATTTTCGAAGCTACATGTTCCGGGCATTTCCACCGTTAAGGAATCGTAAAAAAACTCTTATCATGCGAAACCCGCGCAAGTAGCCTAAAAATATGGAGAAATTGGTGCTTGGAAAGGTACTTTACAGCATATTCGCTGTTGAATTTTTGCACACACGGTCCATGATCACAGCAGTGGCTCCAACCCTCTTATTCACATACTTACCAGCAATACCCGAGGCAGTTTTCAACAGGTCGGGCTGACCCAGTTGTTGATGAATGGTTGATAACAGTTCGGCTTCATCGAGAACCGGGAAGGCGCCCCCGAACCTGACCAGCTCCACCGCCTCCTGAAATTTCTGGTATCCGGGGCCGAACAGCACCGGGATCCCATAGGTGGCGGGTTCAAGGATATTGTGGATCCCCCTGCCGAATCCGCCCCCGATGTATGCCAGAGAACCGTAGCGGTAAAGATAGGAGAGCTGTCCCATGGTATCCACGATCACCACCCTCGTCCGGGACAGGTCCTCCTCCCGGAGTGCGGAGAGTCTCCTGCTTCCTGCAAAACGCTTCTCAATGCGCTCCAGGTGGGCCGGGTTGAGCTCGTGGGGAGCAATGATCCAGTTGATCCCTTTCCCGAGTCCTTCGTACGCATGGGCCAGCAACTGTTCGTCCCGGTCCCATGTGCTGCCTGCCACGATGGTCTTGCCGCCGCCGGTGAACTTCTCCAGCAACGGGTGCTGAAAAGGGGTGGCGGCTACCTTCTGTACCCGGTCGAAACGGGTGTCACCGGCCACCGTTACCTCCCTGATCCCGATCCCCTCCAGCAATTCTCTGGAGCTTTCCTGCTGAACGAAGATGTGGGTGAAACACTTCAGGAACCGCCTGTACCATCCCCCGTACCATCTGAAGAACAGCTGGCCGGGCCGGAAGATGCCGGAGGCCAGGTAAAGCGGAATCCCCTTCCCGCTGATCCGGTGAAGGAAATGGTACCAGAATTCATACTTGATAAAAAGGACCATCTCCAGCCGGAGGGTGCCGGTCAGCAGCCTGGCATTCCTGGCCGTATCCAGGGGAAGGTACATGACGTGATCGGCTCCGTCGTAGGTTTTCCGCTTCTCGTACCCCGAAGGGGAGAAGAAACTGAGCAGGATCCTGTGTCCCGGGAACCTTTTCCGGGCCTCCTCCAGCAGGGGCCTTCCCTGCTCAAACTCCCCCAGAGAGGAACAGTGGAACCAGATCACCGGCTCATCCGGACCGATGTGCGCTTTGAGGGAGGAAAGCCACCTGCGCCGCCCCTTCACCCACAGGCGGGCCTTGGGATTCCAGACGGAGGAGATCCAGGCTGCCAGCCAGTAGAACCTGATCCCGATGTCATAGATGAGTCGCATGGCCGAACCGCTCATTGTTTCTGAAGGGTCATCCTGCTGACGATCCATACGGCCAGGAAGGCCAGTACCCAGGAAACGAACCTGACACTGATCACCGCATCAAGCGCCGTGATCTCGGACCAGACCACCGTGGAGACAAATCCAGTGGCCAGTCCCGCCAGCACCCCCTGGTAGGTGACTTTTTTCCAGGTCAGCATGAGCAGGATCAGGGGCCCGAAGGAAGATCCCAGTCCCGCCCAGGCATAGGAAACCATGGAGAAGATCAGTTTGTCCGAAGTGACAGCAATGAAAAAACCGATCAGCCCCACCGCAATGGTGATGGCACGGCTGGCCTTCAGCAGGAAGGCGTCGCTCACCTCCCTGCCCAGGGTCTGGTGGAAGAGGTCTTCAATGATGGATGAACTGATCACCAGCAGCTGGCTGTCCGCCGTGGACATCATGGCAGCAATGGCCCCGCTTACAAAGATCCCGGCCAGCCAGGCCGGCAGCAGCTCATTGGCCAGGTGAGGCATCACCTTCTCGATATCATCGAACCGGCCCTGACCGTACAGTGCGGCCCCGATGATCCCGATGGCCAGTGCGCCGGTAAAGGCGGGGATCACCCAGGCAAAAGCGATCCTCCTGGAGACCTTTATTTTAGCTGAGCTGCGAATGGCCATGAACCGGGTAAGGAGGTGTGGCTGCCCCATGTAACCCAGGGCCCAGCTGAGACCGCTGATGATCAGGGCGGCAGCGGCCCACCCTGTCCTGCCCCCGGTCAGCGAGGTGAGGCGGTGACCCTCTTCGGCCACCATTCCGGACAGGGATTGCGCACCGGACTCCGCTTCCAGCAGTTCAGCCAGTCCCACCAGCGGCAGCACCACCAGGGTGCCCACCATGATGATCCCCTGGATCATATCGGTCCATGCCACTGCGAAGAATCCCCCCATCATGGTGTAGAAAATGATCACCAGCGCCCCGATGATCATTCCGGTGGTGCGTTCCACCCCGAAGGTGACATTCAGGATCTTGCCGGCTCCGTTGAACTGGGCCGACAGGTAGAAAATGAAAAAGAAGATGATGATAAAGGTGGCCAGTATCCGGATGGCCGACTTTCCCTTGTGGTACCGCGCGGCCAGAAAGGTGGGGAGGGTAATGGCATCCAGGCGCTCCGTTTCGTCCCTGAGCGCCCTGGCGATAAACAGCCAGTAGAAGATGATCCCCGAAACACACCCGAGTGCGGTCCAGAACTCCAGCAATCCCGAGGCGTAGGCAGCCCCCGGCAATCCCAGCAGCAGCCAGGCGCTTTCCCCCGAAGCCCTCTCCGAAAACGCCACCACCCACGGATTCAGCTTCCTGCCCGCGATGTAGAAATCTTTATGGGATTTGTTGATGTGATAGGTAATGAATCCGACCACCAGGATCACCACCAGGTAGAAGATGAAGCCAAGAAGAGCGAAATTCATGCCCTAAGATAGAAAAAAACAGGTTACTCCGGGAAGGTGGCGGACCCGTTGGGCTGGTAGGTGTATTCCATCACCACCTCGTTGAATTTGTTGCCGCTTTCCGACTGGTCGAAACGGATGTTGGTCACCAGCATTTTGGCATAATTCCCTTCCACAGTTTTCTGCACCCATACCTGGTAAAGTTCCACGGTATCGCTGAGTGTTTCGAACTGAAGGTCACTGCCCACTGTCCGGTACCCTTCATACACCGTCCTGGCCTGTTCGAGGTCCGCAAACTCCCCGATCTTGGCAAAACCGATCTTGTCCCCCGTGACCGGGGTATTGAACTGCGGCAGGACCACCACCTCACCCCCCTGCAGGATGCGGATCCCCTCATTGATGAGATCGGGAACCGGGTCTCCCTGGAAAGGGAACCGGTAATAGTCCGCATCCTCGAAATGGTAACCGAATAAATAGTAGCTGTCCGCTCCGAACAGTTGCGAGCTCAACTGGATCTCTCCTTTCTTGTCCGGACCGCGGAGGGCCTCACAGGCGGTCATCCCCACCACGATCAATCCCCCGCACATCAACCTTAAAACATCTCTCTTCATCACTTCCTCCATTAAAACGCTGCCATAAGCAGATCCATGTCCTTGGACGGGATCCCCAGCCTTTCACCGACGGTATCGTTGGTGAGGATCCCGTTATAGATATAGACTCCGTGCCTGAGCCCCACATTCTCTTTGAAATGCTGCCCCATACCCCCCGAGTCGCCCATCCCCCTGATCAGCGGCCCGAACACATTGCTGATGGCAATGGAGGCGGTACGGGCCACCCTGGAAGGTATGTTGGGGACACAATAGTGGATCACCCCGTGCTTGACAAACACCGGATCCACCTGGGTACGCGGTTCAGAGGTCTCGATGCACCCTCCCCTGTCAATGCTGATGTCGATGATCACCGATCCCTTTTTCATCTCCCTGACCATCTCCTCCGTGACGAAGAAGACGGGCTGGTGTTCATCCCTCCGGATGGCCCCGATCAGCACGTCGGCCGATCGCAATGCCTTCAGCATCACCTTGGGATGAAAGATGGAGGTAGGGATCATCTGTCCCACTGCATTCTGAAGCCTCCTCAGGCGATGGATCGAATGGTCAAACACCTTCACTTCCGATCCCACACCCATGGCTGCCCTCACCGCATATTCCGCAACAGTCCCTGCACCCAGGATCACCACCTCCGTAGGGGTGATGCCCGTCACTCCCCCCAGCATGACCCCCTTTCCGCCGCGCATATTGCTCAGGTACTCGGCAGCGATCAGCATGCTGGTGGTCCCGGCAATGGCACTCATGCTTCTGACAGCCGGGAAACATTTATGTTCATCCTGGATCTTCTCAAAGGCGATGGCTGTCGCTTTCTTCTGCATCAGTCCACGGATATACTCCTCCTTGCAGTGGGTGAATACCTGGAAGGAGGAGAGCAGGGTCTGCCGCTCCTTCATCCATCCGATCTCCTCTGCCGTCGGCGGGGAGATCTTCAGCAGGACATCGCAGGTTCCGAAGATCTCCTGCTGGTTCTCGGTGATCAACCCTCCTCGTTCCGAATAATCGGTGTCGGGGTAATTGGACGCCCTTCCGGCTCCGGCCTCGATGATCACTTCATGGCCATGGGCCGTCAGGATCTCGACCGCTTCGGGGGTGAGGGGAACGCGGCTCTCCACATCATGGTCTTCCGAAGGAATGCCGATCTTCAACCTGGTCTGTCTGACCCCAACAGCCAGTTTCTCCTCCTGGGGCATCAGTCCTTCCCTGTGGAAATTAAAGGGGGTTGATCCGGGTTCTTTCATGTGTGACGATCAGTTGGTGGTAGCCTAAAATAACACAATTAGGGGGTATTGTCAAGAACATTCATCAAGCACTGTCGGAAAATGAGAGTTCCCTGCTCCCGTCCCCAAGCACATCGATCCTGACCCTCAGGGCATCCCCGGGGATCAGGTGGTCCGCCTTTTCCGGCCACTCTATGAAACAGGGCCTCCCCGAATAAAAATATTCCTCGTATCCCACATCGAACAGCTCTTCAGGATCTTCGATGCGGTAAAGATCGAAATGGAATACCGATTCACCGGATCCGGTAAAATATTCGTTGATGAGCGCAAAGGTGGGACTGTTCACATCGGTATCCACACCCAGCTGCCTGCAGACGGCCTGGATGAAGGTGGTCTTTCCGGCTCCCATCTCCCCCGAAAAGGCGATCACTGGCCTGTCTCCCGCCAGCTGGAGGAACCTGGACGCCACATCATCGATGCGGCCGGGTGCAGGTATGATCAGGCGGTGCTTCATGGGATGATCTGGTATTAACGGACCGGGGACAGGATACTTACCGGGATCAGCATCTCCTCCATGGAGATCCCCCCGTGCTGGAAGGTGTTCCGGTAAAGGTTCACAAAATGATTGTAGTTGTTGGGATAGACCATGAAATCATTGTTCATGGCAAAAATGTAACTGGTGGTGACATTGGCCCTGGGCAACCCGATGGACTCGGGGCGGGTGATCTCAAAGACCTCCCGGGGATTGTAATTGAGGTTCTTTCCCTGCTTGTACCTGAGGTTGACGGATGTCTTGCGGTCACCGATCACCTTGACGGGATTGTTGACGCGGACCGAACCGTGGTCGGTGGTGATCACCAGCCGGATATCATGCTGATTCAGCTGCCTGAGCAACTCATAGAGGTAGGAATTCTGGAACCAGCCCTGAACAAGGGAGCGGTAGGAGGATTCGTCGAAGGCCAGCTCCCTGATCATGTCCATCTCGGTCCTGGCGTGGGAAAGCATATCCACAAAGTTGTAGACCAGGATATTGATATCGAAATTGAGCAGGTCCCTGTAATTCTCCACCAGCTTCTTGCCTGCCCGCTGGTTGCTGATCTTGGCGTAATTGAATGATTTGTCCAGCCCTGCCCGCTGCATCTGTGCAATGCAGAGTTCCTCCTCAAAGGTGTTCTTGCCCCCTTCATCGTTTTCATCCACCCACAACCTGGGATAACGTTCCTGGATCTCCAGCGGCATCATTCCCGAGAACATGGCGTTCCTGGCAAACTGGGTGGCCGTGGGAAGGATGCTGACAAAGAGCTGCTCGTCATCGGTGCGGTAAAGGTCACTGAGCTCCTGTTCGATAACCTTCCACTGATCGAACCGCAGGTTGTCCATGATGACCACCACCACCTGCTGCCCCTGTTGTGCAAGGGGGAAAACCTTCTCCCTGAACACGCTGGGGGAAAGCAACGGGATTTCTCCGCCTCCTCCGGCGAACCACTGCTGGTAATGGGCACGGATGAAGCGGGAGAATTCCTTGTTCGCCTCCACTTTCTGCAGACGGAGGACCTCCTCCATGCCGTCTCCCCCCCCTGAAGAGAGCTCCATTTCCCAGAATACCAGCCGCCTGTAAATCTCCACCCATTGCTCGAAATGCTGTGCGCTGTTGATCTCCATCCCCAGCTGGCTGAACTGGGACTGGTAATTGGAGGTGACCTTCCGGGTGACCAGGCGCTTGGTGTCTATGTTCTTCTTTATAGTCAGCAGGATCTGCTTGGGATTCACAGGCTTGATCAGGTAATCGGAGATCTTGCTCCCCAGTGCCTCATCCATGATATCCTCCTCCTCACTCTTGGTGATCATCACCACCGGGGTGGAGGGTGCGATCCCTTTAATGGCCTCCAGGGTTTCAAGGCCCGAAAGGCCGGGCATGTTCTCGTCCAGGAAGATCAGGTCAAAACTGTTCTCCTGCACCAGCCGGATGGCATCGGTGCCGTTTGCGGCCGTTGAAACCCTGTAATCCTTCTCCTCCAGAAACAGGATATAGGGTTTCAGCAGGTCAATTTCGTCATCGGTCCATAATATGTGGATCTGGCGTGCCATCTATTCCTGGTTTTCATAGTGCCCCCGGTAGAAGAGGTAATAGGTATTGAATGCCTTGTGCCCTTCCAGTATCCCATAATTATCCGCTGAAATGACAGCCATCCGGTAGTTGCCCTCCGCCATTCCCCCTGTGATCTCACCGGCGTTCTCCCGGATGACCTGCAGGTAACGAAGTGAAGCGTCTGCATTGTTGAAAAGCCTAACAACCAGCATATTGTATCCATCATTGGCAACCACCCGTTCAATCTCCAGCGCATACTGGTTGAAATTGTCCAGGTTATAGTTTAACAGGTTAAAACTGACTTGGTTCACATCCTGCCCGGTACGCAGGGCGAGAATGAAATAATGCTCCTGCGCAGCCTGGAAGCCGGTATAGATCTCCTCCGCCTCCCGCACCTCGTCGGCCTCCCTGATCACCGGGAAGGCCACATACATATAATCGATGATCTCCTGCGCCTGCCGGCTCTCTTCGGTGCCCGGGTGTTGTGCGATCAGCGAATCAAGCTCCACTTTCATCGCTTCCTTGCCCTGAATGGTTCCCACGGACAGGGCTTTGATGTACTTGAATTTGGGAACCAGGCGGTCCCCTCCGAATTCTTCGATGGCTGCATCGGAACCTGCGATGACCCGCTCGTACTCCCCGCCCCTGTAGGCTTCATAGACCTGTTCATACCTCCGGACAACCCTTTGTTCCTCCTCTTCCAGTTCTCTGATATAGTTGGGATTGTTCAGCAGCATGGAGTAATGGGATTGCGGGTACCTGTTCAGCAGCTGGCTTTTGTAATAGGCCGCCCGGTCGGGCTGCTGCAGGGTATTGTACAGATCGTGCAGGTTGTACATGGCCGGGGCAGCGTGCACCCCAGCCGGGTACCTGGAAAGCAATTCTTCGAATGCCTTCACCGATTCATCGTAGTCCAGCAGGCTCTGCTTGTAGATCACCCCCATGTTATAGAGGGCATCTTCCAGCCTCAGGTCGGATTGCTGCATGGCTGAATCGGTGAGCGGGATGTTGACAAGGTAGTACTCCCGGGACTTGTTGTCCAGGATCTGCGTCCCGTTCCCCGTGGCTGCACTGTCCCCTTCCACCTGGGATCTTTCACCCGGCTGGGAAAGGGTCTGCTTGTTCCTGCGCCTCCAGTTATCCTCCAGCTGGCGCTCCCCCCATTTGGCCCGGAATTCAGGTTGCCCGAAGCTCTTTGCATTGACGTTGTAAAAATACCAGGCCCCTCCGGTGGATCCTCCCGTATTCCCGCCCGGATTGTTATACAGCATGGACTGGTTGAATGCCGCATCCTGCATCGCCTGCTGCTGGGCAAGCCGCTGCTCTTCCTCCTGTTTCCTCACCTCCTCGATGATCCCGTCTATGATGGCGAGCCGCTCCGCCTCGGGAAGCGAGGCCAGGACCTGGACACTGTCCTCCAGCTCATAGGTTTGGATGTTCTGCACCAGCCCGGTCAGGCTGGCAGAGAGGGTCGAAAGCCCCTCATATCCCGGAAAATCCCTGTCCAGGAACGAAACGGCCGAATCGTAATAGGCGGCTGAAAGAATGTAATCGGGTTCCTCATAATAAAGCTGTGCGAGGGTCAGGGAAGAGAATCCTTTCTGATACCGGTTCCGGAGGCTGGTGGCCACCGACAGCTGATAATAATCCATGGCCAGCTCCCGCTCCCCCTCTTCCATGGCGATGTTGCCCAGTGCAAAATAGATCTGGTCCAGGTACTCCGTGTTCTTGCTGTCCCTGAGCATTTTTGTCAGCAGTTTCTTGAGGTCCTCGCTGTTTGCACCCCCGCTCTCGTACACCTCCGCCATGCTCACCCTGGCATTGAATGCCATCTCATAGGGGGGATTGTAGCGTGTGACCCGCCTGTATTTTTCCAGGGCCAGATCGTTCTCCCCCAGTTCCTCATAGAGCTGTGCCAGGATGTAGGTGTACCGGATCTTGTGCTCCTTGCTGAGCCCTTTCAGCTGCAGAACCTCCTCCAGATTCTCCGCAGCAACAGCATAGGAGGAGGACCGGATCCGGTAAAGAACGCGGGTTGTAAGCAGTGCCTCCATATACTCCTCGGGAAAACCGAACACGTCTGAGAGGGTGGTAAGGATCCGCTCCGCCTCGCGCATCTCCCCGATCATGATATATGCCCGGGCCAGCCAGGCCATTCCCAGGTAGCGGATATCCTGATCGGGGAAAGTTACCAGGATGTGTTTGAAGGTTTCGGCGGCCAGGAAAAACTCTCCCTGGTACATGTAGGCTTTTCCCATCAGCAGATAGGAATCATCCACCCATTTGTTGTACTCGTTCTGTTCGTAGAACGCTTTGTCCTTTGCCGTCTGGTTCCCCTCCTTCACCTTGGGTTTGGCAGTAATGGAGTGGTAGGTGATCACCTTGGTGGCCTTGTCGATGGCCCGCTGCATATCCCCCCTGACGGCCGAGTGGACTGCCTCGTCTTCAAAAAGCAACAGGTCGAGGATGCGGTTATAATCATTATTTACCGCGTCTTCGGCTTTTTCGAGCCCCCGCTCATAACTTTCATTCCCGTTGAAGTAGATGTTGTAATGGGAAACCAGGTTGTGGAAGTTCCTGGACAGCGAGGTGTTCTTTTCCACGCTGCAGGAAGCCAACATCATGAGGATCAGAAAACTGACCCCCTGCCGTATGGTGTTACGAAAGGGCAGAATCATACAATTTTGACACGGGAATGCCAATGGTTTACTATGTAATTAACTGCTTTTGGAACCACTTATTTTATCAGCCCGGGAAAAAGTCATGGTGCGTTGATGTCCACCACCTGGGTAATCTCGGGAACCTCGTTCCTGACAGCCATCTCCACACCGGCTTTCAGGGTCTGCATGCTGAAGGGGCATCCGTTGCAGGCTCCATGCATCTCGACCCTGACCACCATGTCATCCGTGATTTCCACAATGGAAATATCCCCCCCGTCTGCCACAAGATAAGGCCTGATCTTTTCCAGCGCCTTCTCCACACGACTCCTAATAGCTTCCATGCTCACATATGTTTGATTTGTACTTTCTTTGTGGGGCCCAGCTCACTGTTTCTTTTCTGGACCGCCTTTTCCACTGCTGCGGCCAGCTCATGAAAAGCTTTCCCCGCAACATTTTCCGGCTCGATGGCCACCGGCTCTCCCGCATCTCCCGATTCCCGTATGCCCTGTACAATGGGGACCTGTCCCAGCAAGGGGATCCCCATTTTTTCCGCCAGCTGCTTGCATCCCTCTTTTCCGAAAATGTAGTACCGGTTGCCGGGAAGCTCTTCCGGTGTGAACCAGGACATGTTTTCCACGATCCCCAGCACAGGGACATTGATCTTATCCCCGGTAAACATGTTGATCCCCTTGATCACATCCGCAAGGGCCACTTCCTGGGGGGTGCTGACGATCACCACCCCTGTCACAGGCACCTCCTGCACCATGGTCAGGTGCACGTCGCCGGTGCCCGGGGGAAGATCGATCAGCAGGTAATCCAGTGCTCCCCAGTCCCCCTGTGTGATCAGCTGTTTCAGGGCACTGGTGGCCATGGGGCCGCGCCATACCACGGCATCCTCCGGTTTTACGAAAAACCCCACCGAAAGCAGCCTGACCCCGTACTTCTCAACGGGAATGATCCATTCGGTCCCATCTCCGGTGCGTGCCGAAGGGCGCTGGTCCTCCACATGGAACATCTTGGGGATGGAGGGCCCGTACACATCGGCATCGATCAGCCCCACACTGGCGCCTCTTTTTGCCAGGGCCACCGCAAGGTTCGCCGCAACCGTGGACTTACCGACCCCCCCTTTTCCGGAGGCAATGGCGATGATGTTCTTCACCCCGGGAAGCACCTCCGGTTTGGACGGTGGTTCCGGGACATGAACCTGCAGGTGATCCGCGGATAGGGTTCCTTCGCCGAAGGCCGTGTTCACGGCCCGCACGCAGGCCTTTTTGATGGACTGAATAAACGGATCGTTGGGTTTACTGAACTGCAGGGCGACCCAGAGATTTCCCTCCCGGTAGGTCACTTCCCTGATCATTCCCGATTCCTCCAGTCCCTTTTTGGTCTCCGGGTGCCGGATCCTGTTCAGCACCTCCCTGATCTGCTCCTGCTGAATCTCCATGAATGCCTCCTTTTGATCCCTCAAAGATAGTTTTTTTTATTTAGATTAATTTGTTATAGTCCCAGTTCCTGCACGGGATCCCAGAACATTTCACGGAAATTGACGATCCGGTTTTCCCGGATGATGGCCCCCTCATTTTCCAGCAGTTCCTGCATCAGGTCAGCACCGCCGAAATGGTGTTTTCCGGTGAGCAGCCCCACCCTGTTCACCACCCGGTGGGCAGGCACATATTCCGCATGGGTGTGCGACTGGTTCATGGCCCATCCCACCATTCTTGCTGCGCCGGCAGCTCCGAGGTACCGGGCAATGGCTCCGTAGGTGGTGACCCTTCCGGGTGGAACCAGCCTGACCACCTCGTACACCTGCTGAAAGAAACCCTCATCCGCGGCCATGGGGAAGCGCTGAAATGACCTGGCCGGCCGGCAGCCTGAATGAGAGATACCGGATCGTTGCACCTTCCTCCAGGAATGTTCTTTCATAGGTGGTCTGGATCGTTACGGTTTCATCGTCCCACTCCTCCCTGTAGAGGTCTCCGCTGAAACGGTCAAGGGGAAGCCGGTTGTAACGCACCAGTTCCAGGGTGTCGGCATAGAGGGAGCCGTTGTCTGTTTTCAGGTGGATCAGGCCCCCGTCTTTGAGGATCTCCCTGTACATGTTCAGGAAAAGGGTGCCCGTCAGCCGCTTTTTTTGCCTTCGCCTCTTTTCCTGCGGGTCGGGGAAGGTGATCCAGAGCTCATCCACCTCCCCGGGGGCAAAGAATGAACGGATAAAATCGATCCTGGAACGCAGGAAAGCCGCATTGGGGATCCCCTCTTCATGGGCTGTTTTCGCCCCCCGCCACAGGCGTGCGCCCTTGATATCCAGCCCCAGGAAGTTTCTTTCCGGGTACCGCCTGGCCAGTCCGATGGTGTATTCACCCCTGCCGCAGCCAAGCTCCAGCACCAGGGGATGGTCATTCTGGAAAACCTCGCTGCACCATCTCCCTTTCAGGGGATACTCCCCCTGATGGATCTCATTGAATGCCGGCTGATAGACCCTGTCGAATGTGGCCAGCTCGCTGAACCTGGAAAGCTTATTCTTGCCCAACGCTGTCTCCTTTGGTCCTCACGATCCGGATGCCGATATCGGTGACAGGCAATTCGGGACTGCGCATGCCCTGCTCAAGGGTAAAGGTGTAGGTACCCGGCTCACCGAACCTGGTCTGTTTGCGGTAAAGCAACCTGAGTTCCCGAAGATGCCCGTTCCCTTTTCCGATCCACCGGCCATCGGGCATGGCCAGCTGGAGGTTTACCGTATCCTTCAGCATCTGTCCCGAAGGGCTTTTCACATAAACGAACATGTAGAGGTTGCTCAGGGGATACTCCACGGTATGCCTGACCTGGAGGAAGATGTTGTGCGTGGTGACCGTATCGGTGACCTCCACCTCGAACTCCCTGGGATCCCTCCAGTTCCAGACCCCCTCCTCCATGGTCTCGAAATGGTCATACACCATTGCGGGATCACAGGCGTTCAGCAGGAAGAGTGCGGCGATCGGAAGATAGGTAAAGAATCGTTTCATGGCCTTTCCCTGTTGCTTCTGGGTCCCCTTTTCTTTTTGCGTTTCTTTTTCGGGGAGGACTTCTCAAACCGGGTCAGGCTTTCCTCTCCTGCGCCGTTGGTATACCCCAGTAAGGTGTCACTGCGCGCGGAGGACTGTTCCATCAGGTCGTCGGGCAGTTCCCCGCGCCGGTTCATGGACCAGATCTCGCTTACCCTTTCCACCGGCACCGGAACCAGGCTCTGTGCTCCGCCTCCTCCGTAACCGTACCACATGATGCCCCGGTAGACATCCGTTTTCATATGCTGGGCCTCCCCCTTTGAAGTTTTCAACACTGGTTCCTGGTCCGGGAAATTTTTGCGGGCATCCTGATAACCCGCCAGTTCATAGTTGAGGCAGCATTTCAGCTTCCCGCACTGCCCGGCCAGCTTCTGCGGATTGAGGGCCACCTCCTGCACCCTTGCCGCATGGGTGCTGACCGACACGAAATTGGTAACGAATGTGGAACAGCACAACTCCCTGCCGCAGGTCCCGATCCCCCCGATCCTTCCAGCTTCCTGCCGGGCTCCGATCTGCCTCATCTCGATCCTGATCCTGAAGTTCTCTGCCAGCACCTTGATCAGCTCTCTGAAATCGACCCTTTCATCGGCGATATAATAGAAGATCGCCTTGGTGTTGTCTCCCTGGTATTCCACATCCCCGATCTTCATGTTCAATCCCAGATCCGCAGCCATTTTCCGGCTTCTGAGCATGGTCCTCTCCTCCTGCTGGATCGCCTTCCGCCACTTTTCAATATCCACCGGCTTGGCTTTCCTGTAGACTTTCTTGAGTTCCTCCGGGTTCCCGTCGTATTTGCTGTTGGAACGGTGCTTGTCCACAAGTTCACCGGTCAGGGTGACGATACCGATGTCGTGACCGGGGGAGGCTTCCACCGCAACGATATCGCCACGCTTCAGCCGAAGCCCGTTCACATTCCTGTAATAGGATTTCCTGGTATTCTTGAAGCGGACCTCCACCAGCTCCGGGATGTCCAGATCAGCCACCTCGCGCAACCAGTTGAAGGAATCCAGTTTGGCGCACGTACTGAAATAGTACGCGATGCTTTCCGTATTTTCGTTATTGATCTCCAGCTGTCTCTCTCTGCAACAGCCTCTGGCTTTCAGGCTATCCATGGTGCAAAAATAGGGATTCGTTCATCCAATTCAAAACAGGATTAGGTGGGCTGCGGTGTCTTCACCATCAGCAATTTGATGATCCATATGGACAGATCCATCAGCACGATCCTCGGATTTCCGTTGGCCTCTATGTGATTGGCAGCCAGATCAAAGGCCTCTGCAAACTGAAAAATATTGCCGTCGTGGATAAAGGGACTGAACTTCTCCACAAAGGACCTCTCCTTCTCGGAAAGGAAGTTGAGTTCCCCGTTTCCCAGATGGATGACGAAGCTCTCCCTCAGCAGCCTGAGGCCGTAATCCAGCAATTGCTTCTGCCGCTCCCTTCCCAGTCCCGCTGCCTGGTCCACCCAGTCATTGACAGCGATGATGTCACGGGCATAACAGAGCCTCATCAGGGAGGTGAATAGCTCGAAATAATGTTGCTCCCTCCTGTCATCCCTCAGGCTTTGCAGGGCGAAGCTGAAGTTGCCGCTGGCACGGTGGACCGCATCCCGGATCCGGCCGGGATCGGAAGGATCCTCCCTCATCAGTCCCTCCGTGATTTCCGAATCCGTCAGCGGAGGCACATGCAGGAGCTGGGTCCGGCTCAGGATGGTGGGCAGGATCCGGTCGGTCTGTTCCGAGACCATGATGATCACCGTTTTTTCCGGCGGTTCTTCAATGAGCTTCAGTAATTTATTGGCCGCCGGCTGGTTCATCTTCTCCGGAAGCCAGATGATCATCATCCTGTAATCCGATTCGTAGGGCTTGAATCCCAGCTTCCTGATGATCTGCAGGCTCTCCTCCTTGTTGATGATCCCCTGTTTGTTCTCTGCCCCGATGGCTTCGTACCATTCATTTTCGGAAAGATAGGGATGGGAGGTGAACATTTCACGCCACTCCTCCATGAAATGGTCGCTGATCGGGTCTTTGGTCACTTTGGCGGTCTTCAGCACGGGGAACACGAAATGGAGGTCCGGATGGACCAGCTTCCCGAACTTCACGCAGGAAGCGCAGGTACCGCACGCATCGCCGGTCTGCCGGTTCCTGCAGGAAATATACTGCATCATGGCAACCGCCAGGGCCAGTTTTCCGGTCCCCGGCGGCCCATGCAGCATGAGCGCATGGGGGGTCCTTCCCTCCTGCACGAGATTCAGGAGCCTCTGCTTGACTTCCCGCTGTCCGATGACCTGCTGAAACAACATTTGATGATCCGGTCTGTAAATGTAGAATTTCTTTTTTACCTTTGGAATTCCGAACCGGAAATGATCTGTTTCACTTAAACTATACCATTATGCAAATTATTGATAACTATAACTTTAAAGGCAAGAAGGCGATCATCAGGGTGGATTTCAACGTACCCCTGGGAGCACAGTACGAAGTGACGGACGACACCCGGATCCGGGGCGCACTTCCTACCATCCGGAAGGTGCTGGATGACGGGGGATCTGCCATCCTGATGTCCCACCTCGGAAGACCCAAATCGGGTCCCGAGGAGAAATTCTCCCTGAAGCACGTGATCCCTTCACTGGAAGGGCACCTGGGGATCAAAGTCCGGTTCGCGGAGGACAGTATCGGCGGGGAAACGGCATCCATGGCAGCCGCCCTGAAGCCCGGTGAGGTGCTATTGCTGGAAAACCTGCGCTTTCACAGTGCCGAAGACAAGATCAAGACCGAGGAGGAGCGTGCCGCCACCCGGGCTTTCGCCGAAAAGCTCTCCAGATATGCGGACATTTACGTGAACGACGCTTTCGGCACCGCACACCGGGCCCACGCTTCCACTGCGGTGATCGCCGATTTCTTTGATGCTGACTCCAAGATGTTCGGTTTCCTGATCAACAAGGAGATCGAAGCCATGGATAAAGTGCTGCACCAGGCAAAGAAACCCTTCACGGCCATCATGGGCGGTGCCAAGGTGTCCGATAAAATCCAGGTGATCGAGAACCTGCTCGACAAAGTGGATAACCTGATCATCGGAGGGGGAATGACCTATACCTTCATCAAGGCGAGGGGCGGGGTCATCGGGAATTCCCTCTGTGAAGAGGACAAACTGGAAGTGGCCATGGAACTGGTCAGCAAGGCGAAAGCCAAAGGAGTGAATCTGGTGCTGCCGGTGGACCAGGTGCTGGCGGACCAGTTCGACAACGATGCCGCCACCGAACTGGCGCCCATCGACAAAGGCAAGGAGGGCTACATGGGCCTCGATGTGGGGCCGGAGACCATCAAAGCCTTCTCAGAGGTCATCATGAATTCCAGCACCATCCTCTGGAACGGCCCCATGGGCGTCTTCGAGATGTCCAATTTCCAGAACGGGACCGTCAGCATTGCAAAGGCCATTGCAGCCTCCACCGGGAAAGGGGCCTTCAGCCTGGTGGGCGGAGGGGATTCCGTGGCGGCGGTGAACAAGTTCGGGCTGGCCGACCAGGTCAGTTATGTGTCCACCGGCGGCGGGGCCATGCTCGAATACATCGAAGGCAAAGAACTGCCTGGGATCAAAGCGATCAAAGGATAGTCCCCTGACCGCATGGTTGCCTTCCGGACAGAGGAATTCTTTCGCATCGGAGATGAAAACACCTTCAGGGAACTCGCCCTGAAGGTGTTTCGTTATCAGGCGGTTGAAACCGATGTATATGCCGCCTACCTGAAGCAGCTGGGCCGTGATCCGCAAAAGGTGCAGCTGCTGGAGGAGATCCCCTTCCTGCCTGTGGAATTCTTCAAAACCCACCGCGTGATCTGCCGGGGGAGGGAACCGGAGCTTGTATTCGAAAGCAGCGGCACCTCGGAGATGACCCCGTCCCTGCATCCCGTGGCCGATGCATCCCTGTACAGGCAATCCTTTACTGAGGGTTTTCGCCGTTTCTACGGCGATCCCGGCCGGTATTGCATCCTGGCACTGCTCCCCTCCTACCTGGAACGGAAAGGATCCTCCCTGGTCTACATGGCGGAGCACCTGATTCGGTTATCCGGGCACCCCGACAGCGGGTTCTACCTGGATGACCTGGAGGGTTTGTCCTCGGTCCTCGGCAGAAGAAACAGTGACCGTCATCCCACCCTGCTGGTGGGGGTCAGTTTCGCCCTTCTGGACTTGGCGGAGCGGTATCCCATGGCGCTGGGCAGTAACATTCAACTCATGGAGACCGGCGGGATGAAGGGGCGCCGGAAGGAACTGGTGAGGGAAGAGCTGCATGGTATCCTGAAGGAGGCATTCGGCCTGGGGCAGGTCCATTCCGAGTACGGCATGACCGAACTGCTCTCCCAGGCCTATTCGGCGGGCGGGGGGATCTTCCGCACCCCGCCCTGGATGAGGGTAATGGCCAGGGACGCCAGCGACCCGCTAACGGTCCACCCCCGGGGAGGCAGCGGCGGCCTCAACATCATCGATCTGGCCAACCTGCACAGCTGCTCCTTCATTGCCACCGGGGACCTGGGCAACGTATACGAAGATGGCAGCTTCGAGGTGCTGGGACGCTTCGACCACGCCGAGGTGCGGGGGTGCAACCTGCTGGTGAGCTGATTTCCACGCACGGGCTGGAGGCATCATTTCCGGGTTATTTCGTATCTTTTAATATCCAACCTTCCCGGCATGGTTCCG
>CAZNSZ010000012.1:32700-67749 GCA_964575865.1 uncultured Bacteroides sp. | reverse complement strand
CTGCCGACTGCCGACTTTCGACTAACTAACCCCTAACTGCAAAAAAGGAGGATAAGCTTATTTCGCTTACCCTCCTTTTTTGCTCCTCAGGTAGGACTTGAACCTACGACCTACGGATTAACAGTCCGCCGCTCTAACCAACTGAGCTACTGAGGAATTTTCCGGCGTTTCAACACCGTTGCTTTCAGCGTCGCAAAAATAAAAGCTTTTGGCCAATAAAACAATACATTTCCCAAAAAACCTTCCGGGCCTTCTTTTCGTATGAACAGTGACTTTGGATTAATCCTATATTTGCAGCTAAACCAGATTTCATATGGCAAAAGTACTGGGAATGGGCAATGCCCTGGTGGACATTATCACAAGGATTGAAGATGACGCAATACTGGACAGTTTCGGGCTTCCCAAGGGAAGCATGACCCTGGTGGATCTGGACACCTCCAACTATATCCATGCTGAAACCATGGGATTTCCAAAATCCAAGGCCTCCGGAGGATCCGCGGCCAATACCATCCACGGACTGGCACACCTGGGTGTGGAGACCGGTTTTGTGGGAACGGTCGGGAACGACGACATGGGCAGGTTTTTCAAAAAAGACATGCAGGTGAACCGGATTAAACCGATCCTCTTCCGGACCCTCCATGAGACCGGCAGGGCCATTGCCCTGATCTCATCCGACTCGGAGCGTACCTTTGCCACCTACCTCGGGGCAGCCATCGATCTTTCAGCGGAAGATATTTCCAGGGAAGTATTTGAGGGGTATGACTACCTCTATATCGAAGGATACCTGGTACAGAACAGGGAAATGATCCGGAAAGCCATGCGGATGGCCTCCCAGGCGGGACTCAAGATCTGTCTGGATATGGCCAGCTATAATGTGGTCGAACAGAACAGGGAATTCTTCACGGACCTCATCCGGGAATACGTGGATATCCTTTTTGCCAATGAGGAGGAGATCAGGGCACTGGGGGAAAAACCTCCGGAAGAAGCCGCCAGGGAGCTCAGTGAACATGTGGAAGTGGTGGTGGTCAAACTGGGTGCCCAGGGATCATTCTGCATGTGCAGCGAAGGGATGGTGCGCGTGGGGGTCAGGCCCTCGACCCCGGTGGATACCACAGGTGCAGGGGATCTCTATGCTGCCGGATTCATCTACGGGCATCTTCAGGGCCTGCATCCGGAGATCTGTGGAAAAATGGGGTCCATCCTGGCAGGCCGGATCATTGAACTGATCGGGGCCAAAATGGATGAAACCAACTGGGAAAAGCTGAGAAGGGAGATCCGTGCCTTAACGGATTAATCCTTGATCCTGAGCAACACCTCATAACCGCCGAATTTCCTCAAATTGATCACTCCCCCGCCGGAGAAAATCAGGTACTGGCCCTTGATCCCGGTCAGCACCCCGGAAACCACGGGGTCCGTGTCAAAATTGAAGCTTTTCAGCTTTGTCGGATATTGCATAACCGGATAGGAGAGCATGGTCACCTCCTGGTCCGGGCTGATGTATGCTTCCATTTCCTCCGGGAGCCCGGATATCAGCCGTTCTTTTTCCCTCAACAGCTCATCGGAAACAGGGATCACCTCGGCAAGCATCCTTCTCCAGTTGGTTTTGTCACTGACCATTGATTTGAGTGCGACCTCCATGCGCCCCGCCTCAAACCTGTTGGGGGTCCGCGCCAGCTCGATGGCGGCCACGGCCCCCTGGTCGATCCACCGGGTGGGAACCTGGGTGTTCCTGGTCACCCCCACCTTCAGCCCGCTGGTCATGGAAAGATACACCACATGTTCGATCAGGCAGTGTGAGCGCGCATACGACATATCCCTGGCCACCCCTTCATGCGCCCTGCAGAGCTCGGGACGAAGCACGCACTCTTCCGTTTCCGGTGCGGTGGTGAAACAGGGATAGCAGTACCCCTGCGCAAACGATTTCCGGGTCTCCCTCCCGCACCGTATGCAATGGATCCTCCCCTGGTACACCATTTCCACGTGGGACCCAATCAATGCATTCATTTCCACAGATACTTCCCCCAGTGGCAGTTGGTACTGAACCCGGTCGCCGCTCGCGGCTGTCATTTTCCGGATGATCCCCTTGATTTCCATGTCCCCGAAGATACAAAATTCAGTTTACTTAAAAATTTTTACTACTATGTATTGCATGGTATTAATATTTATTTATATCTTTGTATTGTATATTTGCTTGCATTAACATCTATTATGAAGAATATAGTATTATATCTTTCTCTTTCCCTGGGGATTCTGGCCGCCGGGACTGATGTTAATGCGCAGAAACCTGTCCTGGAACTGATTCCGGCGAACCATCAGGTACAGTACTCTGACACCGCCCCGGATACGGCATTCGCTGACCGTGAATGGAGGGAGATCCGTTTCGGTACAGATTCCCTGGCCGCCATTGTTCCGGCACCGGAACCGCCGTTGCCGGGAACGA
This sequence comes from uncultured Bacteroides sp., assembly GCA_964575865.1. GTDB lineage: Bacteria > Bacteroidota > Bacteroidia > Bacteroidales. The sequence goes on along the minus strand of CAZNSZ010000012.1, from coordinate 65,309 downwards.
TGGACACGGGAAGAACCGGAGCCGGGTCCCGGTCGTTTTTTATGAAAGGGGAAGAAGTGGCAGGGAAGGACCGGAGGAAGTTCAATCCGCCTTCCCTGATGTTCAGATACATCCATCCCTTTCATTTATTTGTTCAAATCACCGCGCTAAAATAGAGAACCATGAATATTGAAAATGCAAAGGCACAGATGCGGAAAGGTATCCTGGAGTATTGCATCCTCTCGATCCTGTCCAAGAAGGACCTGTATACCACCGACATCATCAATGCTTTGAAGGACAATGATCTGATTGTGGTGGAAGGGACCCTCTATCCGTTGCTGACCAGGCAGAAGAATGCGGGTCTGCTCAAGTACCGCTGGGAGGAGAGCAGCCAGGGCCCTCCCAGGAAATACTACACCCTTACAGAACTGGGCAAGACCTATCTGAAAGAGCTTGACGAATCGTGGGAAACACTGATCAGCTCGGTCAATTCAATCAAGAACTATCAATAAAGCCATATGCCATGAAGAAAGCGATTAAAATTAACCTGAGCGGAATCATCTTCCATATCGATGACGATGCTTATGAAAAACTCAAAGCCTACCTGGATTCCATCAGCAGGCATTTTTCCAATAAACAGGAAAGCAAGGAGATCATCGATGACATAGAATCCCGGATCGCCGAATTGTTCCAGGACAAAATCACTTCTGAAAACCAGGTGATCACCCTGGAGATCGTCGACGAGGTGATCGATATCATGGGGAATCCGGAAGATATTGCAGATTCGGGCGAGGAAACCGAGGGCAAAAGCTCTTTCCACGAAACCTATTCCGGCAGCAAAAGGCTTTACCGCGATCCCGAAAACAGTGTGATCGGGGGGGTCTGCGGAGGTCTGGGGGCCTATTTCAATGTGGACCCGGTCATCTTCAGGCTGCTGTTTGTGATCTTCTTCTTCGCCGGCGGTGCCTCGATCCTGGTCTATGTCATCCTCTGGATCGTACTTCCCAAAGCGGAGACCGCTGCCCAGAAACTGGAGATGCGGGGAGAGAAGGTCAATGTGTCCAACCTGGAAAAAAAAATTCGTGAAGAATACGAAAACGTGAAAAGCTCTGTCAAAGAGAACGTTTCAAAGGCCAAAAGTTCAGATACTTATAAAAAAACAGAAAGGGCCGCCTCGGATTTTTTCGACGTTCTGGGAAAAATACTTCTGGTGTTCGTTAAGGTCATCTTAATCATCATCGGAACCAGTCTTGTCATTGCAGGCATCGGGATTCTGATCGGATTAATCACCCTTCCTTTTGTTGGAATACACGTATTTCCGTTCGAATCGTACAATTTTTCCCTGGGTGATTTATTGCTGCCCTTTACAGATCCGGTTTCGGTAACCCTGCTGGTGATCGCGGTCACCCTGTTGATACTGATCCCCATCGCGGCCATGATCTACGGGCTTATCAAACTGATATTCAATCTGAAGACAAATAACCGTGGCCTGGGAGTCGGGGCCATGACACTCTGGATCGTCAGCCTCCTGCTGATCATTGGCATCGTCGCTTTTGAAAGCAGCAACTACTCGGATTCGGGGAGGGATACCCTCAGTCAGGAGCTGGTGATCCCGTCGGATACCCTGGTCATCGCCACCAATGCCGCCCAGGAGGAGTACCTGGAGGATGAGTCCATCTTTGACCTGGGTGAACACTGGTACCTGCTGGAGGATGCGGATGCCTATTTCGGGCGCGTGGAGCTCGACATTGAGCGGGCCCAGGGGGATGCGTTCATCCTGGAGATCGAGAAACAATCGAAGGGGAGGAACTGGGAGCGTGCCCGGGAGAACGCGGCCAACCTCAATTACAGTTTCAGGACCGATGGAAACAGGCTGGTGCTCGATCCCTATTTCTCTGTCGATCTGGAAAACAAATGGCGGTTCCCCAGGGTGGATGTGGTCATCCGGGTACCGGAAGGCAAAGTGGTCGCGCTCGATCGGAATACCAGGGACATTCTGGAAGGGGTCCGCAATGTGGATCATCTTTCTGATTGGAATATGGCTGGCAAAACCTGGAGAATGACCGGGGAAGGGTTGGAAAAAATTGCAGAATAGAGACTTTATTTTGTATATTTGCAACCCGGTTTTCGCGACCACGATTGACCCGTGGTGTAATTGGCAACACGTCTGATTTTGGTTCAGAAGAGTCCAGGTTCGAGCCCTGGCGGGTCAACGGTAATATGGAATGGAACACCCCGTTTTTCTTGGCGGGGTGTTTTTTTACCCACCTTCTTTCCATCAGGAACATCCTTTCGGGAAGTTTTGTTAACTTGTCCGTATCATCCTTAACCTTTCCTTTCCTATGAAAAAGATCAGCATTCTTCTCGCGTTAGCGGTCATTTCCTCCTTGGCCATCGGCCAGAAAGTCAATTTTTCCGGAACTTGGAACATCAACAGGGAGAAAAGTGAGCTTAACGACCAGTTCAGCATGGCTCCCAACAACCTGGTGGTGGAGCAGTCGAAAAAGGAGCTCTCCATCCAGCGAAACTCCTCCTGGCAGGGTCAGGATTTTTCCTTCACCGATAAAATAACCCTGGACGGGAACGTTTGTGAGAATGTCGGATTCATGGACATGGTGAAGAAGTCCACCGCTGTGTGGAACGATGACAAAAGGAGCATCAAGATCATTTCATCCTTTGAGATGCAGGACGGGTCCGAAATGACCATCACCGAAAACCTCTCCATGGACGGTAAACAGATGGTGCTGAACGCCACAGCTTCCTCCTCCTACGGGGACATGTCCGAAGTGTTCGTATTTGACAAACAGTAGCCAGCCGCCAGGTTAATCCGCGTTTGAAAAGCAGGCTGCCGGGTTTGAAAAGTTCCTGCCCGGTCAGGCAACTATTGTATTAGATTTGCGTAAAGAAGTCTGTGATGCATCGGAAAACCGCATTCCTTTCCGCGATCCTCCTTGCCCTGACCTTTATGCTGCAGGCCCAGATCAACCTGTATCTGGGGGGTAACCTTCAGGGGAATTATTCCTGGCTGAGGGGGGATGAGGCAACCTTCGAACCCGGCTTCGGGGGAGGGGTATCATTCGTATACTGGGAATATGAATACTGGTTTATAAAGACCGGTATCGACTACACCTATAAGACCTCCTCATCGCTCCGTTATCCGGACAATTTCGACGAACCGGTCACCCATCCCGATGACAGGGTGCAGATCTCCATCACCGAACACAACATCGGCGTTCCGCTTACAGTCTATTTCCGTCCCTACGAATCGGGGCCCAACACCCTGCTGATCACCGGCTCCTTTGCCCTGATGGCCGTGGCCCACCTGAAGGAATCCACCGCTGAATTCGGCGAAATTGTTCTTAAGGGACCGGATATCAAATCCCGGACCAAGACCAACGTGGGGCTGGGCATCGGGTTTCAGCGGCAACTGGACAGGCAGACTTACCTCAATATTGTGCCCTCCTTCCAGACCGACCTCCGTTCCCCCAGGGCCTATTATTCACTCACCCTCACCGCCGAGTTGATTTTCGGGATATATTGACATGATCTTCCTCATTCGAAGGGCCCTTCTCAGTGCCTTCGATTTTCCGCCCGTTACCCCGTCAAGGGCTTCCCAGAAACCGGGACCGTGATGCGGAAACCTGGTATGTACCAGTTCATGCAGGATCACATAATCGGAAAGGTGATCGGGCAGCATCACCAGCCAGCTGTTCAGGTTGATTCCCTTCTGGTGGTTGCAGCTGCCCCACCTGGATCTCATCCTGCGGATCCGGACACGTGAATAACTGAATCCGAAGTGCGCCGCAAGCTCCTCCACCCTGTAGGGCAGGTAGCTGTGTGCTTCCTCCAGCAGCAGTCGCCACAATGCTTCCTCCGGGCCCGATTCTCCCTTTACCAGATTTATTTTCAGTTGTTTACCCCTGACGAGGAGGCGCTCTCCCTCCCTGGGCATCCTGGTCGAAGAAGCCTCTTTCCTGAGTGCATCGAGTTTTGCCACCACCCACTCCTGTTTTGAAAAGAGGAACCTCTCCGCACGCCTCCTGCTCACATAACCCGGAACGGTCACCCGGACCTCCCCCGGGGGCCGGATCCGGATCGTCAGGTGCTTTGCTCTCCTGTTCTGAACATACCTGACCGCTCCAATTCCCCTGTATTCAACAATATTTTCGATTTTTTGCATTCAGTTTAAAGGTTATCCATAACTTTAGCGTTTGTTAAAAAACAATCCGTCATGTTCAGGAAAATTCTGATTTCCCTTATCATATTTCCCGCAGGTGTCACCCTCCTGGCACAGCAGGCCTGGTCCCTAGAGGACTGCATTGCCTATGCCATGGAAAACAACATCACCATCAAACAGTCGGTATTGAGCACCGAATATAATGAAAACGCGCTGAAACAATCGCGGCTCAACCAGATCCCTTCGCTCAATGCAGATGCAAGGTATTCTTATTCCTGGGGAAGGGCCCTTGACCAGACCACCTATCAGTTCACGGATGACCAGCAGATCAACTCCATCAGCATGGGTTTCAGCTCACGGGTCAACCTTTTCAGCGGACTGCAGGTCAGGAACACGATTTTGAAAAACGAACTGGACCTGATGGCCAGCTACCAGGATGTGGAGAAGATCAAGAACGACATCTCCCTCAACATTGCCGCGGCCTATCTCAATATCCTGTTCAACAAAGAACTGGTTGCCGTAACCCGGAGCCAGCTCGAAACGACCTTCCAGCAGGTTGATCGTACACGCAAGATGGTCGATGCGGGGAAGCTTGCCCGGGGCAATTACCTGGAGCTGGAAGCCCAGTATGCGGCAGAGGAGCTGAATGTGGTCAACGCGGAGAACCAGCTCTCCATTTCTTTGCTGAACCTGCAGCAAATGCTGGACCTCCCCATCGACACAGCATTTGACGTGGAGATCCCCGTCCTGCCCGATCCGGACGCCGATCCGCTGGTGATGAATGCCCTGGAGGTCTACCGGGTGGCAGAGATGGAGATGCCGGAGATCAAAAGCGCCGAATTATCCAGGGAAAGCTCCGAGAAGGATCTTCATATCGCCAAAGGAGCGCGGTACCCGCAATTGTATCTTTCAGCCAATTATAATTCCGGGTACTCCGATATCAGGGAACAGGTGGTAGAATTGAGCGATCCCATCCAGGTCCCTATCGGGATCACCCAGAATACCCTTGAGCCCGTGGTCACCCTGAACCCGCAACAGATCCCCACGTACGGCAAATATCCCTTCTTCGAACAGATCAGGGATAACACCTCCGCAGGAGTGGGGCTCGGTCTGTCCATCCCTATTTTCAACGGATGGCAGGTCAATACGAGTGTGGCCAATGCCAGGATCGCGCTGGAGCAGGCCGACCTGGAGCTTCAAAGCAGGAAGCTTTCCCTTTACGCCTCCATCCAGCAGTCTTACGCAGATGCGGTGGCGGCCCTGAAAAAATTCAACGCCTCCCAGCATGCACTGGTTTCAATGGAGGAATCGTTCAAATACACGGAGAAAAAGTTCGAGGTGGGACTGGTGAACACAGTGGATTACAACATTTCGAAAAACCAGCTGACCGCCACCCAGTCAGACCTGCTGCAAGCCAAATACGACTTTATTTTTCGCATAAAAATCCTTAATTTCTACAAAGGAGAGCCCATTACCCTTTAATCCCGGGCATTTACAAATACAGTTATCATGAAATCGAAAAAGCTTTTAATCACACTGGCCATCATCGCCGTTGTTCTGATCATTATCCTTGCACTGGGTAAAAAGCAGGGCTGGTTCGGGAACGAGGGAATCATGAAAGTTGCCACGGCGAAAGGACTCGAACGGGAAATCGTTGAGATCATCACAGCCAACGGAAAAATTCAGCCTGAAACGGAAGTGGCTATTTCACCCGATGTGTCCGGTGAAATTGTTGAACTGGTGATCCACGAAGGAGACGAGGTGGTCCAGGGCCAGTACCTGTTGAAGATCAAACCCGAAGCTTATGAGATGGCCCGCAACCGGGCAGAAGCTTCCCTCAACAACGCCAAAGCAAGGCTCAAACAGGCAGAGTCACAGCTCGAAATGGCCAGACTCTCCTACGACCGCAACGAGAAGCTGTATGCCCAGGAAGCCATTTCCGAGGCGGAATTCGAGCAGTCAGAAACCACCTACAACACCGCCCTTGCAGAAAAGGAAGCAGCCGAATTTTCGGTGGAAAGTGCACAGGCCAGCCTGAACGAGGCGGAAGAAAGCCTGACCAAGACTTCCATCTACGCTCCCATGTCAGGGACCATCTCCATGCTGCTGGTTGAGCTGGGTGAGCGGGTCGTCGGGACTTCCATGATGGCAGGAACGGAAATGCTCCGGATTGCTGACCTGAGCCGCATGGAGGTGGAAGTGGAGGTGAATGAAAATGACATCGTCAGGGTGGCGCTGGGCGACACGGCCCTGATCGAGGTGGACGCCTATCCCGATACCAGGTTCAAGGGGGTGGTCTCTGAGATCCCTGTCTCTGCCAATATCACCGGGATGACCACGGACCAGGTCACCAATTTTAATGTGAAGATCTTCGTCCTGCCACAGTCCTACGGCGATAAGATCTCCGAAAGGAACCCCTATCCCCTGAGGCCCGGGATGAGCGCCACCGCTGACATTCAGACCAACCGGAAAAGCGGTGTCTTCTCCATTCCTATCCAGGCTGTGACCACCCGGATGGATACAACCGGTTCCAGACTCCAGCCCGGATTCGAAGAGCAGACCATGGGTCAGGTCAGTTCCGACGGCAGCGTCTCCTCCAGCACCGAATCGGTGGCCCCGGAGAGCGCCTCTGATGAACCCCTGGTGGTCGTCTTCACCGTTTCTGAAGGAAAAGCCTGGATGAAGCAGGTGAAAACCGGGATACAGGACGACAGTTACATCGAGATCATCGAAGGACTGGATACGGATGACGAAGTGGTGGTAGCACCCTATTCGGCCATCTCCAGGCAGCTGAAGAACGAAATGAGCGTTGAAGTCGTTCCGGAAGATGACCTATTCAGCGATGACGACTAATCCCGGATTCCAACCTGTTGATGAACGGTCCGCTGATCCTGCATATCGAAACCGCCACGGATATTTGTTCCGTAGCCCTCTCGGAAGGTGAGCGATTGCTTTCCCTGGCGGAAAGTGGCCCCGAACGGTCCCACGCCACCCTGCTGAATGCCTTCCTCCGGAAAGCGCTTGAAAAGGCCTCCAGGGAGTTCAGTGAACTGGATGCCGTTGCTGTCAGCAAGGGACCCGGCTCCTATACCGGGTTGCGCATCGGGGTCTCCACAGCCAAGGGGATCGCCTATGCCCGGGAAATCCCGCTGCTTTCAAGCGGAACACTCGCGCATATGGCCCGCGGGGCCCTGGAACACCCATCGTTCCGGGAACAGATTCAGGAAACCGGGGATAAGGTCCTCCTGTGCCCCATGCTGGATGCCAGACGCATGGAAGTGTATTCCTGTTTCATCACCCCAGGTCAGGATATTCTACGGCCTGTGGCCGCAGATATCGTAACCGGTGAGAGCTACCGGGAATATCTGGACAGGTTTACGGTCTTTTTTTTCGGGAATGGAAGTCACAAATGCAAAGAGGTCCTGGACCATCCCCGGGCCCGTTTCATTGACGGCATAGAGCCTTCGGCTGCACAGATGATCCTTCCGGTACTGGCGCAGTACCGGCGGAAACAGTTTGAGGATGTGGCCTACTTTGAGCCTTTTTACCTGAAGGATTTCATAGCCACAGTCCCCAGGAGAAAGGTGTTGTGAAAGCCCCTCCCCGTTTTTCGATTAATTGATATATTTACAATCTAAAAGATATGTATGGCAACGACTGCAGATTTCAGGAATGGCTTGTGCCTCGAATACAATGATGACCTCTACACCATTGTCCAGTTTCAGCATGTAAAACCGGGGAAAGGCCCCGCTTTTGTCAGAACGAAACTGAAAAGCCTGACCACCGGGAGGGTGATTGAAAACACTTTTTCGGCGGGGGTGAAGATCAACACCGCACGCGTGGAACGCAGGCCCTATCAATACCTGTATACCGATGATGTGGGGTTCCATTTCATGCACCTGGAGACATTCGAGCAGATCACCATCCAGCAGGAGATGATCGAGAATGCGGACCTGATGAAGGAAGGACAGGCGGTTGAGATCGTGGTGCATGCCGATACCGAAACCCCGCTCACGGTCGACCTGCCTCCGTTCGTTGAACTGCAGGTGGCCTATACCGAACCCGGAGAGAAAGGGAATACGGCATCCACTTCGGCCGCCAAACCGGCTGAACTGGAGACCGGGGCCACCATCATGGTGCCGTTGTTCATCGATACCGGAGAATTCATCAAGGTCGATACCAGGGACCGCAGCTATTCAGAAAGGGTGAAAAAATAGAAGTCACCATCTGAGACCGCATGGGTAAATTCTCTGACAACCGGCTGAAGCTTTCCACATTCAAACTGAATGCGCTTCTGGATATCACACTGGCCATCAATGACAATGTATCCACCAGTGAGCTGATCCGCAGGTACGAGAAGTTGCTCACCGATGACCTGGATATCGGGAAGGTCATCGTACTGAAATACTCCGAAAAATGGGAATGCCTGCTGAACTCGGGATTCGGCAACAAATTTTTCCAGCAGGTGAACATGGAACGGGACCTCCTGCCCTACGACGAGATCTCATTCATTACCTCTGAACCGCAACATTTCCCGGAACTGGTGGACATCGTCATCCCGGTCTCTCACAAAGACAAGGCCATTGCCTTTGTGCTTATCGGGGATATCGAGGAAGAAGGCGAAGGGGTGAGTCCCATCATCAAACACCTCCGTTTCATCCAGACCCTCTCCAACATCATCACGGTTGCCATAGAGAACAAACGCCTCTTTCAGGAATCTTTGCGGCAGGAAGCGATCAAGCGGGAGATGGAGCTTGCCAGCCGCATGCAGACCATGCTGATACCGGCCAGGGAAAAGCTGCCCTCCAATGAATTCATCCGGATGAAGGCCTTCTATCATCCCCATTTTGATGTGGGCGGCGATTATTATGATGTGATCCAGCTGAATAAAGAGGAGGTGGGATTCTGTATTGCCGATGTCTCGGGGAAAGGGATCTCGGCTGCCATCCTCATGTCCAACTTCCAGGCCAACCTGAGGGCCCTCTTTTCGGCGGACCAGACCCTTACGGACACGCTGCACAGGTTGAACGAACGCGTGATGAACAGCGCCAAGGGGGAAAAATTCATCACCCTGTTCATTGCCCGATACCATTTCAGGACCCGTGAATTGAAATATGTGAATGCGGGACACAATCCACCGCTCCTCTATGAGATAGATTCAGGAAAACTCACCCAGCTGGCCAGCGGATGTGTCGGCATGGGAATGCTCGATGAACTTCCTTTTGTGAACGAGGCGATGATCCGGCTGGACCAGCCGGCCAAGCTGTTGTGCTATACAGACGGGCTCGTGGAACTGGTGCAGGGATCGGCCATCGAAACCGGGACCCATGACCTGGAAAGGGAACTCTCCAACCCCCATTCCCTGGAGATCAATATACAGGCGATCATCGAGAAACAGAGAATCCTGGAAGGCTCTGCCTCCATCTTCGACGATATCTCCATCATCGGGGCGCAGTTTCCAGGGAACAAAAGATTTGATCAGGCCGGTTGATCCGGATTTTCCTCCTCCCGCTTCCTGTGGTATACATCCATGGCCACGATCATGGCCGTGTATCCCCAGAACAGGGTCGAGATCTTATCGGTATCGAGGAAATTATTCAGCAATCCGTGGATGTAGTAGGAGAAGAGTCCAACCATCACAGCCAGTGAAAGGATCCGGATGCTTTTCTTCCGGGACAGGAAATAGACACGTAATCCGGTGTATACCGTGGTCCCGATGATCAGAAGGACGCTCAGCATACCAAAGATCCCCGCCTCCGAAAGGGGGCCCAGGTATTCGCTGTGGGCATTGCCCCGGATTCCGAAATTGGTACTGATCCGGGTTTTTTCATAGGAGCGCTGGTAACGCCCGTATTCGAACTGGTAGGTGCCGGGACCGAAACCGAATATGGGTTTGTCCTTCCACATTCGGATGGCACAACTCCAGCGGTTGATCCGTTCCAGGTTCGACTGGTCCGTGGAGATGTTGGAGATCGATTGCACATGCTCGGACAGTTCGCCCGAGGATTCCACCCTGTTCTGTTCCAGCTGCAGCATCAGCTGTGTCCTGATGGAGAAAAAGAAAGCCACCAGCAGAATCGCACCTGCCAGAACGATCTCGAAACGGATTTTCAGCTTAATGATGGCCCAGATACCCAGTGCGCCCAGTATACTGACCCAGGTGGCGCGGGTATAGGAGACCACCGTGGCAAAAATGAACAGCAGGATCAGCAATACCATCAGGAACCGGATGTTGATGTCGTCCCTGCGTATGGTTGTGAAAAGGGCCACCAGCACCGGCAGCAGGAAAGCCAGCACGGCACCGTACGACGTGTGGTCATTGTAAAAAGGTTTGGACACACTGTGGGCCATCACCTGGTTGGTCAGGCCGTACTGGGCATGATTGACAAGGGTATAGAGGATAATGCCCGTGAAAGCAATGATAAACAGCCAGAGGTAGGTGCGCATGCCCTTTTCCTTCATGAATATCTGGGTGGCCAGCAGATAGAACCCCACGATGAACCAGAGCCGGGACAGCAGGTATTTGAAAGAGACCAGCGGATCGGAACTGGTGATGCTGGTGACAAAGAGCCAGGCCAGGTGAAAATAGATGGCCAGGGTCACCGGGTGGCGAAGGATCCGGATGTCGATCCTGTCCCCCATCAGGTATTTGATCCCGTACAGCAGGAGCAATCCTGCCAGCAGGGGTTCTGTTGGAAGGTACATGTCGATGGAAAGTCCTTCCGAAAGGGCACTGAGGGGAACCGATATGGGTGCAAAAAAGACGATCAGCAGCAGGTACTTGTCCACCGAAACAAAGGCGAGTGCCACGAACAACAGAACGGCCGGTATCAGGGGAACATAATAGATCTCCATGGCCAGCATCAGGGTATTCAGGGCCACGAAAGCAATCAGGATGCCCCACAACAGGAACCTGTTCTGTTTGTCCAGCGACCCCGTGATCATTTTTCCTCCTGTGAGGCCACCCTGGCCCTGATGTTGTCAATAACGATCAGTACGATTAGAGCAAACAGAAGGGTGGCGAACGTGGAAACGATCACAATCAGGGATTTATTGGGGTAGGCTTTTTTCTCCGGGGGAAATGCCCGCTCCACCACGAACTTGTAGGACAGGTCCTGCTCCGCTTCAAGGCGGGCCTCCTTGTAGCGGAGACTCAGGCCCGCCACAATCTGGGACTGGTTCCGGACCAGGTTGATCATGGAGAAATAGAGCGCTCCGTTCTGGGAAAGGGCTTTGATCACAATGTCGGCCGGCTCATCGCCCGCATCGATCTCCCCGGAGAGTTGCCGGCTGACCAGGTCCATGGAATCGCGCAGCAGCACCAGGGCTTCTTCTGCATCCCGGTATTCCCGCTCCACGAGACGCAAAGCTTCCCAGGCCCGGTCTTTGATCATGCTGTTGTAGACTGTATCGACCAGGTCAGAGATGTCATTGGCGATGTTGGCTGCATATTCCGGATCCCTGTCCCTCACGGAGATCTCCACAGACATATACTCGGTCAGCCTGAAATTGATGTTGGAACGGTATTGCTCGAACAATTCGGTCATGGGATACCTGGCTTCCGGATCAATCTCATAATGCTCCATCAGGTTGTATTTCTGAATGATCCGGGTCCTGACCGGTTCAGAGTTCAGCACCTGGAGCAGCTGCTCAGCCTGTTCCTCTTCGCCGAAACCATGCACATTCTCACCCGAGAAGTTCTGAACAAGCAGTTCCTTGGACACCATTACATTGTTTGCGGGGAACATGATCACCGAAGCCTCGAACATGGGGGTGATCATTATGGAAATGATAATGGATGCCACCCCGGCGATGACACCAACGGTTCCAAGTATCCACCGCTTCTTCCATATGTAGATCAGCAGATCTACCGAGTTGAAGTTGTAGCTTGCGTTTTCCTTTTTATCCATGATGTGAAACGTTATGATTCCCTGACCATGATCAGGTAATAATTCTTTTTTCCCTTCTGTACGAGCAGATATTTACCATTGATGAAATCATCCCCGGATACCCGGTACTGGGGATCCGATACCTTTTCCTTGTTCAGGCTCACTCCCCCTGCGGTGACCATGCGCCTGGCTTCTCCCCTGGAGGAGAACACCCCGGTTTCTCCGGCCAGCAGCTCCAGCAGATCGCGCTCCATGGCCGAAGGGGGGATTTCAAAGAGGGGCACCCCTTCGAAAACAGAGAGGAAAAGTTCCTCCCGCATCCTTCTCAGGGATGCCGTGGTCCCCCTTCCGAAAAGGATCTCGGAAGCCTCAACGGCCGATTCGTATTCCTCCCTGGAATGCACCATCACCGTCACCTCCTCAGCCAGCTTCTTCTGCAAGATCCTCATATGAGGGGCTTCGGAATGCCGGGCGACCAGGGATTCGATTTCTTTCTGCCCGAGCATGGTAAAAATCTTCAGGTACTTTTCCGCATCGTCATCCGATACATTGAGCCAGAACTGATAGAACTTGTATGGGGAGGTCCGGACGGGATCAAGCCAGACATTCCCCTCCTCGGTCTTCCCGAATTTACCCCCGTCCGATTTGGTGATCAGCGGACAGGTAAGGGCAAAGGCCTCACCCCCGTCGATCCGGCGGATCAGTTCCGTCCCCGTGACAATGTTGCCCCACTGGTCGGATCCCCCCATCTGCAGTTTGCAGTTATACTCCCTGTAAAGGACCAGAAAATCATACCCCTGGACCAGCTGATAGGTAAATTCCGTGAAGGACATCCCGGAGCCCTGCTCTGCAGACAGCCGCTTTTTTACGGAATCCTTGGCCATCATATAATTCACGGTGATGTGCTTCCCGATATCCCTGATAAATCCCAGAAAGGAGTACCCTTTCATCCAGTCATAATTGTTCACCATGAGGGCCCGGTTGGGGATCTCCGATTCAAAATCGAGGAACCTGGCGATCTGCCCTTTCAGTGCTTCCTGGTTCTTTCTGAGGGTGGGTTCGTCCAGCAGGTTGCGCTCCTGCGACCTGCCGCTGGGATCGCCGATCATTCCGGTGGCCCCCCCCACCAGGGCGATGGGCCGGTGCCCGGCATGCTGGAAATGCTTCAGCATCATGATCCCCACCAGGTGCCCGATATGCAGTGAATCGGCCGTGGGGTCGATGCCCACATAGGCCGACACCATTCCGGCCTGAAGCATCTCCGCGGTTCCGGGCATGATGTCATGGATCATGCCCCTCCATTCAAGTTCTCTGACAAAGTTCTTCTTTTCAGCCACCACTGTGTCCATTTAAAATTACCGCCACCATCCGCTTTTCATCCCCCTTCCTGCGCGGTACCACCTCCTTCCAGTCCTGGTTCTTCAGGTAGGGGAAGACAGCCGGTGCGAAGGCCGATAAAGGTGCGTAAAGCAGGGAGCCTTCGATCCGCTCCGGCTTGATCAGTTCCTTGTCCTGGTTGATCTGATTGACCGGCCAGAGGATCATGCTGATGACGAAAGCTGTGACCACCACCCCGAAAACCATTCCAAGCAGGCGATTGATGAAATTGAGCGCCACGGCCTTCACCACTTTTTCCGCCAGGAAGGCGGCCAGATGAACCAGCAGCACGATGGCTACAAAGGCCACAGCGAAAGCGATGACCTGGAGGTACTCCGGCGAAATGGAAAAGAGGGAATCCAGCCACCCTGCAAACACAGGCCGCAGCTTGATGGCTCCCAGGATCCCGAGAACCAGTGCCAACAGCGATGCGACCATGTGCACCAGGCCATTTTTGAATCCCCGGTAAAGTGCAAACAGCAGGGGTATCAGAAATATGATGTCCAGGATGTTCATCCGGTCCTTATAAGAAGGCACAAATTAAGGCAATTCTTTGGAAATACGGTAATGTTTTTATTTGCGTCGGAGTAAAAAAAAGCTGATCTTTAGATATTAACGCCCTGTCTGTAGATCTATTGCCACCGACCTGCCATGGAGATCCGAAAATTCAGATCCGCCTTCGACCTTGAACTCATACCTGCCTCACACGAAGGGATCCTGCTGGGAGACCTGGTGTGGGACCCATTGCTGGGCCCGCCGCAGTTTTCGCGCAGGGGAATGCCCAATGCCATCTACACCGCGTTCCTGGATGCCGGGCTCATCGATGAAAAAGCGTGGAAATTGTTCAGGGAAGAAATGGAAGCCACCCCGATGATCGAGGCACAGCTGGCCAACCGGACCGTGGATGTGGAGCTCGAATTCCTGGCCGAGCTCAACCATCCTGATGTGGGACGGATCACAGGAGGATTCACCACCGAAAAACTGAGCAAGTTTACATTCGGGAACCTGATGATGCGGGAAATGGATGATCTGATGCGGATCAAGATCGACCGGCATCTGGAGCAGATGAAAGCCACCCTTTGGAGCACTTATGACGGAAGCATCCGCAGGGTATTCCTGGTTACCGAACTGTATTATGGCACCATGCGGCTGGTGGTGGAGAAGGTCCACAGCGCAGAACTTGAGGCGGCAATCAGGAACAGCCGGCTGAAACCCACGAGCCGCTCAGAGGGGAGCCAGTCGGTCGCCTATGAGTTTTCGCACAGCAATGTCCCGTTTGCCATGCGCCTCGAACGCGTACGCACTTTCAACGGATAAATGCATGCAAAAAACCTTTCTCCTCTTCTATTTCATCCTCCTACTGGTCCCCCCGTCAAACCTGTTGCAGGCCCAGCACAGAAAAGAACCAGAGGCTTACGATCACCACCACAGGCACCATGAACTGGCCGCATCGGCAGGGGTGGTCTATTTTCCCGGAGAGAAATCGTGGGGATTCGGAACGCACCTCCATGGCATCCTGGGAGTGACTGACTGGATGGGGATCGGGCCGGGTTATGAGCTGATCGTCGGAGAGCACATCCACCATACCGTTTCCGGATTGTTCCATTTTCACCCGTATCATCCGCTTGACATCAATGTGGGCCCCGGACTGGTCTTCCCGGATGAGGAGACGGACCGGTTTCGCTTCAAGCTGCACCTGGAACTGGCTGCCGTGTTTGAGATGGGTGAGCGCCTCCACCTGGGGCCTTCGCTCGATGCCGGGATCGGAAAGGACGACCTTCACCTGACCCTGGGGATCCACATCGGGTATATTCTGCATTGAGTCCTCATCCGGACCGAAGGGGAATCAGATCCATGACTTCCCTTAATCTTTCCACCCGGAAGAACCTGTCCCCCCCGGGGTCCAGCTCCACCTCTTCGTGCGCCCAGGTGGTATGGTACGGCACATGGATGACCCATGCCCCCAGGTTCAGGGGAGGGATCACATCCGATTTCATGGAGTTTCCTATCATCAGGAACTGATGCGGTTCAATGTCGAGGTGTTGCAGGAGCTGGACGTACTGACTTTCCGTTTTATCACTCATCACTTCGATGTGGTGAAAATAGGAGGAGATACTGGAGCGCTTCATTTTTCCCTCCTGGTCCAGCAGGTCCCCTTTGGTAGCGACGATCAGGCGGTAATGGGGCGAGAGGGCCTCCAGCACCCCTTTCACATCCTCCAGCAATTCAATGGGGCGCTGCAACATCGCCTTTCCGATCCCCAGGATCCGGCCGATGGTTTCCGCACTGACCGTCCCGCCCGTGAGCTCAATGGCGCACTCCACCAGCGACAACATGAAAGCCTTGATCCCGTACCCGTATAATTTCAGGTTATCCATTTCCTTGGCGAAAAGGGCTTCTCCTGCACCGGGGCCCACCCCGTAGTCCGCCATCAGCATCAC
Organism: uncultured Bacteroides sp.; assembly: GCA_964575865.1. GTDB lineage: Bacteria > Bacteroidota > Bacteroidia > Bacteroidales. The sequence continues at coordinate 49,446 of CAZNSZ010000012.1, read as the reverse complement.
GAACTGGTTTTCCGCCTCCCGGTAATACGGTTCGTTCACCCAGAGTGTGTCATCTGCATCGAATCCGATCACCCTGATGTTACCTCCGATCATATGCTGTGGTCTTCAGGTGCAACATAGCCCAGGTCCCGGGGCACCAGTTCCTCTGCCGCCACCGTGATGCTGCGCATCCGGATCTTAGCCCTGCCCGGGCCTTCCTCGGCAAAGAATCCCACCCCGCTCAGCCTTCCGCTGATGGTGGATCCTGAATCGATATCCAGGGAGAGGATCCTGCCCGATCCGGGATCCTTCCGGATGGCCAGGTCGTTGTCAAGGAAAAGGTAACCCGCATGCCCGTTGGCAGAGACATACCGTTTAAGCTTCAGGACCGGGGTGTGCCCGTGGACCACCAGGTAGCCCTCCCACCCTTCAGGGGAACTGTTAAAAAACCCGTCCCTGACCCACAGGAACGATTCCCCCGGGTCCAGGTGGCGGCGCAGCATGTAATCGTGGAGCTCCCTGTAATCCCTGATTCCCAGGTGATCCTCCAGCGGGATGGAAGGTGAGATCCCCGCATGGGTGCCCAGTACCTTCAGGTCCTTTCCCACCTTCACCAGCCGGCTCATTCCCAGTGACCTGAAGAAATCAAGGTAACGCTGTTCCAGGGTAGTCCGGAAGTTAAAGAAGCTTGAAGCCCCGAAGGAGAGCAGTGTGGCTTCACCGCCATTGTAATACCAGAGCTCGATGGGGCTGTATCCGATGCCGAGGTCTTCCACGGCGTTGAGCATCATCATTTCATGGTTCCCCATCAGGCAGGCCACTTCCACCTCCAGCTGCATGATCAGGTCGACCACCTCCCGGGAGTGCGGCCCGCGGTCGATATAATCCCCCACAAAGACAAGCAGATCAGGCCTGAACCGCTGAATGTGGTCCAGCAGCCGCTCCAGCAACCGCGATTCTCCGTGGATATCTCCGATGAACCAGTAGTTCTTCACCCTTCTCCCGTTGGATACAGGTTCTAAAATTAAGTATTTTTACGACCATGCAACTCACCCGCAGACAGTGGTTCGGCCTGATCACTTTTGTGATCCTTCTGGTGGCTTCCATCCTGGTCACTGTGGAACCGTGGAAAAAATCTTCGGCCAGCCTGGTCTCTTCCTCCGAAGGGGGTGCCGCCCCGGTGGAAATATTCATCCGCTGGAACGGCCTGGGGGACGGATATCCGCTCACCCGAACCACCGACACCATCCTTTCCTACAGCGGTTTTGACCTGGGATACAATGAACTGCACGAACAGGCTGCCTGGGTAGCCTATGTGCTGACCCGGGAGGAGGTGGAATCGGATGTTGCATCCCGGACCGACCGGTTCAGACCTGACACCTCTGTCCGGAGTGGTTCAGCAGATCTCAGCGATTACCGGGGCTCAGGGTATGACAGGGGACACCTGGCCCCCGCCGGTGATATGCGCTGGAGCACGGCAGCCATGGAACACTCCTTCTTTCTCACCAACATGAGTCCCCAGGAACCGGCCTTCAACAGGGGCATCTGGAGGCGTCTGGAAGAAAAAGTGAGGCAATGGGCGGTGGAGGAGGACTCCCTTTATGTAGTCACGGGACCGGTCCTGAATGTTGTTCGCGGTCACATCGGGGAGAACCGGGTCGGGGTGCCGGATGCCTATTTCAAGGTCATCGTTGACCTCTCCCCGCCCCGGTTCGGAATGGCGGCCTTTCTTATCCCTCACAGGGGTTCGGATGAAGAACCGACATCGTTTCTTCTCAGCGTGGATTCCCTGGAAGCGGTGACCGGCTACGATTTTTTTGCATTCGCCCCCGACCAGGTCATGGTGGAGTGGCTGGAAAACCACCTCCAGGAAGGAAAATGGGAATAAGCCTGTCAATAAAACAGCGGTGTAAGGGTCGCGCAATTGCCCCTGAATCCTATCTTTGGGACAGTTTCAGCACATTTTTGTGAAAGGGCGCTTTGATTATATCGCATACTATGACCTGGATCATACCATCCTCCGGGGAAACAGTGCCACCTTCCTGGTGGAGGAAGCCAGGTTGAGAGGGGTAATGCGCCCGCGCCAGTACAGGCATGCCATCTACCTTTCCCTCCTGTATAAACTGAAAGCGGGTGATCCGGTCAGGATGATCAACCGGATGCTGGGCTGGCTGAATGGTTTGAATGAAGAGGAGGTGCGGTCGCTTTGCCGGGAAGTCTTTACCGAACATTTGATCCCGTCCATGCGCCCGGAGATCCTGAATTCCATGGACCAGCACCGAAGCTCAAGCGGAGCTGTTGTCCTGCTCTCCTCGGCCACTGCCCCCATCTGTGAACCGGTCTCCGAATACCTGGGGATGGACGATGTGATCTGCACCCGCCTCATCACCGAAAATGGCGTCCTGACCGGAAAAACGGAAGGCCGGCTGGTGTATGGAGAGGAAAAAAGGCAGCGCCTGCTCAGGCATACCCGGGAACATGGTTTTGATCCCGCGGAGGCCTGGTATTACGGCGATTCATATACCGACATCCCGGTGATGAAGGCCGTGGGAAATCCCGTTGCCGTCGCTCCTGACAAATTGCTCCTTCGTACTGCGCGTTCCCTGCAATGGCCGATACTGGCGAGCCGGCGATAGTGGTATAAATTTGCGATTCAGCGCGAAGGATATTATTTTTAACTGTTCTAAATTATAACCCATGTCCAACGAAGAGCAAATCAAGGGGGCCGGTACGCTATTTCATCCCGATATGAAGGTGGTGAAACAGGCCCGTGTCAAGGATTATGACACCATTTACAAAGAGTCGGTGCAGGACCGGGAAGGTTTCTGGAGCAAAGAGGCCCGGTCACTTACCTGGTACCGCAAATGGGAAAAAGTGCTGGATGATTCCCAAAAACCTTTTTACAAGTGGTTCACCGGCGGAAAGATCAATGTGGTGGCCAATGCCATTGACCGCCACCTGAATTCCGAAACCAAAAACAAGCTGGCACTGATCTGGGAAGGGGAACCGGGCGATATGCGGACCTTCTCCTATTTTGCATTGAACCGTGAGGTCTCCAAATTCGCCAATGTCCTGAAAGCCATGGGAGCAAAGAAGGGCGATATCGTGACCATTTATATGCCGCAAATCCCGGAGATCATCATCGCCATGCTGGCGACTGCGAAGATCGGAGCCGCGCACAGTGTCGTTTACGGAGGTTTCAGTGTGGAAGCGCTGGCCGAACGGATCGCTGATGCCCAGAGCCGGATCCTGATCACGGCTGACGGGGGATTTCGGAGGGGAAAGCCGACCCAGTTGAAAAGCATCGCCGACGAAGCCATGCGCCGATCACCCACCATCGACGTGTGCATCACCGTCAAGAGGACCGGAGAAGAGTGCTACATGGAGAATGACCGCGACTTCTGGTGGCACGACCTGATGGGAATGCCCATCGCTTCCTACAAATGTGATACGGAAAAAACAGATGCAGAGGATCCGCTTTTCGTACTCTACACCAGCGGAACCACCGGCAAACCGAAGGGCCTGGTGCATACCCACGGAGGATATTCAGTTTATGCTTCAAGTACATTCAAATATGTGTTTGATATTCAGCCTGCTGACCGCTGGTGGTGTGCTGCCGATCCGGGATGGATCACCGGTCACTCCTACATCGTTTATGGGCCCTTGATCAACGGAGCCACCATCCTGCTGTACGAGGGGGCCCCAAACCATCCTTATCCCAACAGGTGGTGGCAGATGATCGAAAAATACGGGGTCACCATATTCTACACCTCTCCCACCGCCATCAGGGGATTGATGCGATACGGCGCTTCCTGGGCCGATAAACATGATATGAGTTCCCTCCGGCTGCTCGGTTCGGTGGGAGAGCCGATCAACCCGGAAGCCTGGAAGTGGTATTACGAAGTGATCGGACAGGGAAGGTGTCCGATCATGGATACCTGGTGGCAGACCGAAACCGGTGGATTCATGATCACTCCCATTCCGGTGATGCCCCTGAAACCGGGCTCCGCTACCCGCCCGTTCTTCGGAAATGAGATCGCTGTGGTCGATGAATCCGGAAAGGAGATGAAGGCCGGCACCGAGGGGAACCTGGTGATTAAGAACCCATGGCCCGGAATGGCGAGGACCATCCTGGGAGATCCCGACCGCTTCATTGAGAAATATTGGAAGCATTATGAAAAGCAGGGGTGGTACCTCACAGGCGATTCAGCCAAGATAGACGAAGATGGCTACACATGGATCATCGGCCGCAACGACGATGTACTCAAGGTGAGCGGATACCGCCTGGGCTCCGCAGAAATCGAAAGTGCGCTGGTCAGCCATCCGGCCGTAACCGAGGCAGCCGCCATCGGTCTTCCGGATCAGCTGAAAGGAAACATCATTCACACCACGGTGATCCTTAAAGAGGGGTTTACCGCGTCGGAACAACTGGCCAATGAGCTTAAACAGCATGTGGACAGCGAAATCGGTCCCATCGCCAGACCTGCTTTCGTGGTATTTGCAGACAAATTGCCAAAAACCCGGAGCGGAAAGATCATGCGAAGGGTTCTGAAAGCCAGGGCACTCGGGCAGGAGGAAGGAGACCTGACAACCCTTGAGGAATAGTCCGAACCGGTACCGTCTGCCTATAATGCCGGGCCATCTGCCTTTTTGAAGGATATTTTCTGACTTCCAGCAGCAGGATTCTGGGATGATTTGAATAACTTGGGTGGCCAACCCCGTAATCATCCATGATGGACATTATCCGACTTTCCAATGTTACCAAGACATTCGGTTCGGTAAAAGCTGTGGACAACCTTTCCCTTTCCGTTCCGAAGGGAAGTATTTACGGCTTCATCGGACCCAACGGTTCGGGAAAAACAACCACCATTCGTGTGATCATGAAGATCATGTATCCCGATCAGGGTTCGATCCAGATCAACGGCAGGGAACACGGCGCCCACCGGCTCAGTAATGTGGGATACCTCCCGGAGGAGCGCGGAATGTACATGAAAATGAAACTGGGGGAGTTGCTTCAGTTTCACGGTGAACTGAACAACGCCGGTGACCTGAAGCGGCGGATCGGATACTGGCTGAACCGTTTCGACCTCGGGGAATACCGGGACAAAAAAGCGGAAACCCTCAGCAAAGGGATGAAGCAGAAACTGCAGTTCATTGCAACCATCCTCCACCAGCCTGAGATCATCATCCTGGATGAACCGTTCAGCGGCCTGGATCCGGTCAATGCCGACCTGATGAAGGATGTGATCCTGGAGCTGCAGAAAGAGGGAGCCACCATCATCTTCAGCACCCATGATATGGCCATGGCCGAAAAGATGTGCGACTATATCTTCATGATCTATAAAGGGAAAAAAGTGCTGGACGGAACACTGGCACACATCCAGGATCAATACGGGAATGACACCATCCGGATCAGGTGCGATAAAGGTGCCTCCGCACTTGAAGGACTGAAAGGCATCGAAAAGGTCAACGATTTCGGAAAACTTCAGGAAGTCAGGGTGGCCCCGGGAGTGGATCCCCAGTCCATCCTTGCCAGCCTTCTGAACAAGACCCGCATTACCCATTTCGAGATCACCAAACCCTCGTTAAACGATATCTTTATCAGAATCGCTTCTCCGGAAAGAAAGGAGGCCCAGCATGGATAAAATCATCACCCTCTTCAAGCGGGAATACCGCGCCGCCGTCAGAACCAAAAGCTTCATCATCAGCCTGGTCCTGGTCCCCCTCCTGATGGGAGGAGGCCTGCTGGCGGTCTTCATCATGGAAAGAAACCAGGACACCGGCGATAAAAAAGTGGCTGTGGTCGATTATACGGGATTCATGGAAATGCCCCTGCGGGATGCGGCTGAACACCGCAACCGCCTTGAGATCTTCGATCCAGAGAACGGGGAAAAAGTCATGTCGGCCTACCAGATCGAGTTTGTGGCGCCGGACCCTGAAAACAGGATGGAACAGCAGCTGCAGCTATCTCAGCGGGTACAGTCCGGTGAGCTTCATGCGTTCATAGAGATCGGTCCCGATGTGCTGCACCCCTCGGGCAAGGAAGGGGGTTATCTGCGCTACTATTCAGAGCATTCGTTCAATGACAATGTCCGGGACTGGTTCAGAAATGTCATCAACGGGCACCTGCAGCAGAAAAGGGTGGCCGAGCTTAACCTGGATGAATCCCAGTCGGCCGACCTGTTTGCCTGGCTCAACATTGAGGGCATGGGACTGGTGACCGTTGACAAGAGAACCGGAGAACAGCAGGAAGCCCAGCGGACCAATGAACTCCAGTCCTTCCTGGTTCCCTACTTCATGGTCCTGCTCATGTTCATGCTGGTGATGATGAGCGCGGTCCCCCTCCTCACTGCAGTGATGGAGGAAAAAACCGGAAAAATTGCAGAAGTCCTTCTGGGGACCATCACCCCCTTCCAGTTCATGGCCGGCAAGGTGCTGGGGGGCATCGGGATCTCCCTGACCACAGCAGCCATCTACGTGGGTGCGGCCATTTTTACGGCCCGTTCCACCGGTTTTGAATCGGTGATCCCCTACGATATCCTCCCCTGGTTCTTTGTGTACACCGTACTCTTCATCATCATGGTCGGCACCGGTATGGCTGCCCTGGGGGCCACCTGCAACGACAACAAGGATGCACAGTCGCTGCAGTTCCCGGCCATGCTTCCGGTGATCCTCCCCCTGTTCCTGATCATGCCTGTCATCCAGGATCCCTCCGGCCCGCTGGCCACCACCCTTTCGCTGATCCCCCCCTTCACACCTTCCATCATGCTGATCCGTCTGGCCACACCGGTCACCGTACCCATATGGCAACCCATCGCCGGACTGGTTGGGGTGATCCTTTTCACCCTTTTTACGGTCTGGGTGGGGGCACGGATATTCAGAACGGCCATCCTCATGCAGGGACAGAAACCCACTGTGGCCAACTTGTTTAAGTACGCATTCAGGGGGTAACCGGGGCAGGAGTCGCGCCCGGCCATTCTGGTTAACGGGGTCGCCTGGGGAATAGCATCCCGACTTTCTGCTGATACTTCAGGTAATCGGTTCCAAATTCCTTACTGAGAATCTTTTCCTCATACCTGGCGATATAGATATAGAACCCCAGGATCATCAGCCAGACTACGGCTGTGAACAGCGACATGGTATTGATCAGGATGCCCAGGCAAAACATGACGGCTCCCAGGTAGATGGGGTGCCTCACAACACTGAAAACCCCCGTATCGATCACTTCCGGCTTTTCGCGCCTGGTCCCGAAAACTTCCTTCATTCCGCCCCGCACCAGCAACCAGCCTGCCAAGATGCTCAGCAGTGCCATGGCAAACCTGACGGCCAAAGGGATCTGCGCCGCCAGAAATGTGGAATACCGGTATACAAATGAGTCCAACGCCCAAACTGTGAGGAAAAGAATCAGCAGCATTACCTGTCCCGTATCGCCCCACCTGTGTTCCCCGGTCAGGTGGGGATGGTCCCGGTGTTTCTTTGTATTCATTTCAGGAAGCGAAATTAGTAAAAAGTGAAGGATTCATATAGATTTGTTGTATGAAACTGTACAGGAACATAAGCGGAGCCAACCAGGACCACCTTCCGGTCCGGACCGGTCTGGAACACTGTGAGACTGCGGCAGACAGCAGGACAGGAAGAGTACCCATCAGTTTCAAAAAAAAACAGGTATGTAATCCCTTCAACATTGAATGATATGAAAACAAGCCATGCAACCCGGTGGATCCTTGCAGCTGGACTCCTTCTTATTTCCACTATTTGTTCTTATGCCCAATCAGATCCATCTCAATATCAAGGATATGTCATATGGGAGGATGTGGTTTACCCTTCGGAGGCGGAACGCTACGAAGAGATGACCAGGAAGCAAATAGCATTCTATGCCGACAGGGGATTCCCCTACCGGGTGGATGTCTATCAGACCACTGAATTCATCTATTACTGGGTATTTGAAGCAGATCAATATGCAGATATCGACACCCTCTACCAGGCATTCAACCGCATGTACGAAGAAGAGCCGGACCGTGTGAAGGAGATCGACAGGGGTTTCGCCGGCACCCACGAAACAACCCTTTCCTGGACCTGTTACATGGACCGGTCCCTTTCTTTCAAACCCGGTGGTCTCATGCAGTCCGGTTCTGAGAATCCCTTTATATATATGGGATTCTGTTATCCCAGGAAAGGCGAAATGGAGGCAGCCCGTGAGGTGATGAGGACATATGTAAAGCTGGCAACCCGAACGGGGGCCTCCCTGGGGTGGGATACCTTTGTTGGGGACATGGGCGTGGAAACCCCCATGTTTTTCTGGGCCTCATATACCGCTGATCCCATCGAATTCTACAGCCGGAACGGTGCCGATTTTGACCGCATGGGGGATGAAGCGGATGTACTCTGGAGAAAACTGACCGGGGTCATGAGAAAATACGAGGAAAAAACCGGATGGTACAGAAGGGACCTTTCACACATCCCATAGGTGGTTCAGACAACAGGCATTATCTCTTCCCTATCTTCAAGTATTCCTTAAGGTGCTTAAACCCTTCGGCGTAGCTTACATTTGGTTCATATCCCAGGACTTCCTTCGCGTTGGTGATGTCGAACCAGTGATTTGAACAAAGCTCCCTGATGGCAAACCGGGTCATGAAAGGTTCGGACTCGATGTTAAATATCCTGTGCGACCACTCGGCAAAGCCTGCTGCCAGCATGGCCGCCCGCTCAGGGATCCTTTTCTGAACCGGTCCGTGTCCCGCAATCTGAATGATGGAATTGATGAAATCCCACACCCTGGCAGGTTCTCCGTTTGTAATAAAATAATTCCTGCCGGCAGCTTCAGGCTTTGATTCAAGGGCTCCGGCAGCCAGCACCAGGGAATCCACCATGTTATCAATGTAGGTGGTGTCAATAAAGTGCTCCTTGTTCCCGATGCGGCGGAGCCTGCCAGAAGAGGCCCGCCTGAGAATTCCCGGGATCAGGTGGGAATCATAGGGCCCCCAGACCAGGTGCGGTCTCAGCGAAATCGTTTTCAGCTCACTTGAATTGGCCTGGATAATCAATTGTTCCGCCTGTGCCTTGGTCGCTGCATAATGGGATCCGTGCTTCTCAGGATAAGGGTAATTCTCATCGATACCCTCCAGGTCCATGCCATCAAACACCACGCTGGAAGCGCTGGTAAAGACGATGCCCTTCACCTTCTGGTCCCTGCATGCCTCAATGACGTTGGACGTCCCGGTCACATTGGTGGCGTAATAATCCTCATACTTCCCCCAGATCCCCACTTTCGCAGCCAGATGAAATACGATGTCCTTGTTCCTGCAGGCATCTCCAAGTGCCTTTTTATTAGTCACATCGGCCTGGATGCTGTTGATCCCCAGCGCCCAGTGCAACGGATATTCTCTTCTGGAAAAGCTTGTCACTTTGTGCCCTTCGGCATTGAGCCGTTTGATCAGGGCCATGCCAATGAATCCTCCCCCGCCTGTTACGAGTATATTCATAATGACAGCTTACAAACTACAAATATATTTTCCTTTTTTGAATAGAGCGCTTTTTTTCACCCGAACCTGGCAGTATAAAACAATCCTACGGGTGTTCCTCACGGCCATCGGTATACCGGGCAAACCTTCCCTTTTGTGCTCCGTGAACCTGCTCTTCGGAAGGCCATGGCCACCCGCCGAAGCGAGTCTGCTGGTAGTCGATATAGGTCTGCTGGATCTCTGACCTGGTGTTCATCACAAAAGGCCCGTAATTGGCTACCGGCTCCCCGATCGGCCGTCCCTGAAGCATCAGGAACCGTCCATTCCCGTTACTATTCCGGATCTCTGCTTCCCTGCCCGCATCCAGCTCCATCAGATTCCCCGCCAATACGTTGACCCCCGCCTCACCGGCCGTTCCTGCTACCCGGACAGCCTCTCCCTCAAAAAAGAAAAGGGACCTGTTGATCCCCACCGGGGCCGCCGGAAGGGTAAAGACCGCGCCGGCTTCCATTTCAATGTACCAGATGGCCACCTCGTTTCCGGGTTCCGCGGCCCATGAGTCAGGCGCCGGATCAGGTGGCCGCTGCTGCCCGAATGAACCTGCCACCACCTCTACCAGGGTGGAAAGGCCCCGGCGATCCCGGTGGGTGACTTTGGGGATCTGTTTGCTCCAGAGCATGGTGTAGAACGGATCCGCCATTTTCTTTCTTGCCGGCAGGTTCAACCAGATCTGAAAAAGCTCAAGCGGATTGGGTTCATCCCGGTTGATCAGCGGGAACATTTCTGCGTGCTGGACACCTTTCCCGGCGGTCATCCACTGCACGTCGCCATGCCCGTATCTTCCGGCACCCCCCAGTGAGTCGGAATGATCCACCAGACCCTTCCGGACCACAGTAACCGTTTCAAAACCCCTGTGGGGATGTGACGGAAATCCGGGTACGGTTCTCCCGTGGTACATCCTCCATCCGTTCCTGATCTGAAAATCATTCCCCAGGTTCCTTCCCTCCAGGGACACCGCGGGTCCGAGCTGATCATTGCCCCTGGGGTATGCATCCGCATGGTACACGCAAAAAAGGAACGGGTCAACGGTTTCCCAGGGAAAACCCAGCTGTTTCACCCGCAGGACCACTTCATCATTATTTTTCATTACCGGTAACCTTTATTGAAAATAACAATGCTCGGTCCGTTTTGTTAGGAACCGCAGGTTCTCAGGTGGCCGATCCAATGAAAGGGCAACTTCTCTCACCAGCGAGAGCATGTCATCGAAAAGCTTATATTTACAGGAACCAAACGGTTGTATTAAGGGCACCTCCCATGAGAGACCTCCACCTGCAGATGCTGCAGCTCATGCGCTCCGGCAGATCCTTTGCATGGGCCACTGTGATCAGGAGTGCAGGATCGACCCCCCAGAAGCCGGGAAGCCATGCCATCTTTGATGAAACCGGGCTTATAACAGGCACCGTGGGCGGGGGAATCATGGAAGCTGAAGTGGAGAAAGCGGCCAGGAAATTGCTGAAATCCGGGAAAAGCAACCTGTTTAAATACCGCCTGGATCAGCATCCGGATGGAACTGGTTCCCTCTGCGGGGGGGAGGCCGATGTGCTGATCGACGGGGATCCCTGCCGGCATCGAACCGCTCTGGAGGCCATCGAAAACAGCCTGAACCATCGGTCCGGCGGCAGCATGATCACTGTGGTTGGAAGGGAGACAGATGGATCCAGGAACATTTCCAGACATTGGATCCCCCGAAAGGATCCTGCATCCTTATCCACAGGGCCTGAAACCCAGGTCAGAGCGCCAGGGGCGGAGGAGCTTCAGGAAAACCCTTCCGCAGATCTGGTTTTCTTGCAGGAGATCAGGCCGCTGCCCGAACTTGTCATTGCCGGAGCCGGACACCTTGGGAGGGCACTCTCCCACCTGGGCAGCCTGCTGGGATTCGAAGTGACCGTCATCGACGACCGGCCCGGATATGCCAGCCGCACGCTTCTGCCGGATGCGGACCATGTGGTGGTGAAGGCGTTCGGTGACGCATTCCGCTCACTGAAGCCGGGCCCCGATTCCTATTATGTCATCGTCACGCGCGATCACCGGCAGGACGGAGAAGCACTGAAGCCCCTGCTGGGATCAGATGCGGCATATGTGGGTATGATCGGGAGCCGCCACAAGGCGGGTCTCATGAAAAAAGAGTTCCTGGCCAACGGCTGGGCCACCCCGGAGCAATGGGAATCCATACATACACCCGTCGGATTGCCCATCGGATCCGTAACGGTTCAGGAAATTGCCATCAGCATTGCCGCACAGCTGATCGAGGTCCGGTCCAAAAAACAGAAAAGTCATGGCTGAGCACTGGGGTATTGTACTGGCAGCAGGTTCTTCCAGGAGGATGGGAACACAAAAGCTTCTGCTTCCCTACCGGAACGGCACCATCATCGGAACCGTGGTGGATCAGGTGCTGGCCTCCAGGGTGGACCGGGTGATGGTGGTGCTGGGAGCGGACCGTGAAAAGGTGGCCGGGACGCTTGAAGGGAAACCGGTGGAATTCTGTCACAACACCGAACACCAGAAGGGCATGCTTTCATCAGTCATGTGCGGTTTCAGGTCGATCCCAGATGAAGCAGGCACCGCGCTGGTCTTTCTTGGGGACCAGCCGGAAATCCCCCCGGAAGTAACCAACATGGTTCTTGACGCCTATAACGGGGATATCAAAGGAATCGTGGTCCCCGTCCATAACCACCGGAGGGGACATCCCCTGCTGGTGGACCTGAAGTACAGGAATGACATCCAGCGGCTCGATCTGGAGAAGGGACTCAGGGCGTTGATGCATCTCTTCCCTGAAGATGTGCTGGAAGTGGAGGTGGAAGCCCCCGGAATCCTGATCGACATCGATACCAGGGAAGATTACTCAAATGCAAACTCAGCTAGCCGGAGGCCCGGATAATCCCCAGGATCAAAAAACCGGTCAGCAGGATGAAAACCACCACATACAACCAGATCAGTCTTTTCTTCCTTCCCTCCATACCCATTGTCTCATCCAGGGTCCCTTTATGCAGGTCGGACAGGTAGTGTTTAAGGGCAGTCAGACTCCTCAGTGATGCCAGCTTCTGCAGACCGTAAATGAAAAGGAAGATCCCCACAGTCACACCCGCGTACATCACTTTGTTATAGATGTGGTACGTCCCCTGGTCGTTGTCCACATACAGGTTCAGATTGGCCTGCAGGATAACGACCGAAAGGGAGGTCAGTACCAGCCACCATTCATAGGGCCCCCTGAAAAAGCGGAGCTGAAGTCCGATCAGGCGCTGAATGGTTTCGCTGTAGTTATTGATCTCCCTGAGTTTATAAAAAAGGTCCATTCCAAAAATCATGATACCGATGGTAACTGCCAACTGCGGCAACAGGATCCAGATCATCCCCCGGTTCCCGGCATATCCCGCCAGGTTCATGGATACCAATATCAGGTTGGCCACCTGGATGAACCAGTAGAACAGGATGGTAGCCCTGATGCTGCCGGAGCCTTTCAGGGTTTTTTCAGTGATAAATCTCTCGATCATGGCTAAATCCATTTTGTTGTTTCGGAACATTGTTTCATTTCCCTCTTCCCAGAGCGAAAAAATCTCATCCTTCTTCATTGCACAGCAATTTTAGGATTGAAATACTGCCTCAGCTTCTCCCTGATCCTCACCAGCCTGACACTGACATTGCTCTTGCTGATTCCGGTAATTCCGGCTATCTCCTCATAAGAGCATTTTTCCAGGTACAGAAAGGTGATGGTTTTGTCCAGGTCATTCAGTCGTGAGATGTGCCGGTAAAGCTCCCTGATCCGCGATTCCACATCCTCCTCTCCCGGTTCTTCAGCGGCATATTCTGCTTCCATCTCCGTGATGGAGGTGTATTTGATCTTCCTGGCCCGCAAACCAATCAGGGCGGTGTTCAAGGAGACCCGGTACATCCAGGTCTGGAAGCTTGCATCTCCCCGGAAAGAGGGATATGATTTCCAGAGCTGGTAGATGATCTCCTGCTTGAGGTCTTCCCGGTCCTCATCAGCGGCGTAGAGGTTGCATATTTTGTATATGATCCCCGCATGCTGGCGGACCATTTGAACAAAATAGGCTTTATCAGTTTCAGACACCTTCATCCCCGAATTGATGAGGTTTTACACCATTGGTAACACCACGGTCCAAAAAACTACAGTCGACACCTTGATTAAAACTGCAATTCGCCCATCAGCGGGGACAAGCAGGCACCATTCCGATAATGATTCCCTTCCGGCAGGCTGAAAAGCTGTTTCTGGCATTCCATTTACAGCTCCTTGATCTTTACATCCCTGAACCTGATCCTGAGTTCGTCGTTCATGTGCAGCTGAAGGGCGATCGATCCAGTGCGACCCACCCTGTTCCGGATATGTGCCTCGTCGTCCAGGATCCCGCGGCCATCCAGATCCGCCACCATGTTCCCGTTAACCATGGTCTTTACCTGCATCCCCCTGCAAATGATTTCCATGGTATTCCATGCCTGCGGATCATCTTCGTGGTAGATCAGTTTCGTCCTCAGGGCTGCGGATGGGAATTGCTCAACACCGATGTTCCAGTCGGGAAGAGAAGGGAAAATCCAGCGCTGTACTCCTGCTGTCTCATCATAGATCAACCCCGTCCTTGCGGGCAGCGGGCCATGTATATCGGCCTGGGGCCCGTGAAGCCACCCTCCTGATCTGGCACCTTCCGAAGTGTCGTAACGGCTCCTGAACTGAACCCCGCTGTTGCCGGGTGAAGATCTGAAAACCTGGAATTCAAGTTTAAGGTGAAAGTCCCCAAACTCCTTTTCGGATACCAGCCACACATAATTGTGGTCCGGATCACCGACGGAGTTGCATTCAATGCATCCTTCGGATACTCTCCAGTAGTCTTTGCCTTGATCCTCAGGCAGACACCTGACCACCCATCCTTCCAGATCGTGTCCGTTGAACAGGGATTGCCACCCGTTCAGTTGGGTCTGGCCCATTGCAGTTGCAAATGAAAAATGCAGGCAACAGAAGAGGAGTATCACAGGTGAGCGCATAGGGAAAGTCTTTTGTTTCAGCCTTAAATTACTAAGTTTATGCGGAAAACCAGGACCATTATACCGCGAATCTTATGAATAACAGACGCTCCATCATGCCTGAACTGCTTGTGATCCAGGTACTGATTGCACTCCTGAACTTCGGAAATGCGACAGTTTATGCGCAGGAAACCCCATTTCACAGGGGAGTGAACCTGACCAACTGGTATCAGGCTCAGGGGCCCAGGCAGGTACAGTACACCAGGTATTCCAGGGAGGACTTCGAAAACATTAAACACCTGGGATTTGATGTGATCCGCCTTCCCATCAACCTTCATCACATGACCACCGGAACACCCGAATATATCCTGGATCCCATCTTCCTGGGATCCCTTGAGAAGGTGGTAGACTGGGCGGAGGAACTGGGCATTTACCTGATCCTGGATAACCATACCTTCAGTGTGACGGAGGACACGGATCCCCAGGTGGGGGCCATCCTGGAAAAGGTCTGGAGCCAGATGGCCCGGAAATTCAGGGACCGGTCGGAATATGTTTGCTATGAGATCCTCAATGAACCACACGGCATCTCGGATGCACTCTGGAATTCCATCCAGCAGGGGGTGGTGGAGGCCATCAGACAAGAGGATACCATCCACTATATTGTTGTGGGGCCGGCCGGATGGAACAGTTACAACAACCTGTCCGCCATGCCGGTCTACGATGATGATAAACTGATCTATACCTTCCATTTCTACGATCCGTTCCTGTTTACCCACCAGGGAGCCAGCTGGGTGACACCCTCCATGTCCGAAATAAAGAATGTTCCCTTCCCATTCGATGAGGCCCGGATGCCCGCCATGCCGGACGGCCTTGCGGGATCCTGGGTGGGAAGCCTGTTCGGAACCTATCCCGGAGAGGGCTCGGGAGAGAGGGTGAGGGAACTCATCGACATCGCCGTCCGGTTCAGGGACCAGAGAAATGTCCCCATCTTCTGCGGGGAATTCGGGGTGTATCAGCCCAACAGCCTTGAGGAGGACCGGATAAGATGGTACAGGGAGGTCGGAAGCTATCTGGACTCCATGCACATATCCTGGACCATGTGGGATTACCACGGAGGCTTTGGATTGTTCGAGGAGGATGGCAACGGATTGTTCGATCATGACCTGAACATTCCCTTGCTGGAAGCACTTGATCTGAACCTGCCGGAACAGACGGAGTACATCCAGAAACCGGATTCCACCGGATTCATTATGTATGACGACTACCTGTCAGGAACCGTCCGGGAATCCTCCTATACCGATGGTACCCTGGATTATTTTTCCACGGATTTCCCCAATTATGGCGATTACTGCATTCACTGGACCGGGGCAAGCCAGTACAGGGCCATCGTACTGGATATTGCACCGGACCGGGACCTGTCAGAGCTGGTGAACGGGGGATATGCCCTGGATCTCATGGTCCGTGGAGATGATCCGTCCATTTCGTTCGATGTCCGCTTCCTGGATTCAAAAACAACCGATCCGGCTGATCTTCCATGGAGAATGGGGATGACCGTGGATGACCTGCTCACAGACTTCGATGACCAGTGGCACCACCTGCACCTTCCTTTATCCAGCTTCACGGAAAGGGGATCGTGGCATATCGATACCTGGTATGAACCCAGGGGTGAATTTGACTGGTCCGCAGTGGACCGGTTTGAAATTGTACCTGAAGTCAGGGCGCTGGGACCATCCAGCCTGTGGTTCGATAACATCATGATCACCGATCTGGATACCGCTGTTGCCCGGCAGGATACCACCGGCCAGAATGTCACTCCCACATGGAACGTGGATACAGGCCGGGACTTTTTCCAGGTATACCCCAACCCGACCCGGGGGAGGATTAACCTGAGAAGCGATCAGTCTCAGAGGCTCACCTATGAACTATACAGCCTTCAGGGAAAAAGGCTGATGGAAGGGAATGCCGGTCCTGTGACCCATCTGGACCTCAGCCCCATGACTTCGGGTATCTATCTGCTGCGGGTCCGGGATGTCCTCGGGAATACCGGGAGCAGGAAGATCATCCTGCTGCAGAATTGATCAGCAGAAACATCTTACCAATTAAAAAACAGGATATTTGGCCGTAAAACCGAAATCAGCTAAATTTGTCCCCGCAAATCCGGCTCCATAGTTCAACGGATAGAATAGCGGTTTCCTAAACCGTAGATCCAGGTTCGATTCCTGGTGGAGCTACAAGCACAAAAGCCTTTGCCCTCCGGGCAGGGGCTTTTTGA
>CAZNSZ010000012.1:0-32600 GCA_964575865.1 uncultured Bacteroides sp. | reverse complement strand
AGCACAAACCCCGCTGCCGAAGGCAACGGGGTTTTTTTATGACTGGCTGACATGCCTGCATGAACAGGCAGGAATAAAAAAGTCCCAATGAAACGCCAATGGGACTTTTCTTTCACAAAAGAATTATCCTACTCATGTGACTCCACATGCCATGCTTGTTCAATCGTAAAGAGGCTTGCTTTTATTTCTGTTGTCCAGTTCTTTACTTTGTCTGCCAATCCTGTTTTCATAATCTTTTCCATGTGCTCACTTTTCATGAAATCAGTAAACTTTTCTCTACTCTCCCACATGGAAAAACCGGTAATCGGACCATCCTTCTTTTCAGACTTCAGTGACATGCTCATTAGTGCCCCGTCCTGCTCTTTTATCATAGCAGAGGTTTCTATCAGGATGTTCAAAACATCATCTACATGTTCACTTTTCGGATAATAATTCTCTGTCACTACAATTGGATTTGTTTTCATTTTATTCAACTTTAAATATTAACACTACGCTTTATTATGTTTCCGAAACAAATATACCAATATATATCGTAAACATAGCAATAATTGTTATTTATTTCATTATTGAAGTATAATGTCTAATTTTACTGCATGAAATCATCTCTGGAAATCATAAAAGAAATAGTGCACTGGCTTGAAATATATCAGAACGAGAACAATACTGGTGACTACAGTCTGGATTCTTTCATCATCTGGCTGAATTCGCGATTGTTTTCTGAAGGTAAGTTTGAAAAATCCAAGCATAGTCCCGAATCCCTGGATATGGAATTATCCTTCCTCTTGGTCATGCAAAACAGGTATTTCAAGACTTATGCAAAAAAGGTTTTGGGAGACTCAGAGTTAACATCACCCGATGGCTTCAGTTTTTTGTATCATCTAAACCACACTGACAGTTTCAGAAAAATGGAATTGATAAAAATGCATCACCTTGAACCACCTTCAGGGATCGAGGTCTTGAAACGGCTTCTAAATAAAGGATTTATCGAAGAATTTGACGATGCAGATGACAAACGGGCAAAGAGGATTAAAATCACTGCGAAGGGCAGGAAGGAGCTTGATGTGGTGATGCCAAAGATGTCAGAAGTATTTAGCCTGATGACGGCTGAACTATCCTTAAATGAGAAGTTGCATGTAGTGGCATTTTTAAAGCAAATGAACGATTTTCACACCGGCAACAGTCATTAGCCACCGAATGAAAGAGCCCGAATATCTCCTCCTGGAGGAGCCACAAGCTTGCTTAATGGCCTGCTTTCTTTCTATAGGCAAGCATCCTGTAAGGAGTGACGGATCGGTGATCCGATTCCGGATCATTGAATGTGTAGTTGAAATCCTTTTCAATAAGCAGGATCAGAGTGTCCGATTGATGGATTACTTCTTCGAAGGTTTTGAGAATTCCCCCGGTATGATGCAGGCAAACGACCAGGGTCGCATCGGCCTTCATAGACCCAATCAGATCTGACAGGAATCCGATTTCCTTTTCCCGCTCCTTCCTTCTGAAATGAAACATGCTATCGATCAGGATAATGTCAAATTTCCCTTTCTCCTTGTAGCCATAAATATCACCCACTACACCCTTCAGGGACAATTTCTCCTCTCGCGCAACCGCTAACATCTGTTCAATACCTACAGCGGAAGAGTCGATCCCGGTCACCTCAAATCCCAGCCTCGCAATGGAAATCGCATCCCGTCCCTGACCGCATCCCAGATCAAGCACTTTGCCTTCCGGTGAAAGTCCGGCAAAAAAGCCGATCAGTTCGGGAAACGGATCACCGAAGTAGTTCTCCGTCGCATAGTGCCTGTCATAATTTGAACTCATGTGATCCTTTCTGCTCAAAAATATATCATTTGGAGATGAGAAGCCAAATGATTGTCAGCAACAGTAATTTTCTAGATTTGTACGACCAAAGACATTGATATGAATGAGATTGACAATATTCAGCTGGAATACCTGAGTCCCGCACATTTTGAGGAGTTCAAATCAGCAATGCTCGAATCCTATGCGGGGATGCCGCAGGCGATCTGGAAAGAAGACCAGATTCGGACCCTGATCAATGTTTTCCCTGAAGGTCAGGTATTTATCAGGGTGAATGACGATTTTGCAGGGTGCGCCCTCTCCATCATTGTTAATTATGAACCTTTTGAAAACAGGCATACCTATAAGGAAATAACCGGCAACTACACCTTCAGTACCCATAGCAATGATGGAGATATCCTTTACGGCATTGATATATTCATCAGACCAAAATTCCGCGGCCTCAGGCTTGGAAGACGGCTGTATGATTACAGAAAAGAGCTGTGTGAAAGAATGAACCTGAAGGGCATCGTATTTGGCGGACGGATTCCCAATTACTTTAGATATTCCCCGGACATTTCTCCGAGGGAGTACATCTCGAGGGTGCGGAAGAAAGAGATCCATGATCCGGTCCTGAATTTTCAGATATCCAACGACTTTCATCCTGTCAGGATCCTCCAGGGTTATCTGGAAGGAGACAAAGAATCGAAAGAGTATGCAGTGCTTCTGGAGTGGGACAATGTCTATTATGAAAAACCCTCAAAAAAGGCAGCTGTCAAAAAATCTGTCGTTAGATTGGGGTTGATTCAATGGCAAATGCGGTTGTACAAAAACCTGGACGAGGTGATGCAGCAGGCCGAATATTTCGTTGATGCGGTATCAGGTTACCGGGCTGATTTCGCCCTGTTCCCGGAATTTTTCAATGCCCCGCTGATGGCAGAAAACAACCACCTGTCAGAACCTGAGGCCATTCGTGAGCTGGCTAATCACACCTCCGGGATTGTTTCGCGATTCTCTGAACTTGCCATATCCTACAACATTAACATTATTACCGGAAGCATGCCCGAAGTCATCGATAATCAGCTGTACAATGCAGGATATTTATGCAAAAGGGATGGCGGGATTGAACGATACGAGAAGCTTCACGTGACGCCGGATGAGGCAAAAGTCTGGGGCCTTCAGGGAGGCAGGGAATTGAAGACCTTCGACACAGACTGCGGCAGAATCGGGATTCTCATTTGTTACGACATCGAATTTCCGGAACTGAGCAGGATTCTTGCGGATGAGAAAATGGATATATTGTTCGTGCCTTTTTTAACCGATACCCAGAACGGGTATTCGAGGGTACGCAATTGTGCGCAGGCCAGAGCCATTGAAAACGAGTGTTTCGTAGCAATCGCCGGAAGTGTGGGTAATTTGCCGAAAGTCCATAACATGGACATACAATATGCCCAATCCATGGTATTTACTCCATGTGATTTTGCATTTCCTACAAACGGAATCAAGGCAGAGGCTACCCCCAATACTGAAATGATACTGATAGCCGATGTAGATATCAACATGCTCAGGGAACTCAATCAGTTTGGAAGTGTAAGAAACCTCAAAGACAGGCGGACGGACATTTATGAGGTCAGGCGTTTCATTGAGTAGAGGCAGGATTGGTTATCAGGCTGCCGGAGCATCAGGAACAACCCGGTTTGCCAAAGGAAATGGTAGCTGGTGCATGACTGTTCTGGTCCTCTCCCTTATCTGACAAGGAATATCTGGCGGGACCGGCTGACGGTTTTCCCCCCTGAAATCATCTCCAGCCTGCAGATATAAATCCCCCCGGACAGAGGCTCCCCCCTGTCATTGCAACCGTTCCAGTTCGCCTCATATGACCCTGCCGGCTGATGCTGGTTAATGAGGGTACTTACCACCTCCCCCTTCAGGTTGTACACGTTCACCCTGATATGGGCGGAAACCGGTATTGAATACCCAACGACAGTATAATCGCTGAAGGGATTGGGATAATTTGCCAGCAGCAAATCACTGCCATGGGTCTCCAATTCTTCATATCCGACACCGGAGGAAGTATTATCGGTGATCTGGATGAGTTCGATTCCCTCTCCGGTCGCCAGGTTGCGGCTGTACTGTTTGTCCGCCGGATTGTTCCAGTGCTCGTGGACACCCAGACTGGCCAGCCGAATTCCGTCATTCTCCGGATCATATACCGTTCCCGAGGGCGGATCGTCAGCCCGGGCCGCTTCATGCAGATAATTGTCGGCCGTACCCGATGGCACTGCCCCTTCGGAGCGCAGGAAATCAAGCAGAACCGATTCAATGGCGACGCCATCCTGGCTCATGAAAAGGCTCGAAGCGGGTCCACCGTCAAAGGGCGGGGCGGACCAGTAACGGTACCGGACAGCCTCGGCCATGAAGAGGAGCACCTTGCCCCCAAGGTCGCTGTGTCCAAGGAGATCCACCAGGGCGTTGTAAGATCCCATGGGGCGCATGGGAATGCTTTCTGAAAAGTCCCGGGCGGCCACTGACTGGTGCATGAATTCCGGATGCCAGCCATGGTAATACTGGTAGAGGGTCGGATGATAGACCGATCCGAAAAAGTTTTTGGCACAGAGGGTGACCCCCGCCAGGTCATGGGGACGTGGCAGGGCAATATCGATGAGGTACCTGGCCTCCGAGACCACCGTGGGAAGGCAGACCGTGCCGCTGCCGGGGACCAGGTCCGGATCCCCGTAATGGACCACACATTCCGGATCGGGTACCACCTTCTCCCTTGTACCCGGATCTGCACCGGGTCCGGATTCGTACCCGGGCCGGTCCGTGGCATCCCCTTCGGCCCAGCGAACACCGGGGAAATCGGAATGGCAGTACTGGTAAACGGGATCACCATGGTAAAAGATACAGTCATACAGGGTGATATCCTCTTCCGGCACACCTGCCAAGTGTACCAGTTGCCAGAGCAACGCATGCACCATCTGGGGACAGGGCCTGTTATCCTGGCTGCTGGTCCACTGATAGGACCGGGAAAAGATGTTGTTGATTTTGATTGCAATTTTATCTCCTGCCCCATATCCGGTATCATCCAGTTGGTAACGTTCCCGGTTGAAGTGCTTAAAGAGGGCATCCCATGATGCTTCCGGATCGGAAATTCCTGTCAGGTTGAGCAGTGCCCTCGACATCATGCTCCGGGCAACCTCCGGATCGGTGCGGTGATCTTCCCACCACCAGCCACTGGTACCTCCCTGGTCACAAAGCTGGTCGTCATACACCCAGACCACGCGTCCGGGATGAATCCCCTTTCCTTCTCCAACAGGGGTATTGGCCGGATCGGAAGGGACGAATTCTCCTGTTGATGCGGCTGCCATCCGGGTATCACTCAGTGTGACGAAGCAAATAAGGGTGGCCAGTATCAGTGTGATCCCCCCTCCCACATACCGTTGCCCTTTTACGAGCTGCCGGCCCTTCCTGATGAGCATGGCAGATCCGGCCATGCCAAGCACCCAGGCGATAAAACTGGCAGCCAGTGGTTGGGCCACCCGCTGACAGGGATAGGCTGCACGACTGGGTTTGGGTACCACACGGATAAGTACCCAGAACACTGCAGCCAGCCCGAGAACGATCCAGAGCCAGGGGGTTTTTTCTTTTGAGTATTTAACTCCGGTTATTTTTCCAGTACGGGGACAGGTTGTAAAGTGGTTTTTCACCTGCCTTCTGAATTTTGAACACATGAGGTCCGTTCCTTTTGCCCGGGTTCTCCCGGTTATGCATTAAATGTAACAGATATTTACCGTGAATGCGAACTATACGGGAACTTTACGGAGAATTAATGCGATTTTTGGTCATCGCACGGCGAAGGCCATCAGTGCCTCGCCGCGCCTGATGTACATTACGCCATCCGCAATGACGGGGAAAGAAAAGTGGTGGCCGCTTCCTTCACGGATCCGGAATTCGGACCTCAGTTGCGGCTCCCCTTTAACCAGGCTGAACAGCTGGACCGTGCCGTTGTGACCGTAAAGGATCAGTTTGTCACCGGCATGCACGATGTTTCCGTTGACCGATCTCACCGTGTGCCTGATCTCTCCGGTCTCCGTATCAAGACCAATCAGTCTCCTGTTCTCCATGGCAGCATACAGGGTGGTTCCTGCGACTTCGAAACCCTCAAAAACATTGTTCACTTCACTGTTACGCCAGACTTCCTGCAGGGAGGTGCCATCCCGGGAGAGATGGAGCTTGACGGTTCCCTGGCCGTCCTCCTCGCAGAGCACATAGTAGAGAAACCCATCTTTGTGCACCAACGAATTGCAGTGTTCCCAACCTTCCCTGATATTTTCCAGCGGATAACTTGAGAGCAATTCTCCATTCCTCCTGTCCAATACATGCACGTAATTCCGTGAAGCCCCCACCAGGAGTTCACGGTCGGGAAAATCCAGCAACAGCGGGGTCCCGTAGGAGAAGTGGTCCCTGTTCACCGGAGAGGACCAGACCAGAGCACCGGTCATCCGGTCCAGTGCCACCACGTTATGCACCCTTCCCCCGGGGGTGCCATAAACCAGATGCCCATCCACCACCGGTGTCTCTGAGTAACCGAAATCTCCCAGTAACCCATTGTAATCATTGATCAGGTCGGCGGCCCAGATCACCTTCCCGGTGCGGGAATCAAAACACGACAGATGACCGGTCCCGGAGACAGAATAGACAAGATTCCCCTTGATGGAAGGAGTGGCCCTTGTTCCGGGATAGGTGGCCGAGAAATCCATCCCGGAAAATTCCTTTCCGTTGGGGGATTTCCAGTGGAATGTGCCGTCAAGTCCCAGCGCCACCGTATAACTGTTCCCATCCTCTTCTGCATTGATAAATATAGCCTGTTCGGTGACCAGTGGTCCACCGTACCCTTTTCCCAGTCCGCTGTATGTCCAGAGGTGTTGAGGTCCCCCCGGTGGCCAGCTTTCCAGCAGGCCGGAACCGTCCGGTTGAATCCCGGCCGCAGCATCCTGTTGGTGTTGCGCCCTCCTGTCACAAGAACAGAGCGCTGTAACAGTAAACAGGAATATGGCAAATGCTTCTCTCATGCAAGGGATTCATTCACCAAGTTACGTTCAATCAAAGGAACCTGTCAAGTTTTCTGATCACTTTTCATTTCCTGACGCGATGAACCAGAGGCCCCCTGTTTTTCAGTATGCGCTTCCGGCCGTATATTTGCTATCTGACACCAAAACGAACAGCAGACTGACACATGTTCATTCCCTTGAAAATGAAATCCATTCTTTTACTCATCCCTGCGGCATTGCTGGTCGGTTCCTGCACCGGTAAGCAGACAGCCAGAAAAGAGGACCCGGTCCATGAAGGGACATCTGAATCCCCAGTGAACATAATGCTCACGGTTTCACAGGCCAGCCGCCTCGCACAACTTCCCCTGAACTGCATTCAGACCGAATATCCCAACAAACCGGGCGAGACGCTTGGGTCCAAAGAAGATTTACTTGAACCCCGGGTGGCGCACCCCGCTTTCTACGGGTGTTTCGACTGGCACTCTTCTGTCCACGGACACTGGTCCCTGGTCAGGTTATTGAAAATGTACCCCGGCCTGGAAGAAGCGGCCAGGATCAGGCGGTTGCTTTCAGAGAATTTGAGCAGAGAAAACATTGAACATGAGGTGGCCTATTTTGAAAAGGAGCTGAACAGGTCCTATGAAAGAACCTATGGCTGGGCATGGCTGTTAAAACTTTCCGGGGAACTTGGTTCCTGGGACGATCCCCTGGGTGCCGAGCTTGCAGGGAACCTGAAGCCATTGAGCGATAAGATGGTGCTGAACTACATGGAATTCCTTCCCAACCTGAGGTATCCCATCAGGGTCGGGGAACATACCAATACTGCCTTCGGCCTGGCCTTTGCATGGGATTTTGCCGTTTCGAACGGGATCGACAGCCTCAGGGGATTGATCGAGGAAAAAGCACTGGAGTTTTACCTGGAAGACAGGGATTGTCCCATGCACTGGGAACCGGGCGGGTACGATTTTCTTTCGCCCTGCCTGGAGGAAATCGATCTGATGAGAAGGGTGCTGGACAGGGAGCAGTTCCTGGAATGGGTCACCGGATTTGCCCCGCAGCTTTTATCCGGGGAGTTTACCCTCGAGCCGGGAATGGTAACGGACCGGACGGACGGCAAACTGGTGCATCTGGACGGACTGAATTTCAGCAGGGCCTGGGTATTGTACAGCCTGGCAGGTCAATATCCGGAATTCCGTCATCTGAGCAGGATCGCTGACCAGCACATCGCCCATTCCCTGCCCTCCCTGACAGACGGTAATTACGAAGGTGAACACTGGCTGGCCACTTTCGCCATTTATGCCCTCTCTGCAAAACAGGCCGAATGAGACTCCGCAGCAACATCCTGAACATCCTCTTCTGGTCCGTGGTCTCAGCCGCATTTATTGGTCCGGGAACCATTGCCACTGCTGCCGGGGCCGGAGCCCTGTTTTCTTATGATCTCATGTGGGTCCTCCTGTTTTCCACCCTTGCCTGCATCCTCCTTCAGGAAGCCGCATCCAGGATAACGGTCCTCTCGGGCCGGAACATGGGTGAACTCATCGCTGAAAAAAGGAGTGGCAGCAAAGGAATGATCCTTATCATATTCCTCATCGTCCTGGCGATCTGCGGCGGAGCTGCCGCCTATGAAATGGGAAATCTGATCGGAGCCCGGGAGGGGATCCTGCTGGTCGCCCCGGGGTTAGAAAAATTCATTGTTCCCCTTCTCGGGCTGGCAGCAGCAGTGATCCTTCTGGTCCCTTCCTTAAAATTCATCTCCAGGCTGATGGGTGTGCTGGTCATGGTCCTGGGAATCACTTTTCTTTACACGGCCATCAGGATAGCGCCGCCCCTGCGCGAACTTTCACACGGCCTCCTGATCCCTTCCATCCCTTCCGGACCACAGGCTCCATGGCTGGCACTGGCACTGATCGGAACCACGATCGTCCCCTATAACCTGTTCCTCGGATCAGGGATCAGCAAGGGAGTGCGCAGCATCCGGGAAATGCGGTGGGGACTGGTGGTGGCCATCCTCCTTGGTGGCCTGTTCTCAGTGTCGGTGGTGGTCGTGGGGAGCGCCGTGGCGGGGGACTTCAGCTTTGCTGCGCTCTCCGGGGCACTGACTTCAAAGAGCGAAGTCAATGGGGATCTCATCCTGGGAGCAGGACTTTTTGCTGCCGGTTTCACCTCCGCCATCACCGCACCCCTGGCATCGGCCGTGACCCTGAAGAGTCTCTTCGGGTCCGGGAAGGGGAAAAGATGGAATTACAATGGACTTTACTTCAGGCTCTCCTGGGCCGGAGTCCTGCTGATCGGAATGACATTTGCCACACTGGATATCCGTCCCATCCCTGCCATCATCCTGGCCCAGGCCCTCAACGGTATTGTCCTGCCCCTGATCAGTTTTATCCTGGTATACCTGGTTCATGATGCTGAACTGACCGGAAGGAAAAACAGCCAGTTGAATTCTTTTCTCCTCGGGATCACCCTTGTGATTACACTGATCATCGGGCTGCACAACCTGGTTACTGCAATCTCAGGTGCACTGGACAGCACTGTGCAGTTGACCCCCTTGACCATTATATTGTACCTTTCAGCTTCAATAACGATAACCGGCGTATTCTACAGATACATGCTGCGCAGAAATTCAAAATGAACCAACCCCTGAATGGATACGCCATATCAGATAAGCATAGACACCGGCGGCACCTTCACCGATTGCATCGGCCGGGATCCGGCAGGAAGGATCATGTACAGGAAGGTTCTGAGCAGCGGATGCATCAGGGGGGAAATTGTCAGCTGGATTTCGGATACTGAATTCAGGATCAAAGAGTCCTGGGAGGTTCCTGAAGGATTTATCAAAGGATACGGGCTGGTGCTCACTGCCAGCCCCGGAAAAAAGTATCGGGTCACCGCTTATGACCCGGCATCAGCCAGCATAAGGATTGACCGTCCGCTGCCTCCCCGATTACATGGAAAAAAACTGACATTCGAAGTATCCACCGGTGAGGAGGCACCCGTTCTGGGTATCCGGCTGATCACACAAACCCCCCTTGGAAAGTCTTTCCCCCCTGTGGAGATCCGACTGGGAACGACCATCGGAACCAATGCGCTGCTGGAGCGGCGGGGTGCCGAAACCATCCTGGTCACCACTTCCGGATTCGGTGACATCCTGCATATCGGGAACCAGCAGAGGCCGGATATCTTCGCACGGAAGATTGACAAACCACCTCCGCTCGCTGACGGGGTTATAGAAGCTGAAGAGCGGATAGACAGCCGGGGAAACATCCTTCAAAACATTGAAATAAAAACATTAGAAGAAAAACTCTTAAAAATTAAAAACAAGGATGTTGTCAGTATCGGTATTTCCTTCCTGAATGCCTACCGGAATCCCGGTCACGAAATAAAGGCTGCAGATCTGGCCCGTCATCTGGGCTTCCGGCATATATCGGTTTCATCGGATCTTTCGAAAATGATCAAATACCTTGACCGGACTGAAACCACCGTGGTGAATGCCTACCTGGCTCCGGGGATCAGGAACTACCTGAAAGAGATCAGCGCACAGTCGGATGCCCGAAGCTTCAGGGTAATGACCAGTGCAGGAGGGCTCATCAGGGCTTCCCATTTCCAGCCCGTTGACAGCCTCCTGAGCGGGCCGGCTGGAGGCGTGGTGGGAGCGGCCCTGAAAGGGAAGCAACTGGGCGAGGACCGCCTGATCACCTTCGACATGGGGGGGACCAGTACGGATGTGAGCCGGTTCGACGGAGGGTTCGAATACCTCTATGACCTGACGGTGGGTGATGCCCATATCATGAGTCCTGCCCTGACCATCGAAACAGTGGCGGCGGGCGGAGGTTCCATCTGCGGATTCGATGGTTACAGGCTGTATGTGGGCCCCGAAAGTGCTGGTGCCCACCCGGGCCCCGCATGTTACGGAGCAGGAGGCCCATTGACACTCACCGATATCAATCTTCTTGCCGGGAAACTTCATCCGTCCAATTTCTCCATACCCATCTATCCCGAAGCGGCGGAGAAGAAACTGTCAGCCCTGGCTGACCGGATCGAACAATCTTCCGGCAGCAGGCCGTCCGCTGCAGGCCTCATCGGGAGCTTCATTGACATTGCCGACGAAATCATGGCCGGGGCCATCAGGAAAATATCTGTCCAGAAAGGCTATAACCCGGCTGAATACAGCCTTGTATCCTTTGGGGGGGCTGGCGGTCTTCATGCCTGCCACATCGCTTCACTGCTCGGGATCCGGAAAATCATCCTGCCCGAGGAGGCGGGACTTCTGAGTGCATACGGAATCGGGCATGCACGGGTTGAACGGTTCGCCACCAGGCAGATCCTCCAGCCTTTCGTAAAATACGCAGGAAAAATTGAGAGGGAGTTTACGGAACTGGAAAAGGAAGCCATATCGAAACTGCTCGAAGAGGACATCCCGGAGCATCAGATTGAAATCAGGAGCCGAAAGCTGTATTTAAGATACCAGGGGCAGGATCACTCCATTGATATTGAATATGATAATAAATCCGATTTGATCCAGTTGTTTAAAGAAACCTACCGGTCGGTATTTGGACATGCGGTGGACAACAGGATCGTCGAAGTGGAAGCGATTAGGGTGGTGGCATCGGACAGGGAGACAGGTCTTGAGAAGGCTCAGTCACCGGAAAAAACCACTGCAGCCGTTCCCGGTCTCAAACCGGAAAAGGGCCCCCGCCTGTTTTATGCGGATCAACTGTCACCGGGTCATGTGATCGAAGGTCCGGCCCTCCTCCTTGACAGTTTCAGCACCACATTTATTGAGAACAACTGGACCTATACGATGCAGGGAAACCGGACGGGAATTCTTGTTTCGGGCCAGGGCGGAAAACGGGCAACAGGAAGCAACAGACCCTATGAGGCGGAGCTTGAATTGTTCACAAACCGATTCATGGCCATCGCTGAACATATGGGAGCCATGCTGCAGCGGACCGCATTTTCAGTGAATATCAAAGAGCGCCTCGATTTCTCCTGTGCACTACTGGATTCCGGTGGAAACCTGGTCGCCAATGCCCCCCATATCCCGGTACACCTGGGTGGACTGGGTGTTTGTGTGAAAGCACTGCTCCGGAATTTTCAATTCAAACCGGGCGATACCCTGATCACCAATCACCCGGCATTTGGGGGATCCCACCTCCCGGATGTTACCACGGTTAGCCCGGTATTCGATGACAACCGGAAGCTGACCGGTTTTGTGGTGAACCGTGCGCACCACAGCGAGATCGGGGGGGTCTCACCCGGATCGATGCCGCCCGCCGCCGGAAGCCTGGCAGAAGAAGGGGTGGTGATTCCCCCTTTCCTGCTGGTGGAAAATGGGAAGGCTGACTGGGAAGGCATTCACAGAATACTCACCGGTTCACCTTATCCATCCCGGAATCCCGGGGAAAACCTGGCTGATCTGAATGCTGCCCTGGCAGCCAATAAGAAGGGGGCCGACACCCTTCTGGCGCTGATCAGGGAACACGGATCGGAGAGGATAGATTTCTTTTTTAACGCGTTGAGGAAACATGCCCGTGACAGGATTGCAGCCATCCTGGACAAGATTCCCGATGGAACGTACAGGGCCAGGGAAATGCTGGACGACGGCAGTCCCATTGAAGTGAACATCCGAAAAGAACCAGGATCCTGTATCATTGACTTTTCAGGCAGCGCACCGGTGCACCCCTCTAACATGAATGCCACTGTGGCCATTGTACACAGCGTGGTGATCTATGTGCTGAGGATGCTGCTGGATGAAAACATCCCGTTGAATGACGGTCTCCTGGATCCTGTGGTGATCCATGTGCCACCCGGGATGCTGAATCCGGATTTTCCGGAGGATCCGTCCCTGTGTCCGGCAGTTGTAGGAGGCAATGTGGAGATCAGTCAGCGGCTTACCGACACCCTGCTGAAAGCGTTCGGGACCATGGCCGCTTCTCAGGGGACCATGAACAATGTGCTTTTCGGAAACGAACGTTTCGGGTATTACGAAACCCTGGCCGGAGGGACCGGGGCCGGGGAGGGTTTTCACGGCAGCGATGCCGTGCACCATCACATGACCAACACCAGGATCACTGATCCCGAAGTCATCGAATTCAGGTATCCGGTCCGCATTCTCCGCACCTGCATCAGAAAAGGCTCCGGAGGAGGAGGCCGGTTCAGGGGCGGAAACGGCATGATCCGGGAGTACATGTTCACCGAAAAGGTAAACCTCTCACTGCTGACACAGCGGCGCCAAAGCGGACCATACGGTATGGATGGTGGAGAACCGGGAAAGAAAGGCAGGCAGTTCATCGTGAAAACCGACGGTTCGGTGGTTCAACTGGACAGCATTGTCAACACAGACCTGGAACCAGGAGACCGGCTGATCATCAAAACCCCGGGCGGAGGGGGATTCGGGTCCGGTCGGGTGGAAGAGGCCGGTTAAAAGGTCACCACCTTATCGCTGTCCACCACCCACTGTGTCAGGTCTGCCATGGTACTCATCTCTGTTCCCTCGATCGGATTCAGGATTTTGCGCTTCTTCATCGATCGATTTGTGTTTTGAGGTGTTACATATTGTGATTACCCGTTGTAATCGGACGGGAGCATTTTTCCCGGATTTCGTAACTTGCTCCGGGAACGATATGTATCCTGGGATGATGAAGATCAAGATACTGGGCACAGGTTGTGCACGCTGCGAGTCACTGTATAAAATGACGGTGACAGCCGTGGAAGAGCTGCAACTCGATGCCACCGTGGAGAAAGTTGGGGATATACAGGAGATCCTGGCCTATGCCATTCTGCGCACACCAGGACTGGTGATCAACGAAAAGGTGATCCTGTCGGGAGAGGTGCCCCGAATGGTAACCCTTAAAAGTCTTCTGTTCAACACCAGTCAGAACCTGTCCACATGAGGCCTTATATCCATACAGGATTGCTCCTGCTGGTGCTTGCGCTGTCGTCGTGCCGGACCGGATCCGGTGAGACCGGCCCAGGAGAACCAGCCATTGTTTTTGATCCTGACACAGAAGCCATCCAGGTGGTTCTCTTTCACCTGGCACAGCGCTGCGAATCCTGCATGGCGGTTGAACAGGTAACCGTCAGTCTGCTTGAAGAGGAATTCAGCGAGGCTTACCGGTCCGGGGAGATCCGGTTCGTCCCACTCAGTTACCGGTCAAAAAACGGGCAGGAGGCTTCCAGGTTCCTGAAGGCATCCGGGCAAACCCTGTACGTGGTCAAAGGGGACAGCATTTCAAACCTCACCAGCCCTGCATTCATGTACGCCAGCACACATCCTGATTATTACCGGGAGGCCCTGAGGGCCGCGCTGGGAAAATACCTTGAATGATGCAGGAATTCCTTACAGGATTGTATGCCGATGCCACAGGTCCGCTGGTATCTGCGCTGCTGCTGGGATTACTGACCGCTATTGCGCCATGCCCCATGACCATCAACATTACCGCCATTGGATTCATCGGGAAGGATATTTCCCACCGAAAAAGGATCGCATTGAATGGGGTTTTTTATGCCCTGGGGACCGTCTTTTCCTATACCGCCCTGGCGATGCTGCTCTACCTGGGAGCGGACCAGTTCAGGATAGCCACCATTTTTCAGCAGTATTCAGAGCGGATCATCGGCCCACTGCTCCTGGTGATCGGGATCCTGATGACGGGGCTGATCCGCATCGATTTCCCGCTCTTCAGCCGGATCACGCGAAGGTTCGAAAAAAAGGAAACCTTCAGGGCCTGGGACTCCTTCCTGCTGGGAGCCGTCCTTGCCCTTGCCTTCTGCCCTTACAGCGGGGTGCTCTATTTCGGGATGCTGATCCCCCTGGTACTCACCACCGCCTCACCCTGGCTCAGCCTGGTCTTTTCCCTGACGGCGGCCATACCCATCGTCCTTTTTGCCTGGCTCATAGCCTTTGCAGTTTCCGGGGTCGGGAAACTCTTCAACAACCTGAAGCGTTTTGAATTCTGGTTCAGGAAAGTGGTCGCGCTCCTGTTCATCGGGATCGGATGCTATTATACAGTCACGGTATTCCTTTAGACACCATCCCCAATCAACCCGGATGACAGGGATTCTGCAGCGAATTGTGAGGATTTTCACCCAGGGGACTGGCATCATAAAGGAGAGTTGGGTAACTTACGTGATGCCAAATCAGAAATACACATGGACAAGCCACTCCTTAACGATCCCTCGGTCTATCCGGATGAACCGGTACTGAAAAATGTGCTCGGGAAAACCTATCCTGTGTTCGCCACCCTGATGCAGGAGATCAGGAATGAGCCGCTCCTTCTGGAACCGGAGTGGAAATATTATAAGGACGGACACGCCTGGCTCTGCAAAGTGGTCCATAAAAAAAAGACGGTTTTCTGGCTCTCGGTCTGGGACGAACATTTTAAGATAACCTTCTACTTCACCGAAAAAACAGCGGAGGGAATACCCGGGCTTCCCGTCAGTGAAACGCTGAAAAGCCAGTTCCAATCCGGCACGCCGGTCGGAAAACTGCTTCCGCTTACCGTATCCTTACAGGATGAAGAACACCTTGAAGATGTCCTGCAGATCGCGGCATACAAAAAGAGTCAGAAATAGATCATCCTATAAACCTTTAGTTGAATAATGAAATTTTTGAGAGTTCATATTCAATTCTTTATCCTTCTCATACTTTTTCTTTTATGCATCCCCCCTGAAGCCACCTCCTGTACCATTTTTTACCTGAAGTCCGATTCCCTGGTCCTCGCTGGGAACAACGAAGACTGGGAAGATCCGGATCCGGTCATGTGGTTTATTCCCGGGAAGGACGGAAAGCTCGGCTGGGTCAAATTCGGATGGGGAAGCGGTTTTCCACAAGGCGGGATGAATGAAAAGGGATTGTTCTGGGATGCCACATCAGGTCCCTACCTGGCCATGCCCGGCGCTGAAGCGAATAAGGTAAAGGTCCCCGGAGCACTGATGCAGCGGGTGATCGAATCGTGCGCAAGTGTTGATGAAGCCATGATCCTTTTCAATGCTTACTATTGCGAGGACCAGTACAAAGCGCAATACCTGGTCGGGGATGCACATGCCAGAGCAATCATTGTGGAAGGGGACAGCATCCTCCCCCTCAGCGGTAATCATATGATCCTGACCAATTTCTATCATTCTCACCCGGAGCTGGGCGGCTATCCCTGTGACCGGTACCGGACAGCCAGCGAGATGATCCGGGCGGGCAATGATTTTACCCCGTACCTGGTGGGATCCATTCTGGCTTCCACCCACCAGGAGGGAAGATATCCCACCCAGTACTCCCAGATCTATGACCTGGGCAATCAAATATTCTACCTGTTCTATCACTATAATTATGAAGAATATATCCTGATCGACCTCAACAAGGAGTTAAATAAGGGGGATCGTTCTTTCGCCATCCCGGGACTCTTTGCCGGTATCTCCATGTTGACCCCGGATATCGGTGATTCAATCACCGGAACGGGCACCGAATTCTCCTGGAGCGGGAAGCAGGGTTTTCAATATGAACTGTTGATCTCCCCCGATCCTGACTTTCCGGAACACTCAACCATTCAGCTTGTCCACCGGCCATCCACCGGAAGCCGACCTGAGGCGATGATGCTCCTGCTTGCCGGAACTGTTCTTTTCCTGTGGACCGGCCGAAGAAAACTGTCACTGGCGAAGATCGCGGTACTGATCCTGGTCATCCTCCCGGCTCAGTGCAGCAGGGAGGATACGCCGGATACGGAGGAAACGGTGGAGATGACCAGGATGGTGACTGACCTTGATCCCCGGACCACCTATTACTGGAAGATCAGGGCCTGCCCTGTTCATTCGGACGCGTTCAGGAGCGAGACGGTCATCAGGAGCTTCAGGACAGGAAACTAACCGGGTTCTTTCCGGATCCCTTCGTAGAAGTCCCGCATGCGTGCATGGATCTGATCCCGGCTAAACGCTCCACCTCCTCCTCACTCCTTCTTAGCATTTGCATCCGTCCATCTCATCCAGCTTTTCAAAAAGCTCCGAAGACATGCATTTGAACCGGTGAATGGCCTCCGGGTCCAGGCAGTATTTGGTATTCACCCCTTCGATGGAACCCTGGATCAGGCCCGCTTTCTTCAGCTCCGCAAGGTGCTGGTTGACGGTGGAGCGGCTCAGGGGAAGCTCTCCTGAAATATCCCCGGTGATACATGTCCTGGTCTCTGCCAGGTAATGCAGGATAGCGATCCGGGCGGGGTGGGCCAGTGCCTTGTAAAGTTCGGCACACTCCTGCATCTTCGCATCAAATAATTCTGTTTTGGACTTAACCATGTTCCACTATTTAACGACGTAAATATACGTCATAAAAACCAGATTTCAGTGGAAAGGGGACCACAAAGCACAAAAGCCTTCCCGGTTACCGCGGGAAGGCTTTCGACACAATTGACCTATGTCCCTACAGTGTCCCTATGATACCGATGGGATCAGGATCCCCATCAGGATCCCCTTTGACATAACCATCTCCCACAGGCTTCCCTCCGGTCATCAAAAGGATCCCGCACATGTGCGGGGCCGCCATGGAGGTTCCGCTCATGGTGGCATATCCCCCGTTCTTATAGGTGGAATAGATACTCACCCCGGGTTCGCAATAGTCAATGGGGGGATTGCCGTAGTTGGAGAAATAAGCGAACTGATCGTTGACATCCATTGCTGAAATGGTATAGATGTTCGGTCCATTGACCCTTGCAGGAGAGTGAAGGTTGGCATCATCGCTTTCATTCCCCGCCGCAAGTGCAAAATAGATACCCGCCTGTGATGCATTGTATACCGCCTGATCCAAGGTTAGAGATACTCCGCCGCCCAGACTCATATTTGCCGCATCGCCTGCAGAAGCATTGGCAGCCACATAATCCACTCCTGCCATAATCACAGAAATTGCTCCACTCCCTCTCCGGTCCAGTACCCTGACCGGGACGACGGTGGCCCCGGCGGCTACACCGATCACGCCTGTCTCGTTGTCAATGGCAGCCACAATACCGGCACAATGGGTTCCGTGCCCGTTGTCATCATCCACTGATCTGGCCCTGGAAAAATTCCTTGCCCTGTCCTGATCCACATTCAGATCAGGGTGATCCAGATCGATTCCGGTATCGATGATCCAGGCTGTTTTTCCTGTACCATCCCCAGAACCCACCCTGGCAATACCATAGGGTACTTCCTCCTTACCAGTATCACCGCCATCATCGGGATCTTCCCAGGGCGGACGCAGAATCACCATCCTGTCCGGTTCCACGGTCTTCACTCCCGGTGAACCGGCCAGTTTGGCGGCATCGCTGCCGGACATCTTTACACTGAATCCGCGGATGGATGCGGCATAGATGTGTTCGAGCTCAAACTCCTCCAGTGAGAGGGAAGTCATGAGGGCCCTGGCATGTTCCTTTACCATGACCTGCCTTTCCTGGTAAGAGGCCATATCAAATGCAGTCGATTTCAGGGCTCCATCCTGCAGGACAACGATGTACTGTCCCGGGATGATGTCCCCGTTCTTTAATTGAAGTTCAGAGAGTTCGTCCGTTCCGTTCACGGGCTCGGGATACTCCTTCTGGCAGCCGGTGATCCAGAACAATCCGGCCAGAGCGATCGCAAGGATTAGTTTCGGTTTCATGGGATTTGGTTTTAGGTTTAGTTGGAAAAGAGAGCGCTAATACATTGTCAGCGCATATACATCTATGCTCCAATGAAATTAATTGAAATGTTGTTTTCCCGGAAATTTTCCCCGAAGATTTTTCATCGCTGCGTCAGCCTGTCAATTACCGGACCGTTTCTCCTCGACCCTGAATTGCACGATCTCCCTGATCAGGCCGTACGGGATGGGAGTTTCAAGCGGGAACCTGACGGTGCCTTTGCCGGTCTCGTATTCAGATAGCTCGGATTTGAAGGCCTCGATCCCGGAAGGTGTGGGATAGAATCCTATGTGGGTGTCGTAGGCTGCGAAATGTACCAGGTTGCCCCTGTACCTGAAGGTGGGGATCCCGTACCTGATGGCTTCGGTAGCTTCAGGAGCCGCTTTCCGGATCTCCTTTCGCATCCGTTTCAAAATAAGCTGGACCCCGGAAGGGAACATAGCGATATAACCATCAATGTCTTCGTAGTTCCCGTCTTTCATGCTCAGGCAATGACATAAGGCGCCAAATATCCATCATTCAACCCATTACATGCATGTTTCACCAGTAAACGGCACCTGAATAAATTTAAAGAAAAAAGAGATTGAATGACACACCCGGTTCCCATTATTTGGGCCATTTTTTTCATTTCTCCCGGGAGCCGGATCCAGTCAAATGCATTCCCCGGATCCGAATCCTGCATAACCGCATATGCCGTATGACGAATGATTTGTAAATTTAGTGGGATCATCAACCTGTCCATTGCCCATGC
Organism: uncultured Bacteroides sp.; assembly: GCA_964575865.1. GTDB lineage: Bacteria > Bacteroidota > Bacteroidia > Bacteroidales. Next base: position 13,377 of record CAZNSZ010000012.1, on the reverse strand, counting down.
AACTGCAAAAAACAACCGCGAACATGCAAGCCGGATCTTCCACCGGAACCGGGAGAATTTTCCATTCAAATGCATCGAAAATATCATTGCTATTCCATCTGTGCCTTTTTTCCATGATAACTTCCGGCCTCCTTGCCCAGTCTCCCTGCAACTGGCCGTGTTATCACGGACCGGACCGGAGCAACAAATCGGCGGAGACCGGACTGCCGGATTCCTGGCCGGAGGAAGGACCTCCCCTGGCCTGGACGGCAGAGGGACTGGGCAAGGGTTACAGTTCGGTATCATTTGACGGTGGCCTCCTCTTCACGGCAGGGATGATCGAACAACAAACCTTTGTGTTTGCCCTGGATCTGGAAGGGAATATCGTCTGGAAGGTCCCCAACGGGGCATCGTGGCAGACAGAAATGCCCTGGGCCAAAACCTACGACGGTACCAGGAGCACACCCACCTGCGACAACGGATGGGTCTATCACCTGAGCGAGCTGGGAAGGCTGGCGGCATTTGACCAGAAAACCGGGGACGAACAATGGAGCATAGAACTTCGGGAGGTATACGACGCGGAGATACCGGAATACGGTTATTCGGAATCGGTACTGGTCGAAGGGGAACGGTTGTATTGCTGCCCGGCCGGAACAGAAGCCTATATGGTTTGCCTCAACAAGAAGGACGGGAGCCTGATCTGGAAAAACACGGAGATTCCGGGTAGTGTTGGCTTCAGCTCACTAATCAGGTACGACCTGGACGGCATCCCCATGATGGCCGGCCTCAGTTCAAGCCACATCTTCAGTGTGGATGCGGAGACCGGACGCCTGCTCTGGACTTATCCCTTTGAGAACAGCCGTTCCAACAACATCCCCGATCCCATTTATCATGAAGGCCAGCTCTTTGCTTCCAGCGGCTACGGGAAAGGCAGCATCCTGCTGGATGTGGAGGTATCAGAAAACCAGGTCTCGGTGAAGCCCGTCTGGCAGAATGACCTGATGGATAACCTCCTCGGCGGAGTGATCCTTCACAAGGGTTTTCTTTACGGATCAGGGGACAGGTCACGGGGGTGGTTCTGCATCGATTTTGATACGGGCAATCCCCTCTGGAAGTCCGCTGGAAAAGGATCCATCACCTATGCGGACGGGATGCTGTACTGCCTGGACGAGCGGGGTACCGTAACCCTTGTACGCGCCACTCCGCAGGCATTCCAGCCTGCCGGAAGTTTCACAGTCCCTGAAAGCGGCCCCGGAATGCACTGGGCCCACCCTGTGGTGTGTGGCCGCAAGCTCTACATCCGTCATGACGATTTGCTGTTCGTATATGACTTGTCCGGATTATAGTTCAACTGCTCATTTTGCTCCCATGAAACGAAGGACATTTGTAAAAACATTGCCCGCCGCTACCCTACTGGTGGCAGGGTCGACCGGGCATTCCCTGCACCCGTCACCCGTTCAGGAACTCACCCCCATTGATCTGCCACCTCCTCAGAAGGAGGGGGGAGCCTCTCTGCTTGCTGCACTTCAGGCCAGGAAGACCGACCGGCTCATCCTCAGTAAAGAACTTCCTCCGCAGGTACTTTCGAACCTGTTGTGGGCCGCTTTCGGGGTTAACCGGCCGGAAGCCACCCTCAACAAACCCGGCCGTACTGCCCCATCGGCAAGCAATTCACAGGAAATAGACTTGTATGTTTCTCTGAGTGAAGGGCTTTACCTTTATGAAGCGGTTCCGCACAGGCTTGCACCTGTGGCTGCAGGTGACTTCAGGAGGTACGCCTCCAGGGGCCGCGTCAGCAATGCCCCTGTGAATATTTTCTATGTGGTGGACCTGGATAAGTATGACCAGGGACCGGAACAGCCCGATGCTACCATTGGTGATCCCGAGGTCCAGAAGTCCTATTATTACACCGATACCGGATTTATTGCGCAGAATGTATACCTCTTTGCCTCAGCCCATGGACTGGCTGCCTGGTTCCACAATTGCGAACGGACCAGGTGCACGGAAGCCTTTAAGCTGAGACCGCAGCAGAAGGTATTGTTTGCACAATCGGTAGGGTACCCGGAGTACCCCTGAGGAGGATGTCCACATCCGGAGGAGGGGGACTGGCCTGAAAATTCCGGGGCACCGATTGATCAAAAACAGGGATCCGGCAGCGGTTCCCTGCAGAAGATTCGTTAGCTTTAGCGGATATCCGATGTGGCTGCCAACCAGAATATGAGATCCTTATGAAAGTGAATTCCGTTGATCATTACATTGATGCAAATCCCCGCTGGAGAGAGGCACTGAAGCTGCTGAGGGAGATTTTTCATGAGACCTCCCTGCAGGAATCGGTGAAATGGGGAATGCCTGTGTATACCCTCAATTATAAAAATGTAGCCGGATTCAGCGCCTTCAAGTCACATGTGGGAATCTGGTTTTATCAGGGAGTATTTCTGAAGGACCCGGAAAAAAAACTGATCAATGCGCAGGAGGGCATCACCAAGGCATTGCGGCAGTGGAGGTTCGGATCTGCCGATGATATCAGGGATTCCCGCAGCTCCGTCAGGGCATACCTCCTGGAAGCCATCGATAACCAACTGAAGGGGAAAGAGATGAGAGCTGAACGGAAAAAAACGATCGAAATCCCCCGCGAACTGGCCAGCGAGCTTGCGGACAACGGGGTTCTGAAAACAAAATTCAATGCCCTCACACCGGGAAAACAGAGGGAATATGCCCTGTACATCGCATCGGCCAAACGGGCTGAAACCCGGCTGGCCCGGCTGGCAAAAATCGTTCCCTTGATCCTTGAAGGGGCCGGACTGAACGACCGGTACATCAAGTGAATTTCCAACCATGATCCACCGGGACCCCGTCAACCATCCATAAATGAAATAAAAACCCATTGATAATGAGAAAGATTTTTCCCATTCTGCTGATCACGATTTCCCTGGCAACACAGGGACAGGACGACCTGCAACTGAATGATGCGGGGTATTTTCACAAAAGGGGACTGGACATTACTGTCTTCAGTGATTATTATCCCGACGGGCATCAATCCGGGATAACCGTCATTCAGCATGGGGTCCGGGTGGCAGCCAACGGTGACCTGAGGCTGGAGCCCTCACCGGGTCAGTGGTCGCCCGTCCCCAAAGGCGGAGAGAAAAGGATTGACAGGGAAGCCCGGCGCATCACGCAGGCCATGTGGTTCCCCGATTCAAGCAAGGACCGGAAGGGGTTCAATCCCATCCTGTATCCTGACCTGGTACTGAAATACCAGGTAGAAGTAACGGCCATGAAAGGAAACAGCATCCGGGTGGAGGTCCATCTGGAAGAGCCGCTGCCGCCGGAATGGATCGGAAAAGTGGGCTTCAACCTGGAACTCTTCCCTGGAGATCTCTTCGGAAAATCCTATCTCCTGGACGACCGCTTCGGTCTTTTCCCGGACCAGCCCACAGGGGAACTCACCTTTTTCGGCGACGAGCCCCTGGCGGAACCCCTCGCCACCGGGTCCCGGCTTGTGGTGGCTCCAGAGGAGGAATTGCAGCGGATGGTGATCGAATCCAGGACCGCTCCACTGGAATTATGGGACGGCCGGTTCAACCACAACAACGGATGGTACATCGTGCGGAGCCCTGCCATCGGGGACAGGACACGGTCGGTGGTGGAGTGGATCATCACCCCCTCAACCGTTGATGACTGGCTCTACACCCCTGTCATCCAGGTCTCTCAGCTGGGATATCATCCCGGACAGAAAAAAACAGCCGTGGTGGAACTCGATATGAACGATCTGTCTGTCCCTGAATTCCAGCTCCACCAGCTTGGTCCCGAAGGGAAGGTCCTCAGGCTGTCCGGAACCCCTGATCCCTGGGGCCAGTTCCTCAGGTACCGTTATGTGACCATCGATTTCAGCGAAGTCACGGCTCCCGGTGTATACCAGCTTTCCTACGGAGATGAAACCTCCCATCCCTTCCTGATCGATCCCGGGGTATTCGGGGACGACGCATGGCAGCCCACCCTCGATTATTACCTGCCGGTGCAAATGTGCCATATGCGGATCAATGAGAAATACAGGGTCTGGCATGACCTCTGCCACATGGACGATGCCCTGATGGCTCCGCCCGTCCCCTTTCATTTTGACGGATACCGGCAGGGACCCGAGAATTTTACCTCTTTCGGATCCGGTGAACCCGTTCCGGGCCTTAACCAGGGCGGATGGCACGATGCGGGGGATTACGACCTGAGGGTGGAATCGCAGGCCGGTACGGTACGGATGCTGGCATGGATGGTGGAAGAATTCGGGATAGACCGGGATGTCACAACCATCGACTTTGAAAACCATCTTGTTGAGATCCACCAGCCTGACGGGGTTCCGGATGCCATCCAGCAGATCGAACACGGACTGGCCTCCATTCTTGGCGGTTACCGCTCCCTTGGGCGGCTTTACCGGGGGATCATCTGTTCCGACCTGCGGCAGTATGTGCTTCTGGGAGATGCGGCTTCCATGACCGATAATATTCCGGGAAATGAGGATGACCGCTGGGTATTCACGGAAGACAATCCGGCAAGGGAGCTGCAGGTCATCCAGGCGCTGGCTGCAGCTGCCCGGGTACTTCGCCCTTTCCGCCCCGAACTGGCCGATGAATCCCTCGGGACAGCCATCGCCCTGTGGAAAGGCATTCCAGAATCAGAGCGGCTGAGCAGCCAGAAAGTGATCACCCTTTCCGAATTGATCCTGACCACTGGAGACCCTCAATATAAAGATCAGTTAATGGCATTAAAGGATGTGATAGTCAATCAGATGAGCAGATGCGGGTGGGCAGTGGGAAATGTCATCCACCTCTTTGATGATCCGGAATTTACCGGCGCAATCTCCGATGCGGTAAAGCGTTACCAGCAGCAACTGCAGGATGAACAGGCCAGGGATTCCCCTTACGGGGTTCCCTATCAGCCCAACATCTGGGGGGCCGGATGGAACATCCAGCGGTTCGGGGTGGAACAGTATTTTTATCACAAGGGATGGCCCGAACTGACGGCCCCCGATTTCTTCCAGAATGCGCTCCATTTCATCCTGGGCGTTCATCCCGGATCCAACAATGCATCATTTGCATCCGGGATCGGCTCCAACTCCATCAAAGTGGCCTACGGGGTGAACCGGGCGGACTGGTCGTTCATTCCCGGAGGGGTCGTTTCGGGAACGGCACTGATCAGACCCGATTTTCCTGAGCTGAAGACCTGGCCGTTCCTCTGGCAGCAAACGGAATACGTAATGGGCGGGGGGGCCACCAATTATATGTTCCTGGTCCTTGCGGCGGATGCCCTGTATAACAGCAGCGGGAATTAGGGAACGGACTGCTGTCCTGTCGCATCCGTGGAGTATCCGGGACAAATGTTTCATATTCTGCGTTTCTTTAGTAGATTAGCAGGACTGCAAAAGAAAAGCCATAACCAACCACAACCTGCCAACCGACTGAAATGACAAACGCTGAATCTTCTTCCGCATCGAAGCGACTGATTTCTCTGGACGCACTGCGTGGCTTCACCATTGCAGCCATGGTCATTGTGAACGATCCGGGAAGCTGGTCCCATGTCTACGCGCCCCTCAGGCACGCTGAATGGAATGGTTGCACACTTACCGATCTCATTTTTCCCTTCTTTTTATTCATCGTGGGAATATCCGTAGCGCTGGCATACACGAAACGTCTGGATGCACGGGTCCCGAAAAAACAGATTTACCGCAAGATCGTCACCCGGACCATTATCATCTTTCTGCTGGGGGTGTTCCTCTGGCTCTGGCCCGGATTCGATTTCAGTGCCATCCGGTGGGCCGGGGTCCTGCAGCGGATCGCCATCGTCTTCCTGGTCTGTGCCATTCTTTTCCTCAACACCAGCTGGAAACAGCAGATCCGGATCGGTGCTGTGATCCTGATCCTTTACTGGATCATCGTAGCCTATGTCCCCGTACCCGGTATAGGAAAACCCGACCTGTCCGTTCCGGAAAAAAACTGGGCCAATTACCTGGATACGCTTCTGCTTCCGGGAGTCATGTGGCAAAAAACATGGGATCCCGAGGGAATCCTCAGCACCTTTCCATCCATCGTCACAGGCATGATCGGTATGTTGATCGGGACACTGTACCTGCGTATCAGGGATGAACACAAACGGCTGGTGTGGCTCTTTTTCATCGGATTCTGCCTTTTCCTTGCAGGCGGAGCATGGAACTGGTTCTTTCCGATCAACAAGAACCTGTGGACCAGCTCCTTTGTACTCTACACGGCGGGACTGGGTACTCTGGGACTGGCCTCGTGTATATTAATCGTCGATATGTGGGGATACACCCGATGGACCTTTCTGGGAAGGGTATACGGGGCCAATGCGATCACCTCCTATGTGCTGGCCGGAATGCTGACCTCCGTCTTCTACGGGCTTCGTTTGGGAGGTGCATCAATGAATGAGTGGTTCATGAGCGGGCTCACGTCCGCGGGCCTTGATCCCAGGTTTGTGTCCATGCTGTACGCGGTCATCTACATGCTGATCATCTTTGTTCCGGCCCTGATCCTCTATCGCCGCAAAATTTTTATCAAGGTCTAAAACCACCCGCCGGATCATGGAAACATGGCCCCGGTAATTGCGTATAACATGAAATGTTCATGAAAAATTCACTCCATGGATGAAGCGACAAAAGGACTTTTCGAGCCTGTGAACGATCCCGTTCAATCCCATTCCCAGTTGTTCTCATGCATTCAGCTCCCCGACATGGATGCCCTGGTCAGGAATGGCCAGGTCGACACCGTACAGGTTTTCTTTGAGAGGGTGGCCCAGGAGATCTACAACACCAGGAAAAAGAATTACTCCTGGGGATTCGGAGTGATCGAACCCGAGTTTATCAATCTGTGCGACAAGATGATTCTGATTTCCAAACTCTATAAGGAAGAGGAGCTTGCAGATCTGAACAGCGTTATTTTTAAATTATTTACCGAGTTCAACAACATCATCCTTTCCACGGCACTTCATCTGCATCTTCCCATCCGTGGTCTTATACAAATCGGACAGGTTTACCGTGGAAGTCTCAGGTCCAGAAAGCCTGCGCTGGTATCCGGCAAAGACCCCCTGATCCTTGCCGATCTGCTGAAAGTCTATTCCTTCGGCGAGATCTTTCCCAATGGTTATACGGATGGGATGATCCCTGCCGTCGAAATGCCCTTTCACTTCGGAGAGCTCCTTTGCCAGTCCCTGCATGAAGTCCTCGAACTTGAATCCATCGGTATTTTCCTTCCTGCCGAACATGCGGGGGACGCCATCACTGAAGTGACCATCCTTTCCAACATGATGACCGCGGTAAACATTGACGGAAAGAACATGTTTGCCTGCAACTGGAAGGAGTGGATGAAGGGGCAGGAGGAGTGTTCACCTGATAATATCATTGCTTTTGCCGAAGCCGAAGCGAAGAACAGGAAAGGATCCCACGGACGCAAATGGGAGAGCCTGGTGGAGTATTCCGTTCACCTGTAACCTGTTTTGCCGGAGCTGTTTCAATCATACGATCTTTCTCCCCTGCAGTGGGTTCTTCTGGCTCTGTCGGGCCTGCTCATCGGCATGTCCAAAACCGGACTTTCCGGAATGGGATTGATGGTGGTTCCGCTGATGGCCAATGCCTTCGGCGGAAGGCCCTCGGTGGGCCTGCTGCTTCCCCTGCTCATTTTCGCAGATGTTTTTGCGGTTTCGTGGTACAACCGCCATGCAGACTGGAAACATGTGGCCAGGCTGATCCCCTGGGCGTTCGGGGGTATCGTCGCCGCCACCCTGGTGGGCAGGTCCATCTCAGATACCACATTCAACAGGCTGCTGGCCGTTATTGTTCTCCTGGGGATCGGAGTGCTCCTCTGGGGGGATCTGAGGAAAAACAAGATGGCAGTCCCTCAGTCCAGGTGGTTCGCGTCCTCCCTGGGATTGCTCGGAGGATTTGCAACCATGATCGGCAATGCTGCCGGACCGGTCATGTCGCTCTACCTGCTGTCCATGCGGCTACCCAAAAATATTTTTATCGGGACCGGCGCCTGGTTTTTCTTTATCGTCAATCTGTCCAAAGTACCTTTGCACATCTGGTCGTGGAGGACCATCACATGGTCGTCCTTTACACTTGACCTGCTTATGATCCCGGCCATCGCCGCAGGGGCATTTCTGGGAATATGGCTGGTGAGGCTCCTTCCCGAAAGGGTGTTCAGGATCATCGTGATCGCCACCACCCTCCTCTCCGCACTCTTTCTCTTTTAATCTGCCCTGCCAAACGTATTTCCAGCTTCACATATTTCCGGACCATCACGAAATGCATTGAAATATGGTTCTCTGTAGTACAGATAATAGAATCTGTTTAAATAAGTGTACCCATGACATTTCACTTGAATATACTGGTAAAATTTATTTTCTTTAACCGGCCTGATTATGAGACTAAAAAGGAGAAAATTCAGCACATGGGTATTCCTTCTGGGAGTGCTGGCCACCGCATTGATCATCTTCCTGGGAAACAAGGCGGTGGTAAAAACCTCCACCAATGAGTTCTGTGCTGCCTGTCACATTCACCCGCACAGTACAGACACCTGGAAACGTTCAACCCACTATGACAACCAGCGGGGGATCCATGTGAACTGCGTGGATTGCCACCTGCCTCCACACGGGGAAGGATACCTGGTGGAAAAGGTAAAAACCGGGGTCAGGGACGTTTGGGGCATGCTTTTCAAGGATCCGGAGAGCTTTAACTGGGAAGCCAAATCGCAGATCGCTCACGCCACCGGGCACACCTTTGAGACATCCTGTGTTCACTGCCACCGGAATAATTTCCCCCTGGGCCTGACCGAAAAGGGTAGGGAAGCTCACCTGTATTATGAGCAGAAAGCAGAGGAGCTGCACTGCATCAATTGCCACATCACCGTGGGCCACTACGATCCCGATCGCCAGCACGAGCAGAATACCTCTTTCGGGTTGACCCAGACCGCACCCTCCCAGGTATACGAAGAGCCCGCCAGGATCACCGGATTTGAAGATTTTACCGAATACATCCCCGGTTCCAGTGTGGATTTTGAGATGGTAGCCATACCAGGCGGCACATTCCGGATGGGGAGCCCTTCAGGAGAGTCTTTCCGGAAAGATGATGAAGGGCCCGTCCGCGAAGTGGTCATCGACCGGTTCTTTATGGGAAGGGTGGAAGTGACCTGGGACGAATACCTGGCCTTTTATAACCAGACCGCAGCACAGGGAAAGACTTCCGACGCCTATATCAGGGCAGAGCGGTCCGGGGTGGATGCCATTTCCGGTCCCACCTCACCCTATGGCGCACCCGATCAGGGCTGGGGTAAAGGAGATATGCCGGCCATCACCATGACACACGAGGCTGCCGAGGTATATTGCAGGTGGCTCTCAGAGGTGACAGGCAAAACCTACAGGCTGCCCACTGAAGCCGAATGGGAGTATGCTGCCCGCGGAGGAACCTCCATGCCCTATTTTTTCGAGGGTGATCCGGACAGGTATGTCAGGGCAGGGATCCGCAATAAGATCTTTGGCATCGACACCACCATGATCAACCGCTATGTCATTTACGAAGAGAACAGCGGGGCACAGACCCGTCCCCCGGATGCGGTACAGTCCAATCCATTCGGTCTGGTGAACATGCTCGGGAATGTAGCCGAATTCTGCAGCGACTGGTATGCCGGGGAAACCTATGAGCAGTACCCTGAGGGGATCCTGGATAACCCGACAGGTCCCTCTTCCGGGGAGGAGCATGTGATCAGAGGAGGCTCATACATGGACGCCGCAGACCGGGTCCGCTGCGCTTCCCGCGATTTTACAAAATCGGGTCCCTGGCTCAAAACGGATCCCCAGATACCAAAGAGCATCTGGTGGTACTCGGACTGCAACCATGTAGGATTCAGGGTGGTTTGTGAATACAATGAAGCAACTATTGCCGAATAATGTGTACCTTACACCAACCATAACCAACTCAAAAACACTGACCAAAATGGGATCAACAAACAAAACCAGCAGACGCAGATTCATAGAAAACACGGCCGCCATCGGGATCGGGGCCATTGGTGTCAGCCAGCTGATCAGGGGCTGTTCAACGGAGGAAAAGACCGCTGCGGTAGCGGTACCGGAAATTTTAAAAACCGCACCGGACGGCCAGCCTTTGAAAGCCGGGGTTGTCGGGTGCGGGGGCCGTGGGTCCGGAGCCGCCATTAATTTTCTGGATGCGGGCCCCAACCTGAGTGTTGTGGCGGTCGCTGACGTTTTCCAGGACCGGGTTGACGACATCAGACGCAAACTCAAGGAGGAGCGTGGTGTCGAACTACCGGATGCCAGTTGCTTTGTGGGATTTGACGGGTACAAAAGGGTCATCGAATCGGATGTGGATATCGTCATCCTGGCTACCCCTCCCTATTTCCGCCCGGAACATTTTCAGGCGTGCGTGGAAGCCAGGAAGCATGTATTCATGGAGAAGCCGGTCGCGGTGGATCCGGTGGGTGCACGCGCCATCATGGCAGCCTCCAAACAGGCAGAAGCGGCAGGTCTAAGCGTGGTTACCGGCACACAGCGCCGCCATTCCTGGAATTACCAGAATGTGCTCGCTCAGGTCCAGTCAGGGATCATGGGCAACATTGTCGCTACCAACGTTTACTGGAACCAGTCCAAACTGTGGCACAGGGACAGGCAGACCGGGTGGACAGAGATGGAATGGATGATCAGGGACTGGGTGAACTGGACCTGGCTCTCTGGCGACCACCTGGTTGAACAGCACATCCACAACATCGACGTAAGCAACTGGTTTGTGGGGAAGGCCCCCGTTGAAGCGGTCGGCATGGGCTCCCGCCTCAGAAGGCCCACTGGTGACTGCTACGACAATTTCAGCGTCGACTTCATTTATGACGACACCGTGCATATGAACAGCATGTGCCGCCAGATCAACGATTGCGCCAACAATGTGAGCGAATACCTCAGGGGTACCAAAGGCTACACCAACGCGCGCGAATCCATCTGGGACCATGCAGGCAATGTGTTGTACAAGTACGAAGCGCCGGTGGATGCCAGCGGCGAATCGACCCGGAACGATGATTACGTTCAGGAGCACATCGACCTGGTGGCGGCAATCCGCACAGGTAACCAGATCGTGGAAGCGGAAGAGACGGCCAAATCCAACCTGACGGCCATCATGGGTCGCGAATCAGCCTACACAGGTAAGAAGGTGACCTGGGAAGAGATGATGGGCTCCGACCTGAAACTGGGCCCGGAAGGAGAGATCAAACTGGGGCCGGTGGATATGAAGAAGGTGATCCCCATCGCCGGCTCAGCACCGGCTTAACCGGGCATCCGTAAAAAAACAGCGGCTGTATCGGAGCAATGCTTTGATACAGCCGCTTTTTTATTTGGCCTTCAGAAACTATCCACACTCACATAGGCCTTGATCAGGGCCTCTTCTCCCGCCTTTCCGGGGATGGAATTGCCATGTTCCATGCCGACAATTCCTGTAAATCCCTTCCCGTGGATATGCTTAAACACATTCAGGTAGTTGATCTCTCCGGTGGTGGGTTCTTTTCTCCCCGGGTTATCCCCTACCTGGAAATAGGCGATCTCATCCCATGCCCGGTCCATGTTGGGGATCAGGTTGCCTTCCTGGATCTGCATGTGATAGAGGTCATCCAGGATCTTGCATGAAGGGCTGTTCACGGCCCTGCAGACCTCGTAGGATTGCGGAACGGTCTTGAGGAACAGGCCGGGATGGTCGCGGAAATTGAGGGGTTCCAGTACCATCACCAGTCCATGCGGTTCCAGTATCTCACAGGCCCTGCGCAGGGCATTGACCACATTGGAGGTCTGGTAGCCCGGATCCTGACGCAAATCCACAAAACCGGGGACCACGGTCATCCAGCGGGCATTCACCCTCCGGGCCACCTCCACCGATTCCCTGATCTCCTTGAGGAACTCTTCAAGTTTTGCAGGATCGCCCGTTGTCAGGCTTGGTTCGGACCAGTAGATGGTGTGGGCCACAAACACGCCCATTTCCATGCCCAGGTTGGCCATTTTGCTGGCGATCTTCTCCTGCATGGCGGCCTCCCGCCCCTTCATCCCGTTGTCTTCCATGGCTGTAAATCCCACATCGGACATGAACTGGAGCTGGTCCAGGAGATCCTCTCCGGCGGAATTCCTGAACATCCCGAAATGGGGGGCATATTTCAATTTGAATGTGTTTTTACCGGTGGTGGCGGGGTTCGCCGGTTGGGTGGCGGCATGAAGGGCCTGTCCCCCGAGCAGTGCAGCAGAAGCAGCTGCACCTGTTCTTAAAAAAGATCTTCTTTGCATGGGTATGGTTTTTTTGGGTTCAATTGCTATGGAATTGCTTTCTAAATTAATAAAAAAATGCGGCGTCTTCCATCACAGGGAACGCGTCCGGGATAGGCATTTACACCGAGAACCAGAAATTCAGCTTCACCATAAAAATATTGTTCCCCCCGATCCCGAAAAGATCGCCCATGATATCCGAAACGGGATTGTAAATGCTCTCCCACCCCGACCGGTCGTGCGACCAGACCACATATAGCGTCGATCCCAGCTTGTACTCCCAGCGGAATACCAGGTTGGAGCGGAACTGCATAAAACTGAAATCGGGATTGCCGAAGGCATAGGCTGTGCCGTTTAAATCGAAGTCGTAACTGTTCTGATCCGGATCATAGACCGCATCCACAGGCCGGAGGCGCTGGTCCGCATCCCGGGAGTCCGCCTCATTCACGCGCCTGAAGTTATCATACTTTCCGACAGAGTAGAAGGGACTGCCGTAATACTGCAACGACAGCTCCGGTGTCAGGAAGAGTTCCCCCCTGAAGGTAAATGAGGTGGAACGGAAATCAATGTCACCGACCATGTAAACGGTCTCCTCATCCGATGGCAGGGTGGCCACGTATTGCTGGTGATAACGCCTGACATCCAGGCTGGTCACCGCACTCAGTTTGATTTTTCTGACGGGAAGCCAGGTAAGCGAGAGATAGGCCACCTCCTGGTTGGATCCCGGGGCCCCCAGGTGAAAATAGTGGGCCCCTGCCATCCCGTAAAAATCCCTGGATGAATTGGAGGAAACCATGGCGCTCAGCGAATGCCGCGGATCGATTCGCAATGCCGGTCCACCCCTGAGCTCCCTGGTATCCAGGTGGGAAAAATCAAAGCTGTAGGATGCACCGAAGCTCCACAGGTTGTTATTCATCATGGTAAAATCGGTCCCCAGCTCATTGTGGGTATTCTCACCCCCGAAGCTCCAGCGTGCCTCCTGGAACACGGTCAGCGAATAGTTCCGCACCCAGCTGCCCGGTTCGTTCATTTCATAGGAAACATCGGCGCTCTCTCCCAGGAAATCTGCCTGCCGGATATAGCCCATATCGT
>CAZNSZ010000011.1:56315-69916 GCA_964575865.1 uncultured Bacteroides sp. | reverse complement strand
AGTGTTTTTCATTTTGTCTACTATTTTTGTGTAGACATTTTCTAGGACGAGTCAATCGACTTTCGACTCTTGACTTTCGACTTTTCACTTTCGACTTTTCACTTTCGACTTTTCACTCGCCAACCTCTGGTTGGCTGCTTAAAGGCTCTTAAACGGATTCGGTCCCAGCAATTCAACCTCCTCCACGTAATCGTTGATGAGCCGGATGATTTCGATGTGGTCGGTGATCTCCACAAAACAGGTCCTGATCCTTTCCGGCTCAAGCATCATGGTCTCAAGGGTTTCCTGCAGGTTTTCGGCCCTTTCCTCCGTCAGCTGGCTCCCCTGAATGAAATGGCACTGGTAGTCCTCTCCCGGCTTGCAGCCGATCTGGAGGATTCCGTCATATCCGTGGGAAAGTGCATCGGAGATCCAGACCTTATTGATGGACCCCAGGCACCGTACTGGGATGATCCTCACAAACGGACTCATCCTGAGTCTCTTGATCCCCGCCGCATCCAGTGCGGGGTATGCATCGTTCTCACAGACAAAGACCAGGATCCTTGGTTTCTCTTCAAACTCGTCCGGGACAACGACCGATTTGATCATGGCTCCCACAGCGTGAATGGAGAAATCTGAAAAATTGATCACCCGTTCAGGGCAGGAACCCAGACAGATCCCGCATCTCCTGCACCTGGCAGGATTGGGAAGGGGGGTTCCTTTCTCGGTCTCGTCATAGCTTCCGAAGGGACATTCTTCCGTGCAGCGCTTGCAATCGGTGCATCGCGGCATGTAGAGTTCGGGGTAACTCTGATCCCCGGCCCTTGGATGCACTGCTTCCCCGCGGCCCACACATTCGATGGCCTGGATGGCTTTCATCATGGCACCGGCCGCATCCTCCGTGCAACTTTCCATATCCATGGGAGCCCGTACCGTACCGGCTGCATAGATGCCGGTACGCCGTGTTTCATATGGGAAGCAGATAAAATGGGAATCAGCGAACTGGTAATCAAGTTCGGGCAATCCCTTCCCCTGCCGGTAACGGAGCTGCAGGTCCGCGGTGTTGTTGGGGACCATCCCCGTTGCCAGCACCACCATATCGCTTTCTATGACGACCTGTTCACCCAGCATCGAATCCCGCAGCGTTGTAAGCATGGCTCCCCCCTCCTCAGTGACCTTTTCCACCATGCCCTTTGTGAGCAGGATGGCATCATCGGATTGTACCATCCGGTAAAACTCCTCCTGGAGGCCTGGAGTCCGGATATCCCGGTAAACAATATACACTTCGGAATCAGGGTTGATCTCCCTGACATAGAGGGCCTGTTTGAGGGCTGCACTGCAGCAGTAGGAGGAACAATATCCCAGGTGGGATTCATCCCGCGATCCGGCACACAGAATGAACAGCACCCTTCCGGGTACCTGCTCATGCTGTACGAATTCCTCAAACTCCTCCAGTGTTTTCACTCCCCCGGAACCATATCCCAGGTGCGATAGTTTTCCGGCATCATAGGGACTCCAACCGGTGGCCGTAACGATGGCACCTGCCGATACGGTGTTCATCCCGCCATTACGAAGTGATATTCTGAAATTCCCGGGCTCGCCCGAAACGGATTCCAGTGTGGTGTTCAACCACACGCGGATTTTCGGATGGGCTTCCGCCCGTGCAGCAAGTGCTGCCACATCCGGGCCGGCCAGACCGGGTTCTCCCGCTGACGATGGAATCATCCGGCGGATCCTGCCGGCATATCCGCCAAGCCTTGAACCTTTCTCCACCAGGTGGACCCGGTAGCCTGCACCGGCTCCTTCCAGTGCTGCGGTCAATCCCGAAATCCCGCCGCCAAGCACCATGACCGCTTTATCCAGCTGTTCCGGCAGATAAGGGGACGTTTCCCCGGAGGCTTTCAGCCGGGCAAGCCCCATCCTGGTCAGGTCCGCGGCACACATCAGGGTATCCTCCTCCCCGGGATCCATCATCCAGGCCACCTGTTCCCTCAGGTTGATCCTTTCCACCCGGACACCTGTGAAGCTGAATTCTTCTGTTTTCACCCTGGGAGAGCATGCGGCCACTGCCACCCGCCTGATCCCGCCGGCCTCAATTTCACTGACAAGCTGGTTGCGCCCGGCTTCCGAGCAGAGGGCAGGATGCTCCATGCACCGGATACCCTCCACTGCCTCTACGGCCACCGGGATAAGCTGACCGGACGGAACAGCATCACCTATTCCGCAGCCTGTGCAAAGCGCAACCAATATGGGATCGGTGGACGATGCGGTCATGGCTGAAGGGATTTAAGTGCGGCACCGGTGGCATCCCTGACCGTGGAGGCCACATCCATGGGGCGTTTACAGGTACCGGCAGGATATACGCCCGGGATTGCGCCAGCAGTGAGAAATCCACCATATCCTTCCGGCCATTCCGGAAGCGGACGGTTGGGAACCAGTCCTGCTGCCAGCACCACCAGGTCAAAGGATGCTGTCCTGCGGGTGCCCTTCATCACATCCTCCACTTCCAGTACCAGGGCCCGTCCATCCTCACCCTTACCGATCCGCCCGACCTTACCCCTGGTCAGGGTGATGGAATCGCATTCCTCTGCTTTTCGAAGCAATTTTTCATTCCGGCCTGACAACCTCAGATCGATGTAGAAGACTTCGGTACCGATCCCAGGAAAGGAACCGGCCATGGTCAGGGCATGTTTGATGGTGGCGGAACAACAAACCGCAGAACAGTAAGGGAGGTGCCGCTGGTCCCTGGAGCCCGCACACTGAATAAAAGCAATGCGTTCAGGAACCATTCCGTCAGACGGTCTGGACAGTTCCCGGTCGCCTTTCAAAGCCGATGAAAGCAGCTTCTCGAACTCAAGGTTGGTGATCACGTCGGGTTCCTGGCGGTAACGGTAGTCTCCGATGCGGCCCACATCATACAGCCTCCACCCTGTGGCAACGATCACGGCATGCACCCTTTTTGTGAACAGAACGGGTTCCGCACCGAGTCTGATGGCATCGTACGCACACACATCGGCGCATTGCCCGCACTCCTCTTTTTTGCAGGCTTCCGCGTCGATGGTGTATCGCATGGGAAACGGGATGCCCTGTCGCATATAGGCCGCACGTTCACCCGGAGCACCGGCCAGCACGGGATCACGGTGTTCAGGACAGACCTCCGCGCATTTGCCACAGGCTGTGCACCTTTCATTGATCATGAGGGGTTCACTCCTCAGGGATACTTCCAGATCCCCGTGTGCTCCTTCCACATTTATGACCGAAGTGGAGGTAAACCAGCTGATCCTGGGGTTGGAACGGATCCTCCGGTAATTGATCTCCAGGCCGCAGGAAGGGGGGCACAGTTTGGGAAAATAGTTATGGAACCCGGAAACATTTCCCCCCAGGTATGGCTCCTTTTCCACCAGGATCACCTCCCGTCCGGCCTCTGCCAGTTCGAGGGCCGCGGTAATGCCCCCGATCCCTCCGCCGATGACCAGTACGGGTCGGTTCATAGGCTGCGTTTGATCATGTGCCATTCGCCTGTTTCAGGATCCCAGCGGCAGTTGGCAAAAGCTTCCCAGTCGGACTTCATGGCGGGGTGATCGGTCCTGAAATAGTACCCGGGCCACCTGGTTTCCTCCCTGAACAGCACCGACCTGAGATGGGCCTCGGCCTGCCACAGGCGGTGAATGTTCTCCCAGCAGCGCATCAGTTCATTGAGATCGGCGGCAGCCAGTTTTTCCGCGTCCTCATGCATGAACTGCAGGTACTCCAGCCCTTTCATGAGCAGGGGCTCCGAAGTCCTGAAGCCCACCGAGGCCCCACCTCCGTATTCATCCATGATTTTCTGGAGGCGGAACATGAACATCCTGGGCTTGATGTAATGGGGATTCACCTCGTCGTCTTCGGTATAACTGTGGTGTTCTTCAAAGGTGCTGAGTGGCTGGAGGATCCGCTGCTTCATGGCTGAAATCATCTCCTGGTCGAATGGCTCCGGATCGGGGTGATCCACACAGAACGCAATGGCCGCCTTTCCGGCAATCCTTCCTTCAGTAAAGGACCCTGATGAAAATTTATGGGATGAGGCCCCCGATGCGTCGCCCGCGGCAAAAAGTCCACTGACGGTGGTCATGTTGTCGTATCCCCAGCTCAGCTCCCCGCCGGCCAGGTCGGGTGGGCCACTCACCCATGCGCCCGATGCACCCGAGTGGGAGCTGATGAAATAGGGCTCACAGGCAGAGATCTCAGAAGGGGTCTCCTCGGGCATGATGTTGTGGGATGCCCAGTTGAGTGCCTGGCTGATGGTCATATCCAGAAAATCCTCCCAAGCTTCCGACTCCAGCTCCCTGAGCTTTCTTTTGGCCTCTTTGGGATCGGGGATCTGAGCCACCAGTTCACGGATGGCTTCGTCTGTGCGCATGTAGATGGGACCGTTACCCTCCTCCAGTTCCAGCAGCATCAGATAGTTCCTGAGGTTGGCCGGTGTGGGTTTGGCGGTTCCGTAGGGTGCCCATTTTTCCAGCTCGGCAGCCCTTGTTTCCATGTAATCTTCCCCCTTCGCGTTGGTGGCCTTCGATTTAAAGAGAAGGAACCATGCCCCCACCGGTCCGTAGGCATCCTTGAACCGCACGGGAACGAAGCGAACCTCCTGACAGGTCATTTCGGCGCCCGCTTTCAGTGTAAAATAAGCACTGGCCCCGCTGTTGAAAGGGGGATACCACGACCGGCCCAGACCTTCCCCCACCGATCTCGGCCTGAAAATATGAACGGCACCACCCATCACATCCAGCACGGCCTTGGCTTTGAAGACATAAAAGGTGGCCTCCCTGACGCTGAACCCTGCAGCCCCCACGCAGCGGTCACCCGACATGATCGGCTCGGTAATGAAGATACGTTCATAGTAGGCGCCGTTCTCACCCAGCTCGCTGAGTGCGTTTTTGGCAGCTTCGGAAACGATGTTCTTATAGGATTCCCCGTGAATCATGATCTGCCACCGGCCCTCATTCACGTAGTTCCCCTCTTCGTCCTTCCAGATCGGCAATCCCCATTTCTCGAAAAGGTGTACTGTGGAATCCACATGCCGCGCAATATTGGCCACCAGGTCTTCGCGCGCGATCCCCATCAGATCGGTTTTCACATAGTGCACATAATCCTCCACGCTGTTCTTCCCCTGCTTCAGTCCCAGGTAAAGATTGATGGCCGACAGTCCCATGGCCACGGCGCCGCTGCGCTCCATGGCAGCCTTATCCACCACGGTCACACGCTGGTTGTATTTCCTGGCCCAGTGTGATGCCTCGAATGCCGCTCCGCAGGCCGCCATGCCACCTCCCAGGATCAGGAGGTCAGTTTCTACAACTTCAGTCTTGAATTGGTCAATTTGCATTGGTTCGGTCAGTTAATCAGGTACTCCTATTTCCGGTAAAGATCAGTTCCCAGTGACCCGGGTTCTGTCCGCAATGTCGGGTCTTTCAGTTCATCCGTTCCCGTTTCAAAACCCGCATCGGGTTCGATGCTTCCTTCCGGTGTGGTGCGGATCGGAAATTTGAATCTTTTAATGGTTTTATTGCGGAATCTGACCGCCCAGAGGATCGATTCGGAACTGCGCATGGGCTGGACCACCGCACCCAGCGGCATGAAATCCGCATAACCCCTTACCTCGATGGCCTGGGTGGGACAGATCTTTACACAACTGTAACATTCCCAGCACATATCCACGGCCCTGTTGTAAGCTTTGTTGCGCGCTTTATCGAGAACCATCAGGTCGTTGGGACAGACATACTGGCAAGCCGTGCGATCCTGCGCTTTGCAGCCATCGCACTTCTCTGTGATCACAAAACTTGGCATAGGGAAGGATCCTTTAAGTCAATGGATTTCCACAAACATAATTAAATATCGGGCCAACGGAATGGAGCCGTTCTTATTTAAATTTAGTATAAGTACAGGCTAATCGTCCGAGAAGTGCTTGAGCATTTCCCGGTATGAACTGAACACCCTGGCCCTTGATACAAAGCCCAGGTACTTGCCGTCCCGAAGTACCGGAATGTTGTAGCGGCCGCTTTCTGAAAATACCCTGGCCACCTCTTCCATCTGGTCTGTGCTTTCGACTGTCCACTCCGGGGTGATCATCAGGTCCCTGATCCGTGTGGTATCGTACATCTCCTGGTTGAACATGATGTGCCGGATGTCATCGAGCTTCACGATCCCTTTTAGGTTGTTGCCGTCATCCACCACCGGGTAGATGTTGCGGCTTGAACGGGTGATGACCCGGATGAGATCCCTCAATTTCTGGTCCGGATGGACCGTGCTGAAATTGGTCTCGATCAGGTCGGTCACCTTCATCATCAGGAGGATGTTGCGGTCCTTATGGTGGGTCATCAGCTCCCCCCGTTCGGCCAGCTGCAGGGTATACACCGAATTCTTGAAGAAATAGCGGGTGGTGCCGTAAGAGATGGTTGCAGCCAGCATCAGGGGAAAGAAAAGCTCATATCCTCCCGTGATCTCTGCGATCAGAAATATGGCCGTCAACGGAGCGTGGACCACCCCGGCGATCATCCCGGCCATGCCCACAAGGGCCATGTTGCTCACCGGCACATCGAACCCCATCTGGTTCAGGGCAAGACCGAACAACAACCCCATGTTCGCGCCCATGAAGAGTGACGGGGCGAAGATCCCTCCGATTCCCCCGGCGGCAAAGGTGAGGGTCGTGGCCACTACCTTGATCCCGATGACCAGGATCAGAAACAGGAAAGTGAGTGCGAAGGTATCGCTCCAGCCTTCGAAAAAGGTCCCCCGGAAAAGATGGAGGTATTCTCCGCGCAGCCCTTCGTTGACCACCTCATACCCCTCACCGTAGAGCGGAGGGAAAAGAAAAATGATCACCCCCAGCAGTCCGCCGGCAAAAAGCAGCTTCTTCCAGGGATTCCTGAACCGTTCGAAAAACTTTGACACGCTCACATAGACCCGGATAAAATAGACTGACATCAGGCCTCCCAGCAAACCGAGGATCAGGTAGAAATGTACCTGGTTCATCTGGAAACCCTCCGTAAGCTGAAACGAGTAAAGCACATTCTGTCCCAGAAAAAGGTAGGAGGTCATGGCCGCGGTGGCCGATGCGATCAGCAGCGGGATGATGGCCCACATGGTCAGGTCGAGCATAATGACTTCCAGGGCGAACACGATTCCCGCGATGGGAGCCTTGAATATGGCCGAAAGGGCACCTGCCGATGCACATGAGATCAGCAGGGTGATCTCTTTGTAACCCAGATTCAGCCAGCGGCCCATATTGGCCCCCACGGCCCCCCCCGTGGCCACTGTGGGCCCCTCCAGTCCCACCGATCCCCCGAATCCAACGGTCAGTGCACTGGTAACGATGCTGGAATAGAGGTTGTGGGAGCGTATGATCCCGTTGTTCTTGGAGATGGCGAACAACACCCCCGGAATTCCGTGTCCCACACTCCTCCGGTTCACATATTTGATGAACATGACCGTCAGTGCGATCCCGATGATGGGCAGCAGGAAGATGAAATAACCACTGGTATCCATCCGGAAACCATTTTCCAGGGCTTCTCGTATAAAGTGAACCAGGTTTTTGATGATCACCGCTGCAAGGCCCACACCGAGGCCCACCAGTGCAGCCATGAGATACAGGAACCTGTACCCGGATAAATACCTGATTTTAAATTTGTTAAATATGCTGCTCACCCGCTTTTCAGACATGGCATGACAAAAATAGCATTTTACGGGCCAGATCAAAAAAGAATGCGGGTCGAAGAAGTTGTATCTTTACGTGGGCGTTGCAAAATGAAAGCCTTCAGGTTTTCGTTCTGGAAGGTATGGGGCGTTTGAGAACATACAGGAGGTCTTCGGCAGCGAAGGTCCTGGCAGGCGTTTTCCTGTCGCTCCACCTGACCCTGCCGGGACAGGTGGAATTGCCCGATATCCCTGACCTGATCCGTGTGACCGTGGACCACACCGACCATGGCTTCCTGATCCAGTGGGAACCGAGCAACGATCCCGATATAGCCGCTTACCGGGTTTACAGCCGGCAGGACCTTGTCTTTCAACTGGTGACTGAAGTACCGCCCGATATTTTCGAGTACAAGCATCCCGGAGACGGTCTCCGGAATCCTGCCTTCTCGGTAACCGCACTGGACTCCTCGGACAATGAAAGCCTCTTCGAAGACAATGTCCACCGTGCGGTGGCGGCCGAGGTGGAATTTGACCCCTGCACACCTGCCAATGTGATCACCTGGGATCCGTATGAAGGATGGGAAGGCAACATCTCAGCATACCAGATCTATGGAAGGGAGGAAGGCGGAAGTTTCAGCCAGATCGATTTCGTTTCTGCTTCCGATCTGGAATACATTCACACGGAAATCACCGTGGGGACCCGCTACGAGTATTACATCGCGACGGTCCATACCAGCGGCACCATCTCACTTTCGGATATCGTTCCGGTAGCTTCCCTCTATCCCGATCCGCCAGGGACGCTGGAACTGGACCAGGTCTCGGTCCTGGGGCCTGACGAGGTGGAGATCATTTTTTCGGCCGATACGGGCGGGGAGATCAACGATTTCAGGATCATGAAGCGCAGCCAGCCCGGTGCACCCTACACGGAAGTGGCCATGATCGTGGACGCAGGAAGTTCTCCCCTGCTGATCACCGATCAGTTCCCCACCTCGGCCGACAGCTACGAGTTCCTGATCCAGTCGCTTTACCTCGCCCCTTCCTGCCCCGATCCCATCGTTCTTTCCGAATCCAATCCGGGGAACAATGTCCTGCTGACCGCCCTTACGGATAACCAGACCGTTTCGCTGAACTGGACATCCTACGAACATTTTCCACAGGGACTGTCGGGGTATGCCATCGAGCGAAAGGGGGAAAACGGGGAATTTATTGAAATTGACCGGGTGGGTCCGGGAACAACCAGCTGGAATGAGACGCTCAGCACCCTTCTGGACGGGATTCAGACCGGGAGCCTGGAATACAGGATCACCGCCCTGGAGGGGAATGGCGGGGAAGGGATGAGCCGCTCCAATGTGACCGAGGTGCATGTAGAGACCAGCGTCAGGTTACCGAATGCATTTACACCCGGAAGCAATGACATGAATTTTGAATTCAGGCCGGTGTTCGATTTTGCGCCAAGGGACTACCTGATGATCGTCCTGGACCGGGCCGGGCGCAAACTGTTCGAAACACATGATCCCGGACAGGGATGGGACGGGCGTGCGCGGAACGGGGATTTTGTCACCGAGGGGGTGTATGTGTATCATATTCAGATGACCGAT
The DNA here is from genome assembly GCA_964575865.1 of uncultured Bacteroides sp. Taxonomy (GTDB): domain Bacteria; phylum Bacteroidota; class Bacteroidia; order Bacteroidales. The sequence continues at coordinate 60,671 of CAZNSZ010000011.1, read as the reverse complement.
TACACGGGGCGCTTCAGCACCTTCACAGGAAATGTCACGGTACTCTACCCCTGACCTGACGGGCAGGATCAAAAAATGAACGGGTCGCCTGCGCCCTTTCTTAATAATCATTAATTTTGTACGGAACCGTTTTGAGCGAATCAGTGTTATAATGAAAAGCACTGATCCGAAAGCACTGTAAGGAAAAGTGCCGAACGGAGCAGAATAAATCCGGTCACCGGTATGTCGGACAAACTTGTTGCCGAAGACGTCAAGATCAACAGCCTGCTGGAAAGACTGATCACCAATTGTACCCACTGCAAATCTGCCAAGGACGAGAAGCTGATCAGGAAAGCCTTCAACATGGCCAATGAGGCCCACAGGGGGATGCGCAGGAAGTCGGGGGATCCTTACATTGTCCACCCGCTTGAGGTGGCTTTGATCGTCAGTGAAGAGATCGGGCTCGGGGTGACCAGTACGGTGTGCGCCATTCTCCACGATGTGGTGGAGGATACCGACCTGACCATCGAGGATATCGAAAACGCCTTTGGAAAGAAGATCGCCTCCATCATTGACGGGCTGACCAAGATCTCCGGGGTGTTCGACAAGGAGTCCAATTCCCTGCAGGCTGAAAATTTCAGGAAAATGCTCCTGACCCTCTCGGACGATGTCCGGGTGATCTTCATCAAACTGGCCGACCGGCTGCACAACATGCGGACCCTCGATTCGCTTCCCCGGAACAAGCAGATGAAGATCGCGGGGGAGACCATCTACCTGTACGCCCCCCTGGCACACCGCCTGGGACTCTACCGGCTTAAATCAGAGCTGGAGGACCTCAGCCTTAAATACCGGTATCCCGAAGTCTACAATGAAATATCGGAAAAAATTAAACTGACGGAGGAGAGAAGGCTGCACCTGATCAATCATTTCTCCCTTCCCATTATAGACGCACTCGATAAGAACGGATTTCAGTTCACCATTTCCGGAAGGCCCAAATCGATCTACTCCATCTGGCAGAAGATGCACCAGAAAAATGTGACCTTCGAGGAGATCTATGACCTGTTCGCCATCCGCATTGTCTTTGAACCCAAGCCCGGGATCCAGGAGAAAACCCAGTGCTGGAACATCTATTCCATCATCACGGATATCTATGCCCCTAAACCCGAGCGCATCAGGGACTGGGTCTCCACCCCCAAGGCCAATGGTTACGAGGCATTGCATACCACCGTTATGGGACCCAACGGGAAATGGATGGAGGTTCAGATCCGTTCCCAGCGAATGGATGAGATCGCAGAGAGGGGCTTTGCCGCCCACTGGAAGTACAAAGACAAGGCTGCCCCCGAATCGGAGCTGGACAAATGGATCAAACGGATCAGGGAAACACTGGAAACCCCCTCGGCGGATGCCCTCGAGTTCCTTGACGACTTCAAGCTGAACCTTTTTTCGTCAGAGATCATGGTCTTTACCCCCAAGGGCCATATCATCACCCTTCCCAAGGATTCCTCGGCACTGGATTTTGCCTATGAAATCCATACCGAGATCGGCAACAACGCCATCGGGGCCAAAGTGAACCACCGCCTTGTTCCCCTGAGCCACAAACTCTCCAGCGGTGACCAGGTGGAGATCCTTACCTCGGATGTACAGAAGCCCTCCCTGGACTGGTACCAGTTTGCCACCACGGTGAAAGCGAAGACAGCCATCAAGAACGCTTTGAAAGCAGAGACCAAGAACAGGACCGAAGTAGGGAAAAAGCTGCTGATCGATAAGCTGAAAGAACTGAACCTTACACCCAGTTCCAGGATCCTCAAAAAACTGGTTCCGGCCTATGATTCCACCCACAAGGATGAGCTCTATTCCAAGATCGGAAGCGGGATGATCAATCTTGACGACCTCAAGGAGGTGCTGAGCAAAAACACCAAGAACAAATGGGTGAGGGTGTGGGACCTCTCGCTGGGAAGGTCTCAGAAGAGACAGGAGGCACAGGAGGAGTATGATTCAAAGGGAGCCGTGATCCTGAGGGAGACCATGGAAGAGGATGAACGCAACTATACCCTGGCCAAATGCTGCAACCCGATCCCCGGTGACGAGGTGGTGGCGGTCCGTCAGAAGGATCAGACCCTGATGGTTCACCGGACGGATTGCAAAACAGCCATCAAGATCATGTCCAGCCAGGGTGACAAGCTGGTGGCCGCCAGGTGGACGCAGCACAAGGTCCTCTCCTACCTGGCACGGATCGAACTGAGCGGCTGGGACCGCTTCGGAGTCTACAACTCCATTACCAACACCATCACCAAGGAACTGAACATCAGCATGCGGACCATCAACCTGCATGGACATGACGGCATATTCAACGGCACCATTGACCTCTACGTGCACAACACTTCCGACCTCAATAACCTCATTCTTAACCTGATCAAGATAAAAGGGGTTGATTCCGTCCACCGCGTTGAAGTGACCGAGTAAAAATCCATCCTTATCTGTTCTAAATTAAAATTATTCATATCTTAGCATGGTAATTTTTACTTAGACTAATTATGGTGCATGAGGAGACGAAAGATACTGTAAAACAAATATTCACGGAGTATCTGGAAAGAAAAGGTCACCGTAAAACCCCTGAACGGTATGCCATCCTGGATGAGATCTATTCCAGGGACGGGCACTTCGATATCGAGTCCCTCTACATCTTCATGAAGAACAAGAATTACCGCGTCAGCAGGGCCACCCTGTACAACACCATTGAACTCCTGCTGGACTGTAACCTGGTGGTCAAGCACCAGTTCGGCAAGAACATCGCCCAGTTCGAAAAGGCATACCACTGCATGCAGCATGACCACCTCATCGATATGGACACCGGAAATGTCATCGAGTTTTGTGATCCCAGGATCGAAGAGATCATCCGGACTGCATGCGAACTGAACAACTTCTCTCCAAGCCACCATTCCCTGTACATTTACGGCAGGAGCCGGAATGGGAACGATGGGGATAAATAGTGCATATCTTTCAATCCGCAGACCTCCCTTTGGAGGTTTTTTTCTTATTTTTAACACGTGCTTCATGCCGGCTTTCCGGCTTATTTTTTTTGCCAGTATTCTCACAAACTGAATCGATCGTTACCTATGAAAGTTGATGTTCTTTTGGGTCTCCAGTGGGGGGATGAAGGAAAAGGTAAAGTGGTGGATGTACTCACACCGCGATATGATGTCATCACCCGTTTTCAGGGAGGGCCCAACGCCGGGCATACCCTGGAGTTCAACAACCATAAACATATCCTGCACAACATCCCGTCGGGCATTTTCCGGGAGGACAAGCTCAACCTGATCACCAACGGAGTGGTGCTGGATCCCATCGTCTTTATGCGTGAAATCGATTCCATTGAAGCCATGGGGATCGACCTGACGAAAAACCTCTGGATCTCCAGGCGGGCGCACCTGATCCTTCCCACACACCGGATCCTCGATGCCGCTTCGGAATCTGCCAAGGGAAAGTCCAAGATCGGATCCACACTGAAAGGGATCGGTCCCACTTACATGGATAAGACCGGACGGAACGGGCTTCGCGTGGGAGACATCGACCTGGATTTCAGAGCCAAATACGAAGCGCTGAAGAACAAGCATCAGCAACTGCTGAAACAGTACGATTTTGAATACAACCTGGATGAAGAGGAACGGTTTTTCGAAGGGATCGAAGTGATCAAGAGATTCAGGCGGGTGGATACGGAATATGAACTCAACCGTTTCCTGGAGGAAGGAAAGAGCATCCTGGCCGAAGGGGCCCAGGGAACACTACTTGACATCGATTTCGGCTCCTACCCATTTGTGACCTCCTCCAATACCATCTGTGCAGGGGCGTGTACCGGGATGGGGATCGCGCCGTCCGTGGTCGGCGAGGTCTATGGTATTTTCAAGGCATACTGCACGCGGGTGGGGAGCGGGCCATTCCCCTCCGAATTGCTGGATGAGGAAGGGGACCGGCTCAGGGATATCGGCAAGGAGTTCGGTTCGACCACCGGCAGGCCACGCCGGTGCGGGTGGCTCGACCTGGTGGCACTGAAGTACAGCCTCATGCTGAACGGGGTTACCCAGCTGATCATGACCAAGACCGATGTGCTCGACAGCTTCGAGCAGATCAGGGTAGCCACCGCCTACAGTGTGAACGGGGAACTCACCGACAGGCTCCCCTACAACCTGGATGAAGCAGATGTGGTCCCCGTTTACACGGAATTGCCGGGATGGCAGACCGATCTCACCGGGGTCAGGTCCAAGGAACAGTTCCCGCCTGAGCTGAGGGATTACATCAGCTTCCTGGAAAAGGAGCTGAAGGTGCCCGTGCGATATATTTCGGTGGGTCCCGACCGCGAACAGATCATCGAACTCTAAC
>CAZNSZ010000011.1:7525-56215 GCA_964575865.1 uncultured Bacteroides sp. | reverse complement strand
ATGCCCTCACTGATCCAATTCTTCGAGGACAACGTGGCCAGATATCCTTCCAATCCCTACATCTGGGAAAAGAGGGACGGTGCCTTCCGTTCCACCAGTTATGAAGAGATGAGAATCCTGGTACACAGGTTTGCCGCAGGCCTGATCACCCTGGGGGTGAAAAAGGGGGACCGCCTTTCGCTGCTGGCTGAGGGAAGAACCTGGTGGGTGGTGGCCGAAATGGGCATGTTCTATGTGGGCGCCATCGATGTACCCATCTCCATCCAGCTCAATGAACCGGCGGACCTGATCTTTCGCCTGAAGCACTCAGGTACCCGGATGGTGGTTGTATCGGACAGCCAGTACAAGAAAGTGGAAGCCATCAAAAAGGAATTACCCGACCTGGAGAAAGTGATCCTGATGGACCCCAGGGAATCCTACGCACCGGATGAGGTGTACATGGGGGACATTCTTGCGGCAGGTGAACAGCTGCTGGAAACAGACAGGAAGCGGTTCGATCTCGTCAGGGAATCCATTCAGCCCGACGACATCGCCAACATCTGCTACACGTCCGGGACCACTGCCGATCCCAAGGGAATCATGCTGAGCCAGCGGAACTATACCGCCAACACCGAGCAGGCCCTCTCTGTGATCACCATTCCCCCTTCCTATAAAATGTTCCTGTTCCTTCCATGGGACCACAGCTTCGCGCACACGGCCGGACTGTTTACCATCATGGGAACCGGAGCCAGTATTGCCGCCCTGGAAATGGGAAAAACCTCTTTTGAGACGAGGAAGAACATATCCAGGAATATTCAGGAGATCAAACCTGACCTGATGTTCAGCGTGCCCACCATCGCTAAAAATTTCCGGAACAACATTGAAAGCGGTGTCAGGGCCAAGGGAAACCTGACCTGGTCGCTGTTCAGGGCCGGATTGAATATCGCTTACCGCTACAACGGGACCGGCTGGGACCGGGGAAAGGGACTGCGGTTCCTGCTTAAACCCCTCTATGCCCTGTTTGATGCGGTCATTTTCAAGAAGGTACGCAACGCCATGGGAGGCAATATGAAGTTTTTCATAGGGGGCGGTGCACTGCTGGATATAGAACTGCAGCGGTTTTTCTATGCCATCGGGATCCCCATGTACCAGGGTTACGGGCTGACGGAGGCAAGCCCCATGATCAGCATCAACAGTCCCGATCGCCACAAAATGGGATCCTCCGGCCAGATCCCGGAAAACCTTGAGGTGAAAATATGCAATGAAGAGGGGAAGGAGGTTCCGCTGGGTGATAAGGGAGAGATCGTGATCCGGGGTGAGAATGTGATGAGCGGCTACTGGAAAAACGAAAAGGCCACCCTTGAGACCATCAGGGACGAATGGCTCTTCACCGGGGACATGGGATACCTCGATACCGATGGATTCCTCTATGTGCTGGGACGCTTTAAGAGCCTGCTGATTGCCGATGACGGCGAGAAATACAGCCCAGAAGGGATCGAGGAGACCTTCACGGACCAGTCGGAGTATATCGAACAGTGCCTGCTTCACAACAACCAGAACCCATATACCGTGGCACTGGTTTATCCCAGCGCCGATGCCCTCAAAAGGCATCTGAAGGGAGAGGGGATCGATCCGGCCAGCGATGAGGCGGTGGAGGCATGCCTGAAGCTTGTGGATAACGAAGTGCGGGAATACAGGAGCAAGGGCAAATACGGGGAGATGTACCCCCAGCGCTGGATACCCGCCACCCTGGGCATCCTTGAAGAGGGGTTTACCATCGAAAACAAACTGATGAACCCCACCTACAAGGTGATCAGGCCCCGGGTCGAGGAGCATTACTCAGAACTGTTCGAATACCTCTATACCCCCGAATCCAAAAATGTGGCCAACCCCCGCAACCGGGAGGCCATGCGCAAACTGCTTCTGTAAACCGAAACCATACATGCATAAATTCGATACCCGGTGCGTGCATGCCGGAACCATCCATGATGTCCAGGAACAAGGGATCAATTCCCCCATCTATCCCTCCACTTCCTTTGCCTATATCGACCGGCCGGATACGGTGTATCCCCGGTACATGAACACCCCCAACGAAAAGGCGGTTGCAGACAAGGTCGCAGCCCTTGAGGAGGGTGAAGCGGGACTGATCTTCAGCTCCGGTATGGCGGCCATCAGTACCGTTCTGTTCGCATTTCTGCGCCACGGTGATCACGCCGTTTTCCAGCAGGGGTTATACGGGGGCACCAGCCATTTTCTGGACAGGGAAATGAAAAAGTTCGGGCTGGATTACACCGTGGCCCGCGGACGGAACGCAGGGGATCTCGCTGCGGCCATCCGGCCCAATACCAGGCTGATCTACATCGAAACCCCTTCCAATCCCCTCCTGAATATCACAGACCTGGACGCGGTGGCGGCAATGGCCAGGGAAGCAGGGATCCCGACGGTCATCGACAACACCTTTGCATCCCCTGTCAATCAGCAGCCCATCAAACATGGTATCGATGTGGTGGTGCACAGCGCCACCAAATACATGGGCGGGCACAGTGATATTCTGGCCGGTGCCGTGGTCACACGTAAAAACCTGTGGAAAGAAGTGTATGAGACCGGGCTCAATCTGGGAGGGAGCATGAATGCCTTTACACTTTACCTGCTTGAAAGGAGCCTCAAGACCATTCATCTGCGCGTGGAAAGATGCAACAGGAACGCCATGGAAATCGCCACTTTTCTGGAATCGCATCCCGGGGTGAAGAGGGTCAACTACCCGGGGTTGCCCACCCATCCCGGTCATGAGGTGGCATCCAGGCAGATGAAAGGATTCGGTGGAATGCTCTCCTTTGAACCGGCCGGAAAGAGCGGTATTGAAGTGCAGAAAAGGTTCCGGCTCATCAGGCCCTCCATGAGCCTGGGGGGGCTGGAGACCATCAGCAGTTCTCCCGCGCTGACCTCGCACAGGCACCTGGGGCCGGAAGGCAGGGCAGCCGAAGGAATTCCGGAAGAACTGATCCGTCTTTCCGTCGGCATTGAAGATCCCGAAGACCTGATGGAGGATCTGGATCAGGCACTGGGCTGATCTCCCCGTCAGGTCACCACGGTCACGCCCATGGACCTGATCTGGTCGATCTGCCAGGAAGGGATCCGGTTGCCCGAGATGTTGAGATATCCCAGGTGAGACAGCTCAAAAAGCGGGGAAAGATCATCCACGTCATTGTAGGATAGATCCAGCACCTGCAGTACGGTGAGGTTGCTGAGGGGATCGATCATCCCGATGTGGTTGTTGGCAAGGTACAGGCGTTCGATCTGGTGAAGCTCCTGCAGATCGGTCAGGTCGGTCAGGTTGTTGTTGGAGAGATCCACCACCCTCACATAGCGGCAGGCCTCGATCCCGTCGAGGGATTCGATGTCATAGTCGGCCATGTCGATCTCCTCCAGGTCCTCCAGCAGGTACATGGGGAACTCCACATTCAGGTTCCCGTATACCCTTCGCTTCAGTGCGGTCAGAAAGCTGTAGGTCTGAAATTCCTCCTCTTCATATTCCTCCTCGGCCGATCCCTCTCCGGTGAAATAGGAATAACCGTCCATCCCTTCATCCCATCCGAATTCCTCTGCCAGATCCTCCTCTGTGATCACGGTGCTCACAGCCATCTGTTCCGGCTCCAGATGCTGAATGTGGAGGATGTGCGACATGGCATAAAGCTCCTCAAAGTCTCCCCGGCCATAGGCGCTTTCCATCCTTGCCACCATCTGGCTGATCCGGTCGGGGTGGTACAGCATGATCAGCCGTGAGAAGACCTTGTTGATCTTCTCTTCCTCACATGGGGTATACCCGTTGACCACTTTCTGCATGTAACGAAGTGCATCGTACCGGTGCTCCCGGAACAGACCGATGATCCTGCCGGAGATCTGTCCCAGATTCTCGGGAGTGTAGGCATCTTTCAGATTCTCGTACAGGATCCTGATTTCCATACCGCGAATGTAACTTATTGAAGCGCTCCGGCCACCGCTTGCCGGCTCTTTTTTTGAAATGAATTCCCCCCGCAGGTGTAGTGATCAAACATTATGAAATGAAATTTGTTTATCGCATGAACTGACCCCAAATGGAATACATTACCGAAGTTGCGATCAACCTGCCCCTGGACGAAGTGCTCAGGCTCTTCGACAACACGGAGAACGCCTACCGCTGGCAGCCAGGTCTGAAGGAAGTCCGCAGGCTCGGTGGTGAAGAGCGCTCGGAGGGTGCCCGTTACCGCCTCCGGTACGAAGGGAGAAAAAGCGACCTGATTGCAGAAGAAAGCGTCATTGTGCGGAGGCTTCCGGAGGAATATACCACCATGATCACCTCCCCCGGCGTAGTGAATACCGTCCAGAACCTGTTTGCGGCATCCGTGGATGGGACCACCCGGTGGAAAGTGGTCAATCACTTTCGTTTCCGCGGATTGATGAAATGGATGGCTCCTTTTATGAAGCAGGCCTTCAGAAGCAATACCCTGCTCAGCATGGAGCGCTTTAAAATGTTTGCCGAGAACCATAATCAACACCAACCAGACTCTAAAAATCCTTAATAATCCGTACCTTTAATTCAAACCTGTTCAGAATATGAAAAAAAGAGCTTTGGTCATTCCGGCCATCCTTGCCATGTTTACCGTGGCACACGCCCAGGAACCCGTCAGTGCCGATACATTGTGGAAATTCACCGGCGTTACATCCCTGAATTTCTCCCAGCTCTCCCTGACCAACTGGGCAGCCGGTGGAAGCAACAGCATATCCGGCAATGCACTTGTCAAACTTTCACCCGATTATGACGACGGGACAATGACCTGGGACAATGACCTGATCCTGGGTTTCGGACTCAACAAGCAGGGCAGTGATCCCGCAAGGAAAAGTGATGACCAGATCGAACTCTCCAGCAAATTCGGCTACAGGGCATCCAAAAACTGGTTCTACAGTGCCCTGTTCAACTTCAAAACCCAATTCGCCGAGGGGTATGACGAAGAGGATGAAACCAGGCCAAAGATCTCCAACTTCATGGCCCCGGGTTACCTCTCCCTTTCCCTTGGTATGGACTACAAGCCCAACGACCAGTTTTCGCTGCTGCTGGCCCCCGTGTCAGGCAAAGTGACCTTTGTACTGGATGAAGAACTGTCGGAAGCAGGTTCATTCGGCCTGGATCCCGGACAGAAGGTCCGCCCTGAGATCGGCGCCACCGTTAAGGCGGCATACAAGAACGAGATCCTGAAAAATGTGATCCTCGATACAAGGCTGGTTCTCTTCTCCAATTACCTGGAGAATCCCCAGTGGATCGATGTCAACTGGGACCTGCTGCTGACCATGAAAGTGAACGAGTATATCTCGGCTTCACTGATGACACAGCTCATCTTTGACAAGGACATTGAGTTCGGGGTTGACACCACCGGTGACGGCATCAACGACTCCGTAGAATCGCGGGTGCAGTTCAAAGAACTCCTGGGCATCGGTTTCGCCTATACTTTCTGATTTAAATTACTTAAGTTATATCTTACTGTTATACACTGCATTAACGGTTTGTTTTCAAAATAATGCAGCACGGTAGCGATCCGAAGCATTTGGAGGCTACCCGCGGCAGTATTATCTTCACCGGACCAATACAGCACAAATGTGCACCTGTTATTGAGAAGGGGGGAGAGAATAGGCTCTGTGATCCCCTGGCAACCCGCCACCGGCGAAGGTGCCAATACCTAACCCGCATGGGAGTAATAACGAAAGGATGAAAGCTACAGAACTTCTGACCACCGCTGCAATCCGGCTGCCTATGTCCATGGGACAGCCGGCATTGACCACGCCCCTCTTCCTTTAAAAGGAACGGGCGTCCTGTACTGGTCACACTCCGGCACACCAGCTGCCCCTTCCACATTCCATTCAATCAACTCATTACACGTCAGTCAATATAATCTTGAAAATCAATTGCCATGAACAATCCATCATACCATTTTGACACCCTGCAGATTCATGCAGGGTACCAGCCCGAGCCAACCACCCGGTCCAGGGCGGTTCCCGTATACCAGACAACCTCCTACACCTTCAAAAGTGCGGAACATGGTGCCAACCTGTTCGCTCTGAAAGAATTCGGCAACATATACAGCCGCATCATGAACCCCACCAACGATGTATTTGAACAGCGCATCACTGCGCTGGAGGGCGGTGTGGCAGCACTGGCAACCGCTTCCGGGCATTCGGCACAGCTGCTCACGTTTCATACGTTGCTGACCCCGGGGAGCAATATCGTCACCAGCCCCTACCTTTACGGAGGCACGTACAACCAGTTCAAGGTGACCTTCAGGAGCCTGGGGTGGGAAGCCAGGTTTGCCCCGTCTCTGGACCCACGGGATTTTGAAACACTGATCGATGATCAGACCCGGGCCATCTACCTGGAGACCATTGGGAACCCGGGCTTTAATGTTCCGGATTTCGACAGGTTCTCCGACCTGGCTGAATCCTACGGGATCCCGCTGGTTGTGGACAATACCTTTGGTGCAGCAGGATACCTGTTCCGGCCCATCGACCATGGTGCACATGTGGTGGTGGAATCTGCCACCAAATGGATCGGGGGACACGGTACTTCCATAGGCGGTGTGATTGTGGACAGCGGGCAGTTCAACTGGGCCAACGGAAAGTTCCCGCAATTCACAGAACCTTCCGATGGGTACCACGGACTCAGGTTCTGGGAAACCTTTGGCGCCGGAAGTCCCTTCGGCAACATCGCATTCATTGTCAAAACCAGGGTCGAAGGACTCAGGGACCTGGGACCGAGCCAGTCGCCTTTCAATTCGTTTCTGCTCCTCCAGGGACTGGAAACCCTCTCCCTGAGGATGGATCGCCATGTATCCAACACCCTGGCACTGGCCCGATGGTTGAGTCATCACCCGAAGGTCGATCACGTCAACTATCCCGGCCTGCCGGAGAGTCCGCATCACAGTCTTGCTGAAAAATACCTTCCCAGGGGTGCGGGTGGTGTGCTCTCTTTCACCGTGAAAGGTGGCAAAGAAGTTGCCACCGGTCTGGTCGAGCGGCTCGAACTCGTCAGCCACCTGGCCAATGTGGGGGATGTCCGGACCCTGATCATACAGCCTGCTGCAACCACACACCAGCAGCTGACCATTGAGGAACAGCGGGCTGCGGGGGTCACGCCGAACCAGCTGAGGGTGTCAGTGGGTCTGGAGCACATTGATGACATCATTGCTGATTTTGATCGCGCGCTGGGGAATGGGTAAAGACCATCATTAAAAATCAGTAAATTAGCGCAGACCAAAAAAGATGAAGAACCAAAGACCCGTCAGGGAACTTCTGAAGGAAAGGATCCTGCTGCTGGACGGAGCCATGGGGACCATGATCCAGCGCTACGGACTCACGGAGGCCGATTACAGGGGGGAGCGGTTCAGTGCACATCCCTCCCCCCTCCAGGGGAACAACGATCTGCTCTCCCTGACCAGGCCTGATGTGATCCGTGAGATCCATGAAGCCTACCTGGAAGCGGGTGCCGATATCATTGAGACCAATACCTTCAATGCCAACGCCATCTCCCAGGCGGATTACCGGCTGGAGTCCCTGGTATACGAGCTCAATGTGGCCTCGGCACGGATCGCATCGGAAGCCGCCGCTGCCTTTAGCCTGAAAACACCGGATAAACCGCGGTTCGTGGCAGGATCGGTAGGGCCCACCAACAAGACAGCCTCTATGTCGCCCGATGTGAATGATCCGGGTTCCCGCTCGGTCACATTCGATGAACTGAAGGCGGCATATACCGAGCAGGCAAAGGGACTGGTGGAAGGGGGCGCTGACCTGCTGATGGTGGAAACCGTATTCGATACCCTGAACGCAAAAGCAGCACTGATGGGGATCGAAGATTATCTTTCGGGTACCGGAAAAACAATACCGGTCATGGTCTCGGGCACCATTACCGATGCCAGCGGGAGAACCCTTTCGGGACAGACGCTGGAAGCCTTCCTGTACTCCCTTTCCCATGTGGATCTGCTTAGCATGGGACTGAACTGCTCACTGGGAGCCAAAGAGATCCGTCCCTACCTCCAGGAGATGTCTGAAAAATCAAACCACTTCGTATCGGTACATCCCAATGCAGGATTGCCCAACCAGTTCGGTGAATACGACCAGTCGCCGGAACAGATGGCCGCCGATATGAAAGATTTTATCGATCACCGCTTTGTGAATATCATCGGGGGGTGCTGCGGAACCACTCCGGACCACATACGCACCTTCGCCGGATTGCTGGAAACTGCCGCACCCCGTAAACCGGCCATCCAGGTTCCCGGACTTAAACTGAGCGGACTGGAACCGCTGACCGTTTTCCAGGGTTCCAATTTCATCAATATCGGAGAACGGTGCAATGTGGCAGGGAGCAAGCGATTTGCCAGGCTGATCCGGGAAAAGAAATATGAAGAGGCGCTGGATATCGCCAGAAAGCAGGTGGAAGACGGGGCCCAGATCCTGGATGTGAACCTGGACGACGCCATGCTCGATGCGGAGAAGGAGATGGTCACCTTTCTCAACCTGATGCTGGCGGAGCCCGATATCTCAAGGATCCCGGTCATGATCGACTCCTCCAAATTCTCGGTGATCGAGGCAGGCCTCAAGTGTATCCAGGGAAAGGCCGTGGTCAATTCCATCAGCCTGAAAGAGGGGGAAGAGGAGTTTCTTCACCACGCGGATATCATTAGAAGATACGGGGCTGCCATGGTGGTCATGGCATTCGATGAAAAGGGACAGGCCGATACCTTCGAACGGAGGATCTCCGTCTGCCGGAGGGCCTATGAACTGCTCACCGGGAAACACGGACTTCCGCCCGACGAGATCATCTTTGATCCCAATGTGCTGGCCATCGGAACCGGAATGGAAGAGCACAACAACTATGCGGTTGATTTTATCAGGGCCACCCGGTGGATCAAGGAAAACCTTCCGGGATGCAGGGTAAGCGGGGGCATCAGCAACCTTTCTTTTTCATTCCGAGGCAACGATCCGGTCCGGGAAGCGATCCATTCGGTCTTTCTCTATCATGCCATCCGGGAGGGACTGGACATGGGCATAGTGAATCCCGGGCTTTTACAGGTGTATGATGAGATCCCCCCTGACCTCCTGCAGCATGTGGAGGACCTGGTACTCAACAGGCGGCCCGATGCCACGGAACGGTTGATCCGGTATACGTCAGGGATGGAGCAGCAGGGGAAAACAGAAGAGAAAAGGGAAGCATGGCGGGAGTGGAATGTGGAGGAGCGGCTGAAACACGCACTGATCAAGGGGATCACAGAGCACATTGAGGCAGATTCACTGGAGGCCCATCAGCAATACGGGCTCGGGCTGAAGGTGATCGAAGGGCCGCTGATGGCAGGCATGAACGTGGTGGGAGACCTGTTCGGTGAAGGGAAAATGTTCCTTCCTCAGGTCGTTAAAAGTGCCCGTGTCATGAAACGGGCGGTTGCCACCCTGCTCCCATTCATCGAAAGGGAGAAGACCGGAGAAGCCGGGGAAGGAACCGGATCGGCCGGAAAGGTTCTTCTGGCCACTGTGAAAGGCGACGTGCACGATATCGGGAAGAACATTGTAGGGGTGGTGCTCGGATGCAACAACTTCGAAGTAATCGACCTGGGGGTCATGGTCCCGGCCGACCGCATCCTGGACGAGGCAGTCAGACAGCAAGCGGATATCGTGGGGCTTTCGGGGCTGATCACTCCAAGCCTGGAAGAGATGATCCATGTGGCTGCTGAAATGGAGCGGCGGCAAATGAAGCAGCCCCTGCTGATCGGAGGGGCCACCACCTCCCGGATCCATACGGCTGTTAAGATAGAACCGGCTTACAGCCAGCCGGTGATCCATGTGAAAGATGCCTCCAGGAGCGTCGGGGTGGTCAGTGCCCTCTTATCAACAGAGAAACGGCACGAATTCGCCGCACGGATCAGGGAGGAACACCAGACCCTCAGATCGGAATACACCGGTGCCGGGAAAGAGGTGAGTTACCTCACCCTTGAGGAAGCCAGGCGGAACAGGTTACAGCTCTCCTGGGATCAATCATCCATTGCGCTGCCCGCCAGGCCCGGACTTCATACCCTGCTTGATTTCCCAATGGAAAAGATCCGGGAGTACATCAACTGGGTGTTTTTCTTCGTCACCTGGGAACTCCGGGGAAAATTCCCTGATATTTTCGACCATCCGGATTACGGGTACGAGGCCCGCAGGCTTTATGATGACGCACAGGAAATGCTGGACCGGATCGTTTCGGAAAAATGGCTCACTGCCAACGCGGTGTTCGGCATCTTCCCTGCAGGTGCAGACGGAGATGACATCCTGGTCTACACCGATGACAGCCGGAGGCAGGTGCGTACCCGTTTTACCAACCTCCGTAACCAGACCCGCAAAAAGGGGCTCCCCAACCTGTGCCTCTCCGATTTCGTGGCTCCTGCAGATTCGGGTGTGGCGGACCATGTGGGAGCCTTTGCAGTCACAGCCGGCCTCGGTATCGAAAAGAAACTGGATCAGTTCCAACAAGAACATGACGACTACTCCTCCATCATGCTCAAGGCGCTGGCCGACCGCCTGGCCGAAGCGTTCACCGAGCTGGTTCACCGGATGATCAGGACGGATCACTGGGGATACGCACCCGGCGAATCGCTCGGTATGGAAGAGATGTTCAGGGAGAAATACCGGGGAATCAGGCCCGCCCACGGGTACCCGGCCTGTCCGGACCATTCGGAGAAGGAGGTCCTTTTTGAGCTGCTTGAGGCCGGCAAATACGGGATCGGCCTTACCGAAAACTATTCAATGATGCCGGCTGCCTCTGTAAGCGGCCTGGTATTCGCGCACCCGGGGTCCTCCTATTTCTTCGTGGGAAAGATCGGAAGGGACCAGGTTGCAGATTATGCAAGACGCAAACAACTCACCCCTGAAGAGGTGGAAAGGCTGCTGGCGTCAAACCTGAACTATGAGAGGTTCTGATACTGGTTCGCACCTGCCGGCTCCCGGTCAATTTCGAGCCTCGCCCGGTCATTCACAAAATCGGCCACGATCTTCCTGCCCCTGATGGAAACATCCTTGCGGGAGGTGATCTTTTCGATGGAAAGGTGGGGAATGTTGATCGCATTGACCGCGATCCTCCCTTTGGAAAGCCAGGCTTCAACCACGTAGGTCCCCTTGATCAGTTTCAGCCTCTTCCGTCGGCGGATGGTCATGGCCCGGACCACATTGACTTCGGTCCCGTGCAGCACCAGGTTGAGCCTGGTCCCTGATCTGTTCCTCACATGGAGTACGCAGGCTCCGTTCCTTATGTCTTCCCGGTCCCCGGGAACATTGTCGGGGTATTCTTTCATCTGTCCCAGTGGAAAATGAAGGCATCAAGCTAAAAAAAAAATACCAGATTCCAAGGGAACGCTCTTTCATTGTTTGAAGGCGGAAGGTTTTCTTATTTTTGACCAAAAGAAATCAAATGGCCTATTCCAAATCCAACCTTGAGATCCATTCCATGATCGCCGGGCTCTATGAACGATACCATGACTGCGGGTACATCCATTTCCGTAAAGTACCGGCCATCGCGGGAACAAGGTACCTGGAGCCGATCATCAGCGCCATCGAAGCAAAACAGGTGCTTCGTATCTATTACCATCCCTATTATGAGGACAAACCCTACTTCAATGAGGTCCACCCCTATCTGCTGAAAGAGCACGGACTCAGGTGGTACCTGGTGGGCTGGAACGAATACCGGGCACAGCTGAGAACCTACGCCCTTGACCGGATCAGGGACCTCCAGGAGCTCAGCGGAAGAAAGTACAGGGAACCCGGTTTTGACAGTGCGGAATACTTCAGGTATGCCATCGGGATCATCGCACCCCGTGGTATTCCGCCTCTTATCAGGGTAGCTGTTCAGCGCACCCAGGCACAGTACCTGATATCACAGCCGTGGCACGAATCCCAGAATATCGAAGAGGAAAATGACCAGCAGGTGGTATTCAGTTTCAGGGTGCACCCCACTTACGAATTCAAATCCCTTCTTCTGGGCCTGGGAAAGGACGCCGTGGTGATCGCACCTGAGGAGTTAAAGGCCGAATTGCGCGAGGAACTGGATGCCATGAGAAAGGCATACGGTTGAACTGAAAAGACCAGCCGGAAGATCACTCCCCGTATGCCTGGCTGAACTCTTCGAAGCTGGTGGTTTTGTAGCTCCCGTCGGCATAGAAGGCCAGGTGAACCTTCAGCTGGTCTGCCGTTTTGTATCCGGGAGAAGCATCAAGCAACCTTCCCTGATCATCCACATAGGAGATGGTGGGATATCCCAGCCTTCCCCCCGTAAGGATGGCAGCCACTTCATGATAACCGCTTCTTCCGCTTTCCACGTACCGGAAGGTCCGGTCCCCGATCACGATATCTTCTTTTCCCTCGGCATCGAGCTTCACCGGATAGAAACGGTTGTTGAGCATGGCCACGATCTCCGGATCGGAGAAGGTCGTAGCATCCATCCTTTTGCACCAGCCGCACCAGTCGGTGTAGACATCGATCACCAGCACGCGCGGCTCACGGGTGGTCATCTGGATCGCCTCCTCGATGCTGTACCATTTCACTTTCTCCTGGGCCTGGAGGCCCGGAAGTCCCCAGAGCAGGAGCAATCCAAGCCAGTACAATCTCTTCATATCAGGTCACTTCTTTGTTTGCAGGATGTTCCATTCTACGGTCAGGGATGCAGGGGGTTTCAATCCCCGGGCTAAAATAGCAATATCCTTGTGATTCAATGAAAAATGTTATCCACTATGTTCTACAAAACAAGCCACAGAGGCATATTTTTTCTATTTTTAGTGCTTCTAACCAAAAAACCATCGAATGGAAGCTATCAGGAAAACTCTCAGGGATTCTGTTCCCATGCGCTGGCTGATGCTGGTACTGATCAGTATGCTCATGCTCTCCACCTACTGGTTCCAGGATTTTTTCGGGGGACTGAAAGGGTTGATGGAGAGCGAAATGGGTTTCACGAGTGAGGAATTTGGAAGGCTGATCGGACTGACCACCATCGCCAACATTTTCGGGATGATCATTGTGGGAGGTGTCGTGCTGGACAAATGGGGGGTCCGGAGGGCCGGACTGATCTTCGGAGCCCTGGCCACCCTGGGGGCTTCCATCACCGCACTGGCTGCCAACGGGGTCTTCGGGGAGGACCACCGGGTTCAGCTGAATATGATGATCCTTGGAAGGATCCTCTTCGGATCGGGCCTTGAGGTGGTTTGCGTGGTATCCACAAGGACAGTGGTCAAATGGTTCAAAGGGTACGAACTGGCCCTGGCCATGGCCATTAACATGGGATTCGGGCGCCTGGGATCGGCCATGGGGCTTGCCCTCTCCATCGATATCGGTCCCAACAGTGTGCCGCCCGCGGTCACTTTTGCAGCCACACTGATCGGTTTATCACTGATCATCTTCCTGGTATATATGATCTTCGATTACTCCCTCGATAAGCAGGAAAAGAAGATCCGGGAGGACAGCGGTGTGGTCGAGGCCGAGGAGGAGTTCAAATTCTCGGACCTGGTGGCCCTCATCAAGAACCGTTCGTTCCTCTTTATCGCCCTGCTCTGCGTTTCCTTTTATGCCGCCGTTTTTCCCTTTATCCAGTATGCACCCGACCTGCTGGTGAACAAATTCGGCTTCAGCTATGACCTTCCCGGCAATGTGGACTATTTCCAGGTCTTCGGAAGCCAGTCCATGGGTACGGTGGCCATCTACCTGGGATTGTTCCTTTTCGGACTCTCCTTTTCCATGATCCCTTCCCGGATCAGGAACCTGGGCGGGAAAGTGGCCTCGCTGGCCATCATCGGACTGCTCTTCGTCCTTTTCCTGCGTGGCCTGTGGCCCACCCTTTCCGTCTGGTTGCAGAACGGACCGAAAACTGCCAGCCTGATCCCCATGGGGACGATCCTCTTTACACCGATCTTCGGGAATTATGTGGACAAGAAAGGCCGGGCTGCCTCCCTCATGATCCTCGGATCGCTGCTGCTGATATTTGCCCATATCTCCCTCTCGGTCTTCCAGAGCGAAGTTCTGGGATATTTCGGCCTGCTGAGCCTGGGGATCGCTTTTTCCCTCGTACCGGCTGCCATGTGGCCTTCCGTGGCGAAAATTGTGGTGGAAAAAAGACTGGGAACGGCATACGCCTCCATGTTCACCATCCAGAACTGGGGTTTGCTGCTCTTCTTCTGGGGGATCGGGGCCGTGCTGGACCTGGTGAACCCTACGGTGGTGAGCCAGACCGAATCCATACGTGAATCACTGGAGGCCCAGGGACTCTCCACCTCGGCCATCAGTCTGAGGATTCAGGAGATGAAACTTGCCGGAGAGATCGATCCCTATAACTATACCTGGCCGATCTTCATGCTGGTGATACTCGGGGTGATCGCCATCTTCCTGGCATTTCAGCTGAGAAAAGCAGATGCCAGACAGAAATTCGGCCTCGAACTTCCATCGGGAGAAAAGCCGGAATAACCTCCCCGTCAAACTGAGAAAAATGGCAGGAGGATCATACCTTGCATCACTGAAGCCGTGTGCTGTTAAATATATTAAAACCGAGACCATGCATTCAATTCAAGACCTGAATCCCAAAGAGGTATGGAAACATTTCCATGCACTGACACTGATACCCAGACCCTCAAAGAGAGAACAGGAGGTCATCGAATACATGAAAGACTTCGGTTCGAAGCTGGAGCTGGAGACCATCGTGGACGAGGTGGGTAATGTGATCATCAGAAAACCCGCCACCAAAGGGATGGAGAACCGCAAAGGGGTGATCCTGCAGGGGCACCTCGACATGGTTCCCCAGAAAAACAGCGACAAGCAATTTGATTTCGAGAAAGATCCCATTGCGGCACTGATCCAGGGCGACTGGGTCACTGCGGACGGGACCACCCTGGGGAGCGACAACGGAATCGGGGTGGCCGCTGCCATGGCAGTGCTTGAATCCACCGGCATCCCCCACGGTCCCATAGAGGCCCTTTTCACGGTGGATGAGGAGACCGGGATGACCGGGGCTTTCGGGCTGAAGCCGGGACTTCTCCGGGGGGAGATCCTGATCAACATGGACTCAGAGGACGAGGGTGAACTCTACGTGGGATGTGCCGGGGGGATCGATATTTCTGCTTCCAAGTCCTATTCGGAAGAAGAATCCCCTGCCGGTCACTCGGCATACCGGGTTGCCTTGCGGGGATTGAAGGGCGGACACTCGGGCATGGATATCTCCCTGGGCAGGGCCAACGCCAATAAGCTGCTTTTCAGGTTTCTGATGCAGGCTGAATCCGATCTCCATATCCGCATTGCAGAAGCTTCCGGAGGGGATCTCAGGAATGCCATTCCCAGGGAATCTTCGGCAGTGGTTCTGGTCCCCGCTGACCTCGACGGTAAATTCGAAAAACTGATCGCATCCACGGAGGAGATCTACCAGAAGGAATTTGCGGAGACCGAACCGGACCTTCAACTGACCTGCAGCAAAACAGGGATGCCGGATCAGGTCGTGCCGCTCAGGGAACAGTATCAGTTCATCCGTGCAGTCTTTGCCTGCCCGAACGGGGTGCAACGCATGTCCCAGTCCATGCCCGGACTGGTGGAGACCTCCAACAACCTGGCCATTGTCCGTCTGGGGGGAGGATCATTCGAGGCGCTGAACCTCACCAGGTCGTCCGTAGACAGTGCCAAGGAGGCCACGGCATGGAAAATCGCCGCCGTTTTTCATCTCATCGCGGCCGACGTCACCCTCAGCGGGGAATACCCGGGATGGAAGCCCGACATGCAATCGCCCATCCTGAAAGTCTGCCAGCAGGTGTATGAGAAGGAATTCGGAAAAATACCGGAAATCAAGGCCATCCACGCGGGATTGGAATGTGGTTTGCTGGGTGGGGTGTACCCTCACCTGGACATGATCTCCTTTGGTCCCACCATCAGGTTCCCGCATTCTCCGGATGAGAAGGTGGAAATCTCCACCGTCAAAAAATTCTGGGAGTTCCTGGTGGCCATCCTGAAGGCGGTACCTTCGAATTGAGAATTGCCGGTCACAGGGGATTGCTGATCAGTGCACCTTTCTGGAAGATCGAAAGGCGCTCCTCAGCCAGGATACGTTCACCCCAGCGCACCTGCAGAACCGTTACCTCGGGAAGCCTGTAAAACAGAACGTTTTCGTTGTTCACTCCGGGAAGTGGAGCAAAATGCACCGCGGGTGAGGCCGTGGTGCCTGCAGGTTCGATCAACACCTCCAGCGGATCCCCCTCAAGCAGGTCCGCGGGCACAAAACCGAGCTGACCGGAAAACATGCCAAGCCGGTGTGCGGAAGATGTGGCGCCAGCTCCCGGCACGATGAACCACGACCGTTTCATGGTCCGGGTAAAGGTTTTCCCGGTAAAGAGGGTGAGGTAGGAAGCTTCCAGGTGATCCAGCTTCCGGATGGCAGCTGCCATGGCTTCTCCGTCCGGATAAACCTCATATTCGCCCGTGAGCATTTCCAGTCTCCTGGTTCGGAGTTCCAGCAGAAAGTTGGCAGCCTCTTCTGCTTTGCGGGCAGGAGATTTCTGTTCAACCACGGATCTTTCCACAGGGACCTGAACGAAAGAGGTATCGGTGACCAGTGTTTTATACATGGTTTCCGTACGTTCTTCAAAATTGCTGGTATTACCCAGGTCCACGAATGGCAGTTCCTGCTGCACCTTCTCCGCCTTCACCATTCCGTCCATCCGCTCATGGACCAGGGCACTGCCGTCCAGGATCATTCCCGTCTCCTTCAGGTTGCGGAAAACAGCGGGATCGAACGTGCCTTCCAGAACATTGAGGGTATAGTAATGCTCCGGATCCGTCTCAGAATGAGGAGTGATGGTCACTCCGCTGACCTGCCAGGTGCTCCTTTTCTGCCTGATCACGTCAGTGATACCCAGGTACCTTTCGGCATATTCCCCGTAGGGCCCCGGCAGGAACCGTGTTTCCTGGTAGGTCACTTCCACCTTCAGTACTGTGGAGGGAAGGGCATAGAGGTAGGAGGCCTTCGCTCCCCCCGGTTCGGCGCCCAGTGGGGTTACCCGGACCTGCAATGGTTCCTGTGTGGCACATCCTGCCATGAACGGCAGGATACCCGCTATAATCAAGAGTTTTTTCATGGAATTCAGTTTGTGAACTGAGACGAAATTAGCACTTCACCGAATGGTTTACAAATTATTTTCACGTACCGCCCGGAATGCCCGGCCCAGGCAGGCTGTAATGTCACCGGCGATGAGTGCTTCCTCACTGGAATCCCTGAGGGCGATATCTCCCGCAAGCCCGTGAAGGTACACCCCCGCCAGTGCGGCATCCAGCGGATCCATCCCCTGGGCCAGCAATCCGGTCAGCAATCCGGTCAGCACATCGCCGCTTCCGCCTGTGGCCATGCCCGGATTGCCGGTGGTGTTGAACCAGTAGCGTCCATCGGGTGCTGCAATCCCGGTATGCGCCCCCTTCAGAATGACGACGACCCTGTGCTTCCTGGCAAATTCCCGCTGTTTCAGGTGGCGTTGATAGGCATTTTCACTTTCCCCTGCCAGCCTGTCGAACTCCCTGGGATGGGGGGTAAGCACGCTCCCTTCCGGAAGCAGCCCGGTCCATTCGGGATGCGCTGCCAGCAGATTGAGCCCGTCGGCATCGATGACCAGGGGCACCCGGACCGATTCAAGCAGGTTCTTCAGGCCCTTTCCCGTATTGGGCTTCATCCCCAGTCCGGGGCCCACACCAATGGCGGAATAGGGAGCCAGGTCAGGAGGTGTGGAAAACAGGATATCGGAGGGGTCCATACTGACGATGGCTTCGGGGAAAGCGGTCTGAATGATCTGGTAACCGAACCTGGGGATGTGAAGGGTAACCAGTCCGGTCCCGCCACGCAGGGCTGCCTCACCTGCCAGCAGGGCAGCCCCCATCATCCCGTAACTTCCGGCAATGAGCAGGGCATGGCCGCAGGTACCCTTGTGTGCGAATTCTTTCCGGACAGGGAGCAATCCTTTCACTTCCGGCAGCTCCAGGGTGCGGTAAGGTGTTTCAAAGCTCCGGATCGCATCCGGATGCAGGCCGATGTCATGGACACGCCACTTCCCGACATACGGGGCATTGATGTCGAAAAAGAAAGAGAGGAACGGAAACTGGAAGGTAAGCGTGAAATCCGCACGGATCACCCCGCTGTAGTCATTGCCGGTGTTGTCCTCTCCGAACAGTCCGGAAGGGATATCGATGGATATCACCTGCCGGGCATTCCGGTTGATGTGCCGGATCACCTCCAGGGGGAAGCCGCTGGCGGTCCTGGACAATCCCGAACCAAAGATCCCGTCCACCACCACCTCCTGCGGTCTGATGGCCGGGAGTGGATCCCCTTCCCCCAGGCCTGCCAGCGTCACCAGCCCCTGGGTCTCCAGACGTTCCCGGTTGATGGCGCAGTCATCCGAAAGTTTCCCGAATCCAAGCAGATAGACAACCACCCTGTACTGCCGGTCGGCAAGCAGCCTGGCCATGGCCAGTGCATCTCCCCCGTTGTTTCCCGGCCCCGCAAAGATAACCACCCTGCGATCGGTATGGAAATGACGCACATACCAGCCCGCCAGCCGGATTGCCGCCCGCTCCATCAGGTCGATGGAGGGAACGGGTTCATGTGTGATGGTGTAGGCATCAATTTCACGCACGCGCGCTGCTTCAAAGATTTTCATTGCGGCCACTTTTATTCAAAATTAAGAAAAAGATATTTTTATATTTGTGCCCAGACTTCGAACAAATCCTCAAAAAACAACTGCATCCATGTTAAAAGGACATCCCAAAGGGCTCTATGTTGCCTTCTTCGCCAACATGGGCGAACGCTTCGGATTCTATACCATGATGGCCATCCTTGTGCTCTTCCTCCAGGCCAAATTCGGCCTTGCAGCAGAAAAGGCGGGAGACATTTACAGCTGGTTTTATTTCTTCATCTACGCCCTCTCGCTGGTCGGGGGGATCCTGGCCGATGCCACCAAGAAATACACGGCGGTCATCGCCATGGGGCAGGTGATCATGTTCCTCGGGTATGCCATGATGGCCATACCGGGATTGTCCCTTCCCATTACCATCATCGGCCTGTTCACCATCGCCATCGGGAACGGATTCTTTAAAGGGAACCTGCAGGCTGTGGTGGGGCAGCTCTATGATGACCCCAAATATGACAAGGTCAGGGACAACGCTTTTCTGATCTTCTATATGGGGATCAACGTGGGTGCATTCTTCGCCCCGTTTGCCGCCATGGGGATCAGGGACTGGTGGCTGAAAGTCAACGGTTTCCTTCATGACGGAAGCCTCCCGGCCCTGTGCCACCAGTTCCAGGATGGAACCCTTCAGGATGTGGGCGCACTCCGGCAACTGGCCGAAGCCGTCACCATTCAGGGTTCCGTCACAGACCTGGGCACCTTTGCGACCAGCTATATCGAAGCTTTTTCCAGGGGATACAACCTGGCTTTCGGGATTGCCGCCGGTGCCATGGTGATCTCGCTCCTGGCCTACCTGATCTTTCACAAGCACCTGCCCAGGCGTGAAAAAGCAGCCGGTGAGCGGACCATTACCCTGGCAGAGAAGCCACTGGCGATCCCCGTGGCCCTGGTTGCCGGAGCCATTGCTGCTGTGCTGATCAGCTTCGTGAAGGATATCGCCACCGGAAGCGCCATCGGGCTCTTTGTGGCCTTTGTGACCTGGATTATCATGATCGCCACCAAAGAGGAGAAACAGAAGGTGGTCTCCCTTTTGCTGGTATTTTTCGTGGTGATCTTCTTCTGGATGGGCTTTCACCAGAACGGCCTCACCTATACCTTCTTTGCCAGGGATTATACCGTGAAGAGCGTGGATCCCTTTACCTATCTCTTTTTCACGCTGCGCAATATCCTTTCCGTCATCGCTTTTCTTATGGGTGTTTTCATGCTGATCGGGCGGAATTCCACTCTCAATGCCAGGATGGCAGGGGCCTTGCTGACAGTGGTGGGAGGAGCGGCCGCTTTCTTCTTTTACAGGCAGGCGGATCCTTCCAATCCCATAGCACCGGAGGTGTTCCAGTCCTATAATCCGCTCTTCATCGTATCGCTCACTTTTGCCGTGATGGCCTTTTTCGCCTGGCTGAACAGGAAGGGCATAGAACCGTCGACTCCGAAGAAGATCGGGATCGGGATGATCATTGCCTCCCTTGGTTTTGTGGTCATGGTGATCGGATCGATCAAACTGGTCTCACCCCATGAACTGATGGTGGTGGATGCCTCAGGGGCCATCAAATACAACCCGGTGCCCGATACATCACGGGTTCAGCCTTACTGGCTCATGTCCTCCTACCTGATCCTCACCTTTGCGGAACTGTTCCTGAGCCCCATGGGACTCTCGTTCGTCTCCAAAGTGGCCCCGGTGCGTTTCCAGGGGGTCATGCAGGGAGGATGGCTGCTGGCTACTGCCGTGGGGAACAAGCTGCTGTTCATCGGCAGTTTCTTCTGGGAAAAGATCGATCTCTGGCAGCTGTGGCTGATCTTCGTGGTGACCTGCCTCCTGTCGGCCGCCTTTATCTTCTCCATCCTCAGAAGGCTGGAGCGGGCCACAGGCTTCAGGAAAGGAAAGGGATAAACCCATCCCCTGCTCAGTCCAGTTCCGGTTCCCGGTAAAGGAACCTTCTCTCCCGGGGATCATCCAGGGGCCTGAAGAAGAATCCCCTGGGCGGATAATCCGGCACCTCGATGGGCTTGATATCCATCTGCGGAGAGAACTGGTAGAATTGGATGTTCCGGTTCTCGAAACCTCCGGCAGGGTTGACGTGGTAGAACCGGAAAGGCCCCTGAACCAGTCCGTTACGCTCCTCAGGCGGGGATAATACAAAACGGGCGCCCTCCTGTTTGAGCGCACGCAGGAAATAGAGGGTCATGTCATGTCCGATGATCCCGAAATTCATCCCCTTGCGGGAGGTCTCCAGTGGCTCATTGTTGTAAAAAGTCCTGAACCTGGACAGGAACCGGTCGAGCCCCGGATCTGTGTAATCCACCCAGAAGGAGCTGTAAAACATCAGGTTCAACGCATGGTAATACCGGAAATCAATGCTCTGAAATTCGGTCCAGTAAGGTGTACCCAGCACTTCGATATCATACTCCCTTGACTGATAGAAGAGGGTGGAGACCACCCGGCTTGCCAGTGCCTCATTGCTGGTGGGAACAACCACCAGGTTTTTCCTGTCGGGGGTCAGGGAATGGACCAGTTCGTTGGTCTCCCCCAGGTGCTGGATCACCTCCTTGAAAATTACGGGCTCATCGGGCCTGTACCGCTCGAAACCGTCGAAAATCAGCGATTTAAAGAGATCATGCTTCTCAATATTCAGCGAGTCCTCTTCACGGACATACACAATGTTGTACCGGTACTTGCTTGCCACCAGCCGGGCGGCCTGCCGGTATTCCTCCTCCAGCGACGGACTGACCTGAAAGAGGTAGGGATTTTCACTGACCAGATCCAGTTCGTTATAGAAGGGGGTGACCACGGGAATGGCATGTTCCCGTGCATACGCGGAAACAAGTTCCAGGTTGAACGGATAGAAGGGTCCGATGAACAGGTCGAACTCACTGAGGTGCTCGTCCGTGAGCAGGGCAAGTACCCTGTCTATGCTCCTCCTTGTATCGTAAAACCGCACCTCAAGCCTCATCCCGGCCCGTTTCATGGAGTCGATGGCCATCAGGGATCCCTGGAAAAATTCCAGGAAATTGACAGACTGGGGGATCTTCTCCTCCAGTGTATACCGTTCGATGATCCTGTTCCTCCTGGCCACCGAGGTAACATCCTTTAAGAGGGAATCCAGGGGTTCCATGACCTGAAAATCGAAGGGGATAAAGAAGGCTACCCGGTAACGGCGTCCCGGATCAGCTACCGCGAACCTCAGCTCGTCGTAAGCATAGGGTTCCTGCAGGGTGTCTTCAGAGATCCACTGCAGGGTATCCACGGGAACCGTATCGGGATAGCTTTCTGGAAACCGTTCCGGATGATGCACGGCCCTGGGCTGCGGAATCCTGATCACCTGTCCGGCCTTCGGTCCGCCCCATCCCAGTTCCGGATTGGCGTTCCGGATATCGGCTACGGGAATATCATATGCCCTGCTGATGGAATAGAGTGTCTCCCTTCGTTTTACCTCATGGTAGATCATCCCTTCCTCATCGAAAGAAGCTTCCGTTTCCCGCCTGGGGGGAATGTGTATCCGTTCCCCCTCCCTCAGGTTATTCCCATCCAGGCCGGGATTGGCCAGCAGAACCGACTCCTCGTCGGTCCCATACATCCTGGAAATACTGAACAGGGTCTCCCCTGCCCTCACCACATGGACCGTCTCCCCTGGAGCCTCACTGTCCTGCACAGTGGCATCCGCACCCACATCCAGGGAGGGGGTGACCGGTATCTTGAGTGCCTGACCCAGCTGCAGACCGGACATCACCCCGGGATTTTCGATGGCGATCTCTTTCTGGGAGATGTTATAGGCCCTGGCAATGGCAAAAAGCGTCTGTCCCGGTTTGACCACATGGATGTAGTAGACTTTTCCTTCAAGAATCACCTTGTTGGCTGAGCGTTCAACCGGAACGGGTTCCTGGGCAGCTGCAGCGGTAAAGCATGCCAGCCACGCCAGCAATAGCAGGATGCGGGAACTATTTGGAGATAAAATCATGGATGTTGGTCAGGATGCGTTCCTCGATCCTGCTGGTATCTGCTTTGACAAATGATTCACCGGTGATCTTTTCATACAGTTCGATATAGCGTTCAGAAACCTCCTCCACGAATGCATCGGGCATCTCAGGGACCACCTGCCCCTCTTTGCCCTGGAATCCGTTGCTGATCAGCCACTGACGGACAAATTCCTTGGAAAGCTGTTTCTGTTGTACCCCCTCTGCCTGGCGCTCCTCATACCCCTCTGCATAGAAGTAACGGGACGAGTCAGGGGTATGGATCTCATCGATCAGCATGATCTTTCCGTCCTTCTTTCCAAATTCATATTTGGTATCCACCAGGATCAGGCCCATTTCGGCAGCCATTTCGGTTCCCCGCTGGAACAGTTTGCGGGTGTAGTTTTCCAGCTGCACATAATCCGACTCGGTAACCAGCCCGCTGGCCAGGATCTCCTCCCGGGATATATCTTCGTCGTGCCCTTCTGCAGCCTTGGTCGTGGGCGTAATGATCGGTTCGGGGAACCGGTCATGCTCCTTCAGTCCGTCGGGCATGGGAACTCCGCAGAGTGTTCTTTTTCCGGAACGGTATTCCCTCCAGGCGTGTCCGGTAACATAGCCCCTGATCACCATTTCCACCTTGATGGGTTCGGCCATGTGCCCCACGGTTACGTTGGGATCAGGGGATTCGATCTTCCAGTTGGGGACTATGTCGGAAGTGGCATCCAGGAACTTGGCGGCAATCTGATTGAGCACCTGACCCTTGAAGGGGATCCCCCTGGGAAGGACCACATCAAATGCAGAGATGCGGTCCGAAACCACCATGACGAGGTATTCATCGTTGATGTTGTAGACATCGCGTACTTTACCGGTGTAGAGGTTCTTCTGCCCGGGTAACTTGAAATTGGTTCCTTTGAGTGCGTTGGCCATGATTACTGTTTTTTTTGGTTGTATGCGTCAACAATCGATTTTACCAGTCTGTGGCGTATGATGTCACGGTCGTCAAAGCGGATAACGGATATCCCCCTGATTCCCTTCAGGATCTTCAGCGCCTGTACCAGTCCCGATTCCTGATGAGCGGGGAGGTCCACCTGGGAGTCGTCCCCCGTCACGATGAACCTTGCACTGGGCCCCATCCGGGTCAGAAACATCTTGAACTGACTGGGGGTGGCATTCTGGGCTTCATCCAGAATGACGAATGCGTGATCCAGTGTTCGTCCCCTCATATAAGCCAGGGGAGCGATCTGTATGGTTCCGTCTTCCAGGAACTGTATCAGTTTTCTTGCCGGGATCATATCCCGCAGGGCATCATACAGCGGCTGCAAATAGGGATCCAGTTTCTCCTTGAAATCACCCGGAAGAAACCCGAGCTTTTCACCTGCCTCCACGGCAGGCCTGGTGAGTATGATCCGCTTCACCTCCCGCTCCTTCAATGCTTTCACAGCCATGGCGATGGCCGTATAGGTTTTTCCCGTACCCGCCGGTCCCACTGCGATCACCAGGTCGTTGGTTTTTCCGTCCTCTACAAGCTGTTTCTGATTGACGGTGATGGCCCTGATCCTTCGCCCACCCTCGCCATGGACGATCACCTCCTCATCGGGTCCTGGAGCCTCCATCCGGGACTCTGCAGCGCCACCGAGCAATTCCTCCATGGTGTGGAGGTTCACCGTCTGGAATTTCCTGAGGTAACGGAGAAAAAGGTCGACCTTGTCCTCAAAATCCTCCAGTCTTTTTTTTTCGCCGGAAACCCTGATCTCGTTTCCCCGGGAGACAATCTTCAGATCGGGGAAAAGCTCGATGAATTTATTGAAGCGGACGTTGTTTACACCATAGAAATCAACCGGATCGACACCCTCCAAATAGATCAGCTTTTCCGCCATAAATTAAATTATAATCACTACTTTTGGATGTGCAAAATAAGCTGTTTTTTTCAACATTCCAATAAGAAAATCCTTGCCCCGAACCCATGCACATCATCACGTTGACCTCTGACTGGAGTGAGAATGATTTTTACGTTGCATCCATCAAAGGGAAACTCCTAACCAGCTGTCCGGAGGCCACCGTCATCGACATCACTCACCGCATCAAACCATTCAATACTGCTCAGGCCGCCTTCGTTTTGAGGAACAGTTATCCAAACTTTCCGGAAAATACCATTCACATCATTGCCGTGAATTCGGAACCGGAATCAGGGCAACACCTGCTGGCAGCCAGGATCAACAACCAGTATTTCCTCTGTGCGGACAACGGTCTGCTGGGGCTTCTCGGGGATCCGGAACCGGAGGTGGTGGTGACGCTGGATGACCGCATGGATGAGGAACCGGTGACCTTCGTGTCCAGGTACCACTTCGCCGAAGCGGCGTGTGCCCTGGCCAGCGGAAAGTCCCTCGTCGACCTGGGAACTCCCACCACCGCCTATAAAAGGCAGGTCCCCCTGAGGCCCACCCTGGAGGACAACACCATCACCGGAAGCGTTATTTACATCGATTCCTATCAGAACGCCATCACCAACATCTCGAAGGAATTGTTCCAGCGAACAGCCAGCGGCAGGAAATTCCAGATATTTGTACAGAGCAAGCATTATATGCTGACCAGGCTCAGCCGGCGTTACAATGAAGCGCCTCCTGGAGAGTTGCTGGCCCTGTTCAACTCCGCCGGATTGCTGGAGATCGCCATCCGGAACGGCAATGCGGCCGGTTTGCTGAAACTGAATACCAATTCGACCATCAGGATCGAGTTCAAAGAAGGATAACATGCATACAAAGAAAGAGCAGTTGGAAGCTTTCGGACAGCTACTGGGGATCATGGACGAACTGCGGGCCAGGTGTCCGTGGGACCGGGAGCAGACCATGGAAAGCCTGAGGAACCTGACCATTGAAGAGACCTATGAACTTGCCGACGCCATTCTGGATGACGACCTGGAAGAGGTAAAAAAAGAGCTGGGGGACCTGATCCTGCATATCGTGTTTTACGCAAAGATCGGCTCAGAGAAGAACGCTTTCGACATTGCCGACGTGATCCGCGGCATCAATGAGAAGCTGGTCTTCCGCCACCCCCACGTTTTCGGGGAGCGCAAAGTCAAAGACGCCGGGGAGGTGATCGAGAACTGGGAAGAACTGAAAATGAAGGAGGGAAACAGGAGCGTCCTTTCAGGGGTGCCTGTATCCCTTCCCGCCCTGATCAAATCGCACCGGATCCAGGACAAGGCCAGGGCAGTGGGATTTGACTGGGAGGAGCGTGAACAGGTGTGGGACAAGGTCCTCGAAGAGGTCCACGAGGTGAAGGAGGAGATGATGAACGGGAACCGGAAAGCGCATATGGAGGAAGAGCTGGGCGATCTGCTCTTTTCAGTGGTCAATGCCGCCAGGCTTTACGATATCGAACCAGAAACTGCCCTGGAGCGGACCAACCGCAAATTCATCAAGCGGTTTAAATACCTTGAAAAGAGGGCTGTCGAATTGGGACGGAGCCTGAAAGAAATGAGCCTGGAGGAGATGGAAACCCTCTGGCAGGAAGCTAAACAGTCTCAGTAGCCTGATCCTTGTCTTTCTGATCTGTTCTCTTCCCTGAGGTGCTTTTCTCCTGATCACCAGGGTTCTCTTCAGCCCCGGCATCCTCTGCTTCCGTTTCTTCCTTGTCCACCACTTCGATCAGGCCTTGACTGTGCAGCTGATTGTACCACTGGAACACCTTCCGGATGTCGGATACATAGACCCTTTCCTGATCATATTCAGGGACCAGGTCCCGGAAGGCTCCGGTCAGCTCACCCGGAGATGACTTGTGGGAAATGGCTTCCTTTCCGTCTGACTGTTCGTGGATCCGGTAGAACACATCGGAGAGGGGAACCTCCTCACCATCCGTAAAGATGGCGATATCCTCCAGGGAGCTCACCCTGGCCGACGCAGGGGCCACATGCCTTTTATGGTCCTCTATGGATTCCACCACAATCCCGTTGCGGGCCTGGGCCACATATTTAAATAGCCCCCCCTTCCCGGAGATGGACAGAATATCTTTCAGTTGAATGGTTTTCATGGCAGCGATAATGTGGTACAAATATAAGGTTGATTTCTATTTGATCCCCCGCTCTTTCTTGATCTGATCGTAGGCAGCCTGGACCTTCTTGAATTTCTCATGGGCCACCTGCTTGAAATCCTCTCCGAGGTGGCTCACCTTGTCCGGATGGTATTTCATGGCCATTCTGCGGTACGCCTTCTTGATCTCCTCATCGGTAGCGGTGGGGTCGATCTCAAGGATCTTGTATGACGCATCCGACTGGCTCACAAACATGGCATGGATGCTCTGAAAATCTGAATCAGTGATGTGCATGAACCCTGCGATGCGCCGGATGACCTCATTCTCCGCATCACTCACCGAGCTGTCTGCTGCTGCGATCCCGAACAGGAAATGGAGCATTTCCAGGCGGTATGAATAGTCAAGCCGCTGGGAAAGCTGCTGTGTCACATCCCTGAGGGGTATCTCCTGTTTGAGGATATCCCGCAGCATGATTACCGCCTCGGAGGCGGTATCCTCTCCGAAACGTGTGGTGAAATAGCGCTTGACATAGTTCAGTTCGCTCTTCATGACCCGCCCGTCGGCTTTCATCACTGCTGCGATGAGGACAAGCAGGGAGGCCGCATAGTCGCCCCTGAGGGTTCTTCCCTGGATATCCCTGGGTCTCCCGGCAGTGGCTGTTGTCCCTGAATCAAAAATTGAACCCACTGCCAGACCGAGGATCCCCCCGATGGGTCCACCCAGTGCCCAACCCAGGCCAAGACCCACCCATTTTCCAAACTTTGCCATAATTCAATTAAATGCGTTTCATAATATCCTGATGCAGATCAAGGATCTGTGGCAACAGCTGGTCATTTTCATCGTTCAAAATCACCCTGTCGGCCTTTTCCCGCTTTTCCTCCTCGCTCATCTGGTGCATCATCCGTTTCCTGACGGCCGATTCCCCCACTCCATCCCGTTTCATTACCCTGGAGATCCTGAGCGGTTCAGGTGCAAACACGAGTACCGTCAGATCCATTAACCGGTATGCACCGCTTTCAAAAAGGATCGCCGCCTCCTCCACCACATAGGGCACCCCTGTCTGCCTTGAAACCCATCCGAGGTAATCCCTGCGCACTGCAGGATGTACAATACCGTTCAGTTTCTGAAGCAAATCCCGGTTCCCGAAAACACGTTCTGCAATGAACTTGCTGTTCAGTGTGCCGCCAAGATAAGCTTCTTCTCCAAATATATCAATAATCCGGCCCTTCAGTTCCCTGTCCGCTTCCATCAGTCTCCTGGCAGAAGGATCGGCCCGGTATACTGCTGCACCGAGTTTCTCCAGAACCTGGCATACCAGTGTCTTGCCACTTCCAATCCCCCCCGTGACTCCCACCTGAAACATCACCGCATCGATTTCAGGTATTCCACCGTTTTGGGATAGTATTCGTATCCCAGCAGGAAGACAGGGATATTCTGGATCTGCACACTGGCCTGCCGGGAACCCTCCTCGATCTGGTTATAGTCAACCACCGCCCGGATCAGGTTGCTGTTGACCCGGTCGTATTTGCTGAGCCCCACGTTGCAGGTGAACCGCACCCGCGAAGGGAATGTCTGCAGGGAAATGGTGTCAGGAAGATTCAGCACCTGGATCGGAAGGGTCAGCTGGACCTCGGTAAAGCGCTCCAGTCCAATGGAGCACGTGACCCGTGACCTGTCATACTGCAGGTCCGGGATCTGCCTCAGCCGGACCCTGTCACTGAAGTTCTTGTTCAGCAGCCCAAGCTCCACCCGTTCGGTGGGAATGAACCTGAGCGTATCCAGGATCACATCGGGCCCCGTCACCAGCACGGAATCAGGTTCCATTCCGATCCCGTCCATGATGGTAAACTGCTTGTCAATTTCGAACACCAGCTCAGGACGGACCGGGACAAACTTGGAAGCACTTCTTGCAGAATGAAAGAAAAGGGTGTCCGGCTTGATTTCCAGCAGTTGCAGCTCTGCCGGCAACTGTCCGGATACCTGGTCCCGCAGGTACCTGGTCAGGGTAAATGTCCGTGTACTGTCACCACCCGGCCTGCTGAAGGGAATGGCCGACACATTAAAACTGATGGGCACCTGCCGCTTGAATACCTGGTACCGCAGTATGGCATAACCGTGGGCATTGACCCTTAGTTGCAGCTGCTCCGGAAGCCCCCCGACAAACACCCGGTCCTCCGGGAAATTCTCATACCTGATGGGATAATCTATTTCGGTGGTGTAGTTCTTGCTCAGCGCATTCAGGAACCATATGAAAACGGAGATCAGCAGAAATACCGAGAACAGCAGCACCTTTCTTCTGAACTGCAGTTTTTGTCCCTCGGGGACTTTTGGCCATTTCTGTAGAAATCCGTTCTCCAATTCCGGTGGTTTACCCGATTATTTACCCTGTGCCTGCTCGGCCGGTTCGGCCACGACCGCACTCTTATCCACCTTCACCAGCACGTTGTCTGCGATCTCAAGGGTTACCGTCCTGTCCTTCACGTCAGTGATTTTACCGTAAATCCCTCCGGTGGTAGTGACCCTGTCACCCTTCTTCAGGGCATTCCTGAAATTGGAAGCCTCTTTTTGCTTCTTCACCTGAGGACGGATCATAAAAAAATAGAAGACCACAATAATCAGCAGCAGAAAGATCAGTGACTGCATTCCTGCCCCTCCGCCGCCCGGTCCTGCCGGGGAAGCTAACATCTGAAATAAAAGATTCATATCAATCATATTAAGTGAACATTAAACATTCTTCTGTACATGTGCCCGGATGGTCAGCTGAACCTTCTCATTGGCAGCATTGGACACCACCGTAACCTGTTTGAATTGGGCCCCGGACCGCCCTGTGGCATCAAAAACGATCTGAAGGCGCTCCCCTTCTCCGGGAGCAAGCGGTTCCCTGCTCCAGTCGGGCGTTGTACAGCCACAGGATGATTCGATGCGCTGTATAACCAGTCTGCCCTGCCCGGTGTTGGTATAATCGAAATAACAGACCACCTGTTCTCCTTCAAGGATTGTTCCAAAATCATGGGCAAGGGTGTCAAAGACCAGCACCGGCGCTCCGGAACCCTGATCACCCCCTCCGGATGGTGAAAAGGAAGATTCAGCAGAAGAACCACCCGTTCCCTGGCATCCCGCTGTAATCAGCCAAACTGCCAGCCCCAGAATCACACCGGTATGTGGCACCCGGTTAATCATTTTCTCCGATCAACCCCCTTCCTGCTTTAGCGATCTTTCCCTCTTCCCTGAGCTGCAGGACCACCTTGTCCAGCACTCCGTTGATGAATATATTGCTTTTGGAGGTACTGTAAAACTTGGAGATCTCCAGGTATTCATTCAGGGTGACCTTGGTGGGTATGGATGGAAATCCCACCAGTTCGGCGATGGCCATCTGCATAATTAGGATGTCCATGAATGCGATCCGCTCCAGGTCCCAGTTCCGGGTATTCTGCTTGATATATTCCACATATTCTTCCCGGTGGAGGATGGACTGCCGGAACAGACGGATCACGTAATCCCTGTCCTCCTTGTTTTTGTAAAGTTCCATCAGGGGTTTTGACGGCGGATCCTCCTCTTTGAACTTCTTAAAGGTCTTTACGATCATGCTGGTGATGAATTCCAGGTCATCGTTCCAGTAAATACTCTGTTCCTCCAGGATGGCCGAAAGCGATTCGCTGGGAAAGATCAGGTGGGTATACACATGGGTCACCAGCCGTTTGTCATCGTTGTACTGGTTGCTTTCCGCCGACATGTATTCCCGGTATTCATCACTTTCCATGAGCTGCCGGTAGATCTCCCGGATCAGTTCCGGATAGTTGGCCCAGTTCAGTTTCTGCTGTCCCACCACCCTGAGCAGGTGCTCGTTGTTCCTGAGCTGTTCCACCAGCCGGTTATCAATAAAGCGTGTATTGGGATGCAGGTCCTCTTCCGTAGGGATGCGCTTGTTCCTTGCCAGTTCGATCCTCGACTCTGCGTAAAGCACGATATCAATGATCAGCAGCAACAGGTAGTGGTAAAGGATGTATGCTTTTTCAATGTTGAAGTGAAGCTCTTTTTCGGAGCGTGCCATATCCTCACTGCCCGTTTTGTAGTAGGCGTAGAGTGTTTGCAGTGCTTTGATCCGTAACTGTCTCCTGCTGATCATCCGTTAAAGAACCGGTGGAAAATTGATAAACGATGCAAATTTACACTAAATTTTATTCTTTGAAACATCTGTTCGACAGCAAGTTTAGCGATCAGTGAAATTCAGGTAAAATTTGAATATTTTTAAAATATTTTACATTTTTGAGTG
Source organism: uncultured Bacteroides sp. (assembly GCA_964575865.1). Classification (GTDB taxonomy): domain Bacteria; phylum Bacteroidota; class Bacteroidia; order Bacteroidales. Next base: position 25,246 of record CAZNSZ010000011.1, on the reverse strand, counting down.
GAACTATGATAACCCTAACCAAAACTGAAGTAATGATTGATGAAGAGAACGTCAAATCTGAAGAGCTTGTAACAGAGGCAGCAGGAAGGGAAGAGATCCACTCTAAAGCTGTTAGGGCCGGAAAAAGGACCTACTTTTTCGATGTGAAAGCCACCCGCCGGAACGATTACTACCTCACCATCACAGAGAGTAAAAAAAGGTTCAACAGGGACGGAAAGTTTTTTTATGAGAAGCACAAACTCTTCCTCTATAAGGAAGATTTTGACAAATTCTCAGAGAGTTTAAACGAAATCATTGAGTTTATCCGGGAAGCCAATCCCCAGCCCATTGATCCGGATGATGCGGATACGGATACCAGGGTCAGGAGTTCACACATCAATGACGATTCCATGAAGGATGACGGGGAGGATGTGGAAAAGGATTTCACCAACGTGGAGTTCGATGACCTGGGTGAGGAAAATACCTAATCCAACTTAGTCTTTCGTTCGATAAATGCTTTGATCTCCTGGAAGGAGAGTGTTTTGACATTGGTGACGATGAAGTCATCATTCAGGAAGTGGCCGTAGAGGTTGCACTCTCTGATCGCTTCGCTGAAAACACTTTTCAGCGAATGGTTCATGGGAAGCAGCAGCAGGATGGTAGCCAGGTATCCGGAAAATTCAATTTTTTCAACTTCAGCATCAAATTTCTTCAGCACAACCTCAAATTCGTTCCTGATCACCATCCGGTTGGTATCCGAAAGGGGTGAAAGATTTCTGGTCATCAGCACCACGAAGTAGCGCAGTTTGTTCTCCCTGCCACCCAGACCTGTTGAAATATAGACCTGACTCTCCTCCATGATCCGGCTCTCCAGGTGCATCCTGCTTTCGTTCAGGGCCAGGATCGCCCAATCCCTGAGCTCCTCCTCCGCAGTACTGGCATAGGATTCAATGGCCCTGTAGCACCCGACGTTCACGATGGAGGCAAGCCGTGCAAGGATCTCCTTTTTTACCTCGTCGGAATAACCGGGTTCCTCCAGGTACTGGATGTGGTCGATGGCCCAGGTCTCGTCAAATTCGGAAGCAATCTTCCTGGAGCATTCATAATACTCTACCTGCAGATCCATGTCAATCTGCTGTTCCAGGATTTTCAAACTTCCCGGGTTACCACCGAGGATCTCCTGGATTTTGGCGAACAGGTTCTCATGCTCCTCCATGGAGGGCTGCCATTTTACTTCAATGTACGATTTTTTATTAATTTCGGAAAAGAAATTTCATGCAGCTGCTTACAGATATCAGGGGACGGGTAGAAGAGGCTTCACGGGGGTATACCTTATCCGTCGAGAACCTGATGCAGGTGGGTTTCAACATCTTTCGCAGGTCCCCCGGAATCTTTATTCTCTACGGGATGGTGACCCTTGTGGTCATATCCAACCCGGTAAGCGGATTGCTGCTTGCCGCACCGGTGGTCACAGGATATTACATTGTGGCCAGAAAGATTGATCACGGCCGGACCGTTGAGCTACCCGATTTCTTCCGGAGTTTCGATAAGTTCATCCCCCTGCTGATCCTCCACCTCCTCATGACCCTGGTCATCACCCTCGGTCTGATCCTGCTGGTCATTCCGGGCATCTACTTTGCGGTCAGTTACGTATTTGCCCATTTTTTCGTCTGGTTTTACGATGTTGAACCTTCCGAAGCCATCCGGCTCAGCCGGAAGACCGTGGGGGGCAATTTCGGGCAGGTGCTGTTGCTCTGCCTCATCCTGGCGGGGATCAATCTTCTGGGAGCCATGGCATTCGGTGTGGGACTGCTGCTGACCATCCCCATTTCCTACTGTGTGCTCTATGCCGCATTTGACGATATTATCGGAATCCCATAAATACCGGATCAAATGGATGTCACACTGGCTATTCTAGGGGCTGTCCTTGTGCTGATCGGCTTTGCCGGAAGCATCCTGCCCGTCATTCCCGGTCCCCCCATCAGCTGGATCGGGTTTCTGCTGCTCAAATGGACCGGCTATATCAACCGGGGTGCAGAAGGGTACGGGAATACCCTCTGGATCCTGCTCTTCTTCGTGGTCCTGGTCACCATCCTCGATTATGCGGTCCCGGTGATCGGCACCAAAAGATACGGGGGATCCAAACGGGGCGTATGGGGTGCCACCCTCGGCGTGGTCGCGGGACTTTTCTTCGGGCCCCTGGGGATCATCATCGGTCCTTTCCTGGGAGCCTACATCGGGGAGATCAGCAGCGGAAAAAAGGACCGGGAGGCCCTGCGGGCCGCCTGGGGCTCCTTCGTTGGATTCCTACTGGGCGTGGGAATGAAACTGATGGTGTGCGGGGCGATTCTTTTCTTTTATATCCGGCACTTGTTTTTTTAGAGAGCACTTATGCTGGTATCCGGCATAAGTGCAGAAAAAGAGGATAGTTAGAGGTTAGGGGTTAGAGATAAGATTGCGTCACTGGTTACAGGACGGTTACCATGAGAGCTGCAGACCAATGCGGATTATTGATTTGCGTTTGTGATCCTGAACGCGGCCTCTCCTGTCAGGACCTCCCCTTCAGGTGAAATTCCTCTGACAACAATAACATATTCACCCGGCCGGTCTGAAGTGTAGAAGCCAAAATTCTCTGTTTCTCCTGGTTCAGTTGATATATGTGGTTCCCAGAATAGCGTATTCCTGAAATCCGGATGATGCAGGTCTCCTTTTCCCCCCGAGTAATCCGGGTAGACGGGCAGCACTGTTTTGGAATAAGCTCCAAAGTCGAAAAAGTAGGATGTTCCGGAAAGCTGATACCCTGATAAATCACCCTTTCGGGAGAAAACACTCAAGATTCCACCAAAGGTCAGATCACCCCTGTTGAAAGTGGCATTGACCAATTCAATGCGTTCAATATCCTCAGGAGTCAATCTCAGAAATTCCTCCAGGTCAAACACTGGTATATCATCGTAAAGGATCAGTGCGGGATAAAGTGCCAGGTCTGCGTGCATTCCCCATATCAGTATGCTCGTCTCATCATTCTTCCTCCGGACATTGATCTCCGGAAGTAGTTCTGCAATGAATTCCTCCAGGGATGGCAGGGCAACGTAATCATCGATAAGAATGGTTTTCATCGGTGGCCCATAAAAGGCAAATTCTTCTTTTTTCACTTCAGCGGAATCCCATAAGTAAGGTGCATCTGCCAATGAGGGTAACGTATCATAGGCATCGAATACCTGTGCCCCGAACATGATTTCAGAAGCCAGATCCTTTTCAATTTCAGACAAATAATAATCTGCAACCTTTCCAGCATGTTCGGTCGAAAAATCATTATCAATAAGGATCTCTCCATTCTCAGCGTCGGTGGCTACAAAGAGGTTTAAAGCACCGTACCTCTCGGGCAGTACAATATGAAATTCCCCAAGATCATTGGTCCTGGAACCTGCATACCCTGATCCCCTTCCCAGCATGGAGGAATGTACCACTGTTACTTCAACGGGATCCTGACGGCCGTTTTTCAACACTCGTCCTGAAAGCATGATCCCTCGTGTCTCCGGATAGTACCTGGCGCTGCTTCCCGGTATTGATGAGGGCTCATGGTTTCCGGAAAAATAAGCCCTTGGCTCTGCGGCCTTGGCAGGGACGACTGACACACAGTATTCATAGGCTGAAGGCAGGGTCCCTGCCGGAGTTTCTATTGCGAGGCTCACCAGTGAGCGTGCCGGATATTCATCCCGGTCCGTTTTGATCCTGAAATTTCCCTGACTTCCGATCCGGTCGTGTATCAGATTTTCCTCAGGATTCAGATCTGTGGACAACAATGAAGAATTTCTTCCGGAATCTGCCTCAGGCAGCACTGTTATGCCCTTGCCATGATCACTCTGCTGTCCGGATCTGGCAGGGGGATTGTTGGTGTTGATGATGACCAATCCCAAACTGGCATACTCTTCAGGAGGGAAGTTCCTCATCCAGCGGGTATACGCACGCAGATAATAATTACCAGTCTGAACATTCAAAGGAATATCCAAAGCACCGATGGAACCATTACCGCCGGTGGAAAATTTTCCCCGCGCTACGGATACATGACTGGCATTCATCAACTCAAGATACAGTACCCTGCTCCATTCAGGTGATTTCATGGCTTCAGGACTGATGTTCAGCGCCCTGAACAGTATTTTCTCCCCGGCTGCGTAGATGGTCCTGTCGGTGATTAGATGATACCGTTCATTCGGAAGATCCGGTTCATCACCGCATATCCCTTCAAGGAATACCAGCATAAGGATCAGGATGATATGGGCTGCCTTACTATTCATCTCAAGGTTGCCACCATTCCGGTTTTGTCGTCGTACCGCCGTGCATGGTACAGTCAAAACACTCAAAATTCGCCATCATGAAAACTTCGTTGACCTCCACAAGGTATTTGGGGAATCCTTTGGGAAGACCCCATGGTGGAAGGTAGGGTGTACAATTCAGGTTCTCAGGGAAGAATGTGAACTGCTCATCCACATAGATTCTTTTCTCATCTAATCCACATACCCCGAAAAACCCTAACATCAGGTCCGTGGGATCCTCTGTGTTAACCATGTTCCCCCGGATCTGGGAAGGCTGTGTCTCGTAAAGTCCACCCGTTTCCTGGCTCAGCTCCCTGATTTGTGCCCAGTACTGGTATGCTTCTTCGTTAAGACCGTATTGCCTGATCAGCAAACTATAGCGTATTTTCAGGCGGTCGCTCTGATTGTCCACATAATGCAACTTCAACCCTTTGATAGCCGGTTCGCTCAGTACCCGGGTGGTTACAGTATGGATCTCGGGGATCACGCGGCTGCCCCAGCAATAATACAGGTCTGACGGAACGAAACCAGGCGGCTGGACAACATATCCATCCCAGAAATATTTGATGTGATAGGTTGAGTGGTACTCCCATGTTTCCTCCAGGGTCCAGCTGTAATTGCGGGCAGTCCCTTCGGGAACCTCCAGGTCCGTGTAGAACTGAATACCCTGCAGGGTAAATCCGGGATCGGGGGTTTCCCGCTCTTCAATCTCCCAGTAAACCCTTCCGACGGGTGCCGCGGGAATCAGTTCCTGGAAGGCGGACTCATAGGAACTCCCGTTGTATTCAATCCTCAGCATGTACTCGTTACCGTGGACGAGAAAGGATTGCTCAATATGGCGTTCATATATACCAGGGTCCCCTTCGCCGAATACAAGGGCACTGCCGTTCTGGTCGATGACCTCAACCAGACACCCGGACACGGGATTGAAAGAGGGTGCGTTGTATGAAGTGGATTGTGAAAGGGTGATGCGGTGGTTCCCCTCCCTGTCCGTGAGCATACCGTCGATCACCAGGGTCATACCGACATCTTTCACTTTCATATCATAGGGCTCTATACATCCCCTCACAATCCATATCAGCAGAATGAACACTACTATCCGGGTATATTCATTCAGATGCATAATTCCCCAATTTGAAGTTCCACGATACGGTAATGACGGGAGTGCCGAAAATGGACATTTTGTAGGCCTGGATATTGCCTTCCTCCGAGGTGAAGAATACCGAATAAGCGTTCTTTCTTCCGGTAAGGTTGTACACACTTAGCATCCAGTAACTGTGAGCCAGTTTCCGGGACTTCAGGTTGCCCTCGATATTCATGGAAAAATCCATACGGAAATAATCCGGCAGCCTGTATTCGTTCCGGTTCGAATAATTAACGATCGGCTGCCCACTGATATAGTAAATGTCTTTAGGGGCTGTAAATGGCCTTCCTGTTGAATAGACAATGTTTGCAGAGAAACTCACCCTCCTGGTGGTCCTGTAATTCGTAACCAGGTTGATGGAGTGTGGTTTGTCATAATTGGAGGGGTAAGGCTCCCCGGCATTAATTTGCTCCCAGGGTTGCACGCCGTCAACCTCTACAATCGAACGCGATAATGCATAGGAGATCCAGCCGTTCAGTTTTCCGGTGTTTTTCCTGAGCATGAATTCAACTCCCCATGCATTCTGGTCCCCCTGCAGCACTTCGGTCTCAATGTTGGGGGAAGATAGGAAATGAGCAGCATCCTTGAATTCCACCAGGTTCCGGGTCTTCTTGAAATACAACTCAACGGACGAATTGAGCCCCTGTTCAGGGAAATCTCTATAAAAACCTGCTGAAACCTGGTCAGCAAAGGGGGGCCTGATATGGTAATCAACCAGTTTCCACTGGTCAACCGGTGATATGGCGATGGTATTGCTCAACATGAACAGGTACTGCCTGATGCGGTTGTATGAGAGTTTAACGGAACTATTGGTTCCTGCCAGGTAATTCAGGGCAATTCGTGGCTCAGGTCCCAGGTAGGACTGTATGATCTCCCCTTTTCCATATTCCGCCGTTCCCATCACATTTGCCGTGTCTCTGGGTGCGCCGGGATAGTATATCTGTACGGTCTCAGGACCAAAAAGTATGAATCCGCTTATCCGGAGCCCGCCATAGAGGGTGAGTCTCGGATGCAGCCTGATCTCATCAGCGAAGTAAATGCCCGTCTCCACCCCGCTCTCTTTTCCCAGATTTACAGGATCCCTCTTTGAATCTTCCCCATAAGGCAGCACCTCGCCCCGGTCCAGATGATAGTAAATCGCTCCGGCGCCGAACGTCAGCCTGTGCTTCTGTCCCGCAAACCAGCTCAGGTCCGCTTTAACTTCATTATGCAGTATACTATATGCATGACTGTAAGCGACCAATGGAAAGCCCTGGTCAACAGAGGAAAACCCATATTTACTCACCACGGCAGTAAAGTCAGCGGAAATGGCAGGTGAGATGCGGTGCCGCCATCCGACCGATCCTCCATGATTGTCATAACTGTACTCATTGGTTTCGGCAAGCCTGAACCGGTCATGTGAGCTGTAAAAGAAGGCACGAACCAGGTCCTTTTCACCGGGTTCCACATTGACATTGGCTGAAATGTCATAGAAAAAGGCATTGCTGTTCCGAATGGCAGGATCCTCTATTTGCTTCAGGATCCAGTCCGAATAGGTGGACCTTCCACTCAGGACGTAGGATGCTTTATCCCTGATGATGGGGCCTTCGACTGCAAGGTGGCCCGTGACGGGACTGATCCCCCCGCGGGCAGTGAAATTTTTCTGGTTTCCCTGAATGGTTGCTATGTCGAATACCGAAGCGAGCCTTCCTCCGAAACTGGCGGGCATGTTGCTTTTATAAAAGCTGAAATCCTTAATGATATCGGGATTGAAAGAGGAAAAAAAGCCAAAAAGGTGGGTGGGATTGTATACAGGCAGTTTGTTGACGTAGAATATGTTCTGATCCGCCGCCGAACCCCTTACATTCAGTCCCGCAGCTCCTTCTCCTACACTCTGAATCCCAGGCATCATCTGAATGACCCTGATCACATCCTTCTCACCCAACACGACAGGGATCTCCTTCATGGATTTAATGTTAAGCCGTTCGTACCCCATCTGCATACCACGCACATTATGGTACTGATCTGCCGTCACAGTTACCTCGTTGATCGGGATGATCCTGCTGTCCATGGTTATATTGAGGCGGTCATTTGAGTATACCTCCAGGAAATAACGCATCTCCTTCATACCCATGCAGTTAAATATTGCGCTGTATTTTCCCGGCTGAAGTACCAGGCTGTATTGTCCATGGATGTCGGATACCGTCCCCATCTTCAGCTCCTCGATGTAGATGGTTGCCCCGATTAATGGTTCGTTTGTCTGTGAATCATTGATCTGCCCGCTGATTACTACCATATCTCCCGTTACATTCCGCTCTTCGCTTCCGATGATAATGGTTTCAGCAGCACCGGTTGTCCTCCCTTCCAGGAAGGTTTTCTCAACCTGCAAATATTCGGATCTGTCATACACGGATTCACCGGGGCCTGTTTGTTCAGCGACAGCAATTTCCAAAGGGAGATTTGAGACGAGGGTATTGTTTCGGGTAATGAAAACCTGGAGATGTGCTGATATCAGAAATTTGAGCGATGTACCCAGAAAAGCTTCCTCCAGAACCTTTGACAGCACCAGGCTGTCCCCGGAGGCAGTGATCCGTATATCCTCCACCCAAACGGGATGGAAAAAGAATCTTACTGTATCTTCCCGCTCAATCTGTTCTGCAAATTGCAGAAACGGAACTGAACGGAAATCTCCTGAAAAGATAAGGTCCGGATCTTCTGCGCGGGCCATGAAAGCAATGAAAACGAGGAATCCGGTCAGCACATTTCTTTTCATCTCCCCTCTTTCATTAGCTCATTGCAGAACTGCAATAAGTTGTGCAGATCCGAATTGCTGGCTTCACTGATCAGGAGGTAGCTGGACCTGAAATACCCTCTGATTTCCTTCCGGTATTTTTCCGGAAATGCATTAACAAAAGACCTTTTTCCACGGAAAGGCTGCAGTTCCCCGTTCATCATAAGATATGCACTCCGCTTCTCCGGAAGATATCTGTAGTAATACTCACCTGACAATCCCTCAACCAGTTCTTTCTGCCAGTAGAACAGGCAGGAGGCGGGATCCCCTCGCATGACCTGGACATAGCGCTGACCCATATCCGGCAGCTCCATCTTTCGGAACACCTGGTCTTCCAGGGTAAATTCATCTATCGCATCGCTAACCAGTACAATCTGTTGACTGGATCCTGAAAAATCCCTGTAATTCAGGATAATCTCCTGGTTACAAATATCAAATTTCAGTTCAGTTCCGTCGAATTCTTTTTCACCAATAACAATCCTGCCCGGAAGGAACCTGTTCTCCCCCATGAAAGGGTGTCCTTCTGCACCTGCTGGGATTTGAAGATACCGGATCCCGTTAACCAGTGTATAATCGCTACCGTAAGACCGGTCATAGTATTCCCGCCAGGCTTGTATGGTCGTATCAGGATGAACCTGCGCAATGATCTTCGAACGCGGAAGCAGAACAGAAGAAAGTAAGACAAAAAGAGATATCGTCAATTTCATCTTTTTGCGGTGAGCAAATCAAAGGTAATGATAATGCAGGCCCTAACCTCTAACCTCTAACCCCTAACCTATTCTTGTGGCTACCCAAGCGTAGCCACAAGAATAGCCTTAATCGTATGCATCCTGTTCTCCGCCTGGTCGAAGACCACGGAGTGATGGGATTCGAAAACCTCCTCGGTCACTTCCTGGGCATCGAGTCCGAATTTCCGGTAGATCTCCTCTCCCACCCTGGTTTCCCGGTTGTGGAAGGCCGGAAGGCAATGCAGGAATTTCACTTCGGGATTTCCGGTTTTCCGGACCACCTCCATGTTCACCTGGTAAGGCTTCAGGAGTCCGATCCTTTCTGCCCACCGCTCTTCGGGCTCGCCCATGGAGACCCACACGTCGGTATAGAGAAAGTCTGCCCCGCTGACGGCCTTTTCCACATCGTCGGTGACGGTTATGGTCCCGCCGGTACTTTCCGCGATCTCCCGGCAGGTTTTCACCAGGGCAGCATCGGGCTGGACCGATGCCGGGGCCGCAGCCCTGAAATCGATTCCCATCTTGGCTGAACCGACCATTAAAGAATTCCCCACGTTGTTCCTGGCATCTCCCAGATAACAGAACTTCATCCGGTTCAGCGGTTTCTCACTATGCTCCAGCATGGTCATGAAGTCGGCCAGGACCTGTGTGGGGTGAAATTCGTCGGTCAGTCCGTTCCATACCGGGACACCCGCGTAGGCGGCCAGTTCTTCCACAATGGATTGCCCGAATCCCCTGTATTCGATTCCGTCGTACATCCTTCCAAGCACCCTGGCTGTATCCTTCATGGATTCCTTGTGGCCGATCTGGGTTCCGGAAGGCCCCAGGTAGGTGACACCTGCTCCCTGGTCGAGGGCGGCCACCTCAAAGGCACAGCGCGTCCTGGTAGAGGTCTTTTCGAAGATCAGTGCAATGTTCCTGCCCTTCAGCGCCTGAACTTCCTTACCCGTTTTCTTTGCTTTCTTAAGTGAAAAACTGAGATCGATCAGGTATTGGATCTCCTCTGTGGAAAAATCCAGTAATTTGAGAAAATGCCGGTTTTTTAATTGAACAGCCATGGGTACGATGATTTGGATTCATTCACAAAATTAGAATAATATCTCACTTCACGGCTCCCTGTCCCCCTTCTCATACTCCATGGTAATTTTGGTGCCAAAATCTGTATCCTCCAGCTTGAATGCCTCCGTGATCACACTTTTGGCTCCACCGTTACTGATGAAGCTCAGGCAGGCCCTGACCTTGGGTGCCATATCCCCCTCTCCGAACATACCCTTCTCCAGCAGACCCACGGTATCCCTGTAATTCAGGAACTCCATCTTTTCCTGTTCCGGAGTGTTGTAATTGATATAAACGAAGGGTACATCGGTCAGGATGTAAAATTCATCCGCTCCTATGCGGGTTCCGAGCAGGGATGAGGCCAGGTCCTTGTCGATCACCGACTCCGAGGGACGGAGCCTGCCCTCCTGGTCCAGGTACACCGGGATCCCGCCTCCACCGGCTGCCACCACGATGGTCCCCTGACGCGCAAGGGTTTCCACAACGCGCTCGTTGATGATCCCGATGGGTTCAGGAGAGGGAACCACACGGCGGTAGCCCCCTTCCCTCTTCTTATCCTCCTTGAATACCCACTGTTTGCTTTCTGCAATCTGCTCCGATTCCTCCCGGCTGTACATTTTACCCACCCGCTTGGAAGGATTCCTGAATGCCGGATCCTCTTCACGCACCAGTGCCATGGTGATCAGCGTGACCACCTCCCGGTCGATCCCGTGCTTGTGCAGCACATTCCTGAGCATTCTCTCGATCATGTAACCGATCCCTCCCTGAGAATCGGCCACACAAATATCCAGCGGCATCTGAGGGATCCCGTAAACGCCCTCACCGGCATCGTTCCTCATGAGGATGTTCCCCACCTGGGGTCCGTTGCCGTGGGTGATCACCAGGTCATACCCCTGGCGGATCAGAAAAACAAGGTTTTCAAGGGTATCGGTGGTGTTTTGCTCCTGCTCATCAATGGTCCCCTGCTGGTTGTCCCGCAGGAGTGCATTTCCGCCCAGGGCCACCACGGCCAGTTTTTTCATGACACCATGTAATGATCAATGACCCAAAACTAATCAAATCCCTGTTGATGAGTGAATCCGGCATGAGATTATACAACATCTCCGGCGGACCGGAAGGGACCGCGGGGACATGTGAAAAAGTGTTGGTCAAAGGAGACCGCATTTGGGCAGAAAGTAGATAATATTTTTTATTTTTACGAGGTTCGACCGGTGCTGATGGTTATAATGAAAAATCCCATATCCCTGATACTGCTGACATCACTTCTGACCTGGGGATGTGCAAGGAACAGGGAGCTACCAGAGTTTCTGACGGCCCACCACATCAAGTACAGTATCGAGTATCTGGAGGACAAGGCGGGTGATATCCCCACCCGGATCCTGCCCGAGCAGATGGATGCCTATTACACCCAGGACTTTGTGCTTTCGAAAATCACTGGATTCCTTGAACAGTTCACCCTCACACAGATTGCAGACCTGAGGAAAAAAAGAGTGACCACACTGCTCAGGTTCTTCGACAGCAAGGTCTACTACGAAGGCGAAAACGGGGAACTTCCCGTAGCCATCATCGAACCGGAGAAGCTGAACTGGAAAATGACCGGCGAAACGACCATGATCGGGGGACTGCGCTCGGAAAGGGTGGAAGTGGATACGGGGGATGAGAAATTCAGCATCTACCTGACACGGGATTTCGATGTGCGCAATCCAAACATCACCACCCCTTACCGGTCCATTGACTATCCACTGTCAGAATTCAGGGTGCAGCTCAGCCTGCTCAAAATGCACCTTTCCTGCACCGGTTTTGAGATCAAATCCATCGAAAGTGATATGTTCAAGGTGCCTCCGGGATACAATCCCGTCTCCAAAGAGGACATGGAATATATTATTAACAGCCTGTTTACAAAAGAATAGCTGTCCTGGCACCGTTATTATTACCTTAGAACATTTAATCCGACTCAGTGGGGAATGGCAAAGCGCAAAAAGAAAAATGCGGTGGTCAGATTCATGGGGGGCCTGGTTTCAACGGTCAGGGACGACCGATTCAGGTACGCCATGGGACTGCTGTTTTTGCTGGCGGCCATTTTTATGGTGCTCTCGTTCATCTCCTACGTGATCCACTGGAAAACAGACCAGGATTTCGAATGGTCCAGGGTCTTTTCCGGACCGGAAGTCAGGGTGGAGAATACCGGCGGTAAACTGGGAGCATGGCTGGGGGATCTCTTTATCAACCGGTGGTTCGGACTGGCCAGTTTTCTTTTCCCGGCGATCCTGGTGATCTGGTCCATGGGCCTTTACAGGATCAGGCTGTTAAAGACCTGGAAAGCGGTTCGGAACAGCCTTCTGCTGATCATACTCCTGTCGGTCACCTTCGGTTTCATCTTCGGCGATGCCGGAGGGTTCCTGGGGAGCGGTCCGGGAGGACAGCACGGTTATTTTCTCAGCAGGTGGCTGTCTGCCAGTATCGGAGCCCCCGGAACTATTTTCCTCCTGGTGGTATGCTTTGGTGCCATGCTGCTCTTCACCACCTCCTTTCTTTCCTGGATCAGGGGAAAGGAACTTCATCTGGACAGGTTGTTTGCCGGTCAGCCGGGAGATCATTCCGGGGAAAATACGGATGATGTCATGCTGGAAGAGGAAGAGACCATTTCGGAAACAGAAGGTACGGAACCCCTGAGGACGGAACCGGACCCGGGTGATGAGGGTGAGGAGATTCACCCCGGCTCGGAAGACAAGCGGGATTCCATTCACGGAGAGGAGGATGGCGTGGAAATGACCATCGAGGATGTGTCGGGCACCAATCCTGAGGATTTCAATCCCGTTGAGGGGGCCCTGGGGGAGTATGATCCCACCCTGGATCTCCCCAAATTCCGGTTCCCTCCGCTGAGCCTCCTGAAAGAGTATGACCAGGGAGACAGCACGGTTACCAATGAAGAACTGATCTCCAACAAGAACCGGATTGTGGAGACCCTGGGGAACTATAACATCAAGATCGATAAGATCAAAGCCACCATCGGTCCGACGGTCACCCTGTATGAGATCGTGCCTGCACCCGGTATCCGGATCTCCAGAATTAAAAGCCTGGAAGATGACATTGCCCTGAGCCTTTCGGCCCTGGGAATCCGTATCATTGCGCCGATCCCGGGCAAGGGAACCATCGGTATCGAAGTTCCCAATCAGAACCCCAGGATCGTATCGATGAAATCGATCCTCTCTTCAAAGAAATTCCAGGATTCGGAATCTGAACTGGCCATTGCACTGGGGAAGACCATCGCCAATGAAACCTTTGTATTTGACCTGACCAAGATGCCCCATTTGCTGGTTGCCGGTGCCACAGGTCAGGGGAAATCGGTGGGGCTCAACGCCATCATCGCCTCACTGCTCTTTAAAAAGCATCCCGCCCAGCTCAAGTTCGTGATGATCGATCCGAAAAAAGTGGAGCTGTCATTGTACAGCAAGATCGAGCGGCATTACCTGGCCAAACTGCCCGAGTCGGAGGAGGCCATCATCACCGAGACCAAACAGGTGATCCACACCCTGAACAGTCTCTGCGGGGAAATGGACGAACGCTATAACCTGCTGAAAAATGCCCAGGTAAGAAACATCGGGGAATACAATGCCAAGTTCATCAACAGGAAACTGAACCCCAACAAAGGGCACCGTTACATGCCCTTTATCGTGGTGATCATCGACGAATTTGCAGACCTGATCATGACGGCGGGAAGGGAGATCGAACATCCCATTTCCAGGCTGGCCCAGCTGGCCAGGGCCATCGGGATACACCTGATCATCGCCACCCAGCGTCCAACCACCAATATCATCACCGGAGTGATCAAGGCGAACTTCCCGGCGAGGATCGCTTTCAGGGTCACTTCCATGATCGATTCAAGGACCATCCTTGACGGCCCCGGAGCAGATCAGCTCATCGGCCGGGGAGATATGCTGTTCCTGAGCGGAAGCGAACCCATCAGGCTGCAGTGTGCCTATGTGGATGCGGATGAGATCGAGGAGATCACCGACTTTATCGGCCAGCAGAAAGGGTATCCGGCAGCCATGCAACTGACCCCTGTGGAGGAAGAAGCCGGGGATGTGGGCGAAGTGGACCTGGACAAACGGGATGATAAGTTCGAAGAAGCCGCAAGGCTGGTGGTTCAGTACCAGCAGGGGTCCACTTCACTGATCCAGCGGAAGCTTTCTCTGGGATACAACAGGGCAGGCAGGATCGTGGATCAGCTGGAAGCTGCCGGTATCCTGGGACCCTTCGAGGGGAGCAAGGCAAGACAGGTGCTGATTCAGGACGAATTCAGTTTGGAACAGATTTTGAACGAGCTCAACTAAACCCTTGGAAATGAAGCACCGCTGGCCCCTTATCTTCCTTCTATCCGTGTTGCTGGTCACGGCAAACGGAATGCTTGCCCAGCAGGATCCCCGTGCGGACCGCTATCTGCAGGCCGTATCGGAACAATTCGATATGAATGAAGGATACCGGATCGTGGTGGATTATATCCGCGAGGACATCATGCGGGAGACCTCCGCAGAAGGGGAAGGCGTGATCTGGATGAAAGGGTATAAGTACAAGATGGAGGTCAATGAGTATATTGTCTATTTCGACGGGGAGAAACAGTACTCGCAAAATACCGATGCCGGTGAAGTCTATGTGAGCACCCCTGATCCGGATCAGCCGGGATACCTGCAGGCGGTTCCCATTCGGATCCTGAAGTCCTACCGGGAATTCAAATACCAATTCATCGGCTCTTCCACATTCATGGGCAGGGAAAGGATCGAGGTCCAGCTCTATCCCCAGGACCTGACCGGACCCTATTCCATGCTGAAATTGTATATTCAGCCGGAGACCCTGAAGTTAAAGGGGATGCAGCTCAAACACAAGGAAGGGATCGAATACACCATGATCCTGCGGGAGGTGGAGGAGAACATAGCGCTTGACGACAGCCTTTTTTCTTTCGATCCCAACGCCTACCCCGACACCGAGGTGATCGAACTGATCGAGTAGGAGGCTACTTCGGATATTCGATGCGCGAGTGGTACATGTTGGAAAGCCTGTTCTTGAATATCTGCTTGATCACTGCGATATCCGCGAATGTCAGGTCGGCTTCCGAATACTGATCCTCACCGGCCTGATGGGCCACGATTTTCTCCACCAGGTCGTTGATGGTCTGCGGGGTATAATTCTTCAGGGTCCTGGAGGCGGCTTCCACCGAATCGGCGATCATCAGTACTGCATTCTCCTTGGAGGGAGGTTTGGGGCCCGGATAGGTAAACTCTGAGATATCCACCTCCTCCTCCGGATTTGAATTAATGAAGGAGCGGTAGAAGTACTGCACCGTGCTGGTGCCGTGATGGGTGCTGATGAATTCCACGATTCGCGCGGGCAGTTTATATTTGCGGGCAATTTCCACCCCGTGTACCACGTGGTCAATGATGACCCTGGCACTGGTCCGGAAATCCAGCTCGCTGTGGGGACTGGATCCTTCGTGCTGGTTTTCAATGAAATACTGTGGATTCTCCATCTTGCCGATGTCGTGATAGAGTGCCCCAGCCCTGATAAGCAACGAGTTCCCTCCCACCTTCAGAATGGCTTCCTCGGCCAGGCTGGCCACCTGCAGCGAGTGCTGGAAGGTTCCCGGTGCCTTCTCTGCCAGCTGCCTTAGCAGGGGCTGGTTGGTGTCAGACAATTCGAAGAGGGTGGCATCTGAAAGGAAACCGAACAGCCGCTCGAACAAAAAGATCAGGGGATAAACGGTAAGGATCAGCAACCCGTTTCCTGCCAGCCAGAGAATATTGATCCAGTTGATCTGCGACAGATCCCCCTCCTGCATGATGGAGAGGAGGATGTAAAGCAGTGCATAGGTGGAGAACACAAAAGTGGCCGTATAGAAAAGAATCCCGCGCTTATAGTAAGACCTCAGGCTGAAGACTGCCACCAGTCCCGCCAGGAAATTCATCAGCACGAACTGGTAACTGTTGGGGACCCAGAAACCCGCAAGCAGGAGGGTTATCATATGTGCGAACAGGGCAAACCTGCTGTCAATAAATGTTTTAAGGAAAATGGGAACGATCACGAACGGGATCACATAGACGCTGACAGCCTGGTTATTGGATGCCGCCCGGGTCAATGCGACCATGATCACCACCAGCGCAACCGTGAACAGGGTCTGGCTCCGGCTGGTGAGAATGTCCTTCCTGAAGTAAAAAATAAACCAGAAAAGCGCACTGAATACCAGAGCGATCAGGAGAAACTGTCCCAGGTATACCACCAGGTAGTTCTTTCCTACATTGGGATTGGACTCATATTCCCGGCGAAGCGATTCAATGATGAGAAAATCGTTGTTGGAGATCAGTTCACCCCTGGCGATGATCCGCTGACCGGCCTGCACCATCCCCTGGGTCGGGGTCAGCTCCTGCAGCTTCTCCTGCCTCACATTGGCGGTCATCTCCTCATCATATAGCAGGTTGGGGCGGATGTAATCACTCAGGTTCATCCGGTCCAGCACGGCCAGTGTGCTTGGATTCAGCCTTGAAAGCTCCGTTAGCAGGAACTGGTAGGCCGATCGTTCGGTATACAGTGCACTGAAGCGCCGCTCCTCTGCCAGGGAATTGCGGACGGTCATTACCGTCAGGGTTTCCAGGTCTTTCCCATCCAGCAGCGGATGGCGTTCTATGACACCGGTGAAATAGATCTGGCTCAGGATGTCGGAGATCACGTGTCCGGTGAGGGTCCAGGTATCGGCCACATAGGCGCCCATCCCGATGGATGAGACCATGCTGTTGTAATCGGAATTGAAGCTGTTGATCATGCTGTTCCCCACCAGGGAATCCTGGATAAAGTACAGCCGCGCGTTCCTCTGCAGACTGTCCCTTTCGCGCTGTACCTGCTGTTCGGGTTTGTAGATGGGGAAATCGAAGGGAGCGACCAGCGTCTCATGCATCCAGGGCTTGTTCTTGGTGTACTCGTACCTGAACTTTCCCTCCCGGGGGAACATGAAGTAAACCAGCAGGGCGCCAACGACATAGATAAGGACAATCTGTATGGTTTTCCAGAACCTGACGATTCCTTTGATCCAATTCATGGGGCGAAATTAGGATATCTTTTCGACTTTTAACTGTTCACTTGCATTTTTGTTCAACTCTTGCCAACTTCAGGTTTCAACCTGCACATGACATGAATAAAGTCTATTCCTATCCCTATCCCCGTCCCATGGTGACCGCCGATGTGGCCGTCCTGCGCCTTGAGGAGGAACCCGAAATTTTGCTGGTCAGGCGAAAGGATCCCCCCTTCGAAGCCAGCTGGGCCCTGCCCGGCGGATTCATGGAAATGGAGGAAACCCTGGAGGAGGCTGCACGCAGGGAGCTGTTTGAAGAAACCGGCATCCGTGCGGGAGAGCTGATCCGTTTCGATACCTATGACGAACCCGGCCGGGATCCCCGCGGCAGGACCATCACCCAGGTGTTCATCACCCTCTGGAAGGAAGAGGCCGGAACCCCTGTGGCGGGTAGCGATGCGGGGGAAGTGAGGTGGTTCCCCCTCCATGCGCTGCCCGTTCTTGCCTTTGACCACGGCAAAATCATCGGGGATGTGATCCGGATGATGAAGGAGGGGGCAAAATAGCAAAAGGCCGCCCCGGAAGCGGGACGGCCTTTGCTCTATCTATGTTGAGAGGGTGTTCTTACTGGTTCCACCAGACACGCGAGGTGTTGTTGTCGGTGGCGGGTGACA
>CAZNSZ010000011.1:2429-7425 GCA_964575865.1 uncultured Bacteroides sp. | reverse complement strand
AGCAGGGAGTTGGCAAATTTCACCCATTTGGTCATGTCACCACCGTAGATCACGTCACCTGTAGGTCCGGCGGCATCCACATCGATCATGTTGCGGGCAGCCTTCACATTGGCGATCATGGCAGCGTAGATATCCTCCTGCTTGTCATACATGGGGGTCAGTGTTTCCACATTCAGGGCGTCCGAATAGGGAACATCCCCGAACAGGTCGGTGACCCGCTTAAAGACCACTTCACGGAAGATCATGGCCACCGCCTGCTGGTTCTCAAGGGAACCGTTGGCAATGATGGCAGGATCGGACCCTGCTTCCTCATCGCTCACGATCTTGATCACCTCTTCCAGGTTGGAAAGGACCTGTACATAATAGGAGGACCAGAATCCGGCATAGTCGGCATACAGCATCTCATCGTTATAGACCAGCTGCATGAAATACTGGACATTGAGGGTGGGGGTGATCCGGTAGGGACGCCCCTGTCGCGTGCTGAAATTGGTAATGGCACCGGAAAGCAGGGAAGCGGTGTTCCCTTCAAGGGGACCATTCACATTTTCATTGGTATCGCCAAAGTCACTGATATCACAACCTGTGAAGCTAAGGGCGACACTGAATATAATTACAAAAAGCTTTTTCATCTGTTCAAAATTTTAACGTCCTAGAATGTTAACTTCACGTTGAAACCGTAGCTCCTGGTTCCGGGCAGCTGTGCATTCTCACCGTAGGTCTGGGACAGTTCGGACGGATCCCATCCGTGTACATTATCCTCGGCCACGGCGATCAGCCACAGGTTGCGGCCCACAAAACCGACGCTGACTCCTTTGATGAAGCTGTTGCCCAGCAGGTTCTGGGGCAGGTTCACCGATACGCCCAGTTCCCTCAGCTTGATAAAGCTTGCATCGTGGATAAAGGGAGTGGGAATGGTATTGGACTGGAACTGTGAGAAGTAGGTGTAGGCATCGATATAGTCATCGTATGCATCCCCATTCTCCAGCACGCCAACCACATGCACACCACCGCCTTCGGCCGGATCGTCACGTACGTTGTTGCCCTTGTCGTTGAGGGCTGCTGTCTCTTCCAGCAGACCTGAGTAGTTCCCCCACATCTCGGAGAGTGAGTAGAACTTTCCGCCTTTCTGGAAGTCAATGGAGGCGGTCAGGTTGACCAGGTTGAACAGGGTCAGGCTGTTCAGGATACCCCCCGTGAAATCGGGAAGGACCGAACCCAGGTACTGGCCGGTTTCGTAGGCATAGGTACCGGTGGGATTGACAATGTAGTTGCCATTGTCGTCGGTGGCAATGTCACGTCCGCGAAGCTGGCCCCATTTGTTGCCCAGCTCGTGTGTCACGTACACAAAGCCCCAGTCGTCGTTCCCCCCGGGTGCGGCCATGGACTCCAGGTCTCCGGGCAGCTCGTTGATCACCGAGTTGCTGGAACCGAAGTTGACGGCGATATCCCACACCACATTCTGCATGCGGACCGGGGTGGCGTTCAGGGTGATCTCGATCCCGTCCCTGGTGGCCGAACCGGCATTGGTGAGGTACCCGGTATAACCGGTGGCGGTGGACATATCCACGGCAATGATCTCGTTCTCCCTGGTTTCGTTGAAATAGGTGAAGCTCAGCCCCAGCCTGTTCTCCAGGAAGCTGACGTCAAAACCAGCCTCGAAGGAGGTGTTCAGAGCGGGAGAGATGTTCGGGTCAACTGCCGTGGCATTGGTGTACATCTGCGGCAGTCCGAAATAAGGACTTCCTGACAACGGATAGGTGGGATTCAGTGCCAGAGCGGCTACGTCATTCCCGACCTGGGCCCAGCCTGCACGGACCTTACCGAAGGACAGCACAGAGCTGCCGATCAGTTCACTGAAAATGAACGATCCGCCCACGGAAGGATAGAAGTAGGAGTTGTTGTCAGCCGGCAGCGCGGAGCTCCAGTCGTTGCGTCCCGTCACATCCAGGTAGATCATCCGCTTCCAACCGATGGAGGCGCTACCATAGATACTCCTGACCTCTTTATTGTACTTATAGGTACTGGGAGTTACAGGAAGAATGGCGTTGCTGTAGGTGAACACATCGGGGATCACAAGACCCTGGTTGATGTCCCCGATGTCCATTTCGGCACTGAAACGGTAGTAGGAGTTCATCCGGATGTTTCCACCCACGAAGGCCTGCACGTCAAAATCACCGAACTGGTTGGAGTACTTCAGCATGGCGGCGAAGTTGTTCTCCACGGTGTTCCGGTCGTAATTCCCGAAACCGCCGTTCGCCCAGCCGTTGTAGAGCTCGGGTTCGGCGGAGTTACCCAGTGCAAAGGGAAATTCGTAGTACCGCTTGTAATTATTGGCATTGGTCATAGCATCTGCCGAGATCTCCCAGTGATCGGTAATTTTGTAGGTTGCATTCAGTTTACCGATGAAATTATTGTTGTTGCGGAAATCCTTGTAATGCTTCAGCCAGTAATAGGGATTGTACCAGAAGGCGCCCTTTTCCGAGCCGAATCGGGTTCCCAGCTGGAAGCCCCAGTAGTTCCATGAAGCATGGTACCCGCTGGTGGTTTGCAGGTCAACCAGTTCCCGCATTTTGTCCATTTCCAGGTTACGGTTGAACCAGGAGTTGAAGGA
The DNA here is from genome assembly GCA_964575865.1 of uncultured Bacteroides sp. Taxonomy (GTDB): domain Bacteria; phylum Bacteroidota; class Bacteroidia; order Bacteroidales. The sequence continues at coordinate 4,814 of CAZNSZ010000011.1, read as the reverse complement.
ACCGGTGGTCTGGTTGGAATAACCGTCGTCGAAATCACCCTGAACCTCTGAATTGTTCCAGGTCATGTTCCCGTTGATGGTCAGCCTCTCGGAAGCGTTGTAGCGCAGGTTGGCGCTGATCACATTCCGTTTCAGGTAGGAATAGGGAATGATCCCCTTCTGATCCAGGTTGGTATAGGAGACACGGGCATTGAAGGATTCGTTCCCGCCGCTGACGGCCACAGAATTCTTCAGGGTAACCCCTGTATCATAGAAATCCTTGATGTTATCGGGCTGTGCTTCCCAGGTGGCCTGCTGGCCATAATAGGGACTGTCGGGCCAGATGTTGTACCAGGCCACATAGGGCTCGCCATCAAATCTGGGTCCCCAGCTTTCGTCGGCATAACCGCTCCAGATGGAACGCATCCCGTCAAACACCTCGAATTCGGGTGCATAGGGCTGTCCCCGGTAGTTCCCGGCGGCAAAATCCATCACATCCCATTCTGCGTCTCCGTCATAGCCTGCACCGTAGAGGTTCTGGTATTTGGGAAGGTAGGCCACTTTGTCGAATGTGGTGGTGCTGTTGATCTCCACGCTCACACCGCCTCCGACGGCGTCTTTGGAGGTCACCAGGATCACACCGTATTCGGCACGCTGTCCGTAAAGGGCGGTGGCGTTCGGTCCCTTCAGCACACTGATGGACTTCACGTTCTCCATGTCGATCACGTTGGGATCACCCACAGGAATTCCGTCCACCACATAGAGGGGATCCCCGTCAGAAGTCATGGAGACAGCTCCACGGATACGGATACGTCCCTCCTGGCCCAGTTTGGACCCGGCCTGACCAACAATCTGAACCCCGGCCACCTTACCGGCAAGCGCCGATTTGATGTTGGGATTGCTGGTGATATTCACATCTTCGGAGGTGACTTCCTGCTGTGCGTATCCCAGGGATTTCTTGTCCCTGGAAATACCCAGTGCAGTGACCACTACCTCGTCCAGACGGGTGGTAGAGGTCTGAAGCACCACATCGATCTGGGTCTGGTTTCCGATTTCAACCTCCTGGGTGACCATTCCCACGAAGCTGAACATAAGGGTTGTTGCACTTTCGGGAACCGTTATGGAATAATTCCCGTCAAAATCTGTGACTGCACCAATTGTCGTGCCTCGCACCACAACCGATACCCCGGGAAGTGCAGCACCATCATCAGCGCTGGTTACTTTACCCGTAATTTGTACACCCTGTCCCTGTACCAGATTCAATCCGACAAACAACAGGAGTGACAATACGAAAACAAATCGCTTCATAGAATAAAGTTTTAGGTTTAATAAGTAATTAGCATTGACTCTAGGGCGCCAAACTTATTAAAAAAAATTAAAACACAAAAATTTCACAGGAGTCAAGTAGAAATGCGGGATCCGGATAAAAGTCAGAATAATCTTTGATTTCGGTGGTTCATCACAAATAAAATCCGGCATTATCATTGATCTTTTGTTTGATAAATACACATTTACAATGAATTAAAGCCGTTCTGAGGACATGGTTCACCATTTGTGAGCCTTGGGAAGAAACAAATTTTGATAATAATTTATAACCGGAATAAATGAGTTCTTCCGGGCATGATCTCTCGATCAGCAAATACTTCTGCTGTAATATATCAACACAAATCAGAAAGGGTGCAAGCCATCAAAGGGCTTAAAAGAAGGATCGCCCCACCATTGATGAGGCGATCCCAATAAAAGAGTCATCCCCTGAACACCAGGAGAGACAGCTATTCTGCTATCCTAGTTCTCACTTCCTCCTGCCCACCAGACCTTATCTGTGAACACATCAATTTCAGGGATATTGGCCGAGTTTGATGCTTCTTCACTGGTCGGATAGGGGTATCTCCAAACGAATCCCGTTGTCTGGTTGGCCGGATTGTTCAGGGTCAGGAACGCAGGTACCCTCCTGTAGTCATTATAGGCCTCAATGGCTTCATGCTCAAAACAGGCAATGTACTTCTGCATGAGAATCTCGTTCAATTCATTCCCTCCCAGAAGAGGCACCACCTCATTATTGAAATAATCGGTCCCGGCAGTCATCTCGAGTCCATGAAATACGAAGCTGGCTTCCACAGCCTCCTGGAGTGCAGCCTGCCATGTGCCGTCAGAAGTCCTGTACTTGGCTTCGGCCTCTATGAACTTAAGTTCGTGGTATGTCATGATAGGAGTGGCTGCGGTTCTTCCGTTGGCGGTAATCAGCGATTGTGAATAGACTCCCCCCTGGGTTTGAACAGCCGTACCATTCGGAGCAGGCCGGATGGTATCGTTCAGCACTTCGAACCATGCATCAATCCTGGGATCGTTCCTGGCCTCCATCAGGTCGAACAACGTCTGGCTGATGGATAGGTGGGAACGGTCATT
>CAZNSZ010000011.1:0-2329 GCA_964575865.1 uncultured Bacteroides sp. | reverse complement strand
TCATACGCCGGCTGCAGGTTTTCCGATCCCAGCAGTGCCTCTGTCCAGGGAACCTCTCCCCACATATCGGTCAGCATGGCCAGGTTGTAAGCTGTAAGCAGTTGTGCCACCCCCCTTACAAATCCATTCTCCTCGGTACCTTCCGGTCCGGTCAATCTGATAATATCCTTGCAGATATTCAGGGCATCATACAGGTTGTTCCAGCTGTTATTCATCAGTGTGGCTGCTGTTTGGCCAACCCGTTTATCCTGGTCTGCGGATTGACCCCAGGTACCTGCACTGTGTTCAATATAGACAGCAGAATACCATGCAATATCGGTACCTGCAGCTTCAACAGCTGCCTTTACGAGCACATCCGGCAGCATACTCTGCGCACTCATTTCAAGTGCATTGTTCCGCTCCTTGTTGACCTCATCCATCACATCCTCACTACAGGCAACCATGAGGAAAGGGATGATCCCAAGAAGTATAAATCTTAATGTTTTCATATTGCGTGTTTTTATCTTTGGTCTCATTAGAATTTGATATTTAGGGTCACTCCATAAGACGAGGTCTGCGGCAGGGAAACATATTCAAAGCCCGCCTGGCCGTTGCCCATCCCCTGGGAAGTCTCCGGATCCACATTGGGCAGGGTTGACCACAGAAGGAAGTTCCGGCCGATCAGACTCAGAGATATGCTTTCCATTTTCAGAGGTGAGACCACACTTTTGGGTAGAGTGACGGTAAGGGCCACTTCCCGCAGTTTGATGTAGGAGGTTTCATAAACCGCCATTTCGTCAATGGATCCGAAAATATCGCTGTAGAAATCCGGATAGGCCCAGATATCATCCGGCCCGCCCCTTGTAATGTCATTCACAGAACCATCACTGGCCTTCACTCCCACACCTTTGGAATTCTCGGTGTCCTTATACTGAAAGGGCGTCTCCCTGTCCTCTGTAAATCCTGCGGATCCGTAAAGTCCCATCAGGCGGTTGGATCCCGAATAGATCTCACCGCCCTGTTTCCAGTCAAACTGGCCTGAAAGGCTGATCCATTTATAACTGAAAACATTGGTCAGACTGGCGAACCAATCGGGTGAAACATCCCCGATCTTCCCTGATCCTCCGGGCATGGGATACCCATAGTACCAGCTATCGGGATCATCATCGATCAGGATGTTTCCATCCTCATCCCTGGCCATGGTCTCCCCGTAAATGGTTGGATAGGTATACCCGGCATATGCACGGACATTGGGAGTAACATAACCAGCAAGGGATACGCTCTCAATGCCCTCGGCCAGCTCGACCACCTCGTTCCTGATCCTGGTCCAGTTCACCTGGATGTCCCAGCTGAATCCTCCTGTCCTGACAGGGGTCAGATACAGCATCACCTCATGCGCCTTGGAAGTCATTTTCCCGGCATTGGTGACGAAGCTCGAGTACCCGGTTGATCCGGCCATGGGAACCGAGAAAATCTGGTCCACGGCGGTCTGATCGGAGTAGGCATAGTCAATGCCGACCCTGTTGTTGAAGAATTTCAGTTCAACCCCGATCTCATAGTTCATTGTATTCTGAGGTTTCAGATTGGGGTCGTACAAGATGGTAGTGGGCCTGAAACCAGAAATTCCGCCTAACGGGAACTGTATGCCATCCGAGAGGAATCCGCTTCCGGCACCTCCCTGCACGTAGGTTTGCTGCCTGTATCTGCCAGCCTGCCCCACCTGTGCAAATGATGCACGAATTTTCCCGAAAGGCAGAACATTGTTATTCTTCAGTCCGCCAAGTTCAGTAAATACAAAACCCAGTGAAACCGAAGGATAAAAGAAAGAACGGTTGTCCCTGGGCATGTATGAGATGATATCATACCTCCCCGTGGCGTTCAGGAACAGCATGTTGTAAAAGTCGAGGGAAAGGTTCGCATAGGTCCCGACTGCCCTGCCCTTGTCTTTTGATTCATCCGCGGTCTGCGTACTGGTATTGGACATGTTGTTCCAGCCCGGGATGCTGAATCCGGTACCGCTCATGGTCCACGACCGGGTGGTCTCGTCATTGATCTCATTCCCCACGATCAATACCGCCCCGATGTTATCCCCGAAATTCCTGTCAAAGGTGATATTCAGCAAAGAGTTCAACATGGTGGTGTTCAATCCATAGTTATCGATGGAACCTCCGGTTGGCGCATAATACCTGTAAACAGGGTTGTCCGGAGTCGGGTAGCCCGATGCAGTCGGAAGCACCTGCCCTGTTCCGGTGCTACCTGCCTGGTAAAGATCTTCATTGTCGGTCCCGTAGGTGTCAATACCCAGCTGGTAGCGGATATTGATCCAGTTCACCGGCATGAACTCGATGTA
>CAZNSZ010000010.1:0-71171 GCA_964575865.1 uncultured Bacteroides sp. | reverse complement strand
ATCAGTAGCGTACCCGTTCCCGGTAATGGGTATGGAGCAGTTCGTGGGATTTGTGCCCCAGCGGGGCCCCCAGGAATTCCTTGTAAATAGCTACGATCTCCGGATTCTCATGGGATTTCCTTATGGGGAGCGACATGTCTTCCGCATAGATGGCTTCCGTCCGTTTTCTGCGGATCTCTTCATTGGTGGGAATGGGCTGTCCCCCTCCTCCCAGGCAGCCGCCCGGACAAGCCATCACCTCGATGAAATGGACATCAATTTCTCCATTCTTCACTCCGTTCATCAGGGTGCGTGCATTCACCAGGCCGTGAGCAACCGCGCATTTCAGTTCCACCCCTTCCAGAAAACTCCACTCCTTCTTGCAACCCTCTATCTTGATCGTTGCCATCCTGACCCCTTCCATACCGCGCACCGGATCAATGTTCAGATCCTTGAAAGGAACTTCACGGCCCGTCACAATTTCATAGGCTGTCCGCAGGGCAGCTTCCATCACTCCTCCGGTGGCCCCGAAAATCACAGCCGCCCCGCTGGAAACACCCATGATGCTGTCGTAATTGTCCTCCTTCAGCCTGTTGAAATCGACGCCGGCCTGCTTGATCATCCTGGCCAGTTCCCTGGTGGTCAGAACGTAATCCACATCCTTGTAACCACTGGACCGCATTTCAGGCCGGTTGGCCTCAAACTTTTTGGCGGTGCAGGGCATGATGGAAACGCTGACCACCTGTCGCGGATCAAGGTTCCTCACCTGGGCATAATAGGTCTTCGCCAGTGCCCCGAACATCTGCTGGGGAGATTTGCAGGTGGACACATTGGGCAAGTACTCCGGGAAGGTATGCTCGATGAACTTGATCCATCCGGGTGAACAGGAGGTGGTCATAGGGAGGGCCACCGATGGATCCTTATCTGCCAGCGCCTGTTTCAGTCTGGTGAGCAGTTCGGTCCCCTCTTCCATGATGGTCAGGTCGGCTGTAAAGTCGGTATCGAGCACAGCATTGAATCCCAGCCTCTTCAGAGCGGCCACCATCTTGCCGGTCACCCGTTCTCCGGGGGGCAGTCCCAGTTCCTCTCCCAGTCCGACCCTCACCGCAGGCGCGGTCTGTACCACCACGTGTTTTTCCGGGTCGAGGATCACATCCCAGACCTCGTCCAGATAGGTGCGTTCCACCAGGGCTCCGGTGGGACACCTGTTGATGCACTGCCCGCAGTTGGTACAGATCACCTCTGCCATGGAAAGCTCCTCAAAGGTGCTGATCTTCTGTCGCTCCCCTTTGTATGCCACTGTCAGTGCATTGACCCCCTGCAACTGCTCACAGGTCCGAACGCACCGCTGGCAGCGGATGCATTTGCTGTCATCCTTCTGGATGGAGGGTGAAAAGCGGTCGATGGTGTATTCCTTGATGTCGGTCAGGTCCAGGAAGAGGTGATCCCCCACACTGAACTCGTTGGAGAGCGATTGCAGTTCGCACTTTCCGTTTTTGTAGCATTTGGTGCAGTCGGCATTGTGTTCCGAAAGCAGCAGCTCGATGACATGCTTTCTGGCGGCCCTCACCTTCAGCGAATTGGTCAGGATCTGCATCCCATCGCTCACCGGTGTGGCACACGCAGCCAGCAGGGCTTTCCCGCCAAGCTGTTCCACCACACACACCCTGCAGTTTCCCGCTACGCACAGATCGTCATGGTGGCAAAGGGTTGGTATTCTGAAGTTGAGTTGCCTGGCGGCTTCCAGTATGGTCGTCCCCTCCTGGACTTTCACGAGCATGCCGTTAATGGATAAGCTTACCATATTTGGACTGTTTAATGATCTGATTAATAAATGATCTCTTCCCTGAAGTTCTCCACGATCGATCCGAATGCGTTACCGACGGACTGACCCAGGCCGCATTTGGATGCCCGTTTCATGGTCTTTGCCAGTTTGACCAGTTCATCCAGGTATTTGGAATTCTTGTCCCCACGCTTGACCGCCTCCACACCCTTCAGAAGCTGCTGGCAGCCCACCCTGCAGGGTGTGCACTGACCGCAGGATTCCTCGGCGAAGAAATCGAGGTAGTTGTGCAGCACATTGTACATGGAGCGGGTGGAATTAAAAAGCTTCATGGATCCCCCGGTGGGAACACCCTCAAAACCGATAATGGTCTCCTCGAAACGTTTCCGGGGAACACAGAATCCGGAGGCACCACCCACCTGCACAGCCTTGGTATCGCCGTCCCCGAACTCCTCCACGAACTGTCCCACCGACATGCCGAGCTCCAGTTCATAGATCCCCGCCCTGGGGGTATCGCCCGAGATCGAGAATACTTTGGATCCCCTGGAGTCCTTGGTGCCCAGTTCCCGGAAATGGGCAGCACCATACTTCATGATTACCACGGTATGCACCAGGGTTTCCACATTGTTGATGGCGGTTGGTTTCCCGAACAATCCCACACTGGTCGGATAGGGGGGCTTGTTCCTGGGTTCGCCGCGCCTCCCTTCGATGGATTCGAAAAGGGCACTCTCCTCTCCGCAGATGTAGGCACCGCTTCCCAGACGGATCTGAATCCGGAAGTTGTGGTTGAATTCTTCCATCAGGTCGTGAAATAGGTTGAGGCTATCCTTTAATTTAGGTATCAGGAATTTATATTCGCCGCGCAGGTAAATGAAGCCGTTCTTTGCACCCACTGCCCTGGCCGCGACGGCCATCCCGCAGAATACCTTTCCGGGTACCTGGTCCAGGATCTCCCTGTCCTTGAATGTTCCCGGTTCCCCCTCGTCCGCATTGCAAACGATGTATTTCACATTGCCTTTCTCCTGTGATGCGAACCTCCACTTCTGGCCCGTGGGGAAGCCGGCACCCCCGCGTCCCCTGAGGTCGGATTCAAGCACCTCCTGGCAAATGGCATCGGGCTCCATCCGGATCACTTTTTCCATGATTTCGCGACAATCGACCTTTTCGAAGATGAGGTCAACCCTTTTGATTTGTTTATTTTTCATTTGGATGGCGCTATGAAGTCATTATTTCCTGATGTACTCCCTCAGTATTTCCGTGACCTTCTCCGGTGTAAGCTCCGTGTAGGGCGTATCATTGATCAGCATGGCAGGGGCCTTGTGGCACCATCCGATGCAGTTGCTTTCCAGGAGGCTGAATTTCCTGTCCGGGGAGGTCTCCCCGACCTTGATCTTGAGGATCTCTTCAATGGTGGTCAGCACGTCATTCTTACCTTTCATGGCGCAGGAAATGGTTTTACAGATCCGTATGACGAACCTCCCCCTCACCTCTGTATCCAGGAAGCTGTAAAAAGTGGCGGTGCCGAATACATCGGCTGCAGAGATATCCAGTTCACGTGCCACATCCACCATGTCCTGTTTGGAAAGATAGCGGTTCTGAACCACCAGGTCCTGCAGGATGGGCAGGAGGCTGTCCCGGCCTCTCCCGTGCTTATTGGCCAGTTCCCTCACCAGTTCGTTAACAATGATAGTCTCCATATGCATGGGTATTTAGTAGAAACAACCTGATTCCTTGTGGATTCAATTTTTATTGTTATTCGTTTCACAAGTAATATCGCCAAAATTATAATTTTGATGTGAAACAGTTAACAACATAACTCATATTTTTTCCAATCGCTCAAATACATATTTATTCTAAATAACAGAACGGCTTTATGCGCTGTTTTTGTGCTCTTTATGAACATGCCTTCCAAAGAAGTCCTTCCCTTAGATAAAATAACTAAGAATTTAGTTGGATAACTAAATATTTAGTTTTATGTTTGTAGGGAACTCTGATTATTTCCCTAAATATGAACACGCTGACCAAAGCCGAAGAACAGGTGATGCAGATCCTCTGGAACGAAAAGGAGGGATTCGTCAGGGACCTGCTGGAATATTTCCCGGAACCCAAGCCCGCATACAATACGGTTTCGACCATCATCCGGATCCTTGAAAAGAAAGGATTTGTGGGCCACAGGAGCTTCGGTAAATCCCACCAGTACTATCCTCTGATCAGCAGGGACCGCTACAGGCACGAGCGCTTTTCCAGCCTGATGGAGGACTATTTCAACAACTCCATGAAGCAGGTGCTTTCCCATTTCGGCAGCAACGGTTCTCTGAATGTAAAGGAGGCCGATGAGATCATTCAACTGATGGAAGAGCTCAAACACAAATCCGGGATCGATGAATAGCTTTATGAATTACCTGTTGGAGCTTAATCTGGCTATGGTGTTTTTTTTCGCAGCCTATAAGTTCCTGTTCGTAAAAGACAAAAATTTCATTGTCCGGAGAATTTACCTGGTCGGAAGCATTCTTTTCATGGCTGTCGTCCCCCTGATCCCTTCACTCCGGGTAGGGTCGACCCTGCAGGGCGCTTTGCCAACGATACATCTGGAAGGAATTGTCGTCACCGGATCAGGAACAGGGATGCAGGCAACATCGTCCCTCTTGTGGACACAGTGGCTGGGATTCCTGTATGCAGGGGTACTGGTGCTTGGAATCCTGAGGTTATGTATCCAACTGGTTCATGTGATCCTGGTCGCACACCAATCTGAAAAGTTGAAGGTCAACGGGATCACTTTTCTCACCGGAAAACGCCTGCATGCCAGTTCCTTCTTCGGCTATATTTTCATTGACAGGGCCCTCACTGATGAACACTCCTTCGGCCATATTCTCGATCATGAAGTGATTCACAGAAACCAGTGGCATTCGGCTGACAGGTTGCTCACTGAACTTTTTGTCCTTATGAACTGGTTCAATCCCCTGGCCTGGATGTTTCGACGAGCTGTCATTGAAAACCTTGAATTCCTGGCTGATTCAGCCATGCTCCGAAAGGGGACCGATCCCATCAGATACCAGTTGTCAATATTGAACCAATATATAGGAAGCGCTTCCGTAAACAATTCATTCAGCAGTCAAATTAAAAACCGAATCAACATGCTAAACAAGAATTATAAATTGGGAAGCGGCTGGAAACTGACCATCCTCTTCCCGGTTGTCGCCATCGCATTGATCATCGCATCATGCGCCGATACCGAAGAAACACGTTTAAACCAGGCCATTGAGCAGGAAGTGGAGCCAAGCGGGGACGAATCCGGGATCATTCCCGATGTCACCCTTGCAGATGAACTGGTATTCAGGGTGGTTGAAGAGATGCCCACCTTCGAGGGAGGTGATCCGGCTGCCAACTTCAGGAAGTATATCGCCCAGAATGTGAAATATCCCAAAGAAGCTGCCGAAAATGGCATTACCGGAAGGATCTTTATCCAGTTCGTGGTGAATAAAGAAGGAAAAGTGATTGTTCCCGATTTGGAGACGTTTGCAAAAATCGAAGGCAAACCATTGGATGAGGTGGTGGTCGTCACTTACCGCCCACTGGAAAAAGGGGAACCAATGCCTGAAGAAAAATACATACAGATGCTGGAGGATGAAGTGATCCGGGTGGTCTCCTCCTCACCAACCTGGGAACCAGGCAGGCAGCGGGGAACTGCAGTCAATGTGGCTTTCACCTTCCCGGTAACCTTTGCACTTCAGTAACCGGTACCTGTATCGGTTGTCCCTCAGGGCAGCAATTGTGCCCTGAGGGACAATTCAACCTTCCATATGCAACAGCTACTGGCCCGGATATGTACCGGATTTCTTCTTTCGATGATCACTTACCCGGGATCAATTGCCCAGGACCTCCTCCTTGATGCCTTCTATGAGGGGCGGTATACCGAAGTGATCGAACAATCTCAGCAGCAGATCACCGGAGGGGATTCCACCTCCCGTCCGTTTGTAATGAAAGCGATGGCGCAGATCCAGCTGGGAAAGCCCAGGGAAGCCATAGCCACATTGAAGGAGGGAAGGGACAGGTTCCCGGAGGAACCCAGGATGCGGAATATGCTGGCGGGACTTTTTCTTGAAACAGGCGATTTTTCAAGTGCCGATTCCCTCTACAGAGTGATGGTAAACGGGGATACGGGCGATCTATCCTCCATGATCAGGCTGGCGGAAATCGCCCAGTTCCGGCAACAGCACCCCGAGGCGCTCAGCTGGCTGGACCGGGTCCTGGCGCGGGACTCCACCCACCTGAAAAGCCTCATGATGAAAGGAGAGATACTGACCCGTCTGAACGATACCACCGCGCTTGAATGGTATGGCAAAGCCTTCATGCATTATCCCCGGAACCAGCAGGCTGCGTACGCCCTGGGAAACGGTTATATCCAGGCCGGTCAGCCCCTCAGGGCGGTACCCGTGGCCGACCGGATCCTTGAGGCCGATTCCGCACATATCCGGTTCCTGAAACTGAAGGGATTCGCCCTTTACCGCAGCGGAAAACCCCGGGAGGCCCTCGGGCAATTTGAAAAAGCAGCCGGACTGGGGGATTCGACCGCTTTCACATTCAAATACCTGGGCATCTCCCGCTACCTGACCATGGATTTCCCCGGTGCCATCCCACCCCTCGAATTGGCCCTTGACCTGGATAGCCTTGATGCCGACATCCATTTTTTCCTGGGGGCCAGCCTCGCCACCACTACCCGGAAACCTGAGGCCATGGCCCACCTGGACAAAGCCCTTGAACTGATGAATCCCGATCCGGCGGCAGTGGCCAGGATCTACGAGGAGCAGGGCAACCTCCTTCGCCTGGAGATGGAATACCTGCAGGCCTATGAGCGGTACCGGATGTCCTGGGAAGCAGATACCACCAGGCCAATGCCCCTCTATTACATGGCATCCATCATGGACAACAGCCTGCACCGATCCAGGGAGGCCCTGGCGGATTATCAGCGATTCATTGACCAGCTTGACCGCATGCAACCGGAGGAGCGGGAGGAAAGCCAGATCCCCTCCATCAGGGAGATCGTGGAGGACCGCATCATCCGGCTCAGGGAGGAACTCTTCCTCCTGGACGGGGAGTAATGGCACCAGATTCCCATGCGGCTTCTTTTGATTTCTCCATAATAATTCGCAACATTTGTATGAACCATCCATTGCTGTATGCTCACTCCCATCGTTCAGCTGATCCAGGGAATGCTGGCACCCGCCGTCATGATCTCTGCGTGTGGACTGCTTCTGCTGGGAATGAACAATAAATACAGCCTGGTGGTCAACCGCATCAGGCTCCTGAATGAAGAAAAACGGAAACTCATCCACCAGGAGAAAATGGACAGCATTGACAGCAACAGGTTGAATAACATTGAACTGCAGATAAGTCACCTGATCCAGCGCATCTCCCTGGTGCGCAATGCCGTATTCGGTTACTCGCTGGCAGTGGCGCTATTCATCGTCAGCTCGGTGCTGATCGGGGTGACCATCAACCAGCGGACCCCCGGTTTCGACTGGCTGATCGTTGCCTTTTTCTTTGCGGGGATGTTTTCCGTGTTCGTGGGTATCATCTTTGCCGCAGTGGAGGTGTGGAAAGGCTACCGCATCGTAAAGATCGAAATTTCGGAAGTCTTTAAACCGGTCGAATAGCACGCTAATTCACGATCAACTGCCTGTTCTCCGCAGCTGTCCCGATAACGGTCCGGATGAGATAGATCCCCGGACCAAAAGCCGACGTGGGGATCAGCAGGTCGTGTTCCGCCGGGGGGAGCTTCCCGTACTCCTTCGAGAGGACCTTCCTGCCGGCAGCATCAATCACCGAGAGCCGGCAGTCGCTCTCCTCCCGCAACACAAACCGGAGATGCACTTCCGGACCGGCCGGGTTGGGGAACAGCAGGAAATAGTCATATGGCTTCCCCTGACCGGTCACCGGGATCCCGGTACCCTGGTAAAGGGTGCCTTTCAGCTCCCTGCCCCCGGATCTCTCCCTGCCCTCCACGTCGAGGAGATAGGAGGCTACCCAGTCGGGCCGCTGCGGATAGGGCCCGTCTCCACCGAAAAAAACCGATTCCCATTCCTGATCGGTAAGGCGCTTGAACTGTTCAGTGACCAGCTGATGAAATGAGGAGACAGGTCCGGTGAAGGCCATCAGGTGTCCCGGATCGCATGGATTCTCGGCCAGGAAAACACCCAGGTTGATCAATCCGTTGCCCACATGGAGCACCCGGCCCACAACGTTTCCGGATTCATCGGTAGGCTGGGTATGCACATCGGCCACTGTAAAATCCCAGGTCAACCCTTTCTGTTCATTGAAATAGAGATCGGTGTACCAGCCATTGATGGAGGGCCCGGAGGCCATGTACCCGTTGATCATGGTCTTCAGAAAGACCACTTCCTGCTCATCCAGCGGGACCCGGTCCAGCTCCTTCCGGGCAATCTCCTGGAAATTCTCCATGATGGATCCGTAGCGGCGGTAAAAATGGATGATCCTGTCACGCGATTCAAAGGATTCGCTGCCCAGAACACGTTCGAAAAAAGCGGCGGCTTCTTCTGAAAAAACCTTCAGCATCCGGTAAAAATCCGGGTAGGGCTCTATGTAGGTATAGGGATAGGAACATGCCGTGCCCCCCGTATAGGATTGTTTCCCGTAAAGGATGTTATCGTGCCTGAGCTGGGACCAGGAGGTGAGCTGGGTATTCAGTTTCTCCTGGTGCCACGCGGTGGTTCTCATGAAATAGGGCATGCCGGAAACCGAAACGGCCGGATTGAGGCTCCTGATCGCCCCCAGCCAGCAGTTGTAAAGGGATTGTCCCCAGAAGGGGGCATCATAGGAACCGATCAGCTCCATCAGCCCGGCCAGGTTGGCCGCATACCTGTATTGTTCCAGCTCCCCCTCCAGGAGGGCCAGGGCATCTTCATTGCCCAGCGCTGCAAGCACATCCAGCGGATCGGGCAGCGGCCTGTGTATTTTCATCCCCTGGTAGACGATCCGGTCATAGACCACCTGGCTGAATACATAGGAATCGATCAGAAATTTCTGCCCCAGCAGCCTGTAGGAGACCGGGAGCTTCCCCGGATCCGAAGAAAAGGGATCCACATAGAAAAAATTGGACATGATTTTCTGTCCGAAATCATCCGATGCGTCCAGGGCCTGTGAAAACTGCCCGAAAGCATCCTCCCCGAACAGCATCTCCGGTCCGGTCAGCATCTCTCCTGAAAGTTGCTTCAGTTCTGGCGGGGTCAGGTTGTCATCTGGTCCCACCAGAAAAGAGATGATCTGTTCATGCTTTTCCAGGTTCTCCGCTTTTCCGCAACTATACAGCAATTCATTCAGCAGAAGGGCCCCCAGCTGCATCCTCCGGAGTTCATCCGGGGTCCATTCCGTCTCCCAGGGATTATCCGGAGGTGCGGTCATCAGAAAGTCGATCCTTCCCAGCCACATCATGGCCCTGAAATAATTCTCCAGGGTACGGATCCCGTCCGGGGTATAAATATCCTTGTTATAATGGCCCCTTGGGGTGAACTGACTGAAATCCAGTTTGCGCAGCCGCGAATCGGTGAACAGGGGCAGGGCTGCCATCTGCTCTGCCCTGATGGCCTCCATCACCACCATGTACTGCCCGGGTGAATCATACTGCGGCAGGAATTCCTCTCCCCGGGCCAGTGAGCGTGCCACCGCCACATAAAGGTCCACATCCCCGAGGATCTCTGAGAAGCGGGGATCATCCTGGTATTTTTCCGCCAGGACGGGAAAATGCGCATACATCGCCTGCAGAAGGGCCTGCAGGTTGGGTTCAAGGAATTGCCACTCCAGGGTCATCAGGACCTCATCGTAGGACTGATGAAGCGTACCGAGCACGAAGTCTGTACTGATAAACAGCGGCAGATCGCTGCTGTAGACCGAGATGAAAGCGCTGGCCCAGTCGTAGGTCATGAGCCGTTCGGAAACCATGAACTGATGCTTTTCCAGCATCCGCTTCTCATCCGGGGTGAGCTGAAAACGAAGGTCGATCGAATCGAACCAAGCCACACCTGCCAGCTGTGTCGGAACCTCCCTTTCATTGTAGTAGGTGGTCCGGGCCGGGTAATCCTCAAGCAGTCCGGAGGCAGTATAGTCCCTGTGATCCTCAAGAAATTGCATATACTCCGAGGGAGAGAAACCGGATTGTGCCCGGCCGTTCTGGAACAGGACCATTCCCGTCACCAAAGCCAGTACCAGGGGCCATGATCGTATCATATTGCGGGGAATTTGTGTCAATGTACTGAAAAACCGATGACGTATCATGGTAAAAGATGCGCCGAGCCAAGAAAAGGTTGCGGCCTGTGGTCATTCGGTAAAAAATCTTATTTTTGATCATATCGGAACCCAATGCAGGAAATTCACAGATATTACAGGATCAAAGGTACCCCTGCTGAGATTTATGCAGCACTCACCAATCCGTTTTCCATCACCCTGTGGACAGGGGGAGCGGCAGTCATGAAGGAAGAACCGGGATCGGCCTTCTCCCTTTTTGACGGCGATATTGAAGGGATCAACATCGCATTTGAGAAGGATCATCAGATTGTACAGGAGTGGTTTTTCGGGGATCAACCCGAGAAATCGATCGTCACCATCACCCTGCGTCCGGACCGGCATTTTACCAGGATCGAATTGCTGCACACCCATATTCCGGATGATGCTTACGAGGACATGGCACACGGATGGGATGCATACTATTTCGGGGGACTGAAAGAGTTTTTTGAAAAGTGATGGCACGGCGTCCGAGAATCCTACTGGTGATCCTCATGCTGGTCCTGGCTGCTGTTGTCCACAGCAGGAACCTGGATGAGATCAAACGCAGCGGCAAAATCTATGTGGCCTTTACCAGGGATGACCTGGAGAACATCAATTATGAGCTGGCCCATGAGTTTGCACGGTACCTGAATGTGGAGCTCATCGAAGTCATCATTGACTGGGATGAGGCCTTCATGAGGGATGGAACGATTCCCCCCGGCCTGGAAACCGATCCCGATCTGATCTATACCCCGGATGCCCTCAGAAAGGCAGATATCATCTGCTCCACGTTCACCATCATCGACTGGAGAAAAAAACTGTTTGGGTTTGCCGAAACCCTTGAATCGGCGGAACTTCTGGTGATTCCCAGGGATCTTGCTGTGCCGCAGAGCTTTGAGGAGCTGGCAGGGAAGAGGATCGCCTACAGGAAAGCCACAACCTTCGAACAGCACCTCCGGGAGATCAATGAAATGATCGGTGGCGGAATGGAACTGGTCCCCACCGAAAGCAGCCAGGAGACGCAGCGGCTGATCGAAGAGGGAAGGGTGTTCGGAATCGTTCTGGATGCCGACGAGGCACTGAACTTCAATGCGGGGAACGGACAGGATTACCAGATCGCCTTCCCCATCAGCGAACTCACCAAAAGCGCCTGGGCAGTTGAGAAGAACAATCCGTTGATGCAGGAAGTGGAGGGATTTTTCGAAACCATTGCCAGCAACGGCATCCTGGATGAAATCTTCTACCGCAAATTCGGGATCACCTACTCTTCTTACATTGAGAAGCTCAACAATAACCTGAAAAAGGAGCGGTATCAGCGGGACCTGGAAGAGATCCTCCGGTCAGGGAAACTGGTGGTGGCTCTGAGGGACCGCAATTTCATATACAGCGAAGGCGGGCAGAAACAGTTCATGCATGCCCTTGCCGAAGAGTTTGCCGATTACCTGGGCGTATCCCTTGAGTTCGTGGTAACCCCATACTTCGGAAAATACTGGGAAACCAGGGAAGGTGAAGTATTCAGGGACTCCGCCTATACCCCCGAGTGGTTCAACTATTTTGACCTGGCGTGCGAGGTGATCGCCCAGCTGGACTGGCGGGAAAAAAAGGTGGACCTGGTCCCCGTATATCCCTCGGCATTTGTGGTGGTGGCAAGAAAGGAGGCGGATATCCGGAGTCTGGAGGATCTGAAAGGGTATACCGGGGTGACCAACACGGAGAGCGTATACGAAGAGATCCTCAATAACAACGGCATAACCGGGTATTACTATGAGAACAAGGTGGACCAGTTTCTCCCCGATGTGGCATCGGGCAAGGCAGATTATACCATCCTTTACAATGCCTTCTACGAACTGTCAGGGTTCCCTGAGCTGGAAGTGAAAATGGAACTGGGACAGGTGAATGTCTGCTGGGCCCTGCGCAAAGACCAGCCACAGCTGCAGCAGGAGGTTCAAAAATTCATTACCCGATCCCAGCGCCAGGGATTGATCGGAAGCCTGATGAAGGCGATCAGGGGCAATATGCTCCAGGCGCCGGAGGCATTTCTTCACAGCTACTACGAAAGCTTTCAGACCGGCCAGCTCCCCTATGTCAATTACGGAGCTGACGACGGCCTTCCCCAGGAGGATATCTTCTCCATATACCAGGATTACCGGGGCTATCTCTGGTTCGGCACCAATTCCGGTGCGGTCCGCTACAATGGCCGCGAAATGGTGGTATTTGATCACAAACAGGGGCTGCCCGGCAATTCGGTACGCGACATCAAGCAGGACAGCAGCGGGAACATGTATTTTGCCACCTCCAGCGGTGTGGCCCGGTTCAGCAATGAAACCACCCGGGAGGTCCTGCTGGAAGGGATCCCCATCAACAAGATCTTTATTGATTCCGAGAACAACAGGTGGTTTCTGGGGAACAACGGGGTGTTCATGGAAGACCCGGCAGGCAGGATCCGGGTAATGAACAATGAGTTTCCGGTACTGCCCGACATCGTATACCATCTCACGGAGGATAACCGGACGGGCAACATCCTGATGGCCACCATCCTGGGCGTCTACCTCTATGACAGGGAGAAAGAACAGGTCACACAGCTCAGCAGTACCGGCAGTTATTCGCTCTTTATTGATGTGAATGACAGCCTCTGGATCTCCACCAGCGACGGCCTCTGCATCACCGATCTGGACGACCTCGTTGAACACCGGTTCGATTCACCCCTTTACAACCTCAACAAAAGACTGCGGTTCCCGGTTAACATCATTTCTGATATCACCACCAACCAGTACGGGTCCGTATGGCTGGTGACCGATTCGAAGATCATGCAGGTCATTTCCACCGACCAGGAACCCATTGTATACGGACAGGAGATCGGGATCAAGAACAACAAGATCCTCTCATTCCTCATTGACCGTGAAGACAACATCTGGATAGGGTTTTCGGGAGGGGTGCAACGGCTCACCAGTCTCAGGGGGCTGCGGAATTTCTACCCCGGGATCATCGACAGTTACATCTATTCCATTTTTGAGGATCCCCAAAACCGGATCTGGATCACCTCCGATAACGGGATCTTCTATCTGAGGGACGGACAGCTGATCAATTACACCCCGGAATTGGAAACCGGGAGCACCAAGTTTACCGGGACCATCCTTGACAATGGAAATATCCTGCTGGCCAGCATTGACGGTCTCTACGAAGTAAGCAGCCAGACCCTGCAGATCCTGCGGCACACCCCGTTTAACCAGGTGGCCCCTACCATTGAGAACATATTTGTCACTTCCGGGGGCGAGATCTTTCTCCTTACCGGAATCAACGGGATCGTCTATTATTTCCCACAGTTCAACTCCCAGCCCATCCCGCTCAAGAACAGGTATACAGGCAATATCTTCCAGCTGATCGAACTGGACGGCCAGGTGATCGGGGGAAATACCAACGGGTTTGTCCGGTTCAACGGATCCACCTTTGAACTGCTGCAGGAAACGGAATGCAGCATCTGGACATTGAGAAACAGCGGAGACAGGGTCTGGGTGGGTACCGATTGCGGGATCGGGGTGGTGCAGGATGGAAGGTTCGACCAGCTGGAGCTGTTTGCTTTCGACAGGGAGATGGTGATCAAATCGATCCTTCCTGCCAAGAACAGGAACTACCTCTGGCTCGGCACCAACAAAGGGTTCATCTATTTCAATACAGAAACAAAGGATTTTGAGTTCAATGTCAACACCAAGGACGGGCTCAGCGGTAATGAGATCACACCCGGGGGCCTTTTCCTGGACCACGACGACCTGCTCTGGGTGGGAACCTACCACGGGGTTTCCAATTTCAACATCAGGGCCACCACCACACAGAATTATTCGCCGGTATGTTACATCGAAAAAATGTACCTGAACGGGGAACGGATCCGCCCGGAGAACGGAAGGGTATTCGCCCATGATGAGAATAGTTTTGTATTCGAGATCAGTGCCCTTTCGTTCACCGATGAAACCTCCATCGAATATGAGTATTACCTCCGGGGGACAGGGAACCAGTATTCCTCCTACCACCGCGGAAGTGAATACAAGGCGTACTACTCCAACCTGCCGCCGGGAACCTATGAATTCATTTATAAGGCCAAAGGGAAAAACAACATCTGGGGATATGCGGAAAAATATGAATTCACCATCCGGAAGGCCTGGTACAACACCTGGTTGTTCAGAACCCTGCTGCTGGTGACTTTTGTGGGCGTCACTTTCCTTTCCTACAGGATCAGGATCCGCTCTATCAAGGCACAGAAGAAAAAACTTGAACAACTGGTCCGTGAACGGACACAGGAACTGGAGGTGGCCAACACCGAAATTGAGACACAGCGTGATTTCGCCCGGTCCCAGCGTGACCAGATCGCCCTGCAGCAGAAGGCGATCATGGACAGTCTCAGCTATGCCCAGACCATTCAGAATTCCATGCTCCCTTCCGGCAGGCAGCTGGAAGAACAGCTTCCGGAACATTTTATCCTGTTCAGGCCCAGGGAGATCGTCAGCGGTGATTTTTACTGGACCAGCGACCAGCTTCACCATTTTTACGTGGTGGCAGCCGATTGTACAGGCCACGGAGTCCCGGGAGCATTCATGAGCATGCTGGGGATCCGCCTGCTGCAGGAGATCGTTACCAATCATCCCCATATTGAGCCCGATGAATTGCTGAATGAACTGAGGGTCCAGGTGATGGAAACACTGCACCAGAAAGGGGATCCCGATGAAGCCAAAGACGGTATGGATATGGTGATCTGTAAATACGACCGCAGCACCGGACGGCTTGGCTTCGCGGGTGCCAACAACCCCCTTTACCTGATCAGGGATGAGGAGCTCACCGAATATAAGACCGATAAGATGCCGGTATCCATTCATGAGGTCATGGATCCCTTTACACGGCATGAAATCAAACTGAAGGCGGGGGATTGCATTTATATCTTCTCGGACGGCTATGCTGACCAGTTCGGCGGACCCAGAAGAAAGAAACTGAAATACAGAGGATTCAAGGACCTTTTGCTCTCATACCACCTGCACCCCATGAAGGAACAGTTCCATCTGCTGGACCGTGCCTTTGAAGCCTGGAAGGAAGGAAATGAACAGATCGACGATGTGGTGGTGATCGGCATGCGGTTCTGAATCCGGTCCCTCTGGCGGAACCATTCTGCATCCGCTGTAACTTTTCGCGCATCCCTTCCGTCCTACGGACAGAAACCCAAAAAATCAGACCAAATGCAAAAAGTTATGTTATCCTGGCTCTTCTGCCTGCTCCTGGTCCCTGCACAGGCACAACAGACAGAAGAACAGGCAGAGAACCCGGAACCGGTGACCGGACAGGCCGTTGAATCTGCAGAGCTCCCCGCGCCCTCAGAAGCTCCGGAGGTTCCTGAAGAAGCAGATCAGCCGGAAGCCCCGCTGCCGGAGAACCGGCAGGACACGGTACGGGTAATGAACAAGGTCGAGGTGATCGAAACACCGGAACACACCAGGGTGACCCTGGGCGAAAACGAACTGCTGATCGTGGAGGAGAACGGGGACACCGTGAAGGTCAAACTGGGTTCCCGCGGTATCAGTATTGTGGAAGGTTCAGACGGAACAGAGATCAAGGTGATCGAGATGGATGAACCGAAGAAAACGCCCACACCCGGGAAGAAAAAATTCAGGCCCCATTTTGCGGGACTGGAAATTGGGCTGAACAACTTCCTGACCCCGGACTGGTCCATGAGCCTGCCTCCGGAGGAGCGCTATATGGAACTGAATACCGGGAAATCATGGAACTGGAACATCAATGTGATCGACTACGGATTCGGCTTTGGAACCGACAAGGTGGGACTCGCCACAGGGCTCGGATTTGAATTCATCAATTACAACTTCGATGGCCAGAACAGCATCCGGAAAGATCCCGATACGGGCAACATCATCCCGTATGTCCCCGATTACGCTGGCAACATCATCAAATCAAAGATGAACATCGCCTATGTGTATGCCCCCCTGATGCTGGAATTTCAGATCCCTGCAGGCAAAAAAAGGATCCATATTTCCGGCGGGGTGATCGGCGGGGTAAAAATGTGGTCCAATACCAAACTGAAATATAAGATCAGCGGCGAGAAATCGAAGGAGAAGGCGAGGGGTGACTATAACCTGAGTCCGCTGCGATGGGGATTTACCGCCAGGATCGGGTACAGGGCCATCAACCTGTATGCCAACTACTACATGACGCCCCTGTTCAAAGAGAACCGGGGACCCGAACTCTATCCGTTCAGCGTGGGACTGGCGCTGATCCCTTTCTGAGGAAATACCCCGATACCGTCGGGCCGGCCGGTGACGGGATTTTCCCGCACCGGCCGGATTTATGATGGGGCGGACGATGGATAAATATTAACTTTGCCTCTGAACCATCACGTCAGCGCCATGAGACTCCTGTTGATCAGTAACTCCACCAATCCCGGAGAACCCTACCTGGATTACCCCAAGCACGAGATTGCCGATTTCCTTGGCCCGGATCCGGTGGATGCCCTTTTCATCCCCTATGCGGGTGTCACCATTTCATTTGACGACTATGCAGCCAGGGTGAATGAACGTTTCACAGAAGTGGGTCACCGCATCCATTCCATTCACCGGTCCGGTGATCCCGTGGCTGCCATTGAATCGGCCCCGGCCATCGTGGTCGGGGGCGGCAATACCTTTCACCTGATCAAACTGATCCAGGAGAACCGGCTGATCGAGCCGATCCGCAGGAAAGTCCTGGCAGGAACCCCCTTTGTGGGCTGGAGTGCCGGAAGCAATGTGGCCTGTCCCACCATACGGACCACCAACGATATGCCGGTGGTTGAACCGGAAGGGTTCCATGCCTTCAACCTGGTCCCGTTCCAGATCAATCCCCATTACACCGATCTGAACCCCCCCGGGCACGCCGGAGAAACCCGGGAGGACAGGATCATGGAATTTCTTGCGGCCAATCCCGGTGTGACCGTTCTGGGACTGCGGGAAGGATGCATGTTCCGGGTGGAAGGTCCGGCCATGCGGCTGATCGGTGAGCGGACTGTGCGTCTGTTCCGGCACCGGCAGGTTCCTGAAGAACTAAACAACTCCTTTGATTTCAGTGTATTTCTGAAACTTCCATGAGGCAGCGGGCCCGGCTCATACTCGAATACCTTTCAGCTTCCCTGCTGATCGCATTGCTCCTGACGGCCATCACCGGAGTGGTGGTGGTCAAGTTTTACGGAGAACAGCTGCAGGCCTTTGTAATGGAACAGGTGAACCAGAGGCTCGACAGCAAGGTGGAGATCGGGGATGCCACCGTGAAGGTCTTTCACAGATTTCCCCATACCTCCATGGTACTGACCGATGTCACCGTATGGTCCAGCCACAATTTCAGGAGCCGTGACTTCCAGGGAGAAGGGGCAGATACGCTGCTCACGGCAGAAAAGGTCAGCATCAGCTTCAATCCGTTTTCGCTGATCCGAAAAAAATACAACATCCGTCAGTTCGAGATCAGCCGAGGGACCCTCCACATGTATACCGACAGCCGCGGGGAGGGAAACTACCGCATTGTATCCAGGGTGGAAAAAGCCCGTAAACAGGAACAGCAGCTGAACCTGTCCCAGCTGCGGGTGACCGATTTCAGGGTGATCCTGGATAACAGGGCCAAACTGCTCAAAGCATCCGGAACCCTGCGGCAACTGGACCTGGACGGGAAGTTTGCCAGGGGAAAAACCCGGATCAGGAGCACCCTGGAAGGATACCTGGAAGAGACCTCCAACAAAGGGATCCTGTATGCGTCAGAACGGGATGTGGGGGTTCGCCTGCACATGGATGTGAACGATTCCCTGTACACCATTGAGACGGGGCACCTTCAGATCGACAGGATACTGGCCGACGTGGACGGGCAGTTCCGGGTGCTGAGGGGGAAAGGGGTCGACCTGGATGTGTATGCCACCGCCAGGGACCTGGAGATCCATGAGGTGCTGGACCTGTTGCCGCGAAAACTGAGCAATCCCCTCCAGGAGATCAGGGGCAATGGCATCCTGCAGCTCTACACCCGGATACAGGGGATGGTCAGTTCGACACTTACTCCGCGGATCGAAGCCGATTTTCAGACTTCCGATGCCAACCTGAGCTGGGACCGGCTGCCCTTTGCGGTCAGATCCCTCAATCTGAACGGCACCTATACCAACGGGGGCAAGTTCAGTCCGCTGACCACCACGCTTCTTATCGAGTCCATGAGCGCTGTGGTGGGAGCGGATCAGCTCTCCGGACAGGGGCGCATCCATAATTTCCTTGATCCCGATTTTTCATTCGAGCTGAAGGGTGCGCTTCACCCCGACCAGTGGATCCGCTGGTACGGGGCGATCCCCCTTCACGGAGCATCGGGGATCATCAACAGCGATATCAGGGTATCCGGAGCTTACGACAGGAACCAGGCGAAAGGACAGCGTTTTACCTCCTTCGATCTTTCCGGAGGAATCTCCCTGGAGGATGTGATGGTCAGGTTCACCCGCGAAGGAATTCCCTTCAGCGGGGTCAATGGGTCCCTCCGGATTCAGAATGATTACTGGGAACCTTCCTTTACAGGCCATTACGGCAGCAGTGATTTTTCCATTCAGGGAACCGGGCTCAATGTGCTTTCATTCCTGATCGGGAAAAATGATGAACTGGTGGCCTCGGCCACCTTTCATTCGGAATTGCTGGACCTCCAGGAGATCATCGATGAGCTCCCCGTCAGGAACAACCACCGCAGTGCACGCAGGTTGTTTCCAGACAGGCTCCACCTGAACCTGCTCTTCGAGGTGAACGACTTCCGAAAAGGCAGGCTCTCCGCCCGGCAGGTGAAAGGAAACGCCACCTACGATTCTCCCGTACTCATCGTCGATTCGCTCTTCATGCGTGCGATGGAAGGGGAACTGAGCGGGAATTTCAGGATCGCAGGGCAACCGGACGGTAATATCCACTCCAGTGTCAGTGCCTCCCTGCACGAGGTAGACATCAGCCAGCTGTTTTATGCATTCAACAACTTCGGGCAGTCCCAGATTACCCATGAACACCTGAAAGGAACCATTACGGGCACTTCCGCATTTTCGGCCGAATTCGACACCACTTTCAGGATCCGGCCCGCCACCATTCTGAGTGAAAACGAAATCGTGATCAACCAGGGGGAGCTGAACGGCTTTTCCCCCCTGCTGGCCCTTTCCCGTTTTGTGGAGGTGGAAGACCTGGAGAACATCCAGTTTGAAAGACTGGAAAACACCATCCTCCTGATGAACAGCCAGGTGATCATACCGGTCATGGACATTCAGTCCAATGCACTGGATCTGACGGCATCGGGCACCCACGGTTTCAACAACCACTATGATTACAGGGTCCAGCTCAGGTTATCGGAACTGCTGTACAGCAAATCGAGGGGATCTGCCGGCGGGGAATTTGAAATTGCTGAGGACGACACCGACACCAGGACCCTTTTCCTGAAAATTTACAATGAGGGTTCAGGTGCCGAGGTGGTGGTGGACAGGGAAAAGACCGCCCAGAAAATCCGGAACGACCTGCGCCGGGAAAAAGATGAGATCAAGCATCTCCTCAACAGGGAGCTGGGACTATTCAGAAAAGAGGGGGAAGCGGAGAACAGGGCACCCGACGGCAAAGAGCCCGGAGCATTCAGGTTTGAATTCAATCCTGTTCCGGATACCCTGGACACCCCGGTTCCCCAACCTGAAAACCGAAAATGGTGGCAGAGAAAAACGAAAAAAGATACCGCTCAGAATAAACCGGCAGTGGAATTCGTTATTGATGAGTAATCTGGCTAAACCGTTATCTTTTGGATATTTACAGGAAAAAACAGCGCTGGAAACTGATCCTTCTCCTGGCCGCGATCTTGATCGGAGTGGGGTCGCTCTGGTATACCAACAGGCTGGTCGACCGCATCGAAGTGACCGAGCGGCAGAAAATGGAGCTCTGGGCCGAGGCCATCCGGATCATGAATTCTGCCGATTTTGAAACAGATCTCGCCTTCCCCTTCTCGGTGATAGAGAGCAACACACACATTCCGGTGATCCTCACAGATTCCGACGGCCAAATCCTCAATTACAAGAACATCGATTCGCTGAAAGCCACCCATCCCGGCTACCTTGAAAGACAGTTGAGGCTCGCCCGGGAGGAGAACGATTCCCTGGTGATCAACCTGGGGCCCGGTGAATACCAGAATCTGTTCTACCGGGATTCGATCGTCCTCCGGCAACTCATCCTCTTCCCCTACGTGCAGCTGGGAGTGATCATCCTCTTTATCCTGGTCTCCTATATTGCTTTCAGCGTCTCCCGGAAAGCAGAGCAGAACGAGGTGTGGACAGGGATGTCCAAGGAGACGGCACACCAGCTGGGAACGCCCATATCTTCCCTGATGGGATGGATGGAGCTGCTTAAACAGTCAGCGCTGGATCCTGCCATGGTCAGGGAGATGGAAAAAGATGCCTCGCGGCTGGAGAAGATCACCGACCGCTTTTCAAAGATCGGTTCCAAACCGGCGCTGACCGAAGGGGACCTCACCAGGATCCTTACAGAGACCATGGATTACATGAGAAACAGGGGACCCGAAAGCGTGGAGTATCGCCTGGATATCCCTCAGAAACCGGTCCGGGTCGACCTGAACGAGACCCTGTTCGAATGGGTCATCGAGAACCTCTGTAAAAATGCCACCGATGCCATCGAGGGAAGTGGCCGGGTGATCCTGCATGCGGTGGAAACCGACAACAGTGTCATTATCGACGTGGAGGACTCGGGCAAAGGGATCCCCAAATCAAAATACAGGACCATATTCAAACCGGGTTACACCACCAAGAAGAGGGGGTGGGGGCTGGGTCTCTCGCTCTCAAAAAGGATCATTGAATCATACCACCACGGGAAGATCTTCGTGCTTTCGTCCGATCCTTTCGATTCCACGGTGATCCGGATCATCCTGAGGCGGAAGTCTCCCGCCTGACCAGTTTGTACACTTTGTCGGACCGGCGCACTTCCCCGGCCACGGGAAGGGAACAGCGTTCCCCCTTTTCCGCGCGGGTCCGGGGAGCATCGTCCACACGGAGTTCCCCGACCGTCGCCTCGATCACTCCCGTTGTGGGACCGATGATCAGGATCTGGTCGCCCACTTCAAGGCTCCCGTTCTCCACGGCCACCTCCGCCACCCCGATCCGGTCAAAATAGTTGGTCCCCTTCCCGACATAGAGCTTCCGGTAGGTGGCCTCCGATCCGTACGTATGGGTCCATTCCCCGAGCCTTTGCCCCAGGTAGTACCCGTCCCAGAATCCCCTGTTGAATACCGATGCCAGGCGGCGATCCCACCCTTCGATCCGCTCCGGTGTAAAATCCCCGTCCGCCCAGGCGTGAATGGCCTCATGGTAGCATGCGGTGACCGTTTTGACATATTCCGGGGACCGGGCCCTTCCCTCGATCTTCAGGAGGGACACCCCGGCATCCAGGATCTTATTGAGAAAATGTATGGTTTTCAGGTCCCTGGGGGACATGATATGCTCATGATCGATCTCAAGCTCCACCTCCCGGTCCAGGTCGGTGACCCGGTAACCCCTCCTGCATACCTGGTAACAATCGCCCCGGTTGGCAGAATGGTTGTGCTCATGTAGGCTCAGGTAGCATTTTCCGGAGATGGCCATGCAAAGGGCACCGTGAACGAACATCTCCACCCTGAACGGATTTCCCGAGGCTCCCATCAGTCCCGCTTCCTCCAACCCCAGGGTGATCTCCCGCACCTGGTCCAGGTCGAGTTCCCTGGCCAGGACCGCCACATCGGCGTAGGATGCATAGAATTTTAATGACTCCAGGTTGCTGATGTTCAGCTGCGTGGAAAGATGCACAGAGGCACCGGCCTCCCGTGCATACTGGAGCACCGCCTGATCGGAAGCGATCAGTGCATCCACCCGGTGCCGGACCGCCAGGTCCACGATCCGCTTCATCCGGGACATTTCCCTGTCATACACCACCGTATTGAGGGTCAGGTATGCCTTCATGCCCAGTGAACGCGCCCTTTCCACGATCTCCGGGAGATCGTCTTCCCTGAAATTGGCCGATGAGCGTGCCCTCATGTTCATCTGCTCGATCCCGAAATAAATGGAATCGGCACCACCCTGTCCCGCTGCGGCCAGGGACTCAAAACTTCCGGCCGGTGCAAGCAGTTCAATATCCTCTCTTTTCTTCATGGATTCTCCTTCATCAATTCAATTTACCTGTTCCGGTCCGCCTTTTCCACGGCAAGCAGCAATTCGCGGGCATTTTTTTCCGCATCCACGTCCCCCGACCCGATGACCCGGTACTGCTGATGATTCAGCTGCAGCGAGTGCATGTATGCTTTGTCATAATAGTGAAGGGAGACCATGACCGCAGTAAGGAAATCCCCCCTGCCGATGGCCTCGATGGCTTCCACGGTGCGGTCCCCTCCCAGTCTTTTCTGTATTCTCTGTACACATGCGATCAGTTCCTCCGGAGGATGGGACGCGTACGCTCCCACCAGGTGCCGGGCCCGTTCTTCCCGGGGAATATCCAAAAAAAATGTTTCCCCCTCCCTCATCTGCCGGTAGAGTTCAAGGGGGATCACGCACTTCCCGATATTCCTGCTTTCATCTTCGATCCAGACCCGCCTGCGGCGATCCAGGCCGCCGGCAATCCGGCACAGCTCGTTCTCGAACTGTTCGGTGGTGGGTTGGGCTGCCTCTCCCAGCGCCCCGAATGCGGAACCTTTGTGACGGGCCAGCGCCTCCAGGTCGATCACCTGTTCCCCCAGAAGGGACAGCTGCGACAGGATGGCGGTCTTTCCGCTTCCTGTTTTGCCTCCCACCACCTTCAGGGTCAAAGGGACGTCCAGCTGCTCCCTCACATGCCTCCGGTATGACTTGTATCCCCCCTCCAGCAGCCAGCAGGTGATCCCTGCAGTCTCAAACAGCCATGCCATGCTGCGGCTGCGCATCCCTCCCCGCCAGCAATGCACGAGGAGCTCCCTTTTACCTCCCGCTATGTGCATACCCTCACTGGCCAGGGCGGCGAGCTTTGCACCTGCAAATTCGAGTCCTGTTAAAATGGCTGCCTCCCTGTTCACCTGTTTGTAAAGGGTTCCCACCTCCTTCCTTTCCCGGTCATCAAAAAGGGGGATGTTCTTGGCTCCGGGGATATGGCCCTGAAGGAATTCGGAGGGTGATCGCACATCGATCACCGGCATGGAGGCGGAACGCTCCAGGAATGACGATATGGGCAGTACCTCTGCCATCCCGTTCTTCCCCGCTTCTCAGCGTTCAAGGAAATTGTCCAGCAGGGACCGGCTCTCCTTCCTCACGTTTCTTCCGTAAGGGGAGATGGCCTGGATCAGTTTGCGGATGGGCATCGACTGCAGCCAGACCGTTCCCGTTCCGCTCAGGGTGGCGAGAAAGATCCCCTCTCCCCCGAAAATCATGGAACGGAGGCCGCCGCTGGTCTCAATATTGAAATCGATTCCAGGGGTATAGGCCACGATGCAACCGGTATCGATCTTGAGGGTTTCATTATTCAGCCTCCTTTCGATCACCGTGCCCCCCGCGTGCATGAATGCCTTACCGTCGCCTTCCAGCTTCTGGAGAATGAAGCCCTCTCCCCCCAGCAACCCGCTTCCGAAACGCCTGTTCAGCGTGATGGAGATCTTTGTCCCTTTGGCCGCACAGAGGAATCCGTCCTTCTGTACAATGAGCCTGCTGCCCAGTACGGCCAGATCGACCGGGACGATCTTTCCCGGATAGGGGGCCGCAAAGGCCACCCGCTGCCTGGCCATCCCGCGGTTCGTGAAATGTGTCACGAACAGAGATTCGCCGGTGAGCACGCGGGTACCCGCAGAGAGGAGCTTGCTCATCATCCCCTGGTTGGGATCGGACCCGTCACCCATCCTGGTCTCAAACTGTATACCGCTGTCCATGTACATCATCGATCCCGCTTCGGCAATCACCGTCTCCTGGGGATCCAGTTCTATTTCCACAAGTTGGATATCGTCACCTATAATCCTGTAATCGAGCTGGTGTGATTGCATGGCTAAACGGTTGTTGAAAAGAGTTTAATTAAGAGCTGCTTGACACTTTCCACGCGGGCGGGTTTGCTGACGAACTCATTCATTCCTGCCTGAAAGGCGGCTTCCCTGGTCTTCTCCTCCTGGTCTGCAGACATGGCAATGATGGGAAGGTCGTGTCCGGCCTTCCGGATCATTTCGGTAGCCTGATACCCATCTGTTTCAGGCATCAGCAGGTCCATGAATATCACATCGTAACGGCCCTTCTCGACCATCTCCACCGCCTCTTTTCCGTTCCTGGCGATCTCGATCTCGTAACCGATGTTCTTGAAAATGGACTGGGCCACCTTCTGGTTGATCAGGTTGTCCTCTGCGATCAGAATGGATAATTCGGTGGGCAGGGCATTGATCAGGGGTTCCAGTTTTTTGCTGTCCTCCACATTGGGGAAGTTCTCAAACAGGATATCAATGACCTCCTTGGTCTCGAAAGGCTCGATCAGGTAGTAGTCGATGCCCAGTTTCCGGCAGGTTTTGTAGTTGCCTGACTTGTCATTGGAGCTGACCAGCACAATGGGATAGGAATCCGTCAGTTCCCTGGTCTGCATCTCCTGGGCCAGGGCAAAACCGTCCAGCTGGTTCTTGTCCACGAGCACCAGCAGGTGATAATTCTCCCTCTTCACCTGGAGGTGGTGGATCACGCTCTCCACGGAGCTGTCCTGATAGATGGTGGTGGAAACCTCAAGCCCGAATTTCTGAAGCATCCGGGACATGGTATTTCGGGACGGATCCGATTCCTTTGTCAGGATCAGGGCGTGGATCTCCTTCAGCCGTTTGATGTGGCTGAAATCAAATTTCTTGCTGATCCGTTCGTTGGATATGGCCTCGATGGTAAAACTGAATTTGGATCCGGGACTTGATTCACCTGTGGAGATGGATGAGGGGCTTTCGACCCAGATCTCACCGTGCATGAGCTCCACCAGCTGCTTGGCAATGGCAGTCCCCAGGCCGGTTCCGCCGAACTTCCTGGTTACCGACCCCCTGGCCTGGGTATAACTGCCGAAAATCTCTTTGATGCGGTCCCTTGGAATGCCTATCCCCGTATCTTCCACCGTAAAGAGCAGGTTTAGCTGACTTTTATAGGACTCCACCAGGGAGGCACCGATCACAATGCGTCCCGATTCAGTGAATTTCACCGCATTGCTCACCAGGTTTGAAATGACCTGTCGGAGGCGGAAAGGGTCCCCGATCAGTTTATTGGGTACATCCGGTGCCACCCGGATGGTGAGCTCAAGGCCCTTCTCCCTGGCCAGGGGGCGGAAAAGTTCCCCCACCAGTTCCAGTTCCTCGTTCAGATTGAAAGGGATCTCTTCGAGCATCATCCTGCCTGCCTCAATTTTTGAAAAATCGAGGATGTCATTGATGATGGTCATCAGCAGGTCGGCCGAACGCTTGATCACCCTGATCTTGTCATGGAGGTCCCTGCCGGTCTTCTGCTCCAGCAAATCGTTGACCATTCCGAGGATCCCGTTCATGGGGGTCCGGATCTCATGGCTCATGGCAGCCAGGAAGTCGGATTTGGCCTTGTTGGCGGCAACCTCCACTTTCCT
The DNA here is from genome assembly GCA_964575865.1 of uncultured Bacteroides sp. Classification (GTDB taxonomy): domain Bacteria; phylum Bacteroidota; class Bacteroidia; order Bacteroidales. Next base: position 45,515 of record CAZNSZ010000010.1, on the reverse strand, counting down.
GGATTTTTCAAGTTGCGACACATCGATCAGCGCCACCAGTTTGAGTTCCTCTCCCCCGATGTGGGTTTGCAGTTCCGTCCTGTAGATCACTGTCTCGATCCCGTCTTTTTCATAATAGAGGTAGTGGGAGTCATCCTTGAACGGGCTGGGTGCATCATTGAGCAGGTAGCGGTTCGATACCAGGAACTGTTTGCTGAAATCCTTCCCTGTCAGGTTCTCCTGGCTTCCGGTAAACAGCATCTTCTGCGCTGCACTGTTGATGTTCCGGATGATGTTCCTCCTGTCCAGTATCATGATCCCCACCGGGAAATGTTCGATGGTCTGCCGGAGAACGATCTCCGATAATTTCACCTGCTTCTCATTCTTTCTGTGCCTCTCAAGTGCCACGAGCAGGTAGACGATCAGACCGATCACCAGAAGCTGGGAAATAATAGCGACCAGGAGGTTGTGCTGAAGGAACAACTGGAAGAATCCGGCTTTACTGGCGGTAAACATGATGCCCATCTTCCGCGCATAGATACTGAGCGGATAGTAGGCCGTATAGACCTTCTCCCTGTTGCCGTTCTCGTTGATGATGGTATGTTCCATGATGCCGGTGGCCTCAGCCTGCAGGCTGTCCACCAGGACATCCATCTGCCCGATCCGAATGGAATCAGAAGGGAAATTCTCCAGAATGATCTCCCTGTCCGCCGACACGAGCCACTGCCAGCTGGAGGCTTCTCCGGTGGGATACAGGTTAAAGATCTCTTCGGCAAACCGGCCGATATCCACCTCAACCATCACATTTCCGGTCACCACATCGTGTCCGAAATAGGGATAATAGTAGCGGAGGATGCTTCCCGCCTGTTCAACCCGGTCCCGGGTATACAGCCTGCGCTGGTCCCTGGTGGGAAAACTGTCCACCACGAATGTATCCGATTTTCCGAAGGTATTCTGGGATTCCAGGTAGAGTGCATAGAAATTCTTCTGGTTGTCATACACGGCGATCCGGGTGATCAGGTGCCTGTATTTGGTGTAAAAGAGCCTCAGGCTCTGGGTGGCCTGCCTGAACCGTTCCGGATCTCCGAAGATCTCAGAATAGGTATACTGGTTCAGTTCCTGGTTGATATCGCTGGAAAACTGCAGCAGGGTATTTTCCATGTATTCTCCGCAGCGCTGTGACTGCTGCTGAAGCGATCCGTTGATGAAATTCACGTATCGCCTGTTGACACTGATCAGGGCAATTCCGTTCAGCGCCAGGATCAAAAACAGGATGAGTCCAGATATAATGCTGTTTCGTCTCACAAACCATCCAGATTATCAGGGCATAAACTTATAAACTATTTTCCATTTGACCGGGTTATCCTCATAGATTTTATCTCTTCCGGATCGGCCGGTCAGCGGTACTTCCCCTCATCCTGTTCAAGCATGGACACATAATTGAGGTATCGTGACGGGGCGATCCTTCCGTGCATGACCTCCTCCTGCACGAAACACCCCGGCTCATGGGTATGCAGGCAGTTGTGGTAGCGGCACTGTGCACTCGCCCTGAAAATCTCGGGAAAGAAATGGAACAGCTCAGCCCGGTCAATATCCACGGTGCCGAACCCGCGGATCCCGGGGGTATCGATGATCCTGATCCCACCCTTCAGCTCGAACATCTCCGCAAACGTGGTGGTGTGTTTACCGCTTTCGTGATAGGCCGACAGCTCCCCGATCTTCAGTTCAATTTCCGGATCAAGAACCCTGATCAGGGTGGATTTTCCCACCCCCGAATTCCCCGTAATCACATTCACTTTGTCCTTCATGACCCGCCTCACCTCTGACAGCCCCTCCCCGGTCTGAAGGGAAAGTCGCATGCAGCGGTAACCGATGGCGGTATAGACGGAGATCAGTCTGGTCATCTCCTCATGGTCCTCCGGTCCATAGAGATCAATCTTGTTGAACAGGAGAACAACCGGGATCCGGTAAGCCTCTGTGGATACCAGCACCCGGTCGATGAAAGCCGTCAGTGTACGGGGCATGTTCATGCTCACCATCAACCAGACCAGGTCAACGTTGCAGGCGATCAGCTGGTACTCCTTGGAAAGCTTTGACGCTTTACGGATGATGTAATTGGACCGTTCACCGATGGAAGCGATGATTCCGCTTTCCCCCCCTTCAGCCCACTCGAACTCCACATGATCACCCACCGCCACCGGATTGGTTGCCCGGATCCCCTGCATCCTGAACTTTCCCCGGATCGTGCAGGGGACGGTCCGCCGGCCGGAAGTCCTGACCAGGTACCGGCTTCCTGTGGATTTGATGACCGTTCCTTTTTCCATCCGCTTTTCGCTCAGCCAAAAATAGTGAAAACCGCTCTGGTTAAAAAGCAAAAGGCCGTACCTTTCGATACGGCCTCCGGATAGATCCCCGGGAGGGATGACATATGGTGTGCAATCAGAACCAGCCGAACTTGAAGCTGAGGAATCCGCCCGGACTGGAGAGGTCGCTGCTGCCGTATCCCTGAAGGTCCACCATGGTATAGAGGTTGTAGGTGGCGCCTGCACCGATCCTCAGGTAACGCGTCAGGTTGAGCTCCACCTCCACGGTAGGGGCAATGACGAAGATTTTATCCCGGGCAAACGGATAGTAGCCTTCGTACTGCATCAGCCCGAATTCCCCCCAGCCGATCAGGGACGAGATGCTCACATGGACCGGTTTGTCCCCGAACAGGGAATATCCCATCCAGAATCCACCGTGGCCCAGTGTTAACCGGTTGTTGGTATCACCATTCACGTAATCGGGAATGGCATTGGTCAGGCCCAGGCCGTACCCCCCGAAAAAGAAATCGTTCAGCATCACGGCCCCGCCGCCACCCATCATATGGCCAAATTCTCCCGCCACTGAGGTAAATTGCATGAACGGGCCGCCCATTCCCGAAATGCGCAGATCCTGGTTATCGAAAATGGTCCGGTATTCCCGTTCCTGGGAAAACAGAGCGAATGAAAGGGAGAGGAGAATCCCTGGTAATAGTATTCTTTTCATGATTCTGTCAATGGTTTTACCTTAAAGACAAGATCCATGCAAAGGAGTTGCACCGGAGGCTTAATCTTCGGACTTGTCAAGGGGGGATGAAATATTCAGGTTCCTGGATTTGAACTGAAAACCTGATACTTCCCCCTCTTCATCCCGGGCGGCATACAGCTGCAGGTCGGATCCTGTGATCCGGTTGATCCCTCTGATGCCTGCACTGGCCACCGACCATAAAGAGAGATCCTTCTCCCTGGCATATTCTTCCACCACCTCCTGCAGATCCATGCTTGCCAGGGAAGACAGTGAAATGTTCCTTTGGTTCACAGTGGACGGGGGAAGATAAAGGGGCCTGATGCGGTCATAGGTCCCCGGCTGAACCGGAGCCGCCGGCAGCCGGGCAGCCAGGATGCTCCGGGATAAAAGGGGCATGTCGTGCTCCGGATGCTCCACCTGTGCACGCCCCCCCCCTGCTTCCGGATCCTCCGCTGCTGCCTGCCGGACGGAAGGATGGAGCGGAGTGGAAATTTTGGAAGGAGCCTGTTCCGCGGCCAGGCCGGCACCCCGGACCTCTCCGCCGCTCAACCCGGGCAAGGGATCCGGCAGCGGCGGCGGAACCATGGCGGGCACGGCTCTCTCCTGCTCATGTCCGGGAAGGACGACCGGATACTCCTGGCTCATCGGGAGCGGGGAAGGTGTGCGGGTGGTCAGGACAACGAGCAGCAGGGCAATTGCAGCCGCAGCCGCGGACACGGTCACCCACGGGATCAACCTTCGGTGTTTCTCCGGCTTTTTAAGGTCTTCCTTCCGGGGAAACGGTATGCTCCGGCGGGGCAGCCTGGTCTGTTGCCACGCCTCCCATTCTTTCAGGAGGGAACGGTCGGCGGCCACCTTCTCTTCGTGCTCCCGGATCCGGTCCTCAGAAAGGTCCCCTTCCAGACGTGCTATGGAAAGCAACCCGAAATGGGATCCCCGCATCGGCTGGCCCGGAGAGGGGATCTCTTTCTTCAACGACTGCTTTCCGGGAAAGCTGGCAGATCCGGGATCGAGGGTCCAGAGCTCTTCCACTTCCAGGTCCGCACCGCAATCCGGATGCCGGGAAAGGAATTCGCGCAACCTGCGCCTTCCATCCTGAGAAAGCCTGCCTTCCAGGAGGTCCAGCAGGTAAGCTTCATAATTATTTCGGTCGATCTTCAAGCTCATATCACCTTCTCCATGCTTCCTATGTAATGTTTCAGGAAAACCCTGGCCCTGTAGATGTACACCTTCACCTGCGATTCGCTCAGGCCGGTGATCTCCGCAATTTCCCGGTAGGCATACCCCTCATAATCCCTCAGCATCACCACTGCCCTCTGGTCTTCGGGAAGCCTCGAAATGGCACCTTCCAGCACCTCACCCAGATCGGAATAGCTCCCTGAAACCTCCCTCTCATCATGTCCGGCTGCCAGCCCTGTGTACCTCTTCTCCTTCCGGATGTGGTCGATCATGGTGTGGTAGGCGGCCGTGAACAGGTAGGTTTTCACCTTCAGGTAGGAGACGGTTTCCAGCCTTACCCAGAGTTTCTCAAAGGTGTCCTGTACCACATCCCTTGAATAATGTTCGTCTCCCAGGTTCTTGATCACGAACCTGTAGAGCCCATCGGCGTACTGGTCCACCGCATGGTTATACTCCGCTACCGTCATTAAATCCTGTTGATCTGGTGCCCATAGGACGAATCCGTCAAGCGAAAGTTACAGGGAATCTTCAAAAAAACCCTAAAAAAAACTTGACAAGCGGGATTCGGTTTCTTATCTTTGACTAAACGTTCAGTCATAAATCATGGCACCCAGGACACAGGAACAGTTCGAAATGATGAGGGAGAGCAGGCGGAAGCAGATCATGGACGCCGCCATGGATCTCTTCGCTGCCGAGGGATACAGCAATTGCTCCATTTCAATGCTTGCAGAGAAAGCCGGGATCTCCAAGGGACTCATGTATAATTACTTTGAAAGCAAAGAGGAGCTGCTTACCGCCATCATCGAAAACGGGCTGGATGAGATCATGCACCTGCTCGATCCCAACAGCGACGGCATCCTTCAACCCGAAGAACTGGAACACTTCATCCGGAAGGTGTTCAGCAACATGCGCCACAACCGGGAATTCTGGACCCTCTATGTGAGCGTGATCCTGCAACCCGGGGTCAAGGAACTGATGAGAGAAAAGCCCGTCTACAACTATATGGAGCGGTTCTATCCGTTGCTCACCGGATATTTTGAGAAAAAAGGGTGTGAGGATCCCTACCTGGAAATGCTGACCCTCTCTGCCATGATCGAAGGATTCGGGATCCTCATGATCTACTCCGATCCTCACCTGAAAATTCCGGATGAAGTTCTTAATAAATTGGAAAACAGAATAATAAGCTACTTTATTTAATTCAATCATTGATAAAACCGACAACCCCATGAAACATGCATTCATCATACTTTCCCTGCTGATCGTTCCCCACACCACTCCCCTTGCCAGTGCCCAGGAACCCCCGGCACGGGAGATCATCCGGAAGGCCAATGACCAATTCAACGGGGAAAAGACCAGCATCAGCACCATGTCCATGACCATCGTGAGGCCAACCTGGGAGCGGACCATTGAGTTCCGGAACTGGACCAGCGGACGCGATTATGCCCTGACCCTGATCACCGAACCGGCCAGCGAACGGGGACAGACCTTCCTGAAAAGAAAAAATGAAATGTGGAACTGGAACCCCACCATCGACCGGCTGATCAAACTCCCTCCCTCCATGATGTCCCAGGGCTGGATGGGATCCGATTATACCAACGACGATATCCTCAGAGAATCGTCCGTCGTGAATGATTATACCCATGAGATCACAGGGGAAGAAACACTTGACGGGCGCAGCTGCTACAGGATCAGGATGGAGGCAAAGGAGGATGCTGCAGTCATCTGGGGACACCAGGTGAGGTGGATCGATAAAACCGATTTCCTGTTCCTGAAGTCGGAATATTACGACGAGGACGGGTATCTGATCCGTACCGAGGTGGGGAAGAATATCCGGATGATGGACGGCCGCCTGATCCCCACCCGGATCGAACTGATCCCTGCCGAAGAGGAGGGACACAAGACCATCCTCGACATCAATGAAATCCAGTTCAATCCCCCCATTGACGACCAGTTCTTCTCACAGCAGAATATGAAAAGGGTGCGTTGACCTGCCCTAAAAACATGTAACCATGAGAACGATCAACAACATCAAACTGGCCTGGAGGAATCTCTGGAGAAGCCGGAGACGTACGCTGATCACATCGGCATCGGTCCTGTTTGCCGTATTTTTTGCGCTGCTATTCAGGTCGCTGCAGCTGGGATCATATGACAAAATGTTCCGCAACGCCATAGAATCCTACACCGGTTACCTGCAGGTCCAGCACAGGGATTACTGGGAAGATAAAACCGTGGACAACACCTTCCCGTTCGATTCGGCCGTGAACAGGAGCCTCATCCAGGATCCCAATATCATCACTTCGGTACCCAGGTTCGAATCGTTTGCACTCGCCTCCAGCGGCCCGCAGACCAAGGGCGTACTGGTGATGGGAATCGATCCCCGGCAGGAAATGGTTCTCTCCCGGGTACCCGAAAGACTCGTGAAATACCGGATTACCGGCCAGGCCATCGAAGCCATGAAACAGGATCCCTCCATCCCCGCAAAGGTGGCCGATCTCGCATCCGGCCTCGAAGATGCTTCCTATGCAACTGCCGACAGGATGCAGGCGGATCTTGGAATCAAGGACAGCGACGCTCCGGGCATCATGCCCGTCATTGAACAGCTTACCCGGTTTGAGAACGGGAGCATCGAAATGGGAGTGCCCGGGGCCTGGGTGGGGGACCGCCTCGCACAGTACCTGGAAATGGATATCGGTGACACCCTGATCCTGATCAGCCAGGGCTATCACGCCACAACGGCTGCAGGAAAATATGAGATCAAGGGAATCGTCAGCATGCCGCTTCCCGACATCGACAATAAGATCGTATACCTCCCCCTTGATATCTGTCAGCAGCTGTTCAATGCAGAAGGGAACCTCACCTCGCTTGCCCTTCATGTGAAGGATAACGGGGATGACGCCATCGCCTCCACAATGGATCGAATCGCCCCGCTGATCCCGGAGGAACAACGCCTGATGGAATGGAAGGAGATGAATGAGATCCTGGTCTCACAGCTGGAAGCTGACAACTACAGCGGAATGATCATGATCGGGATCCTCTATCTGGTCATCGCTTTCGGGGTATTCGGAACGGTGCTGATGCTGACGGCTGAACGGAAACGCGAGTTCGGCGTACTGGTTGCCATCGGGATGCAGAAGCACAAACTTGCGTCGATCATGACCCTGGAAATGATGCTGATCGGATTGATGGGGATCCTGGCAGGATCCGTGGTTGCGGGGATCATTATTCTTTACGGGGTGGATCATCCCATCGTATTCAGGGGAGAATGGGCCAGTATGTATGAAGATTTCGGGATGGAACCGGTCATGGCCTTTGAAGGGATCGGATTCTATTTCCTCTGGCAGATGTTCATTGTCGGAGTGATGGTGCTGCTGTCCATGACCTATCCCCTGCGAAAAATATTCGGAATGAACGTAGTGAATGCCCTGCGCGCTTAAATGAAAAAGCTATGATCTGGAAAACAGCATGGAAAAATGTTTGGCGGAACAAAGTCCGGAGCCTGGTGGTGATCAGTTCGGTGACCATAGGGATTTTCGGAGGGGTTTTTGCCGTGGCGGTCATGAACGGTGCCATTGAACAGCGCCTGGATGCGGCGCTGAATGAGGAAATCGGGCACCTTCATGTGAATGCCGATGGATTCCGTGATAACTTCGACATCCAGCTCACCGTTCCCGACCCGGTGACCACCCTTCAATCGGTCCGTGAAACCGCCGGTGTGGAAGCAGTGTCGCCCAGGGTGATCCTGACGGGTATGGCCAACACGGCCGCTAAAAGTACCGGGGTACAGATCATCGGAATAGAACCAGAGCAGGAGCAGGCCGTATTTACCCTTTCCGAAAATACCATTCCGGGAACGGGTGATTTCTTCGCAACCGGGAGCAGGCACAACCTGGCCTATATCGGGCAGGACCTGGCCAAGGAGTTGAATATCATCCGGTACCTCATCGGGGATGAAACCCTGGAGGCCCTGGGCAAAAAAGAAGTGCCCTCCTCCGTCCTGGATAGGCTGGAGCCGCTCCGGGAAGAACGGTTTACCAGTGAAAAAGCGCTCAGGAAAAGGCTCAGGCGCATCCTGGATTCCCGCCAGGAAGAATACATCCCCCTGATCATGGAACAAGCCTGGTCTTTCCGCGAACGTTCCAGGCTGACGCTGACCTTCCTGGACAAAGACCAGATCCAGACCGGCGCCCTGTTCCGGATCGCCGGGATCTATGACATCAAGAACAACATGTACGAGTCATCAACGGTCTTCGTAAAAAATGAGGACCTGCACCTCCTGACCGGGCTGGATCGCGATCAGTACCACCAGCTGGTGGTCCGGGTTGCAGATCCGGATAACGCAGGAGCGATCACCCGCACATTAGCGGAAAAGCTGCCCGGAATGGAGGTGATGGACTGGAAGGAGATTCAGCCCGACCTGGCCATGATGACCGGGATGGTGCAGCAGTTTTATGCGATCTTCATGATCGTGATCCTGGCAGCCCTGGCTTTCGGGATCGTGAACACCATGCTCATGGTGGTACTGGAACGGACCAAAGAACTGGGGATGCTCACCGCCATCGGGATGAATAAAAAACGGGTATTCAGCATGATCATGCTGGAATCGGTATTCCTCTCCATGGTGGGAGGCGTGACCGGAATGGCGGTAAGCTCTGCGCTGATCGCCCTTACCGCCGAGAAAGGGATCAACTTTGCAAGTTACCAGGAGGGATTTGAGGCCATGGGCTACTCGGCGCACATCTATCCCCAGATCAATTTCACATTTTTCATCCTGGTGACCATCCTGATCATTGTGACCGGCATAGTTTCATCCATCTATCCCGCCCTGAAGGCGCTGAAGCTCGATCCTGCCGATGCACTGCGAACAGAATAATCCAAGCTTAAACCAATGATACAACCAGAAGCCATGAAAGTCCTAGAGATCAAAAACGTCCATAAGATATACAACAGCTCCCAGGTGCAGGTTCACGCGGTGAATGGAATTTCCCTCGGTTTTGAAAAAGGGGAGTTTGCAGCCATCGTGGGGCCCTCCGGGTCCGGGAAAACGACCCTTCTGAATATGATCGGAGGCCTGGACCAGCCCACCGAAGGAGAGATCCTTGTGAACCAGACCAACCTGGCCACCCTGAAGTCCTCTGCCCTGATTGACTTCCGGATGAGGAACATCGGTTTCGTTTTCCAGTCCTACAACCTGATCCCTGTCCTGACCGCCAAAGAGAATGTGGAGTTCATCATGAACCTGCAGAAATGGAACAAGCAGAAACGTGACAACCGCACCTTCGAACTGCTCAGGGCGGTGGGGCTGCAGGAAAGGGCAGACAGCAGGCCCGCCAAACTATCGGGAGGCCAGCAGCAGCGGGTTGCAGTGGCCAGGGCCCTGGCCTCCAAACCGAAATTTGTCCTGGCAGACGAACCGACGGCCAACCTCGATTCCAAATCCACCGCCACCCTCCTCGATATCATGGAAGAACTCAACAGGGAGGAGGGGATCACCTTCATTTTCTCCACCCATGATGCCCGGGTGGTGAAAAAGGCCCGCAGGGTCATTACCATCGAAGACGGGAAAGTGATTTCCGATGAGCGGAAGTAACCACCGGACAAGAAGCAGATGTTTCATCACCTGGGTCCTGCTTGGTCCCCTGATGCTGGCTGCAGCACAGCAGAAGGTCACGCTGGAGGGATACCTGTCCGACATGCAGACCGTCTACCGCCTTCCGGACCAGTGGCTGTGGGAAAACAGCCTCCAGAACCGGATCAACCTCATGTTCTACCCGGCTGATTGGGTCACCGGAACCATACAGGTCCGCAACAGAATGATCCTGGGGAACACCCTGCGCCGTTTCCCCGGGTATGCATCCGGCATCGATGCGGACAACGGCTGGCTGGACCTTACCTTCGTGCACAACGGGGACCTGGGCGCAAATGCCGGATACCTCCTGACCACATCCATTGACCGCGTCTGGGTTCAGTTCACCAGCGGAAACCTGGAGGTGACCCTGGGCCGTCAGCGGATCAACTGGGGGCAGACCCTGGTCTGGAATCCCAATGACATTTTCAACACCTATTCCTATTTCGAGGTGGATTACCCCGAGAGACCCGGCAGCGATGCCATCCGGATGCAGTACTACACCGGGATCGCTTCCACTGCTGAACTGGCGGCCAAAGTGGACAGTGCCGGCCGGGTCACCGCTGCCGGATATTTCAGGTTCAATACCCTGGGTTTTGACATTCAGGTCATGGGAGGCGTTTACCGGCAGGAGGACCTGGTTCTTGGAACCGGCTGGAGCGGCAACCTGGGTCCTGCCGCCTTCAGGGGGGAAATGAGCTATTTCAGGGACCTGGACCGGTTCAGGGATACCTCGGGGCACTTCATGCTTTCCGCCGGCGCGGATTACACATTTTCCAATTCCCTCTGGATCCAGGTGGAAGGGCTCTATTCGTCATTCGCCGAGGACCTGGATGTATACAGTTTCCTGCAATTTTACGGAGGTGACCTGGACGTGAAAAACCTGGGATTCACCCCATGGTCGGTTTTTGCCAGCCTCTCCTATCCCTTCACACCGTTGCTCAGCGGAGGATTCGCCACCATCTGGTACCCTGAGTGGAAAGGATGGTACCTGGGCCCCTCGGCGGACCTGAGCCTGCTCAATGACCTGAAACTCTCTCTGATCCTGCAGCATTTCACCGCAGAACTGGACCTGCCGGGCGGAGGTACCAGCCGGGAGAACAACACCTTTGGATTTCTGAGATTGAAGTGGAGTTTTTAGGGATTGATGCCCGCTGAACGCCTGTTGGCCAAAATGTTAAAAACTCTGCTGGACTTCCATTGATTTTTGCAATTATTTAGATGATGTCTTATCCCCATAACACGGACATCATGGAAAATCATGAAGCCCCGGAAGTCTACTCTCCGGATGACCAGAAAGACTACCACTGGAACAACAAGGTTGTCCTGATCACCGAGGATGAAGAGGTGAGTTTCTTCTATCTGAAAACCCTTCTGAAAAAGACGGAGGTGCGGATCATGCGTGCAAAGAACGGGCAGGAAGCGGTGGATCTCATCCACCGGCACCCCGGAGAGATCGACCTGGTCCTGATGGATCTGAATATGCCCGTGATGGATGGATATGAAGCCATGCGGATCATCAAATCGAAACACCCTGAAATACCGATCATCGCACAAACGGCCTATACCCTGAACAATGACCGGCACAAATGCCTGCAGGCGGGATTCAATGATTACATTTCCAAACCCATCAACCGGGTGGCACTGTTCAGAATGGTCAATGAAAATCTTTCATGAGGGCAGTCATCCAGCGGGTCTCACAGGCACATATCACCATCAACGATGCACCCGGTCAGTCCATAGGGAGTGGAATGGTGATCCTTGTGGGCATTGAAGAGGGAGACGGACCCGAGGATGTGGCATGGCTCAGCGGGAAGATCAGCCGTCTGCGGATATTCGACGATCACCGGGGAGTGATGAACCTCTCCGTTAAAGAGGTCGGCGGGGAAATGATGATCGTCTCCCAGTTCACCCTCCACGCCAGTACCCGGAAAGGCAACCGTCCGTCCTACATCAGGGCTGCTCCTCCGGAAACCGCCGTTCCGCTGTATGAGGCTTTCGTGGATCAGATGCAGAAGGAGCTGGAGCGCACGGCGGTGACCGGTGAATTCGGCGCCCACATGCAGGTCACCCTCACCAACACGGGTCCTGTAACGATCCTCATTGACACCAGAAACAGAGAATAAAACGGGCAACGATGACACTGAAGGAAGCACAGGAAAAGGTGGATCAATGGATCAACCGGTACGGGGTCAGGTACTTCAATGAACTCACCAACATGGCGATCCTCACCGAGGAAGTGGGAGAGGTGGCCAGCCTCATTGCCCGAACCTACGGCGAGCAGTCGGACCGTTCCGGGAAGGGGTCCCCGGATTTGCTGGCTGATGAGCTCTCCGATGTGCTGTTCGTGTTGATCTGTCTGGCCAACCAGACCGGGATCGACCTTGAGGAAGCCTTTCAGGCCAATCTGGAGAAAAAAACCACCCGGGATTTTGACCGTCATCAACAAAATGATAAATTGAGGTAGCCAAGACCTCAACCATGAAAATTTTATCGGAGTTCAACCTGACCGTCGAGGCATCCGGGGTTGGAAAATTACTGGAGAAGATACGGGGAAAATTGCCGCCCGCGGAGGACAAAGAACTGCTGAAAAAGATCTTCAGCCTGATTGACCTGACCAGCCTCGGTGAGCGGGATAACATCCACAGCATATCCAGGCTGTGCGATCAGGTCAACATGCTGGAGGAAGCCTACCCCTCCATGCCTTCGGTGGCCGCCCTGTGCGTCTATCCCGAACTTGTCCCCGTGGTCAAGGAGAAACTTGAAAATCCCCTGGTCACCATCGCTTCGGTGGGTGGAGGATTTCCCTCCTCTCAGACATTTACCAACATCAAGGTCATGGAGATCGAGCAGGCCGTTGAACAGGGTGCGGAAGAGATCGATATCGTGATGCCGGTGGGGAAATTCCTGATGGAGGACCTTGAATATGTGGAATACGAGATTCAGATCATCAAGCAGCGGATCGGCACCGTACACCTGAAAGTGATCCTGGAGACCGGCAGCCTTGCAGATCCCACCCTGATCCGGAAAGCGGCATTGCTGTGTATCGGGGCGGGCGCTGATTTCATCAAAACCTCCACCGGAAAAATCCAGCCCGGGGCCACCCCCGAGGCCGTCATTATCATGTGCCAGGCGATCCTCGACTATTACAACCGCACCGGGAAAAAAATCGGCATCAAGCCGGCAGGAGGGATCTCTGACTCCCGGACAGCCATACTCTACTGGACCATTGTCAGGGAAATACTGGGGGAGGACTGGCTGAACAGTGAACGGTTCAGAATAGGGGCAAGCAGCCTTGCAAACCGGATTTTAGCCGATATTTTTGACCAAGGGCATGATTTTGGTTATTTCTGACAGTGCTCGGTTGGATTAAATCCCCTATATTTGTATAACAAGACTGACGTTCTTTTACTTCAAGATATAAGCGGTTCGATACTACATTCCATTCTCATAGAGACGGGTTGAATTCCATGGCTTTTTTTCTTCAATATCGGACCGCTTTTTTTATTGCATCAACCGGTAGTGCAGATAATCGAGCATCAGCGGGATATCCTTCCTGCTGATGCCGTTCCGGACCAGCAACGGCCTGTCCTCCTCCATGGTTTTCAGAAAGTCCTCCATTTCGAACGAAGCGTCCCTCAAGGACTGAATGTAGAGTTCCACCGCCTTTTGTTTGTTTCCCAGGGCCCACTGGAGATGGCCGTAGTTGATATAGTCATAATACCCGGGTTTGCCCTGGAACACCTTCCTGAAGTATGTCTCTGCCTTTTCAAGTTCCCCCTGTGCAAAATAGCACCAGGCAATGGGCCTCACAATGTGCTGGTTGCCGGGATTCATGTATTCGATCTTGAAATAATGCCGGAGGGCGGTGTCATAGGCTCCCAGCTTCAGGTTGCAGTAACCGATGAGGGATTCGATGGTCTGGTCGTCGGGCTGCAGCTTGGAGGCCTTGCGGTACACCTCCAGTGCCGAAGCGTAGTCGCCCAGGTTCCTGTGGCAGATCCCCAGGTTCTTCAGTGTCCACAGGTTCTGCTCCTCGGTCAATCCGATCCTGTTATAGCACCGGATGGCCTGCCGGAAATCCCCTTCCTTCTGATAACAGTAGCCTGCCTTCTCCAGCAGCTCCCTGTCCTCGGGCTCCTTTTCCAGGAGGAGGTTGAAAATATCCAGGGCCTCGTCAAAATGACTTTTCTCGAAAAGGTACTCCGCAATATTCCGGGTGATCGAATCATCCTCGATGATCTCCCTGACGAACCAGGCTTTTGAAAGATCCAGTTTACCGGCAAACACATCCTCAAATTCATTCTTAAAGGGAGAGATTTTGAAAAACCGGTAGAGATCCTGGATGTACTGGATAAAAACGGTCCGCTTGGTGAAGTCCCCGGAAGTGAGTTTATCGTCGGAAAGCATCTCCTGCATCCCCTCCAGTTCCATCAGAAACGCATTGGAGAGCATTTTTTTCTGCTCATCGGGAAGGTAGCGGATATTGAATATGAAACTGTACTTGTCGCTGTTGCAGAGGAAAGGTGTCTTGATCAGCCCCTCCACGAAGATCTCCGGATCAAATACCTCGCTGCGTGCACCGTACACTTCGGTCAGATCGGGATTTTCTGCATGGAAGGGGACCAGCCAGTTGGTCAGCTCATGGAAGAACGGGAACTGTTTCAGGTGTGCAAAAGTGGTCATGTACACATCGGCCCCCTCCATCTGAAGCTTCATGAATTCATCCACCTTCCTGTAGAGGTCATCTGTTTCGCTGAAGACCGATTCCCAGTCCGGGTTCCTTCCCTCCTTCAGCATCTCTTCCCGGATATCATCCATCTTCAGCTTGTCCTCCAGCTTGGGTTTCAGTTTGGCCATCTCGGGGATCAGGTCCTCCTGCAGCTTCCTCCCAATTTCCAGGGTATCCCTGGTCCGGATGAGCTGCAGGGCAATTTTTTCAAAACTCTGTTCGAGTTTGAGTTCCTCCCTGAGCAGTTTCAGCCTCTGAATGAGACCGGGATAGAACTCGATCCGGTCATCATACCGGTAAAGGAGGATCACCAGTGCCGCCAGGGCCCTTGCCGATACCTCCTGTTCCTCCTCTTCGGCAAAATCGATGAGCCTGTGCACCTTTTCCTCGGACCAGTAGCGCAATCCCGAAAGCAGGATGGCGCTGACGAAGAGCGCTTTCTCGTACCAGAGGAATTCCCTGCAGGTGAGGATGGCCGAAGAGAGGCTGTTCTCAGCTTCGTCGTAACGGTTGCTCAGCCACAGGTGCCTGAAAATGTCCATGGAGAGCTTCCTGCGCCGCTCTTCGTTGGCCCCGGGGGAGGTTTTCCCTTCATCAATGATCTCGTCCAGTTCCCTTTTGAAGGAAAGGTCGTCCATGGTTTCAATGACGTTTTTCCCCGTGAGCTCCTGTTGCCGGTCCACCTCCCCCTTCAGGATATAAGTATGCCACCCTGACTGCTTTTCAAGCAGAAGGTCCTTCACCCTGTCTGCCAGTTCAAGTATGGAGATCAGCAGCTTTCTGTAGACCTGGTCCCGTTCAGGGTCCTGAATCCCTTCCAGCATATACTTCAGCATCTGTTCATAGGTATGTTCCAGGTATTCGTGCTGAAGAAAGAAATCACTGTATCCTGAAGAGCCCACCATCTCACCCAGCACATCCAGGGCATCTTTCACCCGCCTCGCCGAGACAAGCGAACAGATCCGCTGGTGCCGTGCCTTGATCTGCTGTACATTGATCATTCAATCCGCGTTTAGGTCCTGTTGTCCAAATATCAAGCCACCTGTAAAAACCGGACAGAATGACATGGTGGTAACGGAACCGGGAACAGTTCCTTGAAAACCAATAAAACAAACCGGATGAAAGGAAAATCGGATCCTGGTTACTTTCTCACCAGGGGATAGACCACATAGGTGTAGACCCAGCAGCCCATACAGAAATTGAGCCCGCACTCCAGAAAGGCGAACAGCACCAGGGTTGCCCCTGAAATGTATGCAAGCAAATCCAGCCCCAGGAGCGACCCTGCCAGCGCAAGCAACGAGAATAGAAATCCGATCCGTGCGGCAAAAACCTTGGGGGCTTTATCGATCCATACAGGAACAACGCCCAGGAGACGTACCATCCGGCTGCCCAGCCAGCTCAGGGGACTGAAGGGGCTGGAGGTATAGGCCCTGATGAAGAAATCGATCCCCAGAAAAGCAGGGAAGATCCATAACCCGGTCATGAGGAAGAGGCCCATGGTGATCACCACCCCGAAGGCCGTCGCCCGCACCCTGTTTTCATCGACCCGTTCCGTTGAGACAGGGCATATCATCTGTTTGAACCTGAGCATGGATACCTGAATATGTTTCACGCAAAAATAAGCCCGGAGAGGAGCCTTTGTTCCGCCTGACATCTTTTTATGATTTTTTTAACAAAGTGGGCTATCTTTCGGCATGGAGCTGAAGAAGATCACCGTTGGCAGGGAGGAACTGAAAGTGGAGCCCGGAGAGGTCCTGGCTTTGCTGGGCCAGGACCCGTCCCCGCCGGACAGCCACACCCGCGGGCTGGTGGACCTGTACCTGGACCGCTGCCGGGAGCTGAGCGATCCCCGGGGCGGTATTGCCTGGTTCGGGAGCGGAACCTTTCCTTCTTCAGCCCACCTCATGCTGGGGACCACCCGGTTCCATGTGGGGAAGACCATCGCGGGACGGCTGAAACGATCCAGGGAATTCGCTCTTTTCGCCGTTACCCTGGGACCGGGGCCCGAAAGCCTGGCCAGGGAACTGATCAGGGAAGGGAACTTCCTGGAGGGCTACCTGGTGGACCTGATCGGCTCCGGGCTGGTGGAATCGCTGGTTGAAAGGGTTCACCAGCAGATCAGGGAGCTCGCCGCTTCCCGCGGCATGAAGGTGACCGCTCATTTCAGCCCGGGATATTGCTCATGGGAAGTGGCGGAGCAGCACCTGTTGTTCGGTCTGCTGCCCCCTGACTGGTGCGGCATCACCCTTTCGGATTCCGGTTTGATGTCCCCCATCAAATCGGTCAGCGGGATCACCGGCATTGGTCCCGGCGTCAGCACCGATTCCGGAGGATGCAGCCTGTGCCCCATGAAAAACTGCGCGTTCAGAAAACAGCCCTTTCAGACAGAGTGACCACGCAATTGCTGCTACTCATTCCCCCTGAACCACCTCCCTGCCGAAACGGAATACCCCGGAGGGTTGATGCTGCCCCTGCATGATCTCAAGCATCTCCTCCGCCCTTTCAGGATATTTTGCTGCAAGGTCCCTGTTCTCTCCTGGATCATCTTTCAGGTGATAAAGTTCAAGGGTGGTCCCGTCCCCTGTCCCCACCCCCAGCCGTATGGCCTTCCAGTCACCCAGCAGCAGGGCCTGCTTGCCTCCCTGTTCGTGAAACTCCCAGTACAGAAACGGGTGCGCTGCCTGTTCGTTGCCCAGCAGTTCCGGTAAAAAAGAGATCCCGTCCGTATCACCCGGATCAGCGCCTGCCAGTTCGGCCAGGGTGGGGAACACATCCCAGAATGCCGAGACATGGTCCGATATCCTGCCCGGAGCGATGGTTCCGGGCCACCAGGCGATCATGGGGACCCTGATCCCCCCCTCGTACAGATCCCGTTTGATCCCCCTCAATCCGCCGCTGCTCCCGAAGAACTCCGGATCGGCTCCCCCTTCGCGGTGGGGACCGTTATCGCTGGTAAATATGACCAGTGTATTTTCTGCGATCCCCAGCTCTTCCAGGGTGCGGATGATCTCTCCCACGTACAGGTCGAGCCGCGTGACCATTGCTGCGAAGGTGGCCCGGGGAGCCTCCTGGCTGCAGTACCTTCCGATCACCATTTCCGGGCCATACTCCGCACCGGGACCACCACGGTAGGGTTCCTCGGGAAAGTCTCCCAGGTATCTTTGAAATATGGTGTCACGGGGAACGAGGAGTTCCGCGTGGGGAAGGATTACGGGGACAAACACAAAAAAAGGATGGTCCCGGTGCTCCCTGATAAAGGCCAGGGTCTTTTCCTGGATCACATCCGGCGCATACAGGGAGGTGCGGGTCCAGTTGTTTCCTTCAAGCACGTACTGCCTGCTGTCGTCCCAGAGGTATGCCGGATAATACCTGTGTGCGTAACGCTGACAGTTGTACCCGAAAAACCGGTCAAAGCCCTGGTGCAGCGGATCTCCCTCCGATCCGGGAAATCCCAGACCCCACTTACCGAACGCCCCGGTCACATAGTCCCTCTCCCTCAGCATTTCGGCCACCGTCACCGATGATGCCGGAAGGGGAAACTGTCCTTCAGGCTGAACCTCCCGGTTGCCCCTTACAGGGGTATGACCGGTGTGAAATCCGGTCATCAGCACAGAACGGGACGGGGCACAAACGGTGCTTCCCGAATAGTGCCTGGTGAAGCGGATGCCTTCCCGTGCCATCCGGTCGATATGGGGGGTGGTGAATTTTTGTTGCCCGTAGCAGCCCAGGTCCCCGTAACCCAGGTCATCGGCCAGGATGTAAATGATGTTGGGAGCGGGCCGGTCCGTGGCCGCATCTCCCTGCGCGGTACCGCACGCTGCGGGGAGCAGGATCAGGAATATGATTCCGCAGACAACAGGAGTTCTCATAGGTGGTAAATATCTTTATGCCAGAACCATGACAGGCGTTCTGACCGGTAATATATGCAGAAATATCCGGGCCTGCCAGCACAAAACCCCATTTTCTTTGTTGTAATGAAGCGCCCCACGAAGTGACAATCAATGATCGGGCGGAACAGGCAATGAACGTACAGGTAGATAAATCGGTATTTGTGACAGAACGGGTGAGGACATTGACCCCCTCTACCTATGTGCTGAGGTTCTCCAGAAACGACATGGCGTTCAATCCGGGCCAGCACCTGGTCCTTGGATTGCCGGGATCCGGGGAGCTCAGGGAATATAGCATTTACAGCGGAAGTGACGAGCCCTATCTGGAAGTGCTCATCAAGGAGGTGGACGAGGGAAGTGTCAGTAAGGTGCTGAAATCGATCGGTCCGGGGGACGCCCTCGAAGTCAAGGGGCCCTACGGCTTTTTCATGGACCGGGCAGCTGAAATCAGGAAAGGCCGCCTGGTCATGATTGCCAGCGGGACCGGCATCGCGCCCTTCCACAGTTTTGTGAAAACCCATCCCCGCTCCGACTTCCACATCATCCACGGGGTAAGGTCCATTGAGGAAGCATACGATGTGGCAGATTTCCCCAGGGAACGGATAACGGTTTGTACTTCCCGCGATGCCTCGGGCGATTTTCACGGGAGACTCACCAGTTACCTGGCCCGGTTCCCTCTCGGGGAAGACGACCGGGTATACCTTTGCGGAAACAGCCAGATGATCTACGAGGCCATGGAGATCCTCCACCGGCGGGGAGTCCCGCAGCGGCACATTTACACTGAAGTTTATTTTTGACCGCACTGCGCGGGAATCATTAACTTTGCGGCGATGAAGCGGGTAAGATTCAAGACGCTGGGATGCAGGTTAAACCAGTATGAGACCGATGCGCTGGTCACCCAGTTCCACCAGGCGGGGTACCGGGTGGTGGATGGTGACGGTGAAGCAGATATTGCGGTTGTCAACACCTGTACGGTCACCAACCAGAGTGACCAGAAATCAAGGAACACCATTAACCAGGCGGTGCGTGCGACGCCCGGGGGTATTGTCGTTGTCACGGGTTGCATGGCCAACCACCACAGGGAGAAACTGGAAAGGAACGAACGGATCACCTACGTGGTGGACAACGAACGGAAAAGCCAGATTGTCGGCCTTGTCGATGCCCACCTCAAGGGGGAGGTGGTCCATCCCGATACCCTGCAGGGTGATGTATTCGGATTTGAAACGGTGGATCAGAGCCTTCATACCCGTACCTCGGTGAAGGTTCAGGACGGATGCGATAATTTCTGCACTTACTGCATCGTTCCCTCCGTGCGGGGAAGGGCCGTCAGCCGTCCCCTCCCTCAGATCCTGGACAACGTACGCAGGGTGGTGGACAACGGCTTCAGGGAGATCGTCATCACCGGGGTGAACATCGGAAGATACCATGACGGGCAACACGGCATCGGGCAGGTCATTGAACGGATCCTGGAGCTTCCGGGTGATTTCAGGGTACGGATTTCCTCCCTGGAACCTGACGGATTCGGACCGGAGTTTCACCGGCTGTTCCACCATCCAAAAATGGCTCCCCACCTCCACCTTTGCCTGCAGAGCGGATCCGACGCGGTTCTGTTGAAGATGAGACGCATGTATACCACGCGTTCCTTCATGGATATCCTGGAGGCCTTCCGCCGTGAATTTCCCTTTTTTAATTTTACCACCGATGTGATCGTGGGTTTTCCCGGTGAAACGGAAAATGATTTCCTTCAAACGGAAAGGCTGGTCCGGGAAGCCGCATTTACACATGTGCATACCTTCAGGTATTCCCGGAGAAAGGGAACACGGGCCGACAGGATGGAGGGCCAGGTACCTGAGAAAACCAAGGAGGCCCGAAGCGAGACCATTCGCCAGATCTCGGAAGAGAACAGGATCCGCTACATGGCATCGATGACCGGAAGGCCACAGCGCGTCCTCATCGAGAAGGTGGATGCACAGGGGATCGCCCGGGGTTACGGGGAGCACTACCTTCCGGTGACCTTCCGGACCGGTTCGGCCGCCACCAACCGTTTCTGTGATGTGGTGCTGCAGAAAGTGGTTCAGGGGAACCATCCTGTGATGGAGGCAGTTCCCGTTTGACCGGTCCCAGGCTGCACGCTCAGAGCCTGCGTCCGAAATAGAGGTGGTCGGCAACCTCTTCACCGATCGCAGCAATCCCAGGCATCCGGCCCCATTCGGCAAATCCGTACCCGGTGAGCAATGCAATGCTGGCCTCGTTCCGGTCCAGCAGCAGGGCCATCAGCACCGTGAATCCGTACCGCGGCGCTTCCGAAATGGCATGCTCAAGGAGGCTCCTGCCCACCCCCATTCGCCGGAGTTCCCTCTCCACATAATAGCTTACCTCGGCCACATGGACCAGTGCCTGACGCCCTTTCCGGTAGGGGGAGAGGGAACCCCAACCGGCTATCCTGCCATGCAGCTCCGCCACAAAGACGGGAAATCTCTCCGGATCATGCTGATCGAACCACTCCCGGCGCTCACTGAGCGGGACCGGTTCCAGGTGGGCCGTACAGTACCGGTCCGCCACCGCCTGGTTATATATGTCATTGATGGCCGAAAGATCGGAACTGCTGGCCACTCGGATCTCCATCCCCAAATGTAACAAACAGAACCGCCATTTCCATGCGGGTTAAACCTTTTCATCAGGGTGTTGTCTAAAGGACTATCTTTGCACCCGGTTTTTTTTAGAGAGAGGTCCAACCATGAGAAAAATTGACAGAAGAATCGTCATCGTCCTGAGCGCACTGATCATTGTCGTGGTGGCATACGGGATCATGCGGTTCCTGGCGGCCCAGCGGCCTGCCCCCCCCATGCGCCAGAGCATTGAAGCCAGGCGCTTCGTGCGCATCGAACAGGTGCAGTATGATAACATCCCCGCAGCGGTGGTTGAAGGGGGTCGCCTGAGTTCCGTGGCCCAGGTGGATATTATTTCGGAGGCTGCCGGGAAAATCGAACCGGGACAGGTTCCCCTGAAAAAAGGGGCCGGGTTCTCGAAAGGGGATGTGCTGTTCCGGGTATACCCCGATGAAGCCATCCTCTCCCTGAAAGCGCGTAAAAGCCAGTACCAGAATACCCTGGCCGGGATCCTTCCGGACCTGGCCATCGACTACCCGGAATACGAAGAGGGATACCGCCGTTTTTTTTCCTCCATCTCGGTGGAGAGGCCATTGCCCCCCCTTCCGGAGATCAGCAACGACCAGCTGAAGATTTTCCTGGCCAGCCGCAATGTGATCAGCGAATACTACAACATCCAGCGGGATGAATTATCGCTGCAGCGGAGGACCGTGACCGCACCCTTTGACGGGACCTTCCTGGATGTGTACATGGAGGTGGGCGCCTACGCCAACGCCGGGGGACGCGTTGCACGCGCCATCCGTACAGACCAGCTGGAGCTGGAGATCCCCCTCAAGACATCCGACGCCGCCTGGGTCCGGATCGGTGACCCGGTCTCGGTGAGCTCCAGGGACGGGGCTTCCCACTGGCAGGGACACGTCATCCGGAAAAGCAGGTTCGTGGACGAGAACACCCAGCGGCAACCGGTCTTCATCCACCTGGACAACGGAGGCAGCCAGGCCCACCTGGCCGGGGAGTGGCTGGTGGCCACCTTCCCGGTCCGCCCCATTGAAAACGTCATGGAGATCCCCAGAAATGCCGTGTTCAATTTCGATGAGGTGTTCCTGGTGAAATCGGGCAGACTGGCCAAAGCCAGCATCAATATCGTTAAGGAAAATGAACGGACCCTCTACTTTAACGGACTGGAGGAAGGGGATACCCTGGTGGTCCAGCAGCTGATCAATGTATCGGAGGGAACCCTGGTCATCACCGACACCGATCAGGCCACCAACCCGCAGATGGGACAGGCCCGGCAGGGAAGCCCCGGGCATGGCGGCCCCGGAGAAGCAGCAGGCGGTGACCGGGGAAACACCCGGACAGACCGGGAAGATGAGAGCCGGCAGGAGCGTGGAACCCGGAGGACGCAACAATAAACTGACCTGGGGATGAGAAAGATAGTCGAGAAATTTGTCGAGTACCCGGTCTACGCCAACATCATTATTGCGGTCACCATCATTGCAGGGGTTCTCAGTTACATGTCCCTGAAGAAGGCCTTCTTTCCCGAAACGGAGAGCCGCTTCCTCTCCATCTCCGTATTCTATCCGGGGGCCTCTCCCGTGGAAATGGAAGAAGGGGTCACCTCCCGCATCGAAGAAGCGGTCCGGGGACTGATCGGGATCAAGGAGATCACTTCCACCTCGGTGGAGAACATGGCCATGATCACCCTGGAAACCACCGGGGAATACCCCATTAACGAAATCCTCCAGGAAGTCAAGAATGCGGTGGACGGGGTTTCGTCGCTTCCTTCCGCGGCGGAGAGGCCCATCGTCTCCAAACAGCGTTCCAGGGCCGGTGCCATGATGCTGGAACTGGTCCCGGTGGAGGACGAGGAGATGGACCTGATGACCCTGAAGGAACATGCCCAGCGGATCGAGGAGGATTTCTTCAATTCGGGGGTCATGAGCCAGATCTCCATCTCCGGGTATCCCACCCCGGAGATTTCCGTGGAGATCGAAGAGCGGGAACTGCTTCGCTACAACCTCACCTTCAGCGAAATCGTCCGCGCCATACAGAGCAACAACCAGGATGTGTCGGGCGGGGAGATCAAATCGGAAGATGAGGAGTTCCTGATCCGGCTTCGCTCAAGGAGCGCCGATCCCGACAAGATCGGGAACATCATCCTCAGGGGCCTTGAGGACGGAGGGTATATCCGTATCCGCGATGTGGCCGAAGTGAAGGTCAAATTCGCCGATTCCCCCGACCGGCAGTGGACCAACGGCAAACCATCGGTGTCCATCAACGTGCAGAAACTTCCTGAGGAGGACCTGGATGAGATCAACGATTACATTATGGAGTACATCGGGGAGTTCAATGCCCGGAACCAGGGGGTGGAGCTCATCGTGGCCAGGAACTTCCTCGATTTTCTCAAGAGCCGCCTCGACCTGCTGAGGCGCAACGGGCTGCTTGGCTTCTTCCTGGTGATCGTTGCCCTCTCCATGTTTCTCAGCTTCAGGCTCTCCCTCTGGGTCTCCATCGGGATCCCCATCAGTTTCCTGGGGATGTTCGTGGTGGCCAGTTTCCTGGGGGTGACCATCAATTTCCAGTCCCTTTTCGGGATGATCCTGGTGATCGGGATCCTGGTGGACGACGGGATCGTGATCGCCGAGAACATCTTCCTGCATTTCGAACGGGGCAAGGGACCGATGCATGCGGCGGTGGACGGCACCATGGAGGTGCTTCCTGCAGTATTTACCTCGGTGACCACCACCATTGTGGCCTTCTCTCCCCTGCTGTTCCTGGCGGGGACGCGCATGGAGATGATGCTTCATGTGGCCATCGTGGTGATCGCCTCCCTGGCTTTTTCCCTCATTGAAGCGTTCCTGATCCTGCCCGCCCACCTGGGAAGCGACTGGGTGCTGAACCGCAAGCGGCTGGAGCGCAAGCAGCGGGGTCTTCAAAAGTATTTCGACATGTTCATCGTATGGCTCCGGGACCGGGTATACCACTATTTTCTGAACTGGCTGGTCAAATGGCGGTACGTGGCCCTGAGTTTTCCCATCGCCCTGGTGCTGATCACCGCAGGCCTCTTCATGGGCGGCCAGATCCGCAGCACCTTTTTCCCCTCCATCGATTTTGACAACTTCACCCTGAATGTGGCCTTCACCCCGGGGGATGGCGAAAGACAGACACTTGAGTTTTTGGACCGGTTCGAAACAGCGATCTGGGAGGTCAACGATGAACTGGTTGAGGAAATGGGACTGGACAACAACATCATCGAACGGACAAGCAAAAGGCTGGGCAACGCATTCAACGGGCAGGAGCGGGGCGCCCATGCGGGAAGCATCAATGTGTACCCCATCGACCTGGAGGGATTGGATATTTCGGGCAGGGAGATCAGTACCCGGGTCAGCCGGAAGATCGGACGGGTACCGGAGGCCAGCAAGTTTACCGTCGGTGGCTTTAACCGCTGGGGGGCCCCGGTCTCCATCGGGCTGATGTCCCGAAACCTGCAAGAGCTGGAAGAGGCCAAGGAATACATGCTGGCCCGGCTGAACGAGATGCCCCAGCTGAAGGATGTGAATGAGAACATCGCCCTTGGCAAACAGGAGATCCGGCTGGACCTGAAACCCAGGGCCTATTTCCTGGGTCTGGACGAGACCTCCATCGCCGGTCAGGTCCGTCAGGGCTTTTACGGGGCACAGGCACAGCGGCTGCAGGTGGGAAGGGACGAGCTCAGGGTGTGGGTGCGTTACCCCAAATCGGACCGGATGACCCTGGGACAGCTGGAGAACATGAAGATCAAGACCAGCCAGGGTGAATATCCCCTGTCGGAACTGGCCGATTACCATATGGAGCGGGGACCGGTGGCCATCAGGCGTTTCAATGGTTCCAGGGAGATCCGTGTGGAGGCCGAAACAGTCGATCCCCTGGCTTCAGTACCTGAGATCCTTCAGCAGATCGAGGCTGAGATCATGCCCGATCTGAAAGCACAGTTCACCGGTATCCGTTATGAATACCAGGGGCAGCAGCGTTACAGCCAGGAGGCGCTCGGTGCGGCCCGCAAATATTACGGGCTGGCTTTTGCCATCATACTCATGCTGCTGGTGATCCACTTTAAGAGCCTTCCCAAGGCGGTGATCATTCTGCTGATGATCCCGGTTTCGCTGCTGGGTGTCGCCTGGGGACACGGGATGCACGGTCAGCCGCTGTCCATCATGAGCCTCTGGGGAGCGGTGGCACTGACCGGGGTGATCATCAACGATGCCATCGTATTTTATGCCAAATATGACGGCCTGCTGGTGGAGGGATGGAAGGTGCCCGATGCAGTGAAAGAAGCAGGAAAAGTGAGACTGCGGCCAATCATCCTGACCTCCCTCACCACCACCATCGGGCTGTTTCCGATGATCTTCCAGAAGAGCGTCCAGGCGCAGTTCCTTGTCCCCATGGCCATCAGCCTTGCCTACGGGGTAGCCCTGGGAACCATCTTTATCCTGATCTTCTTTCCGGTGCTGATCATGCTGCTGAATGACGCCAGGGTATATGCCCGGTTCCTCTGGACCGGGGTGAGACCTACACGCGAGGAGGTGGAGACCGCGGTGATCCACCATGAGCGTGAGATCAGGTTCGAAAGGAACCGGGGCAAGTACAAACCCACTCTTGAAGAAGGCGAAACATGAGACGACAAATGAAAAGCGCATTGATCCTGCTTCTGGGCATTTCCTGCACGGTGCAACTGGCCGCCCAGGATACCCTCTCCCTGTCCAGGGCTCTGGAACTTGCACTGGAGAACAACTACGGGATCGTCATTTCGCGGGCGGACCTGGACATTGCCCGGATCAACAACGACTGGGGCAACGCGGGGCGTTATCCCACCATCGGATTCACGGCCTCCGACAACCTCAGTTACGGGATCCTCAATGAAACAACCTCCAACCGGATTTCTGCCGGCATCGGAATGAACTGGCTGCTGTTTGACGGTTTCAGGGTAAACCTCACCAAAAACAGGCTGGAGAACCTGGAGGAACTGACCTCCGGAAGGCTTGCTGTGAACGTGGAAAATACGGTGGAGGATATCATCCTTGGCTACTATTATGTCCTGCTGCAGCAGGAGCAGCTGGAGGTGCTGAATACCGTCATGAAACTGTCGGATGACCGGTACCAGTATGAACTGAAACACAAAGCCCTGGGAGGATCAGTGACCTATGATGTGCTCCAGGCACAGAACGTGTTCCTTACCGATAAGGCCAACACCATGAGCCAGGAGGTGGCCCTGCGCAATTCGGTCAGGAACCTCAATTTCATGATGGGTGTGGAGCCTGAACAGACCTGGTTCTTCAACGAACGCTTCGAAGCGGATACCAGCCGCTACGTGCTGTCGGACCTGCTGGGCAAGATGAAATCGGACAACCAGGCCCTCAGGAACCAGTATACCAACCTGATGCTCGAGCAAAATGCCACCGCACTCAGGGAAGCCGACTTTTTTCCAAGTATCTCACTGGGAGCCGGGATCGATTACAGCCACAACTGGTCAAGGTCGCCTGACAATCCAGGGATCTCCAGCCAGGGCCTCAGTCCCTACGGCAACATCCGCCTCTCATTCGATATCTACAACGCAGGAGCAAGGAGAAGGGCGGTGGAGATCGCACGCATCAACGAAGAGGTGGCCCGGGTGGAGATCGACCAGATGGCACATGCCCTTACCAATGAGATGCTGAACCTGTATGACTACTACGAAGTCAGGATCGCCCTGCTGAATGTGGCCGAGGAAAACCTGGCAGCAGCCGAACTGAACATGACCATCTCGGAGGATAAATACCGGACTGGAGTCATCAACTCGTTCAATTACAGGGATGTGCAGCTGCTTTACCTGAATGCCGCACTGCGCAGGGTCCAGGCCGTCTACAACCTGGTCAATTCCAGGACCCAGCTGACCCGCCTCACGGGAGGTTTTCTGGGAATGGGATCCACAGGCGGAGGGGAGTGATTGTCCGTTTTCGTACACCTGACGTTCGATAGAGCACGCATTTTCCAGGGTCCCGGCCCTTTCAGTTTTGCTTATATAGCTGAATTTTAGGCGGTTTGTTGAATTGGTCGAACTTTTGTAGTTTACTGGCCATATTCCAGTAGCCAGCCTCTCCATGCTCCGACACTTTGTAACCATTGCCGCCAGAAACCTGCTGAAGTATCTCAACTATTCCCTGCTCAACCTGCTGGGACTGGCCATCGGCATCAGCAGTTTCCTGTTCATCCTTATTTTCGTCCTCGACGAACTCCGTTTCGACCGTTTCCACGAGAACCATGAATCGATTTACCGGATGAACAGGCTGTACAACAGCAACGACATCAATGAGGATGCCGCCACCTGTTCCTTCCCCTTCGGACCCGCCCTGGCAGAAGCCTATCCGGATATGATCCGCTCGGTGGTCCGTTTTTTCGATTTCCAGGTTTCCGAGTTCCTTTTCGAATACCGGAGGGACAGCAGTGATGTGGTGAAGTTCAATGAGGAATGGTTTTACCTGGCCGATTCCACCGTCTTCGATATGTTCCATTTCCCGCTGATCGAAGGAGATCCTGCCACCGCGCTGGACCGGCCCCGGACACTGGTGCTTTCCGCCTCAACGGCCAGGAAGTATTTCGGAGATGAACCGGCCCTCGGAAAGATCCTCTGGATCGAGGAGGGACTGGAAATGGAGGTTACCGGGGTGATGAAGGACCTGCCGGCACAATCCCATTTCACCATCGATATCCTTGGTTCCATGTCCACCTTCCGGCAGTTGAACGGGGGACAGATGCCACAGACGTGGATCTGGAATCCCTGCTGGACCTATGTCCAGCTGCACGAAAAGATCCGTCCGGAGCAGCTGGAAGCACGGTTGCCCGATTTTTACACCTCCCATTACCCTGATTTTCAGGACCAGCAAATTTCCCTGTACCTGCAATCCCTCACCGATATCCACCTGAAATCGCACCACGACTATGAAATGCACCCCAACGGGAACATTACCTACATCCGCATTCTTGCAGCCATCGGGCTGTTCGTGCTGCTGCTGGCCGCCATCAACTTCATGAACCTGTCCACTGCCAGTTCGGCAGGAAGGGGAAAAGAGATCGGGATGAAGAAGGTGATCGGTGCCCGCAAAAGGGAACTGGTGTTCCAGTTCCTCGGGGAATCGCTGCTTATTACCCTGATGGCACTGCTTCTGGCCGCGATGCTGGTGGAGTTCCTGCTTCCCGCATTCAATCAGTTCACCGGGAAGGAGGTGCAACGGGGAATCATCGTCCAACCCTGGAGCATCGGGATCGGATTGCTCCTCTGGGCCGGGGTGGGGATTCTGTCTGGGATCTACCCTGCATTCTACCTGTCCGGCCTTGGTACCAGTCACCTGAGGGACACACTCTCTTCGCGCGGAGGGAAAGGAATTATCAGGAAAATGCTTGTGATCAGCCAGTTTCTGATCTCAGTGGCACTGATCATCGGAACCATCACCGCTTACTCGCAGCTGAACTACCTGCAGAAAGCCGACCTGGGATTTACCCGCGACCACATCATCCTGCTTCCGGTGAAATTCAACCTGGCGGCCCAGTTCGAACCATTTTCACAGGAATTGAAAACCCACAGCCAGATCGAATCAGTGACCGGTATGGAGGATGTCCTGGGTGTCAACCACAATACCAGGCAGTTCGTGATCGAGGGGATGTTCGACGACCAGCCATTTTGGTACCCGGCTTTTATGGTCAGGTATGACTTCATTGAGACATTCGGCATCGAAGTGGTGGAGGGGCGGGCGTTCTCGCGGGATTTCCCATCCGATACCTCCGGGGCCATCATGATCAACGAGAGCATGGCAAAACACCTGGGCTGGACCAACGAAGAGGCCATCGGAAAGGCGATCCGGTCTGACGGAGATGAACGGGTGATCGGAGTATTCCGTGATTTCAACGCCGTGTCCCTGCACAAACCGGTATCCAACTTCATCCTCGATATGATCGAAAATCCCCGTGGTGCAGCCGGCCTGACACGCTATGTGGCCATCCGCACGACAACGGAAAACTACAACCAGGTTTTGCCGCATATCCGCAATGTATGGGAACAGTTTGCCCCCACCCGTCCATTTGAATACACGCTTCTGGAGGACGAACTGAATGCCCTTTACAGGGATGAAAGCAAGTTCAGCAAATTGTCCATCCTCCTGACCCTCCTGGCCATCCTGATCGCGGCACTCGGACTGATCGGGCTCACTTCCTTCATGGTGGAACGGAAAACAAAAGAGATCAGTATCAGGAGGGTGCACGGAGCCTCCTTCTCCCAGGTCAATGCCATGCTGTCCGGAGAATTCCTTAAACTGATCCTGATCGCCAACCTCATCAGCTGGCCGCTGGCCTACCTGGGAATACGCAGGTGGCTGGAGGGCTTTTCCAGGCACATCGAGGTACAGTGGTTCGTATTCCTGCTGTCGGCAGTGGTGACCATGCTGGTGACCATGCTGATCACCTCCATCCATGCCTACCGGGCCTCCAGGGCCAATCCGGCACGCACACTCAAATACGAGTAACGTCCCCTGATTCCCGTCTAAACACTATCTTTGCCTGTATGAAACGTCTTACAGGAATAATGGCATTGATGGGGAGTCTGCTGCTTCTCCACCAGTGCACCCCGGAACCCGACCGGATCATCATGACCGTCAGAGGGCCCATCCGCCCGGCTGAAATGGGAATGACCCTCGAGCATGAACATGTGCTGGTGGATTTTATCGGCGCGGACAGCACCGGTTACCACCGCTGGAACAGGAATGAAGTGGCAAGCCGTGTCATCCCTTTTCTTGAAGAAGCCATGGAACAGGGAGTCCGGACCTTCATCGAGTGTACGCCCGCCTATGTGGGAAGGGATCCGTTGTTGCTTCGCACCCTGTCGGAACAGACGGGAATGCACCTGATGACCAATACGGGATATTATGGCGCCAGCAACAACCGTTACATACCCGATCATGCCCTGCACATGAGCGCCATGGAGTTATCGGAACGGTGGACCGCCGAGTTCCGGGACGGGATCGGTGAGAGCGGGGTGAGACCAGGATTTATTAAAATCGCTGTGAGCCCGGAGGATACCCTGTCGGATCTGCATGTGAAAATCGTGTCGGCCGCAGCCATGACCCACAACCAGACAGGGCTGGTGATTGCATCCCATACCGGGCCGGACGGCCCTGCATTTGCCCAGATCAGGATCCTGAAAACCTTCGGTATCGATCCTGATCGCTTCATCTGGGTACATGCCCAGAACGGAACCCTTGAAGGAAACCTGAAGGCAGCCGCGATGGGTGCCTGGATCTCACTGGACAATGTGAATGCTGAACGACGGTCCGATCCAGGGGAGCCCTTCAGTCCCTCCTGGTATGCCGACCGCATCGCGTCCATCAGGCAGGCCGGGTACCTGAACCGTGTCCTGATTTCCCACGATGCAGGGTGGTATTCCCCCGGCGAGGAACACGGTGGCAGCTTCAGGGGATATACCGGCATCTTCACCGGCCTGGTGCCCGAACTGGAAGCCAGGGGATTCGGCAAAGAGGAGTTGACCCGGCTGCTTGTGGACAACCCCAGGGAAGCCTTCAGTTTCACGCCCATGTAAAAAAACGGCATGGCAGATCATAACTCTTTCCTAAATTCGTTATCATTGAAGCATCTTGAAAAATCACTGACATGAAGCATCGATTCCACCGCACCATTGCCGTTCTTTCGCTTGGCATTGCCCTGCTCCTGGCAGGCGGAGGCGCAGCCCTGGCCCAGGGAACGGCAGAACCACTGGATACCGCCACCCTGGAAGGACAGCTGGACTACCTTCAGAACCGGACACGGATCTATGAAAATTTCAGGGCCATCCGGGAAGATATGTTTCAGAAAATAAAGAGGAACAGCATCGATTCCCTCAATGCAGCCAAGCTTGACATTGCTACCCTGAACAGTGAACTGACGGAACGGAATGTCGAGATCGAATCCCTCAACACCGACCTGGGCCGGGCCAGGAATGAGAGGGATCAGGCCATCCGGACAAAGGACAGTTTTACCCTGCTTGGAATGGAGATGAACAAGGGGGTGTACAGCACCATCCTGTGGATCGTCATACTGGCGCTGGCGGTGTTCGGTGCCGTCATGTTCCTGCTTTTCAAAAGGGCGCATGTGGTGACCTCCCAGACCGGCAGGGAGCTGGAAACCCTGAAAGAGGAATACGAGGAGTACAAAAAGGGTGCCCGGGAAAAATATGAAAAGCTGGTGGTCAGCCACCACAATGAACTCATGAAGATGAAGAAAGGGTAAGGATGGCTGATTCCGGTCCGCATATCGGGTTTATAGGGCTGGGTGTCATGGGTCGCCCCATGGCCCTCAACCTGTTAAAGGCAGGGTACTCCCTGCTGGTATATGATGTTCGTCCGGAACCTGTGGAATTGCTTGTGGATGCAGGTGCCGTCCGTGCAGAATCGCCGGCTCACGTGGGGCAGCAATGCGGCATCATCTTCACCATGCTGCCTGATTCTCCCCAGGTGGAAGAGGTGATCGCAGGAAAAAGTGGAATCCTGCAGGGTGCGGGGGCAGGAACCCTTATTGTTGACATGAGCTCCATAGCCCCGATGGTAGCGGTGCGCCTTGCGGAAAGGGCCGCCGGGAAAGGGGTTCATCTGGTAGACGCCCCTGTCAGCGGCGGGGAGCCCAAAGCGATCGACGGAACCCTTTCCATCATGGCCGGCGGTGATGAAAAAGACTTTGCCAGGGCCGAGCCCCTTTTCCATGTCATGGGCTCCTCGGCCATGCTGATGGGACCTGTCGGAAGCGGGAACATCACCAAACTGGCCAACCAGATCATGGTGGCCATCCACCTGGCAGCCATGTCCGAGGCCATGGTTTTTGCAGAAAAGGCGGGGGTGGATACCGAAAAGGTATTCCATGCCATCAGGGGCGGTCTGGCCGGAAGCCAGGTCCTGCAGGCCAAAATGCCGTTGATCCTTGAAAGGAACTTCAAACCGGGCGGTCCCATCCGGATGCATACCAAGGACCTGATCAACGTCCGGGACACAGCCCTGGAGACCGATGCCCCCATTCCGCTGACTGTCCAGGTAATGGAATTCATGAAGGCGCTGAAATCGGACGGCAAGGCCGGGGACGATCACGGCGGGTTGATCCAGTATTATGAGAAACTGGCCGGCGTGGAGGTCCGGAAAAGGTCAATCCCTCCCGACGGGGGAAGCTAACCGGTTATGCGGGCTGCCCGCTGTAAAGGGCCACTTCATGTTTGCGTTGATTGGCGCTCAGGATGTAATCGCGCCCCTTCATCCGGAAGACCTGGGTCTGCGTAGGACCCGCACCGGCCTCAAGCACCCTTTTACTCACCACGCCCCCGGCCAGATCGGCAACGGAAAACATCTCAAGGTTCAATGATCCGCTTCTGTGACCGGCCACCACCACCGGAACGCCATTGTACATCCCTGCACCCAGTCCATGTCCGAATTCCAGTGGGGCTGTGAACCGCAATCCCCATGCTTTCCCCTCCCTTTTATAGATGGAAAGCTGATCCCCGTGGAAGGGTTCGATGGTCACCAGCTCATCCTCCCCGTCGCCGTCCAGGTCCAGCAGGCTCATCTCGCTGACCTCCCCCTGAAAAAGCAGCCGGGTAATCCACTTCCCGCTCCCTTCCCTGTGAATGGTGAAGATCCCTTCCTCCCCTGAAACCGCTACCGTTTCTTCACCGTTGATCTTTGCCCGGCTCATCCCGTGGTTCCGGATAATGCCCTTTTCGAGGACTTCAGGCTTCCATGGAAGGCCTTTCTGGCTATCCAGGGCGACCAGGTGCAGTTCCCCGGGAAGGGACCAGTCCGACGGTTCCTCTTTGTGCCGGCTTACGGAAGCGGCCAGCAGAAAAACCTCCCCCCTGTTCTGAATGAATTCACACCGGTGGGCAAAAGGGAGCTCCATGGCTTTGACCGTGCTCCACCCTCCGGAAGAACGGGTATGGAGATACAGCCCTGCATCCTTCCCGATAAAGGGAGGGAACAGACCCATGATGGAGACAAATTGATCCGGCCGGCCCGGAACCGGCAAAAAGCTCATCATCCCGCCCGGACAACCGGGGATCTCCTCCACCGCCCCGCTTCCGGGATGGAACAACCGGACCACCGGTTCTGTTTCTGAACCCGCCGCGATCAGCGGTTCTCCGCCAGCCATGAAGAAATTGGCCGTATACACATTTTTTATTTCGTGTATAACTTCTTTTTTAATCATTGATGACTTATTAACTGTTTGATCCGGCCGGTCAGTTCCTCTGGTGCGTCATAGGGGATCACGGTCACGTCGGGACACCCCCCGATCATGGCTGACAGGGTATGCTCCGCATCCCGCTGAACCAGGCACCAGACCGGCTTCCCCATCTGGAGTGCCCTGGCGATCTCGTATCCCACTCCCAGGCTTGGAACGGTGACCTCCGCAATGACCAGGTCCGATTCAGAGATCCATCCCAGATCCCTGTCATGGATCTCCCGGTCACTGAGGGCCCTGTCCCTGCCTTCGATCACCTCGTCATTCCCCACATGTTCGGTAAGCACCTGGCCAAAGGCGGAGAGCCACTGAATGAGCTTCTCGTAATCAGCTGCCTTCTGTCTGCCCCCCCTGATGGAGCCGCAAAAATAGAACTTGCCCATAAAATTTGTTTAATTTAGTGAAATTCATTCATCCTCAGGAGAACATCATGAAAAAAGAAGTTTCCAAATCAGCCCCTGCAAATGCCGTTTACGGCGTCGGGATCATCGGCGCAGCCATTTACTATATTTCCACCGCCACCGGTTTCTGGATGGGCGTGCTGGGGATCCTGAAAGCGATTGTCTGGCCGGCTTTCCTGGTCTACGAGGCACTGAAGGCCGTGGGGGCCTGACCGGTCACAATTCCATATCACTCAGGTGAAGATCCAGTGCCCTGACGGATATCTGGATCTCCCTGATGGAAATGGCCAGGGAGAGGATGAGCATCACCAGTGCAATCCCGAAAATCACTTCGGCCATAACCTGTAATTCCACATATATAAGGAACATGCAGAGCACGCACAGCAGCAGGCTGCCGATACCCAGCAGCTGCATGCTCCGCGTAAGCACCAGCCTTTTACGCAGGTTCTGAATCTGCCCGATGATCAGACTGTCCCGGTTCTCTTTGAAGCGGGCATGCAAACTCCGCACCACATTGGCGTAGGTGAGAAAACGGTTCGTATAGGCCAGCAAAAGGAGCGAGATGGCAGAGAACAGCAGGGCCGGGGTGGTCAGTGTCAGCTGGTTCATCGGTCAATTCCTTAGCCCCGGACACTGGCCTCGGGCAATCTTTTCTGGATATCCCTCAACTGTTCATAGCTTTCGATCCCCATGGTGAAGCTGTCCATAAAGGGAGTTCCCGTGAAAAATTCGAGGCACTCGTCCTTTTTATCGGTCAACCTCCCGGCTCCGTACACCTTCATGTTGATGATCGCCTTTCCGTTGTCCTTCATCCTGGTGAGCACATCCCTGACGGTGTCCACATCGGCATCCATGGCCACTCCTCCGGGATTGTACCGGGCGAGGTCCACTTCGACCCAGGGTTCGTCAGCGGCGGTGCGCAGGGCCCCGATGGAATGGCACGAGATGCCGTGTGCCCTGATCGTTCCCTCTTCCTTCGCTTCGGAGAGCGCTTCCATGGCACCTTTCATGTTCACATTCCACCGGGGATCGGTGACCGCATGCAGGAGGACGATATCAAAATAGTCGGTCCCCAGCTCACTCTTGAACCGCTCCAGGTCCTTTTTCACATCCTCATAGGTGGTTGAATTGGTCTTGGTCAGCACCACCACCTGTTCCCTGTCCACCTTTTTAAAAGCTTCCCGAATGTGCGGATGCGAACCATACTGATCCGCGGTCTCCCAGAAATTGATCCCCTCGTCGAAAGCGGCCCTGAGCAGATCCGACAAACCTTTGATCCCCAGCTGGCGGGTCTGGTTTGAACTTCCCCCGAATCCGCTTGTTCCCGTTCCCATGGCCATTCTTGACATGGAGATCCCGGTATTCCCCAACGGAACCCGGTCATAGGGATACAACTTCTTATCCCCGGCCAGCAGGTGATAGGGAAATGCTGCCAGAAGGGCCGACCCGGCCAGCGAATGCCTGATAAATGATCTTCTTTTCATGAAGTGCTGGTTTACGGGGCTCCTGTACCCCGGTGATTCTTACACTGTAACAGCGGTCCCTTCGTAATTGTTTGAAACCACCTGCTGAGAAGATACAAAAATATTGCATTGGTCCCGCCATGTGAACAACCGTCCCATTCCTGACAGCATTGGTCACAAATCGTGTGGATCTGCCCTTCGACATAGTGGTCTGTCCCAAAAAATTCTCCCGAATTGATCCTGATGATAGTTTTGTATGGAGAAATAAATAAATCATTATGAATATTTTACTTGTCAATCCATCCATACCCGAAACCTACTGGAGCTTCAGTCACGCATTGAAATTCATCCGGAAAAAGGCCACCAATCCTCCCCTGGGCCTGCTGACGGTCGCTGCCATGCTGCCGGAATCATGGAACCGGAAGCTCGTGGATCTCAATACCGGGGAACTGACGGAAGCATCCATCCGCTGGGCCGATTTCATTTTCGTCACGGCCATGTCGGTACAGGAAGAGTCTGTAAGGAAGGTAATCACACGGGCCAGGGAGCTGGGGGTAAAAACGGTAGGGGGCGGTCCCCTCTTTACGGGTGATCCGGAAGCCTTCCCCCAGATGGACCACCTGATCCTCAACGAAGCGGAGATCACGCTCCCCCTGTTTCTGAAAGACCTGGAACGGGGAAATCCGCAAAGGATCTACCGGACCGGTCGTTTTGCAGACCTGCGCAAAACTCCGCCACCCGATTATTCCCTGATCAACGTGAACCATTACGCACAGCTGAGCCTGCAATACTCCAGGGGTTGTCCCTTCCAGTGTGAATTCTGCGAGATCACCGCCCTGCTGGGAAGAAAAGTAAGGATCAAAAGCCCGGACCAGATCCTCAGGGAGCTGGACGTCATCTATGCAACCGGCTTCCGCGGAAGCCTTTTCTTTGTGGATGACAACTTCATCGGGAACCGCCACCAGTTAAAGCACAGGTTGCTGCCGGAAATGATTGCCTGGAACAGGTCGCGCAACTACCCGTTCACCTTTACAACGGAAGCCTCCATCAACCTGTCGGACGATCCGGAATTGATGCGACTGATGTCAGAAGCGGGCTTTGAAAGGGTGTTTGTGGGGATCGAAACCGTCCATGAAGAGAGCCTGGCGCAATGTGACAAGAACCACAACCTGGATCGCAATATGGTGGCCAGCGTAAAGAAGATCCAGTCTGCCGGAATGGAGGTAACAGGCGGTTTCATTGTCGGATTTGATCAGGATCCTCCCGGCATCTTTCAGCGCCAGATTGATTTCATCAGTCAGAGCGGGATCATCACCGCCATGGTGGGATTGCTCAATGCACCCAACCGGACCCGCCTTTACGATCGACTGAAGAAGGAGGGGCGGATCCTGAACCGGTTTGACGGGAACAACACCAACCTTTCCATGAATTTCATCCCGAAAATGGACAGGGAGATCCTGATCAGCGGCTACCACTCGATCCTGCAGGGGATCTATTCCAGCAAAGCCTATTACCGGCGGCTCATCCGGTTCCTGAAGGATTTCAGGCCGGCACCCCAGAACCTGAGGAGAGTGGATTCCGGAAGGATCATGGCCTTGTTCAGGTCACTTTTCTACATCGGGATCCTTAACAGGGGAAGGATCTACTACTGGAAGCTCTTTTTCTGGAGCCTGCTGAACCGGCCCCGGCTTTTTCCCATGGCCATTACCTACTCCATTTACGGATATCACTTTCAGAAGATCTACGGGATCAGGTAACCGGTTGCATCACCCCGGTCAGCCAGTCACTGATCAATGCCAGGGCATCCAGGTCAAAGGTCCATTCAATGCGGCTGTATTCGGCCGGAAGACCGGTTTCACAAGGCTGGAACAGGTGGTTGAGTCCGGGAAGCACCCTGGCAGTGACCTGCCGGTTTCCCGCTGCCTCCAGCCCTTCCCGGATGGCCCTGATGTTTTTATCTGCCATCACCTGGCTGTCCTTTTCCCCGTTGATGGCCAGCACCGGACATCCGATGTTCCCGAAATAATCGCCGGGATCCGACATGACGAAATAGCGCATCCAGGCATAGGAGGATTCCGGGATGGATTGCAGAATCCGTTCCATATAGGGCGTCTGAAAGTTTGCCCTTAACGAGTCCGCCCAGACGGAATAGGTGTCGGACAATTCCATCATGTCGTAAACCTGATCCATGACCCTCCTGTTTTCAATGATCACCGCCTCGGGTAACCCGCTCAGCCTGCTGATGTGTTCACTCTGATCCAGGAGGATCGCCCTGCCTTCCACCCCAGGCCCGGCAAGCGATACAATACAGGATAACTGCTCCGTTCCGGCTGCGAGCATCAGAGCGATCAAACCGCCCTCGCTGTGGCCGATCAGGCCGATGCGGCCTTTATCGATATCCTGACGTGCCGACAGGAACTCGATGGCGGCACGGGCATCCGAGGCCAAATCCAAGGTGGTTGCCCCATCCATGCTCCCTCCCGAAGCCCCGACACCGCGGTCATCATACCGCAACACGGCCATTCCCCGCCGGGTGAGGTAATCTGCGATCACCAGGAAGGGTTTGTGCCCGAAGATCTCCTCATCCCTGTTCTGGCTGCCGGATCCCGAAACCAGCACCACCGCTGGAAATACCCCTTCCCCATCGGGGAGGGTCAGGGTGCCCCCCAGAGAAAATCCCTCCTCATGGTTCCGGAAAGTCACCTCTTGCTCCCTGTAAGGAAAGGGAGGCAGGGGCTCCTGGGGCCGGCTTATCACGATGGATTCCACTTGCCGCTTCAGGTCAAGGGGGAATTGTTGCCCCGCCTGGTGCCATGTACCGGTGATGGAGGAATCGGTGACCACCCTTCCCACATACCTGCCCATGATCACCGGAGCTTCAATCACCAGGGTATCCCCGCTGAGGGAAACCTCTCCCATTCCGATCCCCGTGGCACCCTGGTCGGGGCTGTCCAAAGTGGCACTTAACTGTTCCTGGTCATCCAGTTGGAGGTGGAACACGATCCTCAGAACGGTTCCGGCCGCTTCCAGCTCTCCCTGCCAGGAACCTTCAATGTCGCGGGATCCGTATTGCCCGGTCACTGGAAAGGCGGCCGTGAACATAACAAGGGCCAACAGGAAGGAGGGTACATGAGATTTCATTGTGTGGTCTTTGGTGATGCATGAACAAAGATAAGAGGAATGTCATTGCAGGGGCCGGATCTGTCTCCAATCCCTGTCAGACCCCGGTCAGTCTCGACTTGTATTCCGCCAGGGCCTCGTTCAGCCGGTCATGGGCAGTGGTGTCCCCGGGAATGTTGTGCGAAGGATGAATGTAGAGCTTCACCCCCCGCTCCTCGAGGATTTCAGCCACAGTCACGATGGTCATCCAGACCGCCGAAACGAATGCCATGGTAGAGACCGGCCCAACCTTATCGAAGTGGTTCTTCAAAGGAACCGAAGCGTCTTCCAGGGGAGCACAGGTATTGACCACCACATCGGCCAGTTCAAAAAGGGTTTTTCCGGAAGAGTGCCTGCTTTTACGCTTTTCAAGATGTTCCGTGGACCCGAAAACCACCACTGCCATCCCCGCTTTCTTCCCTTCGATGGCCACATCGATATTGACGTTATTGATCCCCGTATGGGAGAAGATCCAGAGGGTATCCCTCGGATCGAACTGATATCCGCTCATGATCTCCCTGCCATACCCTTCCACCCTTTCCAGGAATACGAACTGCCGCACCCCCATATCGCCTACAATATGTGTAAAATAGCTGAGCGGGAGCTCGATGATCGGGTGGAACCCCACAAATCCCCCGATCCTGGGATACATTTCCTCAACGGGCAGGGTGGCATGGC
This sequence comes from uncultured Bacteroides sp., assembly GCA_964575865.1. GTDB lineage: Bacteria > Bacteroidota > Bacteroidia > Bacteroidales. The sequence goes on along the minus strand of CAZNSZ010000010.1, from coordinate 6,481 downwards.
CACAGCCGAAGGTATGTACCCACCGGCCCTGCCCGATGGTATCAGCCATCAGACCGGCCGCTCGCTGAATCTGTTCCATCTGTGTATTTTCCATATCCGACATCACTTTCCTGGCATTTTCGAGCCACGCTTTTGCTAGTTTCATGTGCTTTAATCTTTAGTTGAATGAATGGTGTGAAATGTATTGTATAATAAGATGCTGTAAATGATCACACAACCTGTCATTAAAACGGGAAGCACCTTCATTCCCGCCCGTTCAGTGAACCATCCCACCCCCAGGTTGATCAGCGAGTTCCCGATGACCGAAATGGCAAATACCATGCTGAAAGCGGTACCCGACCATGTCCTGAATTCCTCTCCCACCACCCCCAGCAAAACAGGAAAACCCGCTGCCAGTCCCAAACCGAGGAATGCGATGGAGAGATAAACCGCCACCCTTCCCGTACCCCAGTACATGACCAGGGAACCGGCGGCGATGAGCCCCGCCGCCGCCCACATGATCCGGGTGGCAGGGATCACCGCCAGCAGGTACTTCAACAGAAAACGGGAGAACGTAAAAACCACCACGAAGAGGGTCAGCAGGGTAAGGGATGCTTTCGCGGTAAGGCCTCCGTGAAGGGTATAATAGGTGGTGATCCAGTTGTTGACCATCGATTCGAGCCCCGACTGGATGAACAATACCCCCCCGATGAGCAAAAGCAGTTTATTGCTCCATAACATCCGCAATCCCTTGGTGCCTTTCTCTGCACCCCTTTTTGCCGCCGGATACCGGACCCACAGAAAATAGAGCGAGGGCAGCAACATGGAACCTCCGATCCAGACAAGCACCTTCTGGTAGTCACCCTGGATGGGAACCGTTCCGAATAACAGGGGGGTCCCCAGCGCTCCCAACCCGAAAAAAACGCCCAGAAGGCTTAGGTTGGCGGCCCTCTGGCTGCTTCCATCCGGACTGAGGTCAGAGATCAGTGCACTGGTGGTCCCGTTGAGGGAACCGCCTCCCATGCCGATCAAAAAGAAAGCCACCTGCAGGCCTGTGATCCGGCTGGAAAGTGCGATGAGGATAATCCCGGCCGCTGTGACCAGTCCGCTGATAAACATCAGGAAGCGGTAGGAATAACGGTCCGCCACCGGACCAAAGACCAGTGATCCGGCCAGGATCCCGAGGGGAAGCAGGGACGCAAGGGACCCCTTCGCCATCTCACTGAGCTGCAGGTGCTGGTCGAGGAAGGGAAGGACCGATCCCAGGGTAAGCATGCATACCCCGAATATGAACATGCCCATATAGGCAGCTGCAAATGCAGGGGATTTACTCATGCTCCCGGTCATCCTTAAAAAACGGATAAACCGCCCCCAGTAAGGGGGCAGCACCCTTCAGAACCGAAGGGAGATATTTCACCTGTCGCATGGCCACCGGTTGTGCCCACTTGATGGATTCCCTGTAGATCCTTTCCAGGTATCCCAGACCGGGTCCGAATACTCCCCCTCCAAAAACAATGACCTCCGGATTAAACAGGCTGACCAGGTTGGCACATGCCATGCCCCACAGTTCAATGGCCTGGTCGATCACCTTTCGGGCAACAGGGTCTTTTTTCTCATAGGAGGCGAACAGTATTTCGGCCGTGTAACCGTCCGGTTTCCCTTTCTGGAACAGCCTTGACCCGGAACGGGGGGCCAGTTCAAGGGCAGCCCTTACCAGTCCTTCCCCCGAGGCAAAGTATTCAAAGTTGCCGCATCGCTTGTATTTGGATTCAAAAGGCTTCTGAAGTGCCATCCATCCGATGGCTCCAGCGATATCGTATGCACCCCTGACCAGCTTCCCGTCTGAAATTATGCCGGCTCCGATGCCGGTCCCCACTGCAAGGTAGATGGCGTTCCGGGCCTCCCTGGCTGCACCGAGCCAGTACTCCCCCAGCAGGGAGGCCGCACGGTCACTCTCAATGATAACGGGCAATTCATGCCGGGTGAGGTGATCCTTGAGGTATTGATGCAGCGGGAATTTTTCCCATCCCTCAATATTGGGGGCCCAGACTGTCCCGTTCGCGCGGTCGGATATCCCCGGCACCGAAATCCCGATCCCGTCCACCTGGTGGTATTTGAGTGCCGCATGGGCCAGCATGGCTTCGATCTGTTTCATGATCAGGGCGGCGACATCGGCGCCTTTTGAGCCTGCCAGGATATCCGTATGGTGGCTGACCAGTACCCCTTCGCTGTTTATCAGCGCGGAGGCGCATTTGGTTCCTCCAAGGTCGACCGCTATGACCAGGTTTCCCGTTCCCATGAGGAAGTCTTTCAATATCTGCTTAATTTAGGAAATTATATCGGTTCGCAAATCGCTTGTGCATGGAGGATAAGAAAATCAGCCGGGACTGGTTCAGACGATCGGTGATCTACCAGGTGTTTATTGACCGTTTCAATGGTGCCATAACGGGGAAAAACAGGGCATCTTTTCTCGGAGGCACCCTGGGGGGAGTCACAGAAAAACTGGATTACCTGCAGAAGCTGGGGATCAGCATTATCTGGCTCTCCCCCTTTTACCGCTCCTCTTCCTACCATGGCTACCACATCACTGACTTCGGGAAGGTGGATCCCCATTTCGGTACTGCCGGCGATTTAAAAGAACTGATCCGGTCGGCCAGGGAACGGGGTATCAGGGTATTGGCCGATTTCGTTCCCAACCACTGTTCGGTGCGGCACCCCTTCTTCAAGGATGCCATCAGGAACCGGGACAGCCGTTACCGCGATTGGTTCCTCTTCACGGAATGGCCTGACCACTACCTGTCCTTCCTCGGATTCAGGGAACTGCCCAAGCTGAACCTCAGGAATCCGGAGGTGGCAGCATACATCACCGGGGTGGCGGATTACTGGCTCTCCGAGGGACTTGACGGGTACCGGCTTGACCATGTGATCGGGCCCCCGCACGCATTCTGGAGGAAGTTCACTGCAACCATACGCACGAAGCACCCCGGAGCTGTCCTTTTCGGAGAAGCCTGGGCCCAGGGCCTGGAAAACAGGCACTTTAAAACCGTAGGATTCAGGCACAAACCATGGCGCAGGCTTTTCGGGATCTCCCAGGAAAACATTCAGCTGGAATACAGCCGTGTCATGGACGGAGCGCTGGATTTCTTTCTGCGCGATTTGATGATCGGGGCCGTCCGGCAGGGTTCAGGCCTGAAGGATGACCACCGGCTGCACCGGAGGATCAGCAAACATCTGGAAAAAGTGCCCCGGGATTACCACATGGTCACGTTCCTGGACAACCACGATACAGACAGGTTCATCAGGTTTTGCAACGGGGATGTGGGATTGTTGCTGAGCGCCTTTGAGGTGTTGATGAAACTGGATCACCCGGTGGTGCTCTATACCGGCACAGAGATGTGCAGGGCCAATGCACAGGAGGTAACCCCGCTCAATGCCCACTCGGACCTGCAGGTCAGGGAACCCGTGGATTGGGGTGCGCTCAACGGATCATTTGTGGAAGGATTCGCTGCGCTGGTCAGAAAGTATCGCTGAGTGGGGAAGGCAGATTACCTGTAAAATCGTACATTCGGGTCTGGAAAAGGCGTTACCGCCCGCCGGTGTGCATGCCGGACGCCGGCTCCTATCCGTTGATTCTTCGATGAACAGGTTCAGGATCATCACATACCGGGAATGGGAACAGTCGGGGATCCGGCGGTTCCGGATCCCACGGTTCCTTATCATGGCCACATTGCTCTGGCTCAACATGTCCTCCTGTGAACCCGAACGCCAGCACGACAGCTGGGTGGGAGATGACGTCATGACCATATGTGAATACCTGAACGCCAGCCAGCCGGAGTACTCGAAATTTTACAGGATCCTGGAGCAGGGAAAGATGCTGGGAACCCTTTGCGGCTATAATCCCTACGGAGAAGGGTATACACTTTTTCTGCCCGATGACGAAGCCGTGGAACGTTTCCTGGAGCTGAACCAGGAGTACCGGAACTTTGAAGAATTGTTGCAGGATACCCTTTTCCTGCAAGCCCTGACACGGTACCATACCGTCAATAAAAAACTGCACACCAACGAATTTCCCTACGGGGCGCTGACCGACCGGACCCTGACCGGGGAAAGGCTGACCATCGGTTTTTACACGGAGGGAGACAATCCGCTATACAAAGTGAACAACATGGCTCCTGTCACCAGATCCAACCTGGAAATGTCCAACGGGTACATCCATGTGGTCTCTGAGGTATTGCAGCGCCCGGCCGTAAACGGTTATGAAACGCTCCTTCAGGACGGGGGGTATTCCATCCTGGGGGAGGCCATGGAGCTGAGCGGAATCGATCATGCATGGTGGCCGGACAGGGTGACCATCCTGGCCGAACATGACTCCATCTACCACAGGTACGGAATACCGGATCCGGAAACGCTGGTACATCTCCTGGCCACCCCGGGCCTCCCTTTGACTGACCCTGAAAATGAATTCTATCAGTACGTGGCCTACCACCTCCTGTCGGGGGAATACTACCTGAATGATTTTTACATGGGCAGTGCGGATTACAGGACCATGGGCGACGAACGCGTCACCATTGAAGTGGGGCTTGATATCCGGATCAACCCGGGTCTGGATACCTTCAGGATCATGGTTACAGAACCCGGGGACACCCTGGTGATTGACTATATCGGGGTGGTCATGGAAGCCAGCAATATCATGACCGGTACCGGACCCATACACTCCGTCTCTGAACTTCTGGTGGCCGAACCGATCCCCGAACTAGAATGACCCGGGGGGAAGCACAAGGTCTATTTCATGGACCACGGATGAGATAACCGATCTTTCCGACACCATGATATTGGTCCGGAGTCCGTCTTCCCTTATGCGGACATACGGATCTCCGGTGCTGTCCAGGATCTCAATGAGGTCCCTGCCCGTCCGGATATCCAGTGATGTTCCGCCTGTGGTGGGATATCTTCCCGATGGTTGCTTGTTATCAGTGAAAATGATGGCACCCCGAACGAAATGTTGTTTTAACAATTCCCCCAGCGCTTCAATACCCAGCGTATCGGCCCGATAGCTGTCCAGGGCTTCAGCAGCGGGCACGAACACTGTATAATGCTCGTTCCGGTCAAGAAAGGAGACGGTCGCTGAATAAGGATCGAATAATCCCGCCTTGATCAGCAGGCTGAAAAAAGCAGGGTAGCCGGAAAGGACCGTGCGCATGCCGGCATCTGTGATGTTGAACCAGTACCTGACACTCCAGATTTCCCCGTTATCCGAGGGCTCGGGCAACTGTGCCGGGAAGCAGGTGACCGGCACCTCCCCGTTGTACCCGATGGTCGATGGCCGGTCCCCCTGTACGGTATTGTCTGCATGGTTCCAGATGATGTAGTGCCCCCCCAGGGTCCTGATGAATTCCTTGTTGGCACTTCCGTCAGGCAGGGAAAGGCCCACATGGTTCCGTATCCTGTTCCTGAGCGTGCGCGGTGAAAGGTAATCGATGCTTTCCCGGGACCTGTTGAACTCCGTGAAATTGTACTCGTCCCTGGCAAAATCGGTCCAGTTCAGCATCAGCGAGGAATCGGAGATCAGTGAAAAATCCGGGATCGGAAAAAAGCATACGCTGCCCTCCTGGAGTGCTATCTCCTCCGCAATACCTGCATATTGAAGCGCCCGGCGGAACAGCGAATAGGAAGGCCTGAGAAAGACCGGTCCCGTGACACTGGTGAATACCCGGTCCGGTGAATAGCTGTCCATGCCCAGGAAGGTGCAGTTGCTGCCGAATTCCCTCCGGATGACATCTCCCTCATTTTGCCGGAATGTGCCCCACTCCCGGAATATTTCCGCATACCGCTCCGAGGAAGGATAAAGGGGGGAGGAGGTCAGGTGGGGAGCCACAATGATCCTGGCCACATCCCTTGGAACGGACCTGTAATCAAACCAGTGGGGGTACCCAGACTTTACGGTCAGGATGCCATCAATAAAGGCCCCGAAAGCTTCATCCGCCGGCACAAACATCCCGTTGTGCCTCACCAGGGTCTGGTTGGTTCCGGGGCCCTCGTACCCCGTGCTTTCCTTCTGCAGATCAAATGCCAGGTCCGAATAGGAAAGGTCCCAGAGGGTATCCGCCACTCCCCCGAACCTGATCTCCGGCTGATTGTTGGTGGCAGCCATATTGGGCTCAAAGGCGGGATAGTGCCAGTAGATCATCTCCAGGAAACGTTTATAGGACTCACCCGGCAACTCCCTTTCGAGCATCTCCTCGGCATTCATCATGGGAGTAACCGCCCGGTCGATGACATGTACGAATCCATTCTCAGCAAAAATGTCGGACCGGACGATCCTGGCCCCCGCATAATAAACATTCCCCGGTTCATATGCCCTGTCAAAATAAAACCGGAAATCTTCCGGGGTAAGCCCATTGGCCTCCATGTAGGCATCATAAAAGATGGGTACATACTTCCTGGACTCCACAAAAACCCTTTTATACCGTTCCGAGATTGTCGAATCGATGACGATCATCTC
>CAZNSZ010000009.1:61574-80367 GCA_964575865.1 uncultured Bacteroides sp. | reverse complement strand
CGCGCAAACAGGGGATGGGAGGCACCGTGAGCAACCTGTAAAAATTCTTCCGGAACTTTTCCGCGCAAACAGGGGATGGGAGGCACCGTGAGCAACCTGTAAAAATTCTTCCGGAATTTTTTCAGTTGCGAACCGGTGCCTCCCATCCAAAAAAAAAAGTGGGGGCAGCTCCCGCAACCCCCACCGGTATGAAAACGGCCCGCTCTTAAGCAAACAGCCCCATGGTGACCGTTAATCCGGCCATGACCACCGAAACCATGGTCATCAGTTTTATCAGGATGTTCAGGGAAGGACCCGAAGTATCCTTGAAGGGATCACCGACGGTATCACCGACAACCCCTGCCTTGTGGGCCTCGCTGCCCTTGCCTCCGTAGTTGCCCTTCTCAATGAATTTCTTGGCATTGTCCCAGGCTCCTCCTGCGTTGTTCAACATCACTGCCAGGGTAAATCCGGTGGTAAGCCCTCCCACCAGGAGGCCGACCACACCTGCGACGCCCAGTATGATACCGATCACCACCGGTACAATGATGGCAAGCAGCGATGGCACGATCATTTCACGCTGTGCCCCCTTGGTGGAGATGGCCACGCATTTGGCATATTCCGGAGTGGCTTTCCCCTCCATGATCCCGGGGATCTCGCGGAACTGCCTGCGCACCTCCTCAACCATGGATCCTGCGGCGCGACCCACAGCTTTCATGGTCATGGCGCAGAAGACAAAGGCCATCATGGCTCCGATGAAAATACCGCCCAGCAGCATGGGATTGAACAGGGAAAGATCGTAAGCCCTGACGAAATCATGGATGGTCGCACCGCTCAGCTGGACCAGGTTCACCCCATCGGTTGCCGCGGGGGCATGATCCGTGTAGAAGATGGTGTCCCCCACCTGTTTGAATCCGTCCACAGCTTTATCGGCAAGCCTTCCCAGCCAGAGTTTCACTTCTTCCATATAGGCGGCAAGCAGTGCCATGGCCGTCAGTGCGGCGGATCCGATGGCGAAACCTTTTCCGGTAGCCGCGGTGGTATTCCCCAGCATATCCAGGGCGTCGGTCCGTTCCCTGACCTCATGCGGCAGTTCAGCCATTTCGGCATTCCCGCCGGCATTATCGGCAATGGGACCGAAAGCATCCGTGGCCAGTGTGATCCCCAGGGTGGAGAGCATCCCAACCGCAGCAAACCCGATCCCGTAAACGCCCTGTGAGAATTCCCGGAAACCGCCTGAAAAACCGAATGCTGCAATGATCCCGATCACGATGGTCACCACGGGGATCCATGTGGAGTACATCCCCACGGCGATCCCGTCGATGATCGTGGTGGCCGGACCCTGCTGGGCCTGTTTGGCAATCCCTTTGGTGGCTTTGTATTCGTCGGAAGTGAAGAGTTCGGTCCCCTGCCCGATCACCACGCCGGCAACCAGTCCGGCGATCACGGCTCCGAAGATCCCCCAGGTCACCCAGCCCAGTGCTGCCATGACCGCCATGGCGGCCAGGATCAGGAAGGAACTTCCCCCTGTTCCCAGCAGCAGGGCATTCAGCAGGTTCTTCTGGGTGGCCGATTCCTTGGTGCGCACCATGAATATCCCGGCGATGGAGAGTACAATACCGATCCCCGCCACGATCATAGGAGCCACAACGGCCATGCCCTGTTCGGCACCTGTAAGCCCTGGCAGGGCAGCCCCGAGTGCAGCGGTGGCCAGTATGGACCCGCAGTAGGATTCATAGAGATCGGCTCCCATACCGGCCACATCCCCCACGTTATCCCCCACATTATCGGCAATGGTTGCAGGGTTCCTGGGATCATCTTCCGGAATGCCGGCCTCGACTTTCCCCACCAGGTCAGCCCCCACATCGGCCGCCTTGGTATAGATGCCTCCTCCCACACGGGCAAAAAGCGCCTGGGTGGACGCTCCCATCCCAAAGGTCAGCATGGTGGCTGTAATCTCCACCAGTTTTTGCTTTTCTGTGGTCCCTTCATGGACGAAGGTGAGCCCCAGCGCATGGAATCCGTGCTCCATGTGTTCGGGTGTGAAAACGAATTTGTTGAGGATCCAGAACCATCCCGTGATATCCAGAAGACCGAATCCGACCACGATCAGGCCCATGACCGCCCCGCTCCTGAAGGCTACCTGAAGCCCCTTGTTCAGTGACTGGGATGCTCCGTGTGCAGTCCTTGCAGATGCGAAAGTCGCTGTTTTCATCCCCAGGAAACCACACAATCCGGAGAAAAACCCACCGGTGAGAAAGGCGACGGGAACAAACGGATTCTGCACCCCCATGTAGGCCAGTACAATCAGGATGATCAGCAGCACACCGAAAACAAGTCCCACTACCCTGTATTGTCTTCTCAGGTAGGCCATAGCCCCTTCGCGCACATACTGGGCAATCTCCTTCATCCTGTCGGTACCTTCCGAATTCTTCATCATGCTTTTGAAGAATATCCACCCGAAGACAAGGGCGAGAAGTGCAGCCAGAGGAAGTAACCAGAACAGTCCAATGATGTTATTCATAGCTCTAATTTTAAAGTGTTTAGTTCAAAACAAAAAGCAAAGATATTGAATTTGATTTTAGAATGATATTAAATTATTTCTTCTTCAGAGTGATTGAAATTAGCAATTTTTGAAGCTATCTTTGCACCATACGAAAGACCCTGTCCATGAAAAGAATGGTGCCGATGGTGGCCATGGCCGCTTCCATGTTTTTTGCCGCATCGGGAGTCTCGGCCCAATGCGAACCCGACACGGTGAACTGCAAGGACACCGGACTGCCGGGGCAGATCTGCCCGCAGTTCCTGCCGGAGGCCACAACCGGAGAGGAATATAACGCATCCATCACGGTTCTTCCCCCGGGGGAATTCACCTATTCAGGAACAACGATCCCCATCTCCTATATTGTTGTGGATTCGGTCAGGAACCTGCCCGCAGGCATCACCTACGAGGCCAGTGCGGATATTTTTTATCCCGATACCGCCTACTGCGTTCTTATCTCGGGGACCCCGGTCACCTCGGGAGACTATACCCTCAGCATCTATGTATCCGTCTTTATCAACCTGGGGACGGGACCCATCAAAGCCGCACAGATCCTTGATGACACCTCAGTGGTCATGACGGTCCTGGAGCCCACGGGCCTGGAGCCTGACGCGGCCGGTGATTTCAGGGTCATTCCCACTTTCCCGAATCCATTCCCGGAAGTGACCCGCATCGGTGTTTATTCCCCCGTTGATGACCGGATCACCCTCAGGGTATACAACATCCTGGGTGAACGGATGCATGAAGAGTACCTGCAGGTCTCTTCCGGTGAACACCATTTCCGTTTCAACGGGAGTTCGCTGAGGCCTGGAACCTACTTTTACCGGATCACCAACAGCCGGCAGCTTTACACGGGAAAATTCATCAAATCCAGGTAATCAGAAACTCACCTTTGCCTGAAGGGTAAAGCTCCTGGGAGGCCCGATGTCTCCCGGGCGACCGAGGTATTCCCTGTTGAATGCATTCCTCAGAATCAGGTTGATCCGGAAGATCCCTGTGATATTCATTCCTGTTCTGAAGTCAGCCAGTGCATAGCCGCCTGCGTTTTCCTGCCAGTACTGCGGAAATCCCGGTTGCAGCAATCCCCCGATGATAGGATCGATAAAGACCTCATCCACATTGATCATCCTGGAATTCACCTGCAGGTTGACCCCGGCGAAAAACCTGCCCAGCTCTGCTTCCAGATCCGATTTAAAAAGATGCCTGCGCCTGTATTTTAATACGTAAGCTTCATCTTCTCCCCTGCCAGATTCTTCAATGACCGAGGGATCCACGGGATTCATGTAGGTATAGCCGCCCGTGAACCGCAAGCCCACCGGCCCCAGGCTCCCTCCCATGGTGAGGGATGCCTCTACCCCGGTGATCCTGGCGGTCCCGATATTCAAAGCCTTGAATCCCACATGCTCAAGGGTCGGAATGTCCACACTGTCAGGCGGATATGCCCCGAAGATGTATTCGATCATGTTGCTGTATTCGGTCCAGAACAGGGCCAAATCGGCAAATCCCTCCCATGATCCGAGCAGGATTCCCTGTTTGGCCCCCACCTCGGCGCTCCATCCCCTCTCCGGCTCCAGGGATGGATTGGGAAATATTTTCAGCCCCCCCACACTGGCATCGGCATATTTTTCAGCCACGGACGGGAAACGGTAGCCCTGCCCGAACGAAGCCCGCAGGAAGGTGGCCCTGGCTGCCTGGTAATTGATCCCGGCACGCAGAACGGGCAGGGAGTAATACACTGTCCCGTTCAGGGAATTGGTTTCCCAGCGCACCCCCGATGAGAGTTTTAACCGGTTCGCCAGAGGGGCATCCAGCTGGGTATAGACCGCCAGGTTGGCTCCCCTGTGGTCCTCAAACAGGTTGGCCAGTACCGTGTTCCTGGAAAAAGAGATCCCGCTGGTCCAGTGGGTGCGGTTCCTGACTTTTTTCAGAAACCGGTATTCGGCATACCAGACTTTGGAAAAACTGCTTTTATCGGCATCGATGGTCGCATTTCCAACGCTGTACAACCTGGTTTTCAGGGTATGCTTATCCCCCCCGGCGGTGAAATATTCCACATAGGGATCGATGTTGTACCGGTGGCCGGAAAGCGGGGCAAAGGTAAGGGGATTCTGCCTGTAGGCAGAGTCTGCATCCAGCCACAGGAGGAAATCCGACTGATCGATGTACATTCCGCTGGCGGAGATGCCTGCCACGAGGCCCCTGATCCCGGCAAACCTGTACCGCAACGCCAGGTTCCCCCTGATGCGGTGTTCGTAATCATATTCCCGGTATCCCTCATCCTTGAAATAATTACCTCCGACCGAAAGATCCAGGTTCCCGATTTTCCTGAGATGAGAAAAAGAGGCGCCGGCATACAGGGGTATCCGGTCCCTCCATATCCACTCCTTCTTTCTCGGATTCATGAAGCCCCCACCGAAAACGGTTACCTCAGTGGTTGGCTCGTTCCCTGCAAAGCTGGTCCGCAGGTTGATCACCCCGTTCAGCGCGGATGAACCGTAAAGTACCGATGAGGCACCTTTGATCACCTCCAGCTGGTTCAGGTTCTCCACCGGCATGTAGTTCCACTTGATATCGCCTGCATCCCCTGAGATCAGGGGAAGGTCGTCCACAAGCATCAGCACCCTGCTGCCCACACCGTAACTGAATCCGCTCCCTCCGCGGATACTCGGCTGGCCATCCAGGATGCTGATGCCGGATGTCCGCTCCAGCATGTCATCCAGTGATGTGATGTTCTGCCTGGATAGCTGGTACGGTTTGATCACTTCCATGGAAACCGTGACATCGGACAGCTTCTCCTCGTATTTGGCGGCGCTCACCACCACCTCATCCAGCAACCTGCTGCTGACCGTCATCCCGATCTCAAGGCGGACCTCCTGCCCCTCCGCCAGGGTGACCTGTCTGCTGATCACCTGGTACCCCACATAATAGAACCCGATCTGATGTGTCCCCGGATCAAGCCGGAGGGTAAATGTACCCTCCTGATCGGTGATGGTGCCAACCCGGCGGTCAGCGCTGATATTCACCGCCACCATCGGCTCTCCGGTTTGTGCATCCCGTACCACACCCGCCACTGTTCCCTGCTGCTGGGCATGGAGCTGGATCACCGTAACCGTTATCCACAGGGCCGTCATCCAGGCCCTGATCCATCCATGGTTATGACTTTCCATTGTAACCATTTATACGAAAGCTTACTGAAGGGGTTCAAGATTGACAGGGTGATCTGTTTTTATTGGCTTTCGTTTCTTATATTTAACCACCTAATTTACCCTAAATTCACCTAAAACCAATACCCATGCTGCTGCATCACCAGTTTGTCAGAATGGCCAAGAAGCATCCTGAAAAACCAGGCATTCTTGACAGAACCACCAAAAGGGACATCACCTACGGCAGGGCCCTTCTGGGCGCTTTGATCCTTTCCAGGAAATTCAGGCATTATGGAGAGGGATACATCGGGATCATGATCCCCACTTCGGCCGGGGCCGCGCTGGCCATAGTAGGAGCGTTGATGAGCGGGCGGATCCCCGTGATGATCAATTATTCCACGGGAGCGGAGAACAATGCCAGGTATGCGCAGCGGAAATGTAATTTTAAAACCATCATTACCTCCCGTGCCCTCCTGGAAAAGATCAACTGCCCTGTCATTGAAGGGATGGTGCTGATCGAGGATATCATGAAAGGAGTGACCACTTTCGACAAGATCCGGGCCGCACTGCGCTCAAAGCTGTCAGTGAATATGATACTCGGAAGCATCCATGGCGGAAAGGAAGATGACACAGCCGCGATCCTGTTTACCAGCGGCAGTGAAAAAGATCCCAAAGCCGTACAGCTGACCCACCGCAACATCGGTTCCAATATCCTTAGTTTCTGCGATCATGTGGGCATAACCGGCGAGGACATCCTGCTGGCCAACCTGGTCTTTTTTCACATCTTCGGGCTCACCGTCAATCTCTGGGTGTGCCTGGTGAAAGGAATGACCATGGTCACCTATGCCAATCCGACCGATTTTCAGACGATCTGCAGGATTGCCCGGGAAGAGAAACCCACCGTGATGGTCGGCACCCCCAGTTTTTTCTGGGGTTATCTGCAAAAGTCCGAACCGGGCGATTTTGCATCGCTCAGGATCATGGTGGCGGGTGCCGATAAATGTCCCGACGCCCTGAGAGAAGGATACCTTGAAAAACACGGGGCAACACTCCTGGAGGGTTACGGCACCACCGAAACCTCCCCGGTCGTTTCAACCAATACCCTTGAGTTCAACAAACCGGGGAGTATTGGCAAGGTGATCCCCGGCGTTGAGGTCCGTATCGAGCACCTGGAAACAGGCAAACAATGTGGCCCCCGTGAAGTGGGCAAGATCATGGTCAAAGGAGACCTGGTGATGAAAGGGTACCTGGGGGATCCTGATGAAACTGCCCGCAGTGTCGTCGATGGCTGGTACAATACGGGTGACATGGGTTACCTGGACGAGGAGGGGTATCTCTATCATTCAGGCAGGTTCAAGCGGTTCGTGAAAATCGGGGGAGAGATGGTCTCACTGGTCAAGGTGGAGAGTGTCATGGAAAAACACCTGCCCGAAGGCGTTTCCTGTTGTGTTGTGGAGATCCCGGATGACGTGAAGGGTGCTACCATCGTTGCAGCGGTCACGCAGGATATCAATAAAGTGGCCATTCTGCGGCGCATGGGGAAGGAACTCCCGAACATCGCACTGCCCCGCCAGTTCTTCACCATCAGTGAACTTCCCATGATGGGGACGGGAAAAATTGATTTCAGGTCCGTGACAACCATGGTGAAGGAGATGGCAACCAGGGCCCCTGAAAGCTGATCAACCGAATCATTTGGACTGGACCCCTGAACATATCACTTTTTCTGTTTCACTGCTCTACACCGTGACCGGATTTGCGGCCTACTATTTTCTTTCCGCTTCTGAAAGGCCCCAGCAATGGATCGTCAGCAGGTTTTCGAGACTGGATCCGCAGGTGGTCCGCATCGTTCTTCAGAGAAGCTGGGGATTGTTCTTCCTCGGTCTGGTGCCGCTCATCATCATCAGTGCGGGATACGGTGCCTCGCCTGCCCGTTACGGGTGGCAAAGCTACTTCCTTGCTCCGCCGCCCCTCTGGAGCATATTGCTGATGCCCCTTCTGGTGCTGATCAGCTACCTGACATCACGCACGCCCGGCAACCTGGACAAATACCCGCAGATCAGGACCGGAACCTGGACACCGGGCATCGTGCTGCTGAGCGCCTTTTCCTGGATTCTTTTCCTGGTGGGATATGAGTTCCTTTTCCGGGGTTTCCTGCTGCATGCATCCCTTGAACTGCTGAATCCAGTGGCTGCCATTGCACTGAATGTGACGCTGTATGCCTTTGCGCACCTCTACAAAGGCCCGGAAGAAACCTTCGGTGCCATCCCGCTCGGGGTGGTCCTCTGTACCCTGACCATCGTTACCGGCAACATCTGGAGCGCGGTGATTCTTCACAGTGTGATGGCCCTGTCCAATGAGTGGTTCTCCCTCAGGGCACAACCCCATATGAAATTCACCCGATCATGAAGGTATTTGTCTCCGGGGCAACCGGCTTCATCGGGACCGCACTTGTACGCCGCCTGGTGAAAGAAGGCTCTGAGGTGCATGCGCTGTACCGGAGCAAAGAAAAGGCCGGTTCCATCGACATCCCGGGTGTCTCCCTTTTCAAGGGGGATATCCTTGATCCAGGTTCCCTGGACCCGGCCATGAAAGGGTGCATCCGCGCTTACCATACCGCAGCATTTGCCAGCGTCTGGTCACCGGATCCTTCCCTGGCTGACCGCCTGAATATAACAGGCACCCTCAATGTGGTGGGTGCAGCCATCCGTGCAGGGATCCGGCGGATGGTGGTCACCTCCACCGCCGGGGTACTGGGGCCCTCTCAAGATGGACCTGTTCATGAAAACAGCCCGTCACCTGATTCATTTTTTACTTCATATGAACGATCAAAATACAAACTGGAACAAGAACTTAAAAATTACAAGTCTAAAGAGATTGAAATTGTTGTTGTGAATCCCACCCGGGTGTTTGGCCCCGGGGTGCTCAGTGAGTCAAATGGGGTGACAAGGATGATTCAGAGTTATATCAAGTATAACTGGAGGTATTTACCCGGAAATGGCAATCAATATGGTAATTACGCATTCATAGATGATGTGGTTGATGGGCACATTCTGGCCATGGAGCGGGGAAGGGACAGGGAACGGTATGTCCTTGGAGGAGAGAACCTCACCTACCGGCAGCTGTTCCAGCTGGTGACCGAATATTCGGGGATCAGGAAAAGGCTGATCGGGATCCCCCTCTGGCTGATGCTGGCTTCGGCCTCATTCATGCTTGGCCGTGCAAGGATTACCGGGAAGCCCCCGCTGATCGTCCCGGATCTTGTCAGGAAATTCCACCACAACTGGATCGTCTCCTCCGACAAAGCCGTAAACGAGATCGGATACCGCCCGCTTCCGGCAAAGGAGGCGGTGGCCATCACCATAGATTGGATCAATTCTTTAACCCAGGAAGCAAATGAATAAACGACTACTCAACTACCTGTTGCTGGGGCTGGGACTCATCCTGACCGCATGGATCCCGGATCAATCCCCGTTACGAAAAACACCCCTTTCTCCTTCCATTCAACCCTACCCCGGCACCGGGTCGGTACTCCGCCTTCATCCCGGAATGGACGCAGTGATCCCGCCGGGAGCCCTTCCCGAGATCCTGGCCGATGGTTTCAGCTGGTCCGAAGGGCCACTCTGGTTACCCGATCAGCAGATCCTGATCTTTTCGGACATTCCCAATAACACTATTTATCAATGGTCTGAGGTAAACGGATTAAAGCTTTACCTGAAACCTTCCGGCTATACCGGTGACCTCCCCCGCGGAGGGGAAACCGGTTCCAACGGGCTCCTTCTGGACCCGGACGGGAAGCTGGTCCTCTGCCAGCACGGAGACCGCCGCATGGCCCTGATGGATGCTCCCCTCGGGCAACCAGAACCCCGGTTCACCACCCTGGCGGACAACTGGCAGGGAAAACGGTTCAACTCCCCCAACGATGCCGTATACAGTCCCGGCGGGGAGCTCTATTTTACGGATCCTGCATACGGCCTGGAAAAGAGGTATCAGGATCCTGCGAGGGAAATGGATTTTACAGGGGTGTTCAAACTGGACAGCCAGGGGGAGGTGACCCTGCTCACCGATCAGCTGAGCGCGCCCAACGGGATCGGCTTCACAGCGGACGGGAAAACCCTGCTGGTTGCCAATTCGGGTGGAAGGGACCAATCATTCTGGATGGCGTACGATGTCAGGAGTGACGGCACCCTCAAGAAAGGGCGGCTGTTCAGCAGCGCAGAAGCAGCATCAGATACGCTGTCCGGTGCTCCCGACGGTCTGGAGATCCGTTCCGACGGCATCATATTCGCCACGGGGCCCGGAGGCGTTTGGGTCTTTGACAGCGATGCCACCCACCTGGGGATCATCAGAACCGGTCAGCCCACCTCCAACTGCACCATCGGTTCAGATCAACGATATTTGTATATGACCGCCAATATGTACCTGATGCGCATCAGGTTAAAGTAATCTGATCAGACAGCGGGCAGTGTCCAGGGGCTCCTGTATTCAGGAACCAGGTAACTGTCCGCCTCCCGGTCATTGGTAAACTTCCGGGAAGGGGCATCCCAGTACAACCTCCGCCCTGTTTTGAAGGCAATGTTCCCCAGGTGACAGGTCCTGGCCACCCCTGAAGCAATCTCGATGGGACAGTTGAGGGGAGCCCCGTTCTTGATGGCATCGATAAAATTGGCCATGTGGTTCTCCAGGCCCCGGCCCTCTCCGGGGATCAGTTCCACCCTTTCGAGGGTGGGATTCCCGCCTTTCGGTTCCGGAATCACCTCCCAGCCCCCCCGGTCCACCACCAGCGTTCCGTGGTTGCCCACAAAACCGACCCCGTGAGAACGCCCGTAGTAGCCTCCGTCAATTCCGATACCGTGATCCCAGAGCAGGGTGAATCCATCAAATTCATAAATGGCCTGCTGGGTATCGGGTGTTTCGCAGGCGTCATCGGGATAGGCGAACTTTCCACCCAGCGACATGACCGACCTGGGTTCATACTGCTGCATTCCGTAGAGGGCGTAATCGATGATGTGAACCCCCCAGTCGGTCATCATCCCCCCGGCATAATCCCAGAACCAGCGGAAGGTAAAATGGAACCTGTTCTTGTTAAACGGCCGGGCGGGCGCGGGTCCGAGCCAGAAATCATAGTCCACTCCCCCGGGTACAGGCGAATCCGGCACAACAGGAACGGATCCCATCCACCCCTGGTAGGACCAGGCCCTGACGGTCCGTATCTTTCCCAGCTTGCCCGTGTGCACGTAGGCAATCGCATCCTGCCAGTGTTTGTCGCTTCGCTGCCACTGACCGATCTGGGCCACTGTGCCGTACCGGTTCACCGCCTTCTCCATCAGGTTGCACTCATGGATGGTATTGGCCAGCGGTTTTTCACAATAGATGTCATACCCCTGCTGGGCAGCGTAAACAAACGGGAGGGTGTGCCAGTGGTCCGGGGTTCCGATGATGATGACGTCGAGCCCCTTGTGCTCGAGCAGTTTCCTGAAATCGCTGTAGCCCGCAGGCGCCTTTCCCTGCATCTCTTTCACTTCGGCGATGCGTTTCTCCAGCACATTCTGGTCCACATCGCACAGTGCAGCGCACTCCGTGCCGGGCTGACCCAGAAACGCCCTCAGGTTGGCAAATCCCATACCGTTCACACCGATGACCCCGCACACCAGTTTTTCATTGGCCCCGAGGATGGCCCGGGATGCGGAACTCAACGGATATGCTGCTCCCACCAGGGCGGTGGCGGCAGCGGTCTTCCTGATAAAACCTCTGCGGTCTATTTTCATTTTTTTTTGATCAATATTTCGGTTCAACATGTCTGACAGGTCAAATCACAGGATATCCTGATTCCCTGTTACAATATGCATCTAAAATTCCAGAAAGACAAGCCCGCTGCGACATGAGCACCTCCTGACCGGGCGGCCCATGACCTATTCAGTCTTGACCACCTTGCTGAGTCCACGGAATTGCTCCCCTTCGAACCAGTAAAGGATATACAGCCCCCTGTTCAGCTCACCCACATCCAGGCTGTGGATCTGATACCCGGGCGGAACCTGGACAGCCATCATTTCCCTTCCGTTCATATCCACGATCCGGAGCTCTCCCTTGATTTCAGGTGACCTGCCCAGATTGACGAACAACTGGTCCTTTACCGGATTGGGGTATACCTGAAGCGGCTGAATTTCTGGAACCGTTTCCACATCAACACCCCAATCCCTGTAACTTACCGCAGCCTGCAGTATTTTTCCGCTGCTCCTCTCCTGAATAAATGCCACAACCCCCAGTTCACTGATGTCCTCCACATAGGACTGGTAATTCCAGCTGTAGGTCCTGGACTCCTGGTCTCCTTTCTCCCAGTCCGCTCCCAGCAGACTGCCCATGGGATCAGGCAGCATGTCCAGCACCACATTCCTGAACAGGGTGTCTCCGTTCACTCCCCGGTAGAGCGTGACCTCCCGCTCGATGACAACCAGATAGAGTTGTATGTTCTCCTGGCAGGGTCCCCTGTCACAGGTCACCGTGGCAGTACTTTCCAGACCCGAATCCGACCAGTCCACCTGGAGCGAAATCCGGAAGGGTGGTATTTCCAGAGGAGCTGCCGCGGCCTCCTTCTTCAGGGGTATGGTCAACAGATCCGGGAAATCATGGCGCAGCTGCTCCTGTACCCCGCCGTCAAGCACCGCATACGGGACCTGCTGTATTCCATAATAGAAGGTGCGGGTACTTGCCGGATAGGGATTGTTCTCGTTCATGGGATCCTCTCCCGGGAATGCAGTATGGTACTGTATATTGATCAGTTCCCCCTGTTGCATTGCGCTGAGCGAATCGATCAGGTCATCCGCCAGCCTCGAAGATTCCGTGGATGCACTGGTGAAGTGCTCAAGAAGTGAGATCCTGTTCCTTTCACCGATGAACACATCATCGAATGCAAATCCCTGGTTCCCGATCCCCTGGGCACCTGTCGAGGCGACGGCGATCCTGAAGGAGATACCGGATTTTCCATCCAGCTGGTCAAGGGCATGCGCAGCCCGGACCCAGTCCCTGTCCGGATTAAACACTTCAAGCCCCCATCCGGTCTGACTTCCCCCGGGCTGATTGATCAGCCCCGGCATGTTGTACCAGCCAATCCCTGAATCATTGGCACCCACATTCTTCCAGCCCTCCTCCAGCACATCCCTGTACTGGAGAACGGCTCCGTTCAGACCGGGGACAAAGCTTCTCATGATATGCAGCTGGATCATCCCGCGCTCTACGTCTGAAAAGTCGTAACAGGGACTTTCCACCCACGATGATTCAAGGTATCCGGCAACACCTGCCGGGAAACGGGTATGCCATGCAAGGTCTCCCTGCACCGCATCAAATCCTGAAAAATCGGGTTCGGAAAGCACCCAGCTCACCGGCCCGCCCTCTGACCTCACTTCCCACAAACCGTTATCCTGATCAAAGGTCTCATGGTATCCTTCGTCCGTAAGGAGAATGGTCGGCTGCAGGTAAATGGTCCTTGTGATGCTGTCTGTACAGCCATAATCGCTGACCGGAATGAGCTCGACATTGAACCCTCCGTCCCCGTCAAACTGATACCAGACCGTATCCAGGGAGGAGAAAGACCTGGTGCTGTCAAGCACCCTCCCCTCCAAATCCTGGAATTTCCAGAGGAATGAACGGACCGTTTCCGAATGTGCTTCTGACCTGTCGAGGAATGCCGTGGCAAGATCCGGCTGGTAGCAGCTGCTCACCCAGGTGAAATCGGCCCGGGGAATGGTTCCGATGTGGGTTTCCACTTCTGCTTTTTCAGAACATCCCTCATAGGTGGTCGCCGTCAGGGTGATGTTTCTGGATCCCGGCTGATCATAGAAATGGACCGGGTTGACCCTGTCGCTCTGGTTGAGGTCACCGCTGGCGGGATCGCCAAAATCCCATTGCCATGATGCGATATTCAGCTTCTCCGGTGTCAGGTTGTCGAACTCCACTGCCCCTCCCTCTGCCGGTATGCAATGGGTCCCCAATGTGAAGCCGGTCTGCGGCGCCGCCAGGATCTCCAACGCTTTTTCCACCCTTTCGGAACAACCGTGTGCCGACACATTCTCGCAATAGATGGTGATCTTTCCGGGTCTGACACCGGAAGGATCAAACAGATATCCGCCTGAGGCCGCATAAACGCCCGGTCCGGAGAACAGGGCTTCTCCTGCATCTGCTTCCAGCAGGAACGGATCCACATTCTGGCAGTAGCTGTCCCCGGTCAGATTCAGGATCTCAGGGGTATCCACCGATTCCAGAACAAACTGCTTTCTGATCTGATGCACCACCCCGTCAAAATAGCTGTACTCAATGGTATAGGACCCTTCTTTCAGAATTCCCGGGTTGATGATGGCGGTGTTGTTCCCTTCGTCTGTTAACCCGGCAACCACCTGGTCATTCTCATTGCGCAGTTTGAAGGTTCCTGTCTCACCGGCTATGTTGGATGCGCTCACTTCAAAGGGCTCACCGTTGTCGCAGACAAATGCCGACGGGATAAAAATACCCCCCATGGAGCCCAGGACAAATACCCTGGCAGTGGCCACGCTGGTACATCCGGCCTGGTTGGTGTAGGTATAAAGGATGGTGTGCGGCGAATTCACCGTATCTGCAATGGCAGGATCGAACAGTCCGGAAGGACTGATGATCCCAGGACCCGTAAAGATGCCCCCGGGAATGTTGGCCAGCAATTGAACCGGATCTTCCGCGACACTGTACCCGGCTGCCAGATTGACGATCTCCACATCGGTCTTCTCATGGACCTCCACCTGTACCGACCCGCTTCCGATGTTGGTCACCCCGTTGACGTCCTGAACGGAGGTGATGGAATAAGTAGTTGTCTGCACCGGTTCAACGGTCAGGGCATACTCTTCCGCATCAATGTCATTGAATGAGGTGGTCCTTATTCCGTCATACAGTTCAAATCCCCATGGCCCCCTGCCCTGGAAGTAAACCGTGAGGCTGGCCAGATCCCCGTCGCAGATTTCCGGGATCCCCGCCATGGTCACTGTTGGCAGATCGGTATAGACCTCCAGGCTGTTGGCAGCCAGTATACCGAAGGGTTCGCTGTTATTCCCGGCCGGATCAGAAACAACCAGCACGGCATCCAGTTCACCGGGAGCCACGTCGTTGTCGGAGTCCTGGATCAGATAGGAAAGTTCGTACAGCCCGGCACTCCGTTCCGTGAAACTCACCCTCGGTGAAGTCAGGGGAATCCCGTTGATCATCGTACCGTCCATGGCCGCGTACCCGTTGCCGTCTGCAGTGATGGCCACCCGGACCGTCTGACCCACGCCATAGGAACGGTTTGTCACCTCCATTCTTGTGATGACCGGCGGATGGGCATCGATGACCAGGTTCTCCGTATTTGCGACCTGGTTGTAGGGAGCGCCGATATTGCCTGATGGTTTGACCATGATCACCGAAGCCTGCAGTTCACCCGGAGATACATCGTTATCTCCTTCCCGGACCGTATAGAGGAGCTGGTAGGTTCCCCCGCCCAGGTCAACGAAACTGACGCGATCATCCGACAGGCCGATCCCGTTCACGGAGGATGCGGGGAGCATGGTGTACCCCTCTCCGTCTGCAGTGATTATCAATTCTACAACGCTGCCGATGCGGTTGACACCGGAGGCTACCGTCATTCCGGTTATGGATGGGTATTCCGCATCCAGCAGGTCATTGTCCTGACCGATGAAGGCGCTGTAAGGATCGCTCTGTACCGTTCCATCGGTAATCACCAGGTCACTGACCGGAATATCCTGGTCCGCCCGGTAACTGTTGCCCCCTTCCGTGATCACAAAATTGGCGAGGTAAGTGGTGGCATTGATCCGCTGCAGGCCCGTGAGGGCATATCCGCCGACATTTCCGGAGAGCAGGCGGTATGGAATGAAATTATCGTAGGTGACCTCAAGGGTGGCCGAAACCACATCACCGATTTTCATGGTGCCGTTGGGTATGCTCACTTCCGTGATCCCAACCACCTTCCTGAAGGTGGCGTTCAACTCATGTGGTCCGGTAACGTTGGTAAAGGTATAGCTTTCAATCGCACCTCTGTTGATTCCGTCCACCACGACCATGTCGATGGCATATCCCTCATCAGGCACCACGGAAAAGGTCAATTCACCTCCATGCTCCACCTCTGTTTCAATCCCCGGATTTACAGTTCCATGGGGACCTGCACCTGGAGTAATGGTGTAGGTATTGATTTCAAAGGTCGCTGACAATGTATGGTGGGCTGATACGCCGGTGAAGGTGAAATTCTCCACACTTCCCACACTGGTGCCATCCACCCGGACATCTGCGATGTGGTATCCCTCGTCAGGGATGATCGCAAAGCCAAGGGAACCACCATGGTCCACAGTCTGGGGAGAAGAGGGAGTGATCGTCCCGTCAGGTCCGGCAACAGGTGTGATGGTATAGGTGTTAATCTCGAATGTGGCCTCAATGGTATGATCGGCACTCACATCGGAGAAGATAAAGTTGGACACCGGACCCACACTGGTCCCGTCGACCCTGACCTCTCCAATGTGATAACCTGCATCAGGTGTAATGGTGAAGGTCAGGGTTTCACCATGGTCCACCGTTTGAGGCAGGGAGGGGGATATGGATCCGTTGGGACCGGCCATGGGCGTAAGGGTATAGCTATTGATGTCAAAGCGGACCTCAATGGTGTGGCTTCTGGTCACATTGTTGAAGGTATATGAGGAGACTGCGCCGATGTCGGTGCCGTCCACCATAACCTCATCCACATGGTATCCGGGATCCGGTGTGAAGGTGAAGGTATGTGAACTACCGTGTTCCACCAGCTGCGTCAGTCCCGGAGTGATGGAACCATTCGGACCTGCAGACGGGACCAGGCTGTAGGTGTTGATCGCAAAGGTAACCTGGATGGTATGGTCCGAGGTAACGTTGCTGAACGTATAGCTGTTCATGGCGCCCATGCTGACCCCGTCTACCCTCACATTCTCCACATGATACCCTTCATCGGGCAACATCTCAAAGGTCTGGCTTCCCCCATGGGTAACCTGCTGAACGGTTGATGGTGAGATGGACCCGTTGGGTCCTGCCGCAGGCTCCAGGGCATAGGTGTTGATCTCAAACCTGGCTTCGATGGTGTGGTCCGCATCGACTCCGGTGAAGGTATAAGCGCCCACCGGTCCCACACTCACACCATCCACAAGCACATCCAGGATATGATAGCCTTCATCAGGAGTAACAGTGAAGGTGGCATTCCCTCCATAGCTGACAATCTGATCGATGGCTGGGGCAATGGACCCATTGGCCCCGGCTTCCGGCGAAAGGGTGTATGTATTGATTACAAAACTGGCTTCGATGGTATGGTTCTCCGTCACATCATTAAAGGTATAGCTGGACGGGGCACCGGCAGATGTTCCATCCACCAGCACAGCGCCAATGTGGTAGCCTTCATCCGGAGTGATGACAAAGGTGAGGTCATCGCCATGGTCCACAGTCTGTACGGTGGAGGGAGCAATGGATCCGTGGTTGCCCGCAAACGGGGTGACGGTATAGGTGTTGATAGCAAAGGTGGCTGCAAGGGTATGGTCCCTGTCCACTCCGTTGAATGTATAGCTGTTTACATTTCCCACGCTGGATCCATCCAACTGTACATCAACGATGTGATATCCCTCATCCGGAGTAATGGTAAAAGTCATGCTGCTGCCATGGTCCACCACCTGGGGGGTGCCCGGATTGATGGTCCCGTTGGCCCCGGCCACAGGAGTCAGTGTATAGGTGTTGATCTCGAAAACCGCCGTCAGGGTATGGTCCTGTACCACATTGCTGAAGGTATAACTGTCCTGGGGTGGAAGGGTTGCTCCATCCACCTCTATTGATGCAACATGGTAACCTTCATCTGGAGTAAAGGTATAAGTGAGTCCGCTTCCATGCTCCACCAGTGTGGTCCCCGCCGGGGTAATCACCCCGTCGCCGGGCTGGATGACAGAAATGGCATAGCTATTGATCTCAAATGTGGCGGTAATGACGTGGTCATCGCTGATATCGGTCAGGGTGACGGTTGATACCGTCCCCTGGCTCACTCCATCCACCAGTACATCAAGTATGTGGTAGCCCTCATCCGGTAAAATCGTGAATGTGCGATCCTCCCCGTGTTCCACAATGATCGACCCGGCGGGGGAAATGGATCCGTTGGGGCCGGCCGTTGAAGCAATGGTATAGGTGTTGATCGCAAAGGTCGCATGGATGGTATGGTCCTCTGTGACATTGGAAAAGGTGTAGCTGGACGCTGCACCTTCGCTTACCCCGTCCACCAGGATATCCTCCACGTGGTATCCGGGAGCAGGGGTGATGGTGAATACCTGTGATCCTCCATGATTCACAATCTGTTCCGTTGACGGTGAAATGGAACCGTTCGCCCCGGCCGAAGGGGTCAGGGAATAGGTGTTCAAGGCGAAGGATGCGGTAACAGATTTGTTGCCATCCATTACAATATCAGAAGGATTGACCGTTCCGGTCAGGTCCCCGGACCACCCTGTAAAACTGTACCCGGTAACCGGAACAGCCGTCAGGGTGACCACATCACCATACACGTAAACGGGCTGGTCCGGAGTGACCGATACTGAACCGCTGCCTGATGCAGTCACCGACAGGGTATACTGTTCCTGGTTGAAATTGGCCTGGACGGTGGTGTGGCCAGTAATGGGAATGGTGACCGGATTGTCCCCGCTGGCCACGTCTCCTGTCCACTCCCCAAAAGTATACCCCGGATCAGGGGCAGCCGTCAGGGTGACACTCTCCCCGTAAAGATAGTCAGGCTGATCGGGAGTAACGGAAACCGATCCGTCACCTGTCATCGTTACGGTCAACAGGTAATGATCCTGCGAAAAAGAAGCGTTCACGGTGGTGTTTCCGGTAATGACAACCGTCCCGGGATTGGCGGATCCACCAAGGTCACCGGACCACGAATCAAAGCTGTATCCCGCTTCGGGAAGCGGGGTCAGTGTGACCGTCTGTCCAAAGGTATAGGTGCTCTGGGAGGGAGTTGCACTGACTGTGCCGTTCCCGTCGTCACCGAGGGTCAGCGTGTACTGCTCCTGGATGAAGGTGGCCTCCACCGTGGTGTTCTCCGTAATATTAAAAGTCAGCGGATTGGTCA
>CAZNSZ010000009.1:40050-61474 GCA_964575865.1 uncultured Bacteroides sp. | reverse complement strand
CGGGAACCGCACCCACCGACCCGTTCCCCGCCGAGGTCAGCGCCAGGGTGTATTCGATGGCCGAAAAGGTGGCCGTGACCGATGCATCCGCGGTCATGGTGATGGTGCCCGGGTTGGCTGAGCCGGACAGGTCCCCCGTCCACTCCGCAAAGGTATACCCCGTATTGGGGGTGGCGGTCAGGCTGACCAGCTGGTTGTAGGGATAGGGGCCCGGGGAGGGCACCGCACTGACAGATCCGTTCCCGTCGTCACCGAGGGTCAGCGTGTACAGCTCCTCCACAAAGGTGGCCTCCACCGTGGTGTTCTCCGTAATATTAAAAGTCAGCGGATTGGTCATCCCCGTGATGTCGCCCGTCCACCCGTTAAACCGGTAGCCCGGATCGGGGGTCGCGGTGATCTGGACCGCATCATCATAGTAATAAGGAGGGGCGGGAACCGCACCCACCGACCCGTTCCCCGCCGAGGTCAGCGCCAGGGTGTATTCTATGGCCGAAAAGGTGGCCGTGACTGTAACATCGCCGGTAATCAGAAGGGTCGCCGGATTCTCCGATCCACTCAGCCCGCCTGACCATCCGGTAAACGTCCACCCTGTGCTGGGGAGCGCCTCGAGGGTAACCTCCGTTCCTTCGGGAATCAGAGGACCCGCAGGGGTCGCATTGACAAATCCGTCGCCTGAAGTATTCACGGTCAGTGTATAATCCGCAAACTGAAGGGTTATGGCGTTGTGGACTGTGGAATACGGGGTCATCCCATGGCTCAGGACAACAGGAGACAGGCTCAGTATCCACCAGAGGGAAATGGCGAGGGGTGTTCTTGGAGTTTTCATGCCCGGAATGCAGCTGATCAGCTTGAGACAAGTTAACCATGATCGGCAAATTTTACAAATGGGAAGGCCTATCTGAATTGGGTATAAAGTAGCCTACCCCGCCCATCCCTGGCGGTCCAGGTTCCTATAGTTCACTGCTTCAGCGATGTGAGGAGCCAGGACCTTCTCAGAATTATCCAGATCGGCAATGGTCCTTGCCACCCTGAGGATCCGGCCGTAGGCCCTGGCCGATAGCCCAAGTTGATCAAGGGCATGCTCCAGCAATCTTTTTCCGCCTGCATCGGGGACGCAGAAATGAGCGATATGTCCGGCACCCATCTGGGCGTTGGTGGCAATCCCGCGAAGGCCGCCTAACCGCGCCTGCTGTATCCTGCGTGCTGCGATCACGCGCTCCATCATGGACCGGCTGTCGAGTGACGAAACGGAATCCGAAAGGCTGCTGACGGGGACCGGGATCACTTCCATCTGAAGATCGATCCGGTCGAGCAGCGGACCGGAGATCCTGGAAAGGTACCTCCTGATGATCCCCTCGCCGCACAGGCACTCCTTATGGGGATGGTTGTAAAACCCGCATGGACACGGATTCATGGATGCCACCAGCATGAAATTGGCGGGATAGACCACCGAATAGTTGGCCCTGCTCAGGTGGATGACCCGCTCCTCAAGGGGCTGCCGCAGCACCTCCAGAACGTGTCGTTTAAACTCCGTGAGTTCATCCAGGAAGAGTACCCCGTTGTGCGCAAGGGAGATCTCTCCTGGTTTTGGGGTGTTGCCTCCCCCGATCAAAGCGATGTGTGAACTGGAATGATGGGGGGAACGGAAAGGCCTCCGCATCACCAGGTATTCTTCAGACATCAGCTTCCCGGCAACTGAATATATCTTTGTTGTCTGCAGGGATTCCTCGAGGGAAAGCGGCGGCAGGATGGTTGGGATCCGCTGCGCCAGCATGGTCTTTCCCGATCCCGGCGGACCGATCATCAGCAGGTTATGATTCCCGGCCGCGGCCACAAGAAGGGCCCGTTTAACCACCTCCTGGCCCTTTACCTCCGAATAATCGTTTCCGGAGGGGTGCTCCTCCTGGAAACGGCCGGCTAACGCCTCCGCCACTGCGGGTTTCAGATCCGTTTTTCCGTCCAGGTAGCCGACGGCCCGCCGAAGGTGGTCCACCGGGATCACCCTGATCCCTTCCACCATGGAGGCTTCTTTCGCATTCTTTTCAGGAACGATGACAGCTTTCATTCCGCATTCCCTGGCATGCAGGGTGATGGGAAGGACCCCTTTCACGGGGACCAGGGATCCGTCCAGGGATAGCTCTCCCAGAAGCAGATGGTCACCAAGCTTTTCATGTCTTACCTGCCTGGTGGCCGCCAGGATGCCCAGCGCCAGGGGCAGGTCAAAATGGGTCCCTTCTTTTTTGATGTCCGCTGGGGCCAGGTTGATGACCACCCGGAAACGGGGCCATTCAAAACCATTGGTGACCAGCGCCGATTCTATCCGCTGCTGACTTTCCCTGATGGCGTGATCGGCAAGCCCGACGATAAAAAAGCGGATCCCCCGGGTCACATGGATCTCGATGGAAACCAGCCTGGCACGGATCCCCTGGAGGGTGCAGCTAAAAGTCTTTACCAGCATCTTCAGGTCAGGATACACCTGTGAATGGCACAGGGGAAGCTTCTATCAGTCACCTACCGTCAACGGATTTCCTCGGATGCGTGAAGTCCGGATTGTTCCTTTACCCACCACATCGCGCTCCTGAACCTGCAATTGACAGGATCATTTTTTTATTCACTTATCATGCTGATATATAGGTTGTTATATTTGTCATTCAGGGGTCTTTTACTATTTTTTTAGTAGATCTACTGTATTTTTAGTTGCTTTACGTATAAATTAGTTATATCTTTGTAAAAACAGCAAACACACCCCCATGAACAGGAAACTAACCAAAGCTGAAGAGGAGATCATGCTGATCCTGTGGAAACTGGAAGAGGCCACCATCCGGGATATCATGACCGGGCTGGAGGATCCGGAAGTTCCCTATACCACCGTCTCAACCGTGGTAAGGGTTCTTGAAAAAAAGAGATTCGTCGGTCACAAGGCCATCGGGACCACCTACCTGTACCATCCCCTGGTGCAGAAAAGGGAGTACCTGCGGGGTTACCTTTCGGGGATCGTCAGCAACTACTTTGACGGCTCCTTCTCCAGAATGGCAGCCTTTTTTGCGAGGGAAAACGACCTGGATCTCAAAGAGGTTCAACAGCTGGTCGGGGACATTGAAAATGAACTGAACGAAAAGGAACAGCAATGAACGAACAATGGCTATACCTGTTCAGGGTTTCAGCGGGACTGGCGATCATGGTGATCCCCTATTATTACCTCATGAGGAACGATCCCAACCTGCTGATGAAACGCATTTATCTGCTGGCCGGAATCCTGGCTTCATGGATATTCCCACTGATCACCATCAGGAGACCTGAACTCCTGGTCAATTTCACCCCCACCGTATTCATCGATCCGGTGCCGGGGCAGTCCCCGGTGATCCAGCCTGTCCACGCTCCTTCCGAAAAGGGCATGACCATCAGCTGGCCCGGAATCCTTCTGTTGATTTACCTGGCCGGCATGACGCTGCTGCTGGTAAAAAACCTGTTCATGGTGATCAAATGGAACCTGATCTGGCAGAAGAACAAGACCGGCAACGGGACCGCTCTGACCGGAGGGGACCAGGTGTTTACGCTGTTCACCAGGATATTTGTACCCGGGGATCTCCAGGATGACCCGGAACTGGAACAGGTGCTGCTGCATGAAAGGGCACATGTCCGGCAATTGCACTTTATCGATCTGATCTTGATTGAACTGACCCTTCTGGTCACCTGGTTCAATCCTTTCTCATGGCTTATTTCCAGGATGATTAAAGAAAACCACGAGTACCTGGCCGACCGGCAGGTATTGTCGGCCGGTATTCAACCGGCACGTTACCGGGCACAGCTCCTGAACCACACACTCGGGGTGCAGGTGTTCAGGCTCGGTAACCAGTTTAATCATTCGTTAACCTTAAAAAGATTTCACATGATGAAAAAGCCAGCAAGATCAGCATCGGGTATTTTAAAAATGGCCCTGCTGATACCCGCCGTATTGATTGCCATGGGACTGACAACCGGAATGACCCCGCAGGAAAAGACCATATCCGGAAAAGTCGTTTTCAAGGCCGATAAAGAACCCGCCCCCGGGGCCGCCATTGTCATTGCGGGCACCACCATGGGAACAGTGGCAGATATCGATGGTGATTTCGTGCTCAGGGTAGAGGGCGATCCGGAGATCGTCGTCTCCTTCGTGGGATATAAAACCATCAGGGTTCGTTCTTCCGAGATCCGGAACAACCCGCTTGAACTGGAGCCCCAGACCTATACCATAGATCCGGAGGTTACCGGGGGGAACACGGCTTCAGTGTCCGCCGAAGGGATGACCTACGAGGGGGACCGGGCCGAAGTGGATACAGAAAACAACAGGATAAAGGTTACGGGTTCCGTCTCCTTCAGGTCGGAGGGTGATCCGGATGCCAATCCGGTATTTGTACTGGACGGAAAAGTGGTCACGCAGATCGATGACCTGGACCCGGGCACCATCGAATCCATCGAAGTGATCAAGGATCCCGAATCTGATCTGGCCAGAAAATATGGTGCAAAAGATGGCGTGATCCTGATCACTACCACCCCCCCCGCAGGTGACAAAGAAGACGATCAGCCAGGGAAAGAAATCTTCTACATCGTTGAAGAAATGCCATCCTTCCCTGGTGGAAAACCGGCGCTGGGTAAGTATATCTATTCGCACCTGGAGTACCCGAAGGAGGCAAAGGATCAAGGGTTGAATGGTGAAGTCCGTGTACAATTCACCGTGAAGGCTTCCGGAGAGGTGGCGGATATCAAGGTGGTCCGGGGGGTGGAACCGTCACTGGATAAAGCTGCCGCAAAGGTCTTTGAGGAGATGCCCCACTGGAGCCCTGGCAGGCAAAGGGGAAAACCGGTGGCCGTTAACGTTATTGTTCCGGTCAGGTTCAGTCCTGAACCGGAATGATCCTGGATAAATAAGCCGATCCAACACGGACGGAGGCTGTGCATTCAGGGTGCAGCCTCCGTTTTTTCATGTGTTCAGATCCCTCTTTCCACCAGCAAAACCAGGATATGAAGGATCTTGATATGGACCTCCTGGATCCGGTCTGAATGCTGCCTCCCCCTGACCCTGATCTCCCGGTCAACCAATCCTGCCAGCAATCCGCCGGTTTTCCCGGTCAGTCCGATCACCCTCATTTCCTGTACCCTGGCTGCCTCCGCAGCCCTGATCACATTCATGGAATTCCCGCTTGTACTGATCACCACCAGGGCATCGCCTGGCTTCCCCACGGCTTCCACGAAACGGGCAAAGACCATGTCAAAGTCATAATCGTTGGCCACACAGGTGAGATAAGAGGGATCGGATATGCTGATGGCCGGGATCCCCGGGCGCTTTTCCCTGAACACCCCGGTCAGTTCCTCTGCGAAGTGCATGGCGTCGGTCATGGATCCCCCGTTGCCGCAGCTGATTATCTTATTCCCGCTGCTGACCGCCCCGATCAAAAGCCCGGCCGCTGACTCGATGGCTGCAATGTTTTCCGGATCGGCACTGAATTCACGGAGCACATCCAGTGCCTCCTGCAGGTTGGATTCAATCAGGGATTTCATACCCCAAAAGTAAAGCTTTTTACTAACTTTGTTTGTCAAAATAAGCAAGATGGGAATACCCAGGTTTATCAAGCTTCCGAAGCACAAAAGGTTCAGCTATGCCCCGCGGTATTGGGACCCGGAAAAGGAGGAGAGAGAGGACCGGATCAGGAGGATCAAGCAGGAGATGGGGATTGATGTTCCCAGGGATCCCAACAGGTCCACCATCCGAAGGGGATCCTTCAGGCAGGCATCGCGGAATGCGAAAGTCAAAGCCACCAGGGGATCCAACATCAGGCTCCTGATCATCCTGGCTGTATTGCTGATACTCGCATACCTCATATTCTACAGCTAAATGTCTGATGTCATCCATGTATTGAGTGATGCGGTTGCCAACCAGATCGCTGCCGGGGAAGTGATTCAGCGGCCCTCTTCGGTGGTCAAGGAGTTGATGGAGAACGCGGTGGATGCAGGCGCAAAAAACATCAAAGTGATCATCACGGAGGCCGGCAAAGCGATGATCCAGGTGGTGGATGACGGGTGCGGGATGAGCGGGAACGATGCCTTGAGGTGTTTCGAAAGGCATGCCACCTCCAAAATCAGCCAGGCAGAAGATCTATTTGCCATAACAACCAGGGGATTCAGGGGTGAGGCGCTGGCTTCCATGGCCGCGGTGGCAGAGGTCACCCTGAAAACCAAAAAAAGGGGGGACGAACTGGGAACCCATGTCAGAATAGCCGGCTCCCGTACCGAGGTCACCGAACCCGTTCAGACTCCCCCGGGATCCAACTTCCAGGTGAAAAACCTCTTTTTCAATGTGCCTGCAAGGAGGAAATTCCTTAAAAGTGACCATACAGAGCTTCGGCACATTATCAACGAATTCAACCATGTGGCCCTGACCCGGCCCCAGGTGGAGTGTTCCCTGACACACAACCAGACGGACCTGTTGCACCTTCCCCCTTCCAACCTGAGAAAAAGGATCATCGGGATCTTTGGAAAATCCGTCAACAATTACCTGATCCCGCTGGAGACCGAAACTTCCCTGATCAGGATCAGCGGATTCATCGGTAAACCTGAATTTGCCAGGAAAACCTACGGTGAACAGTTCTTTTTTGCCAACAGCCGCTTTATCAGGCACCCCTATTTTCACAAAGCTGTGATGAGCGGATACGAGCAGATCCTGGCTCCCGATCATTTCCCCTCCTATTTCATCTATCTGGAGACCGATCCTTCCAGAATCGATGTCAACATTCATCCTTCCAAGACCGAAGTGAAATTCGAGGATGAGAAAGCCATCTGGCAGATCCTGCTTGCGGCGGTCAAAGAGGCCATCGGACGCAACAACCTGTCCCCCTCTCTCGATTTTGATAAAGAAGGGGTGATCGATATTCCGGTGCTGAAAAAAAGCAGTGAGATCCATCTCCCTGAGATCCGTACCAATCCGGATTACAATCCGTTTGAGGAAGAAGGGGGAGCCTACCGGAGGCATCAGCCGCTGCAAAAGTCCCGGGAACCCGTCTATACAGACAACCGCTACCAGGGCTGGGAACAGCTTTTCGAACCTGCCATGGTATCGGATCCCCCCGCGACCCGACATGTACAGGTCAAGAACAAATACATCTTCTCCCCTGTTAAATCAGGAGTGATGGTGATCGACCAGCGGCGGGCACATGAAAGGATCCTGTACGACAGGATGCGATCGGCGCAAAAAAACAACAGGCCCATGGCTCAGAAAACCCTTTTTCCTGAGACCATCAGACTGGATGCTGCCGATTACCAGATCTGCCTGCAGATGATGGAGGAACTGGAGAAATTCGGTTACGATATCCGGGACCTGGGGAACAACAGTGTGGTGATTCACGGACTCCCCTCTGAAGTCGCACCCTCCCGGGCCTCCGGCAAGCTTGAAATGATGCTGGAACAGTATAAAAGCCTGGAGGGAGTCATGGATTCCGGCGAGGCGGACCGGGTTGCCAGGGCAGCGGCCAGGGCATCGGCCGTCGATTATGGGAGGCCCCTCTCGGAGGAAGAGATGAAAGAGCTCGTGGACAAACTGTTTGCCTGCAGCAACCCCAATTATTCCCCGTCAGGTAAACTGATTGTCAAGATCATCGACCTGGCGGATATTGAGACATATTTTAAAGAATAAGTTATGAGTCGGTTTTATTCAGGAAGGCTGAGCAACACACCCCCGGTGGTAAAAAACCTCATCATTATCAATGTGGTGATGCTGCTGGGATTGTTCCTGTTTCAGCGCATGTTCAATATCAACCTGAACGGGATCCTGGGACTTTTTTATTTCCAGTCCCCCATGTTCAAACCGTGGCAGATCGTCACCCACATGTTCATGCACGGAGGGATCGCCCACATCTTTTTCAACATGTGGGCCCTGTGGATCTTCGGGAAGACGCTGGAAAGTGTCTGGGGAAGCCAGCGGTTCCTCATTTACTACCTTGTAACCGGACTGGGTGCTGCTTTTTCCCATATGCTGGTCAATTATATCCAGTTCGCACCTGAAATTTCCGCGTTGAAAGCGGCATACTCTGTCGACCGGATCAACATGGCCCTGCTGAATGATATCCTGCAGCCCGGGAGCCAGTTTTATTCCCTGGGTAAGGAACTGATCAGACCCACCGTCGGTGCCTCGGGAGCGGTTTACGGTGTGCTGCTCGCATTCGGAATGCTTTTCCCGAACACCCCGCTGTTCATCATACCGATCCCCTTCCCCATCAAGGCAAAATGGCTGGTGATCGGTTTCGGAGCCCTTGAACTTTACCTGGGGATTACACGGCCCGGCGGAAGCATCGCTCATTTTGCACACCTGGGAGGCATGGTATTCGGATTTATCCTCATCAAATACTGGAACAGGTTCACCAGGAATTTTTACTAAAGGCCCGGCAGATGAACATCTGGAACGACATCAAAAGCTCTTTCAGGAACGGAACGACGCTCCATAAGATCATCTATATGAATCTGGGGCTCTTCCTGCTGGTTCAGCTGGTCAGGATCGTGTTGTTCCTGTCCAATTCCTACGGATTGTTCGATGAATTCCTCCATTACCTCGCAGTACCCGCCAATCTCCAGGTGCTCGGCAAAAGACCCTGGACGCTGGTGACCTATATGTTTCTCCACGTCGATTTCATTCATATCCTCTTTAACCTGCTCTGGCTTTACTGGTTCGGTGTGGTATTCATCCAGGAGCTCGGGCTGAAAAAGCTGCTGTCCACCTATCTGCTTGGCGGACTGGCCGGGGGGATCCTCTACGTTCTCTTTTATAACCTCTTTCCCGTATTTGAACCGGTCCGGGACCAGTCCGTCGCCCTGGGGGCCTCCGCCTCCGTCATGGCCGTTGTGGTGGCTGCAGCCACTTACCAGCCGGACCGCAGGATGCACCTGATCTTTATCGGCCCGGTGAAGATCGTCTATATCGCACTGGTGATGTTCATCTTCACCTCCCTGATCGATTTTTCGGTGAATACGGGCGGTAAGATCGCACACATCGGAGGGGCGCTGACAGGATTCCTGTTCGCCTACTACTACAGACAGGGGAGGGATATCACCAGGGGCTTTGACAGGCTGATGGACCGGATCGCCACCTGGTTCAAGCCCGGAAAACAGAGAATGAAGGTTACTTATAAACGCCCTGCGGATGACCTCGAATACAACAGGCAGAAGGCGGATGAACAGAAAGAGATTGACCGGATCCTGGACAAGATTTCCAAGGGGGGGTACGACAGCCTGACCTCCAAAGAGAAAGAATTGCTGTTTAAAATGCGTGACAAATAACCGGGTGTGAGAAAATTCATTGAAGGGGTGATCATTGTCCTGAACGGGGTGTTCGCTGCGGCCCTGCTGCTTTCCTACCTGGCTCCCGTCGTCAATCCTTCCAGGATTTTCTTCCCGGCACTGCTGGGGCTGGCCTATCCCTACCTGCTGATAGCCAATCTCATCTTCGTTCTCTACTGGCTCATCCGGCTGAAAAAGCAGATCCTGGTCTCCCTGGTGGTGATCCTTCTGGGCTGGAACCACCTGAACAACCTGGTCCCTTTGAACCTCAGGAAATCCGAGATCCCTGTCAACGCGCGCGGGGACCAGCTGTTCACCGCACTATCCTACAACACCCGGCAGTTCAACCTGTACCACTGGACAAGGGATGCAGAGGTGCAGACACACATCCTTGAATTCGTCAATCGCCAGGATCCCGACCTGGTATGTTTTCAGGAGTATTACACCTCGGACAGGCAGGGGGAACGGCACCGCGATATCGCCAGGAGACTGGGGAAGTATCCCCATGATGCGGTCTACTTCATTACCGAAGCCGATAACCGGTCCGGGATGGGGATCGCCACCTTCAGCAAATATCCCATATTGAAGAAAAGCCGGATCCCCTTCAACACCACCTACAATGCTGCCATGTATACCGATATCCGGCTTCCCGCCGATACCCTGAGGGTATTCAACGTCCACCTCCAATCCATCCGGTTCAGGCAGGCAGATTATGCCTTCATGGACACCGTCCGCCTGAAGCATCCGAACCAGCAGGTCCGGGGGATGAAAATCATCGGAAGTCAGCTGAAAAAGGCTTTCGCCATGCGTGCCGAACAGGCGGAGATCATTTCCAACTATATCAAAGACTCGCCCCATCCGGTCCTCCTGATGGGTGACTTCAACGATACGCCCCATTCCTATACCTACCGCAAAATCAAGAAGGGCCTGCACGATGCGTTCAGGACAGCCGGAAGGGGATTCGGACACACCTATGCAGGCGATCTGCCACCGTTCCGGATCGATTATATCATGTACAGCAATCCCCTGGTAGCCAGAGATTTCAAACGCATTAAAAACGAATTCTCGGATCATTACCCCATCTGGTCAACCCTCTACCTGACAGGCGAATAATCCCCGTATCCATCAGGAAATCAGATGGAAAGCCGAGGGAAATCCGGGTGATAATGTTTGTCCAGGATGTGCCTTGGAAGGTCTGCAATGCGCCCCTGATAGTGATCCAGAATGGCGGTATCGGAAGTGCAGATCAGGTCACTCGGTTCATTTTTCAGCACATGATCCGGTGAAGGTACCGTTCTGGCTTCCCCCTCGATCCCCATAAGGGCCATTTCCTTGGAAAGGACGATGGACAGCCGTCCGCTGAACGACACCGGTTCATCCAGGTAGACCCTGAACGTGGCGCCCTCCCAGAGGGAGACCGCCTCGAGCATCAGCTCCACCGCCCGGTTAAACACCGCTTTGTCCTGGATCCTTCCCCTCACTTCACCTGCATCCCTCAGCAGCCCGTCATTTGAAATAAACACCGGTCTTCCCAGCAGGTAATTGCTCAACGTGAACAGCACATTGTAGCCATCGATCAGGACCAGGTCGCCGGAGCGGACGGTGCCGATCATGGTGTTTCGCCTTCGTGCCGCAGCCCTGGCCGAGATCCCCCGGTAAAGAATCTGTCGCATGTCCCTGGTTAATTTGAACTTGTCGCCAACCATTTTCAAAGAGGACTTCTGGGGATAATCCCGGTCCAGCATCCAGCAATACTCACCGGCAGCCGCGTCGATCTGATCGGTCCAGGGGAAGCTCACCCTGCAAATCTACGACATTCCATACCAATAAATTGAATGACAACCACATAGAATTATTAACAACTGAAAGCCCAACCGCTCCTGTGAATAAATGATTTTCTTTATCTTTATTCAACTTGTTACTAAATGGTTTTGATATGAAGAATGTCATAGGTATCGCTTTGATTGCGCTGCTGGTCTCTTCCTGCTCACTGTTTCAGAAGCCCTCCATGACACAGGAACAGATCGACGCGATGGTTGCTGAGAATCAGGCACTGAGAGCCCAGGCCGCCAGCTGCCAGGATCTGGAAGATCAACTGGCCCTGACCCGGATGCAGGTGGATGAGGCCATGCTGAAACTGGCGGCCTGTGAAGAGGCTGCAAAATCGAGCGTGCACATCATCGTAGGTGCATTCAAGAATGCAGCTTATGCGGAGGAGTATTCGGCCACAATGAAAGCGTCCGGATATGAAGGCAGGATCCTGCCCGGGCCCTACAATTTCAACCTGGTGACCTCAGGATCCTATGGATCCATTCAGGCTGCCCTGAATGAATTGGGATCCATCCGGGAGAATGTCATTTACACTGCCTGGCTCTACATCGACTGACCCGCTGAAGGGATCAGGTTCCGCTCATGATAAAGAGCGGCTGGAATTCAAAGCTTTTGAAGTGCGGCCGCAACCGTTCCGTGTTGTAGTGTTTTTTCACGTCCACCAGCTTCTTGGTGCTTGTCACCACATCCAGCGGCGCGTTATCGTATCTTCCGTTTCTCAGAACCACCAGCCTTCCGTGGATCCCCTTCAGGATCAGGTCGAGGGCAAGGTTTCCGTAGGCCATTGGAACAATGGAGTCGATGGCGTCCGGATCTCCGCCCCTGACCAGGTAGCCCAGGTGCTGGTTGATCACATTGATGGGCCTGCCGTTATTGAACTGGGCAGACTCCTTTTTGATCAGGTCCGATACGGCGGTTCCGATCCCTCCCAGTTTGGCATGTCCGTAGGAATCTTTTTCTCCGCTTTTGAACATCATCTCCTTCATTCCCCTGAAGGTGGCTCCTTCGGAAACCAGCACCACCGAATACCGGCTCGGGTTCTGGTACCGGTCATCCACCAGCAACTCGGTCAGATGGGTGATGTCGAACTGGTACTCGGGGATGACACACCGGTTGGCGGCTCCTGCCATGGTGGGCAGCATGGCGGTAAATCCCGCATAACGGCCGAACACCTCAAGAACCAGGATCCGTTCGTGTGACCCGGCAGATGTCCGGAGTGTATTGGTCATATTGATGGTGCGGGTCACACAGGTACTGAATCCGATGCAGTAATCGGTCCCCGGAACATCGTTGTCCATGGTTTTGGGGATGGCGATCACCTTAAAACCCTCCTGGTAAAGGCGGACCCCGTAACTCAGGGTATCGTCCCCGCCAATGGGAATCAGGTAATCAATGCCAAGGAATGCCAGATTCTGAAGTACCTCCGGAGTGAGGTCATTGATATCCTTCTTATACTGGTCCTTCAGGTGATGGGGAACATCTTCCTTCCTGATCTTGCTCGGATTGACCCTGGAAGTGTGAAGGAAAGTCCCTCCTGTCCGGCCGGCTTTGTTGACGATCTGTTCGGTCAGGACCACGAAATGCTCACTGTTGTCCGCATTCCGGTCCCTGACGATCTCCGTGATCCCTGACCATCCCTTTCGCAGACCGATCACCTGGTAACCCTCACGAAGGGCGCGAATGGTCACAGCGCGAATGGCCGGATTGAGCCCGGGGACATCCCCGCCCCCGGTCAGGATCCCGATGGTTCCCTTTTTCTTGATCCCCTGTGCCATGTTTTTTTCTTTAAAAATAAAGCAATAATTAAATAATATCAATGGCCCCGGGAAGTGGAGCTAATCCCACTTCAGGATCTTCATGAAATCATACTCCTCCGGATTCTTCACATATTTCTTTGCTGCACGGTAATCCTCGGTGGTGATGTAGTGGAGGTTATTCCTGAAGATCACCTGGACCTGCTCGGAATCGATGTTGACCAGCCGCGGCTTCACCTTGCCCTGTTCGTCCTCCACATCCTTCAGATAGAGCGGAGAGATGTTGCCTGCGCGGTCGATCATGATCATGCACCCGGTGTCACCCTTCTTATAGAGGTTATAGACCCCGAGCCCCAGACGGGTGGCATAGGAAAGGTCATAGGCAATGGGCCTGCAGCAACGGAGTTCGTAACCGATCTCTTCCGGGCGGCTCTTGACATTGATCCGTAGATTTTTCAGGTGCTGCTGGGTAAGCATGTTAAAAATGTGCGACTTGCTCACATTCCCCAGTTCGGGATGGCCGTGGTCATCGTACGTGAAATTGATCCCGGTATCGATGATCTCCTCGTCACTCATGAAATGAAACACACCCTCGCTGATGATGGCCGCTCCGTAATCGATACCCAGCAACCGCCGCTTGACCATGGAGGAGATGACCATGCGGGTGATCTTATCAAAAGTGATCTTGGTCTTATTGAACATCTCCGGGATGATGATCATGGGATAGTGGCAGGCTGTCCCGATCCCGAAAGCAAGGTGACCCGCCTCACGACCCATGGCGCTCACCACAAACCAGTTTCCGCTGGTACGGGCATCCTCATAAATGGTGGTACAGAGCCGCACACCTTCCTCTTTTGCAGAATGATAGCCGAAAGTGGGGGTCCCCTCCGGGAGCGGCAGATCGTTATCAATGGTCTTCGGCACATGGATGTTCTTCACATCCAGCTTTTGCTTGGCCAGGAATTTGGCCAGGCGGTTGGCTGTGGAGGCGGTATCGTCCCCTCCGATGGTCACCAGGAGCTTAACGTTGTTTTTCTTAAAGAAATCCACCTTAAACTCATCGTCCTTTGGCTTGTAACGGCTCATCTTCAGGGCCGATCCCCCCCTGCTGTAAATCTGGTCCGCATAATCGAAATCGAGGTATTCGAACGCCGGTTCAGCGGAGAAAAGGCTTCTGTATCCGCCGTTGATGCCAAGGACATTGAATCCGTTGTTAAGAAATATTTTAGTGACTGAGCTGACGACGGTATTGATCCCCGGTGCCGGTCCGCCCGCACAGAGTATGGCAACTGCTTCTTTCATAATTACAAATTTCTACAAAATGATTGGGTTCTCAGATTATTCGTAAACACGCGCCGCCAAATTAAACAAATTTGAAATGAATCCCAGATTGAAATGGTCTAAATTAGTCTCCCATAATTCGTAATTTTGCACCAGCAAATCGATCTCTGTGAGCTCTGACAAACACATGCGGGAGGGGATAAACCGGTTTTTCCTGGTCAGGTGGATCCGTGCTGCACTCGTCTTCCTGCTGACTATCCCCATCAGGATCTACCAGTGGCTGATTTCGCCGGCCCTGCCCAAGACATGCCGGTATGTTCCCACCTGCTCGGAATATGCCCTGGAGGCCCTGCGGGTACACGGACCGCTCAAGGGATTGGTGATGGGTACCCGAAGGATCCTGAGCTGCCACCCGTGGGGCGGACACGGGTACGATCCGGTCCCTCCCCGGGGAACTCCGCTGGTCAGAATATTCAAACCCTCAAAAAAATGAAAAAACACTGGTGGCTGATATGGGCCCTGATGGCTGCTGTTTCCTGCCATCCCAACAGGAGTCAAGAGGAGAAACCGGTGGTCAGTGTCTCCATCCTCCCCCAGCAGTATTTTGTGGAAAGGCTGGCAGGCGACCTGCTGGAAGTCAACGTCATGGTCCCTCCTGGTGCCAGTCCGGCCACCTATGAACCGACCGTTCAGCAATTGCGCAACCTGCAACGTTCCCCCCTCTACCTGCGGATCGGATATGTGGAATTTGAACTGGGATGGATGAGGAAGATCGAAGCTGCCAATCCCGCCATGAGGATCGTGGACCTGTCGGAGGGAATCGTACTGATGTCGGGGGAGGAAGCGGGCATGCACCCGGAAACGGATGCTCCGGCAGATGAAGAGGCTTTGCAGACTGATGGACACGACCATCATGATCATTCCCATACCGGTGTGGATCCGCACATCTGGATGTCGGCCCCCAATGCGTCCATCATGGCACGGCATACCTGCAAAGCCCTTTCCGAAGCATTCCCTCAGTTCGAGCAGTTGCTGGCCGGCAACCTGGAGCTGCTGTTGCAGGATATCGACAGCCTCCACCGGCAAATTTCGGTCCTGTTTGAACCCCATCATTCTGCTGCCTTCATGATCTATCACCCGGCCCTCACCTATTTTGCCAGGGATTATCACCTGGAGCAGCATCCACTGGAAATGGGAGGAAAAACCCCTTCTCCCAGGCACATGAAACAGATGATCGATACGGGCAGGGAAAAGAAAATTTCCGCCATCTTTATACAACAGCAGTTTGACCAGCGCAATGCCTCCGTCCTGGCTGAAGAGATCGGAGCCCGGGTCATCCAGATCGATCCGTTGTCCCCTGACTGGATGGAGGAAATGAATCATATTGCGAGACAGTTAAAAGCATCTTTCCAATGAATGAACCGCTGATCCGAATCCGGGACCTGGATGTGGCCTACCAGAAAGAGCTGGTTCTGACGGACGTAAACCTGACGATCAGCGAAAGGGATTTCATCGGGATCATCGGCCCCAATGGCGGAGGGAAGACCACCCTGGTCAGGGTGATCCTCGGACTGATCAGGCCACGCCGCGGGGTGGTGGAATACAACCTGGACAGGTCGGAGATCGGGTACCTTCCCCAGGGCATCCAGGTGGACGACCAGTTCCCCATCTCGGTCAGGGAGGTGGTGGCATCCGGACTGGCGGGAGGAAGCTCCGGGAAAGGATTCAGCCGGCAACAGTCCAGGAGCCTGACCGAGGAAGTACTTGACCAGGTGGGACTTCGGCTGCTCCGGTCCAGGCCGATCGGAGCCCTCTCCGGAGGTGAATTCCAGCGGGCCATGCTGGCGAGGGCCATCATCTCCTCCCCAAGGCTGCTGATCATGGACGAACCCGATACCCATGTGGACAACAAATTTGAGCAGGAGTTGTACGCATTGCTGAGGGAGCTGAACGAGAAAATGACCATCATCCTTGTATCGCACGATATCGGGACCATTTCACCCTATATTAAAACCATTGCCTGTGTGAACCGGAACCTTCATTACCATTCGTCCAATGAAATCAGCGTGGAGCAGCTCAAGGTGTACAACTGCCCCATTGAGATCATTACCCACGGTCCGGTTCCCCACCGGGTGATGAAAGACCACGAATCCTGAAGCCCATGGAATGGCTCTCCTTTTTTGAATACAGTTTTATCCGGAACGCATTTCTGGCGGCTTTCCTCATGTCTGTCACCTGTGGGATCATCGGAACATACATTGTTGCCAGAAGGATGGTATTCATCAGCGGAGGGATCACCCACGCCTCATTCGGTGGCGTGGGGATCGGATATTACTTCGGGTGGCCTCCCCTGGCCGGTGCGGCCGTGGTCGCCATCCTGGCAGCGCTGATCACCGAGCACCTCACCAGGAAAAAGGCGATCAGGAACGATTCGATCATCGCCATCATGTGGTCACTGGGAATGGCCATCGGGATCATATTCGTCACCCTGACCCCCGGGTATACCCCCAACCTGATGAGTTTCCTTTTCGGCAGCATCATCACGGTCACCGTCACCGATCTCTGGTTCATGGGGGGCCTGGCCCTAGCCGTGGTCTCCTTCTTCACAGTCTATTTCCTGCCGATCCTGCATGTCTCCTTTGATGAAGGATTCGCCAGAACCCGGGGTATCCCGGTCATGCGCTACAACTACCTCCTGATCATCCTGGTGGCACTGACCATCGTGCTGGGTATCCGCATCGCAGGTATCATCCTGGTGCTGTCGATCCTGACCATCCCCCAGAACATCTCCAACCTGTTCACCAACCGATTCAGCCACATGATGATCGGATCTGTGGTGATCGGATTCGTCGCATCGGTCCTGGGACTGGTGGCCTCCTATGCCCTGGATATTCCTTCAGGTGCAACCATCATTTTCATCCTGGTGATCCTCTACCTGGTGGCCCGATTGATTAAAGTTGTTACTTTTGGAAGATCTTAACCCAGAAACGCCCGTGCGGATGAACCTGAAAGAGATTGTTGAAGCTGCCTGGGATAACCGGGACCTGCTGCGGAAGGAGACCACCGTGAACGCTGTATTCGAGGTGGTGGACCGGCTGGACCGGGGGACCCTCCGCGTGGCGGAGAAGGGAAATGACGGGTGGAAGGTAAATGACTGGATCAAAAAGGCGGTGATACTCTACTTCCCGCTCAGGCAGATGGAGACCATCGAAGTCCCACCCTTTGAATTCCATGATAAGATCCCCCTGAAAAACAAATTCGCAGAAAAGGGGGTGCGCGTGGTTCCACATGCCATTGCCCGGTATGGCTCCTATGTGTCCAGGGGAGTGATCATGATGCCCTCCTATGTCAATATCGGGGCCTATGTGGACGAGGGAACCATGGTCGATACATGGGCTACTGTCGGCTCATGTGCACAGATTGGCAGAAATGTACACCTCAGCGGAGGCGTGGGGATCGGTGGCGTCCTGGAACCGGTGCAGGCAGCTCCGGTGATCATTGAGGACAACTGCTTTATCGGCTCCAGGAGCATCGTGGTGGAAGGGGTACGCATTGAGTCTGAAGCGGTACTTGGTGCCAATGTGGTGATCACCAGATCCACCCGGATCATCGATGTGACCGGCGATGAGCCGGTGGAAATGAAAGGGGTGGTGCCGCCGCGTTCCGTGGTGATCCCCGGTTCCTATACCAGGTCGTTCCCCGCAGGTGATTTCCAGGTGGCCTGTGCACTGATCATTGGTCGCAGGAAACCTTCAACCGATCTGAAAACCTCCCTGAATGACGCGCTCAGGGAATATAATGTGGCTGTCTGATGCGGATCGGTTTTGATGCCAAGCGGGCCTTCAACAATTACAGCGGGCTTGGAAATTACAGCAGGTATATCATCTCGAATTTCTGCAGGTTTTACCCGGAAAATGACTGTATCCTCTACACCCCTGAAACCGCCGGTGAGGAGTTGTTCCAGGAACCCGAGGGAGCGGTCGTGAAAAAGCCGCGGACATGGATCGGAAAATA
The DNA here is from genome assembly GCA_964575865.1 of uncultured Bacteroides sp. GTDB lineage: Bacteria > Bacteroidota > Bacteroidia > Bacteroidales. The sequence goes on along the minus strand of CAZNSZ010000009.1, from coordinate 43,292 downwards.
TGCCAGGTCCTACTGGAGAAGCTTCAGGCTGATCCACCGGCTGGATAAAGATGCGGTGGATATCTACCACGGGCTCAGCAACGAACTTCCTTTCGGCATACACCGGACGCCGATCAAATCGGTGATCACCATTCATGACCTGATCTTCCTTGAACACCCCGAACTGTACAAACCATTCGATCGCTACGTGTACAGAAAAAAAGTGGAATACGGGGTGAAAGCAGCAGACAGGATCATTGCCGTCAGCGGACAGACAAAACAGGACATCATGCGGTTTCTAGGGGTGGACGAATCCCGCATCCGAGTGGTATTCCAGGGCTGCAACAGGCAATTCTACAGCCGTGTCAGCGAGGAGAACCTGAAATTGACCAGGCAGCAGTTCGATCTCCCGGCACACTACTTGCTGTACGTGGGGACCATCGAGGAAAGGAAAAACCTGTTAAAAATAGTGCAGGCGATGCACCACGGGAAAATCGATATTCCCCTGGTGGTGGTCGGAAGGAAAACTGCGTACTTCAACCAGGTAAAGGGTTTCATACAGACCAACCGCATGAAACACATCAGGTTCCTGGAGCAGGTCCAGAATTCAGATCTTCCTGCCATTTATCAGGGATCCAGGGGTTTCATTTACCCCTCATCCTATGAAGGATTCGGGATCCCGGTGCTTGAGGCACTGAACTCAGGGGTCCCGGTGGTCACGTCTGCCGGGGGATGCCTGGAAGAAACAGCAGGCAGGGGCGGCGTGTTCATCGACCCGGACAACCGGGAAGAGATGATCCATGCCATCAGGCAGATCCTTGAAGACAGTACCCTCCGGGAAAGGCTCATCCGGGAAGGGCGGGTACACGCCCAGAATTACAGGGAGGAACAGACCATTCCGTCGCTATATCATGTTTATCTTGAGTGTCTGAATGATGAGTGACCGTACATTTCAGGAAACCCTGAACGAGGCTGTCCGGGTCATCCGCATGGGGGGCACCATCCTCTATCCCACCGATACCATCTGGGGAATCGGATGTGACGCCACCAATCCTGCAGCCGTTCAGAGGGTGTATGACATCAAGCAGCGTCCCGACCGTAAAAGCATGCTGGTGCTGATGCATGATCCCGTGATGCTTGAAGAATACCTGGACAGGGTTCCGGAAAATGCCCCGGACCTGATCCGGAAGGCGGAAAGGCCGACCACCATCATCTACCCCGGGTGCAGGAACCTGGCCGGGAACCTCCCCGCAGATGATGGCTCCATCGGGATTCGGATCACCGGCGACCCCTTTTGCAGAATGCTCATTCAGAAAACGGGCAGGCCGGTCGTTTCCACCTCTGCCAACGTTTCAGGGCAACATGCTCCCGGAAACTTCAGGGAGATCAGTGAAGGGATCCTGAACCTGGTCGATTATGTGGTGCAGTGGCGTCAGCAGGAGGAAACCCGGGCAGCTCCGTCAACCATCCTGAAGCTGGATGCCCGGGGCGGGACCACGGTTATCCGTCCATGATCTGCATTTCACCTGTAAAGAAAACCGATCCCTCTGAAAAAAGGCTGCCCGGTAGCTCCGGGCAGCCTGCAGGTGGTTGCAGTTCTGCAACCGCTCCTGTTCTCCCCTTCCTCCTTGAGGACGGGGTGCTCCGTATCTTGATCAGATGGCCTGTACCTTTCCCGATCCCGATGAGACACTGTTCACCCTGGGGGATCCACGGTAATAGACCCGGCCACTGCCTGATAGTTTTGCATTGAGCTCATCACCAACACCGATCCTCACATTGCCCGATCCGCTGATGTTCACATCACATTCCGACACTTCGAAACCCTCTGCCATCAGCTTACCCGATCCGCTGATGCTCACATCGAGCTCATCTGCGGTTCCCTGTTCAATTTCCAGGCTTCCAGATCCTGAAATCCGCACCTCCACTTCATCGGACCGCAGGTTCTTCATCTGAATGCTGCCGCTTCCGGATAATCCCAGTTCCATCTCATCGGAGTTCAGGGTTTCATTCACCAGGAAATCGGCCGATCCTGAAATTTTAACCTGTTCCAGTTCCCTGGAGGTGATATACAGGGTCAGTTTGGAGTGGCGCGACCGCCAGCTGTCATATTTGATCTGTAGAACCCCGTCCCTGACCTCTGTGATCAGGTCCCTGATGTCGTCTTCATCGCCCACAATTCTGATCTCATGGGAGTTTCCGGGAGTGTAATACACATCCGCGCTGATGGCTACCCCGATTCCGTTGAATGTGGCGAGGTCCCGTACTTCTTCTCCACCCGGACCAATCAATGAATACCCTGAAAGGAACACAGCAGCGAAGATCATCAGGAAAGGCATGTACATTTTTTTCATTTCGGATACACGTTTTGGTGAAACATCAATTCAATGCAAAGACGACACCGGTTCCAAAATGTTACACGGGTGGCAAAATGGTCAACGCATTAAAGCTCCAGCAAACCATCCGGCAATTGAAAGAAGACCGCGGGGGGATCGTGAACGATCTCGGAGATCAGTTCCCCGGCGGCCGGGACCAGGATCTCCGCGCCCGGTCTGTTCACCACGAACAATGGATTCTGTTCGTTATGGAGATACCCTGTGATGGTGCCTATCTCACCACGGACCCGGTCGATTGCCAGGTATCCCACCAGGGCCTCGGGACCCGGTTCCGTATCCGCCGGGCGGCGCTTCCATGCGGGATCAAGGAATACCTCACAGCCGCTTACCGAACGCGCCTCCTCAACGGAGTCGATGAATTCAAACTTGATCACCGCCAGGTCATCTGCGGCCAGTTCCACCTCTTCCACAAAAAAAGGAACCCGTTGTCCATCCAGTTCGATGAACAACGGGTTTCCCGGTTCGATCCTGATGCCAGTTCCCTGGCGAAGTATCAGGTGTACTTTCCCCTGGAGTCCGTAGGGCTTGGATATGAACCCTGCCTTGGTGCCTCCCGGATCGGGCATCTTATAAGATCCTGTTAGTCCTTCTTCTCTTCGGATTCCTCGCCGGACCCGGGCTCCTCTGCAGGCTCTTCAGCCTTGGGCTCCTCTGCAGGCTCTTCGGCTTTGGGCTCCTCTGCAGGCTCTTCAGCCTTGGGCTCCTCTGCAGGTTCTTCTGCCTTGGGCTCCTCAGCAGGCTCTTCAGCCTTTGGCTCCTCTGCAGGTTCTTCTGCCTTGGGTTCCTCAGCAGGCTCTTCTGCCTTGGGCTCCTCAGCAGGCTCTTCAGCCTTTGGCTCCTCTGCAGGAGCAACTTCGGCCTCTTCGG
>CAZNSZ010000009.1:5593-39950 GCA_964575865.1 uncultured Bacteroides sp. | reverse complement strand
TCAGCAGGCTCTTCAGCCTTTGGCTCCTCTGCAGGAGCAACTTCGGCCTCTTCGGCAGCTGTAGCTTCGGCTTCTTCCGATCCTTCTTCAGCGGGAGCGGCTTCGGCTTCTTCTGCTATCAGCTCGGAACGTTTCCTGGCGATTTCTTCGGCCCTGGCCTCTTTGATTTTTGCCTCCTCTTCCAGGCGGCTCTTCTCAAGTTTATCTTTGGTCGATTTGATGTGGTCGCGTTTGGCCTGGATCTTCTGTTCCTTTTCGGTCATCCATGCCTGAAACCTCTTTTCAGCTTCAGCCTCATCAAATGCGCCTTTTCTCACACCTTCAAGCAGGTGTTTTTTGTACAATACTCCCTTGTAGGAGAGGATAGCTCTACATGTATCTGTAGGTTGAGCGCCTTTCTGCAGCCATTCTAAGGCTCTGTTAAAATCCAGAACAATGGTAGCAGGATTGGTGTTGGGATTGTATTGTCCCAGCGATTCTATGAATTTACCATCACGTGGCGCCCTGCTATCAGCAACTACAATAGAATAGATCGATTGAAACTTCCGACCTTGTCTTTGTAATCTGATCTTTACAGGCATACTCTTTCAGTTTTAAATGAAACCCTACATTTTTAGCGCCTGCAAAGGTAGCATTAATCCGATAATATCCAAAGTTTCAGAAACCTTTAAAAGGTATCCGGAACAAACACATTGCCCGACCCCCCTGTCCGGCCATGAAATCTATCAAGAAATTATCAACACGGGTCGGTGAAACCCTGATTTAGCCTACCTTTACTCATGACAGCGCCTCCCCGACAGAAATGCTTTTTTACCGGTAGACAATGTTTTTAATTTTTGATACAGAAACCACGGGGTTGCCCCTGCGGGACAATGCCCCCATCGAAGAGGTGGAAAACTGGCCACGGGTCGTTCAGCTCGCCTGGCAATTGCATGATGTGACCGGAGTGCTGATGGAACACCGGGACTTTCTGATCCGGCCGGAAGGTTTCGAGATCCCCTATTCCGCAGAAAAAGTGCATGGCATCTCCACCGAAAGGGCACTTGAATATGGCAAACCCCTCCGGGAGGTGCTGGAGCAGTTCAACCTGGCACTGAAAAAAGCCGGTTACCTTGTGGGGCACAACATCCGTTTCGACATCAATGCCCTGGGGGCAGAATTCATCAGGGCAGAGGTGGAGACCGGGTTTTTGCAAATGGTGCAGGTCTGCACCATGAACTCCACCACCGATCACCTGAAAATACCCGGGGGAAGAGGAGGCAGGTTCAAACCCCCCAAACTGATGGAACTCTATGAATACCTCTTTGAAGAGCGCTTTCAGGAGGCCCATCATGCTGCTGCGGACGTGGAAGCCACCGCCAGGTGTTTTCTTGAGCTGCTGAGACGCAAAATCATCGCTCCCTCCTCCCTGCAGATCAACCCGGAGGACTACCGGAATTTCATCGCCAGGAATCCGGAAAGAATAGGACCGTTTGGCCTGTCCCACCGGACAGGGAAGGAGCCTGCAGGAGAAAAGGAGGAAGGGTCTGTCATTTCCTCTCAGCTGCCGGATGAACTGGACGCGGTTGAATTCTGCCACCTGCATGTCCATACACAGTATTCGATCCTGGACGGCGCGGCCAGTATTCCCGAACTGTTAAAAAAGGCCATTGATGACAACATGAATGCCATCGCCATCACCGATCACGGCAACATGTTCGGAGTAAAAGAATTTCATCAGGAAGCCAGCCGGAGGGGCATCAAACCGATCCTGGGCTGTGAAGCCTATATTGCCCGCAGGTCCAGAAAGAGCAGGGAAGATAAGAACCTGGATACCTTCGACCACATCGTGCTGCTGGCCAGGAACAAGACCGGTTACAACAACCTGACCACCATGATATCGCTGGGGTGGACCGAGGGCTTCTATTACAAACCCCGCATCGACCGGGAGCTTCTGGAGAAATACCACGAAGGGATCATCTGCCTCTCCGCCTGCCTGGGGGGAGAAATCCCACAGGCGGTCATGCACCGTTCGGTTGACGAGGCCGAACGGATCATGCTTGAATACCGCAGGATCTTCGGGGAGGATTTCTACCTGGAGCTGATGCGGCACCGGACCGATGATCCGGGCATGAACAAACTGGTGTTCGATGACCAGGTTTTTGTGAACCGCACACTGCTTCAACTGGGGAAAAAACACGGCATCAAATGCGTCGCAACCAACGATGTCCATTTTGTCAATATGGAAGATGCAGAAGCACACGATCACCTGATCTGCCTCAACACCGGGAAAGACCTGGATGACCCCACCCGGATGCGGTATACCAGGCAGGAGTGGTTCAAGACCCAGGAAGAGATGAAAGAGGTGTTCTCGGATCTTCCTGAGGCACTGAATACCACGGTGGAAATCGCCGACAAGGTGGAACTTTACGAACTGAATACCCATCCGGTGATGCCGTTCTTCCCGCTGCCGGAGGGATTCAGTGATGAAGACAGTTATCTCAGGCACCTCACTTACGAAGGGGCCGGGAAGAGGTACCGGGAGCTGACGCAGGAGATCACGGAACGGATCGACTTCGAACTGGCCACCATACAGCGCATGGGGTTTCCCGGTTATTTCCTGATTGTCCAGGATTTCATCGCTGCCGCAAGGAAGATGGGGGTTTCCGTGGGTCCCGGAAGGGGCTCTGCCGCCGGATCCGCAGTTGCTTATTGTCTCGGAATCACTGATATCGATCCCATCAGGTACGACCTGCTGTTTGAACGGTTCCTGAATCCGGACCGGATCTCCATGCCGGATATCGATATCGATTTCGATGAGGATGGCAGGGATGAGGTATTGAAGTGGGTGGTCAACAAATACGGGCATGACCGGGTGGCGCACATCATTACATTCGGATCCATGGCCGCAAAGATGGCCATCCGTGACGTGGCACGTATTCAGAAACTTCCTTTGCCGGAAGCGGACAGGCTGGCGAAGATGGTACCGGAAAGGCCCGGGACCACCTTTGTGAAAGCGTTCAAGGAGGTCCCCGAGCTGAGGGCAGAGCTCAATTCTTCCAATCCGCTGATATCCAACACGCTACGGATCGCCCAGCGGCTGGAGGGGTCGGTCCGGCAAACCGGTTTGCATGCATGCGGGGTCATCATCGGACGCAACAGGCTCACCGAGCATCTCCCCGTTTGTACCTCCAAGGATTCTGACCTGCTGGTCACGCAGTATGACGGCCATTTTGTGGAGGATGTGGGCATGCTGAAGATGGATTTTCTGGGGCTCAAGACCCTCTCCATTATCAAGGATGCAGTGGCCAATGTCAGTGAATCCAAAGGGATCGACATCGATATGGACCACATTCCCATGGATGATCCTGCCACCTTTGAACTCTATTCCCGGGGCGACACCACCGGCTTGTTCCAGTTCGAATCGACCGGGATGAAAAAATACCTCAAAGAGCTCAAGCCCAACAGGTTTGAGGACCTCATTGCCATGAACGCACTCTACCGGCCGGGGCCCATGGAATACATCCCCAGCTTTATCAGGAGGAAACATGGAAAAGAGAAGATCGAATATGACCTTCCGGAAATGGAGGAGTATCTGAAAGATACCTACGGGATTACCGTTTACCAGGAGCAGGTGATGCTTCTTTCCCGGAAACTGGCCGGTTTTACAAGGGGTGAAGCCGACTCGTTGAGGAAAGCCATGGGAAAGAAGATCAAAAAGATGATGGACGAACTCAAGGTGAAGTTCGAGGAAGGGTGTTCCAGAAACGGGTTCCCCAGGAAGAAAATCGAGAAGATCTGGACCGACTGGGAAGCGTTTGCCCAGTATGCTTTCAACAAATCACACTCTACCTGTTATGCCTATGTCTCCTACCAGACAGCGTATCTGAAGGCCAATTACCCGGCCGAATTCATGGCGGCGGTGCTGAGCAGGAACATTGCCGATATTAAAAAGATCGGGGTGTTCATGGACGAATGCAGAAGGATGGGGATCCGGGTACTGGGGCCCGACGTGAATGAAAGCAACGTCCGTTTCACCACCAACGACAACGGTGATATCCGTTTCGGGCTCGGAGCCATCAAAGGGGTGGGTGAGAATGCGGTCCGGAGCATCATCGTGGAAAGGCAGCGAGGGGGTCCCTTTGCGGATATATATGACTTCGTTGAACGGAACGATCTTCACCAGCTCAACCGAAAGAACCTGGAGGGGCTGGCCATTGCGGGTGCCCTGGATTGTTTCGGGGGGATCTCCAGGAGCCAGTTCCTGGATACCCTGGAAGAGGAGGATCCCACATTCATCGAACAACTGGTGAAATACGGGAACAGGATCCAGTATGAACGGAACACTCCTCAGCAGAACCTGTTCGGGGAGATCAGTTCAAGCGCCATCACCAGACCGGAACCACCGGCAGTGAACGAGTGGGACGATTCCACCAAATGCAAGCGGGAGAAGGACCTGATCGGAATCTACCTGACCTCCCATCCGCTTGACCGGTTCAAGCTCGAGATCGAATCGTTCTGTACCCATACCCTGCATGAGCTGTCCGATCTTTCCAGTTACAGCGGAAGGGACGTGGTCTTCTGCGGCATGGTGAAGAGCATCCGGGACGGGGTGGACCAGTGGAGGAACAAACCCTACCTGCTGGCCCAGCTCGAAGACTACTCGGATACCTATAACCTCCGTCTGAAGAATGATGATTACGTCAATTTCAAACAGTACTTCAGTCCGGATGTCGCCCTGCTGATCAGGGCCAATGTGAACGAATGGAGCCCGCGGGAGGAACCCAATCGCAGGATCTTCAGCCTGAAGATCAAAGCGATCCACATGCTCGCCGATGTCAGGGATAAACTGGTCCGATCCGTGGACATAACCCTGGACATCGATCAGGTCTCCGGGGAACTGGTCGATGAACTGGAGCGCTACACGGTCAGCGAGCATGGAAAAATACTCAGGTTCATGATCCATGACCCCCAGAGCAATACCAGCATCAGGTTGTTCTCGCGGAAAAAGCATGTACTGCTGGATGACTCCTTTATGGATTATCTCCAGAACAGCGCGGTATTCGAATTCAGGTTTGCATAAAGGTATTTTTCTTAATTTTGACCCAGATTTTTATAACCATTAAATACAAATCATCATGGCATTAGAGGCAACAGATGGCAATTTCGAACAATTGGTTCTTCAGGCAGACAAGCCTGTAATCGTTGATTTTTGGGCCGAGTGGTGCGGACCCTGCCGGATGGTCGGGCCCATCGTCGAAGAGGTAGGAACCGATTATGAAGGCAAAGCGATTGTTGCGAAGGTTGACGTAGACAGTAATCCGGGAATTACAGCCAGATTCGGGATCCGGAATATCCCGACCATTCTTTTCTTCAAAAACGGAGAGGTAGCCGACAAACAGGTTGGCGCAGTTCCCAAAAGTACCATAGTTGCCAAGCTGGAGCCTTTGCTCTGACCAGTTCCCTCCGCTGACCAGCGGATTCACTCATATCCCCTGGGAATGAAGAAGAATGTTCCGTCTTCATCCTCGAGCCCTGCAATTTTTCCAAACTGAGGCCGCTGCTGGTTGTTGTTCATCATGGAAGCGGTGACCCGCTGGACGATCCTGTCGATGGAGATGCATTCACCCGGATTGCTGGCCAGTACGTTGGCGAACGTTCTGGTGAACTGACTCTCATCGGAGGCGGTCTCATCTCCTGCAGAAGAGAAGACCTGGCTTGATTTCAGCTGGGTGGAGGTCCAGTCCTCGCAGCTGCGGTCCCTGACCTCGGTCCGCATGGCACGGTAAAAACTGGGGCCCGACTCACAGGCATCGGTGACCACCAGCTTGTGCGTCAGAAAATCCGGATAGGACTCCATCGAAGCCTTCAGCTGACCGATGTTATAATAGGAAAACTCATCGTTTCCGCTGGCATCCACAGGGAGCCAGTAACCCGTTCCGTTGACCAGTTTTCCATGTCCGGCATACCAGATCAGCAGGGAATTGATCTTGTTGCTTCGGATCATATCCCTCAGTTCGATGCTGAAGAACCGCTGCATCTCCTCCTTGGTCATGTTTTTCTTGTGCACCAGGTTGTGCACCTGGTACTTATTCAGGGCAGCCTGCATGAGGGCCACATCCCTGGAAGGGCCTTCCAGGCTGGCGAAGTAATCATAATCGGAATTCTCAACGAAAACCACCCATGTCTTTCCCATGGGATTGTCTTCCAGGCTACGGCTGTCCCTGTTGAGTGAAAAAACCGTTTCCGAAACATTCCCGAATTCATCCACCGCCTTCACTGTGAGACTGCTTTTGCTCTCCACATTGATGAGCGCAGAGAAATAGGGATTCATGTCGTCCGGGATGTAACTGGCCATGACTGAATCCACAAAAATGCTGCTGATTTTGCTTTCATCCTCGATCCTCCCTTCCAAAAAGATCCTGGGTTCACTCCCGTCCAGGTAAAGGGTCATGCCATCGGCACTGTAAGGGGCGATCATCTGCACGCGGGGTGGGGTCACCTCGGTACGCCTGACGGGATAGAGGGCTGTTTCTGAATTGTTGTATATATCGGTGACCTGTATGGTGATCATATCCGACTGAGCGAGGTTGACGCTGGCCCGGAACCTGCTTTCCCCGTCCGCCGGTTCCATGGAGACCGGAACGCCATTCACCTGGAGAGACTTGATCTCGCTCTCGTCTTCCACTACTCCCTCCACATCGATCAGCTGCACTTCCCTCGGAACATTGACCCTGTTCCCTTCGCCAGGCAAAGGATCGGTCAGCACTACCCGGGGCTTGTTTTCCTCCCTGTTCAGTTCGAATAGATTCCGGGATGCCTGTGCATAGAGCGCACCGGCTGTCTCATCGGTGGCCGCCATGGTTTCCAGTTTCCTGTAATCCTGGATGGCCTTGTCATATTGCCTGATCTCTTCGTATGCGCTTCCCCGCCTGTAATAGAGTTCCGGATTCTCAGGATTCAGCTCGATGGCTTTGGTATAATCGATGACCGCATTGTTCATCTGATTCATCATGCGGTAAATATCGCCGCGGGACAGATAGATCTCCGGTTCCATGGGTGACTGAACGGAGGCCATGGAGAGTGATTCGATGGCACTGGGATAGTCCCCCGAGGCCGCCTGCAGCCGGGCCTGGAGAAGGATCCCGTCCAGGTTACCGGGCTCCAGGAGCAGCATCCGGCGCACAGATCCAAGGGCCTCCTCATACTTTTTCAGCTTATACTGCAAACGGGCGAGGGCGTAATGGGTCTGAGGGATCCTTTCATTTTCTTCGATCGATTTCCTGAAAGCTTCCTCCGCCTCCCCTGTCATTTCCAGCTTCTCATAGGCCGTTCCCAGCTTGTAATAGGCCTCCGCATCTTCCTGCAGCCTGAGACATTTCTCATAATCCAGCAGTGCCCGGTCAACCTGTTGCAGGTCCATCAGGACATCGGCCCTGAGCTGGTAGGCCTCCAGGAAATTCCTTTTTCTTGAAATGGCCTCGTTCAGCTTCGAAAGAGCAACCCTGCTGTTCCCCATCAGGTACCATTCACGGGCCGAGAGGTAATAGAGCTCATGATCCCGTTCATTGAATGCCAGTGCCCTGTCGAAGTCCACCGCTGCACTGGCATGGTCGCCTGTCTGGGCATAGGCCCTGGCACGGTTCACATAAGCCTCCTCATATTCCGGATCAAGTTCAATGGCACGTGTGTACTGATCGATGGCATCGCCGTAATTCATGCTCCTGTGGGCCTCCTCTCCGGCACGGAAATAGGCCCTGGCTGATTGCCCAAGCAATTCCAGCTGTCCTGCCACCGCCAGGAGCAGGATCATCCACCCGTATTTCATCACTCTGTGCATCCAGGAATCTGTATATCCTCTTTTATGCTAACACTTTAAGCACTGATTTGTTGAATGCAAATTACGCACCAAACTTTATCACTGCGAATCATTGTCTCCCTGATCCTTCAGGATGTTCCTGTAGAGTTCCAGTGTGGTCCCGTTGATCTGTACCACATCGTCCGGATCACGCCGGATCACGGGAGCCCTTACACCCTGGCTGAAAGTCATTTTCCCGGTAAATACCCGTGCTTCATCCCACAGGTCTTCCTCGATAAAGGAGCGGATCAGCTTCGCACCCCCTTCCACCAGGACAGAAACCACTTTCTGATCGCGAAGCTCTTCGAGCAGATCTCCGATTCCGTAGGAGGGATCCACAGGAATACTCCTTGTCTTACCCGAATAACTACCCCGTTCACCACTAAAAACAATGGTATCCTGCGTCCCGTTCAGGATGTGCGATGTACGGGGAATTCTCCCTTTCCGGTCCAGGGTGACCCTCACCGGCTGGTCTCCCGCCCACCTGCGGACATTGAGCCTCGGATTATCGGTCAGGATGGTTCGGGTCCCCACCATGATCGCATCTTCTTCACTTCTCCATTTATGGACCAGGGTACGGCAGACATCACCGGTTATCCAGTTGGTCCCTATGGGATCGCCAGGCTCCCTCATCAGATCGATGAACCCATCCTGGGTCTGTGCCCATTTAAGAATCACATACGGTCTCCCCAGCTCATGGTAAGTCAGGAACCGCCGGTTCAGATGTGCCCCTTCTTCCGGCAGGCACCCGGTTTCCACATCGATTCCTGCCTCTTCCAGGTGCCGCACACCCTGGCCGTTCACACTGGGAAAAGGGTCCAGATTGGAAATGACCACCCTTCTGAACCCTTTCTGCGTGATCAGCAGGGAACATGGCGGGGTCTTCCCGTAATGGGAGCAGGGCTCCAGGCTGCAATAGAGGGTGGATTCAGGAATCAGCTCAGGTTCCCTGACCGACCGGATCGCATTCACCTCGGCGTGGGGGCCGCCGTATTTGTGGTGATACCCCTCACCGATGATCCGGTCGCCATGAACAATGACACAGCCCACAAGGGGATTGGTCCCGGTCAGCCCCAGTCCTTTACGGGCAAGCTCGAAACACCGCCGCATGTATTTATGATCTGATTCCGTCAACACGGTTCCACTAATTTGTTACATTTGATCCATGCTCCCTGAGAAGGCCACATTGCAGCAAACCCGGACCTGGCTGGAACAGGAACTGCGAAAAAAAGTTTCCGCGGGTGAAGCTTCCGCCATGACCCGGCTGATCCTCGAACATGCGGGTTATCCCCCTGCCTTGCTGATAAGGGATCCCCTGTACCATCCCGGTTCTGCAATTCTGACGCAAATTAAGGAAATTGTGACCGAAATCCATAGAGGCAGGCCCATTCAATATGTACTGGGATATACACACTTCCTGGATTTAAAGATCATGGTGGATGAACGGGTGCTGATCCCGCGGCCCGAAACCGAGGAGATGGTCTCCCGTATCCTGGAAAGCCATGCCTTATATCCGGCAAGGATTCTTGATCTGGGAACCGGCTCCGGATGCATCGCCCTGGCACTGAAAAAGCACTTCCCCGAAGCGGCTGTCTCCGGTCTGGATGTCAGTCCGGATGCCCTTGCTGTCGCCCGGCACAACGGGAGACTGAATGGTCTGCATGTGGACTGGATCCTGGGGGATCTAAGAAAAAGCCAGCAGGAGAACCTGCCGGGTGAGGTGGATCTGCTGGTCAGTAACCCTCCATACGTCCGGGACAGTGAAAGAGCCCTCATGCAACCCCACGTCCTGGACCATGAACCTGAAGAGGCCCTTTTCGCACCCCCGGAAAACCCCCTCCTCTATTACCGGATCATAGCGGAGCTGGGTTCCGGAATACTCTCCGGTTCGGGGGAAATCTGGGTGGAGATCAATGAAAACCTTGGAAAGGAAACGGCCCGGATCTTCACAGGCCTGGGATTCGGAGATGTCACCATCATCAGGGATATCCATGAAAAAGAAAGATTCATCCGCGCCGGACAGCGGGAAGACAGCATTTAAAGAGGCCCTGGAGCGGGCAGCCGCCTATTGCAGCCGCCGGGAGACCTCCAGCAGCCAGCTCAGGGGGAAACTGAAAGAATGGGAGGTCCCGGAGGAGCTCCGGGAAGCTGTTCTGAAAGAACTGACCGGTCAGCATTTTGTGGATGACCGGCGTTTCGCCGAATTATTCACCAGGGAAAAATTCAGTCTCAACCGGTGGGGCCGGATAAAAATCGCCTACATGCTCCGGCAGCACGGGATCGGGGAAGAATGCATACAAAAAGCACTGGAGTCCATTGACGAAGAAAGCTATGAGCGCGTCTGCAGGGAGCTGATCACCGCCAGATCCTCCCGGATAAAGGATAAGAATCACTACGCCAGGAAAAGCAAATTATACCGGTATGCCTCCGGCCGCGGATTTGAACCGGACCTTATCCATAAAATCCTGAACAGGGAACTGAAGGAATAAAATACCCCCGGCTGCCATATCTTTTCTATCTTTAGCAAAAATTTTTCTCATGGTTACAACAGAACAGATCAAAGATCTGAATGGACGCCTGGATGCGTTAAGGAGGCATCTTTGACGTGGATGGTAAAACCATTCAGATCGAAGAAGAGGAACAACGGACACACGAACCGGATTTCTGGAACGACCCCAAAGCTGCCGAGGAGCAGCTGAGGAAAATTGCGCGCCTGAAACACTGGGTGGAAGGCTACGGTGAGGTGAAGACAGCGGTGGAGGACCTGAATGTGCTCGCCGAATTTCAACAGTCCGGAGAAGCCTCCGACGAGGAAGTGAACGCCCAGTACCAGGCTGCCCTGGAGCTGACCGAAGACCTTGAGTCCAGAAACATGCTCCGCAATGAAGAGGACAGCCTCGGCGCCATCCTTAAGATCAATTCGGGAGCGGGCGGTACCGAAAGCCAGGATTGGGCTGAGATGCTGATGAGGATGTACATCCGCTACGGAGAAAAACAGAAATACAGCGTCAAAGAACTCCACATGGTCCAGGGGGACGACGCCGGCATCAAATCGGTCACACTGGAGTTTACCGGAGATTATGCTTACGGCTTTCTGAAAAGCGAAACCGGAGTCCATCGCCTGGTCAGGCTCTCCCCCTTCGATGCAGCCAACCGGAGGCACACCTCCTTTGCTTCGGTTTTCGTTACGCCGGTGATCGACGACTCCATCGAAATCACCATCAACCCTGCAGATATTGAATGGGATACTTTCCGTTCGGGAGGTGCCGGGGGACAGAACGTGAACAAGGTGGAGACCGGTGTCAGGGTCAGGCACCTGCCCACCGGGATCACCGTGGACAACACGGAAACCAGGTCCCAGCTCAAAAACAGGGAAAACGCCCTGCGCATCCTCAAGTCGCATCTGTATGAAATTGAACTTCAGAAAAAGCGGGAAAAACAGGCTGAGATCGAGGGCAGCAAACTGAAGATTGAGTGGGGTTCCCAGATCAGGAACTATGTCCTGCATCCCTACAAACTGGTGAAAGACCTGCGCACCAGCCACGAAACGGGAAATGTCCAGGCGGTGCTGGATGGCGAGCTGGACGGTTTTATCAAATCGTTCCTGATGCAGTTCGGTGGCAACTGATCCTTCCTGATGCAATCCGGTGGCAACCGGTCCTTCCTGATGCAGTCCGGTGGCAACCGGTCCTTCCGGTGAAGAGACCGGTGTCAGGCAGAAAATACCCGATCGATGACCTCCGATCCGGTATTTATGCTATTTTCAAGGCTTCGTTACCCAAATACCATACCCTATGAATGTTAAGAATATGTTGTTCCGGATCACCGGCGGGCTGCCGGTGCTGATCCTTTTTTCCCTGGTGCCGCTGCAGGCACAGTTCGGGGGGTACCGCTCCCCGGGGCAGGTGGAGGAATGGATCATGCGCATTACAGCGGAACATCCCGGCAGTACGCGGGCAATGGTTCTTGCCACTTCTCCCGGGGGGAGACCGGTGTACCTGGTTGAAATCGGAAATGAAACGGGGAATGATGAAAAGAGTGTCCCTGCCGTGCTGGTTACCGCCAATCTGGAAGGCACCCGTCCCCTGGCCACGGAGGGAGCACTCCGGCTCGCGGAAATGATCCTGGAGGATCCAGCCCGTTACGATACCCTGAACTGGTATATCATTCCGGCTGGAAATCCCGATGCGGCCTCCCGCTTTTTTGAGTCACCACTGGAAGAGAACAGCAGGAACGACATCCCCACCAACGATGACAGGGATGAACAGACCGACGAAGATGGGCCCGACGATCTCAACGGGGATGGTTGGATCACTCAGATGAGGGTAAGGCACCCGGACGGTTTATGGGTCATCGATGACACGGATCCCCGGTTGATGAGAAAGGCCGATCCGGAGAAGGGGGAGCAGGGCGAATACCACCTCTACACGGAGGGGACCGACGATGACGGGGACGGAAATTATAATGAGGACGGGCACGGGGGCACCAATGTGAACATCAATTTCCCGTTCCTCTTTCCCTACTTCACCGAGCCTGCCGGGCTCTACCCGGGGTCGACTCCGGAATCGTATGCGGTAATGCAGTTCGTTTTTGAACATCCGGATATTGCCATGGTCTTTTCATTGGGCTCCACCAATTTCTGCATGACTCCTCCCCGTGGAGGGAGAAAAGGTGAGGCCGACCTGAACCGGTTGCGTGTCCCTGATAGAATGGCGCAGCGGTTTGGCATCGATGCTTCGCGCACCTATACCATGCAGGAAGTGCTGGAGGCCCTCCGTGAAGCCATGCCGGGTGAAACCATCGATGAAAGTGATGTGGCAGGGGCACTCGGTCTGGGCGCGGCTGTCAATCCCCAGGAGGGAGATCTCCAGTTTTACAGGAAATATGCGGCCGATTACAAAGCATACCTCGAAGAACGGGGTGCCTCCCCCCGGATCGAATCAGGGCCTGCCGCGGACGGCAGCCATGAACTTTGGGCGTATTTCCATGTGGGGGTCCCGGTGTTCAGCATGGATCTGTGGGGAATCCCCAAACCGGTGCCGGACACTGCCTCTTCGGGCAGACAACAGGCCGGACAGAAAGAGGAAGGCAACGGCAGGGAGGTGATGGAGCTGGATCAGGCGATGCTGCATTTCTCAGACAGTGTGCTGGAGGGTAAGGGATTTACCGGCTGGCAACCATACGATCACCCCACGCTGGGCGCAGTGGAGATCGGCGGATTCATGCCTTACCTGTCCCACACACCACCTTATTTCATGGTGGATTCGCTGCTGAACCTTCAGTTACCCTGGATCTTCACCCTTGCCGGCGAACTGCCAGACCTGCACATCTTTAAAACGGAAAGGACCTCCCTCGGTGACGGGGTGTACCGGGTGGAAGCATGGATCGAGAACCGATCCATGATCCCGTTTCCCACCCACATGGGAAAAAGGAACCGGCAGCCTGCTCCGGCAGTGCTGATCCTTGAGGGGGAAGGACTTGAGATACTGACAGGACTGCACCGGACCCCCATCAGCAGCGTGGAGGGTAAATCCAGGGTGAAAGTCTCCTGGGTGGTCCACACTGACCGCGCCGGGGCACTGAACCTGAGACTGGAAAGCAAAAACGGCGGAAGGGACCGCACAACCATCAACTGACAGGAGGACAAGCCATGAAAAAGATATGCAACTGGTTAATGATCGCGGTGCTGATCGGATCAATGCCCCTTAAAGGGCAGGAAATCAAGGTGCCCCTGAGGTTCGACCGGTATTACACCTACGAGGAGCTCGTGGAAGCCATGAGGGTGTTGCACGAGGCATACCCCCGAATGACCACCATGGACCTGGTGGGCCGGAGCGAGGAAAACAGGGAGATCTGGGCGCTGACCATATTCAATCCCAAAACCGGCGAACACCTTTCCAAGCCCGGTGTGTATGTGGACGGGAATATCCACGGCAACGAGATCCAGGCG
Organism: uncultured Bacteroides sp.; assembly: GCA_964575865.1. Taxonomy (GTDB): domain Bacteria; phylum Bacteroidota; class Bacteroidia; order Bacteroidales. The sequence goes on along the minus strand of CAZNSZ010000009.1, from coordinate 26,163 downwards.
GGCGAGGTTTGCCTCTACCTGGCGAACATGCTCCTGACCAAATACGGAGAGAACGAAAAGATCACCTCCCTGGTGGACCGGAACACCTTTTATATCCTCCCTTCGGTGAACGTGGACGGCAGGTACCATTTCTTTGAAGATGCCAATACCCCCAGTTCCAACCGGGGATTGCGGAGGCCGAAAGACGATGACCGGGACGGGTTGTTCGACGAGGATCCCCCCGATGACCTGGACGGTGACGGAAACATCTGCGACATGAGAAAGAGGGATCCCAACGGAACCCACCGGACCGATCCCCATGATCCCAGGCTGATGGTGCGGGTGGAGCCCGGAGAGAAAGGGGAGTGGATCCTGCTTGGCAGGGAAGGGATCGATAACGACGGAGACGGAAGGATCAACGAAGATGCGGAAGGGTATGTGGATCCCAACCGGAACTGGGGAGTGAACTGGCAGCCCAATTACGTGCAGCGGGGTGCCGGGTATTATCCCTTCTCCGGGACGGGGATCAAGGCCATTGCCGAATACATGCTGGCCAGACCCAATATCATGGTGGTGTGGTCTTTCCACAATTCAGGGGGCATGTTCCTTCGGGGACCCTCCACCAGGGATGCCGGGGAGTTCCCGCAGGAGGACATCCGGGTGTATGATTACATCGGACAGAACAGCGAGAGAATTACCCCAGGGTACCGCTACCTGGTGATCTGGAAAGACCTCTACTCCACCCATGGTGATTCCAACGAATGGGCCAACCACATGCTCGGATCCTACAGCCTGGTGGGCGAACTGTTCCAGTCCCAGTCCGAAACCTATGCATTGAATGCAGATCAACCCAGTCCGGGGCAATCCAGCCGTGGCGAGGGTGCGGAAGGTGCCGGGCACCAGCGGTTGAAGTTCAATGACCATGTGGCCCAGGGAGAGCTTTACAAACCCTGGGAACCATACGACCATCCCGTATACGGGGAAATTGAGATCGGCGGGTGGGTGAAGCTGAGTTCCCGCCTCCCCCATCCGTTTATGCTGCAGGACCTGGTGCACCGCAATGCCAGTGCGGTGATCTTCTCGGCAGAGCAGACCCCCAGCGTGAGCCTCGAACTTTTTGAAAAGGAATCCATCGGAAAGGACCTCTACCGGATCAGGGTCAGGCTGGTCAATCCCAATGCACTGCCCACCCTCTCTTACATGAGCCTGAAAGACAACCTTCTCCGGAAAGACCTGCTGACCGTGAAGGGTTCAGATGCCACGGTGGTGGCAGGAGGTGAATTGCTGGATGCATATACAGACAGGGCCAGTTACAAAGAGAACAAACCGGAGATCCAGTTTGTCCATGTCCCCGGTTTCGGTAAGGCGGAATATGAGTTCCTGGTATCCGGAAAAGGAAAGGTGAGGATCGAATACTCCTCTTTGAAGGCGGCGGACCAGTCCCTGGAGTTCACCCTGTAGCCTGTACCGGCAATTGATAAACAGGGGTATCTGAGTGGAGGGACCTGCAATATTTCCCGCAGGGAAAAATTTCAGTCCCGCTTCAGATACCCCTGTTCAGATATGCGTGTGACTGGCGGAAGAATCAGGTGAAGATGATCTGGGTATTCTCCCCTCCACACATGGCATAGAATTCGCCAACGGTGAGGACAGCCTTCACTTCATCCCAAAGATCCTCTTTCTCCAGTTTGAACATATCCATGGCCAGCTTGCAGGCATAGATCTCTCCACCGCCGGCGGTGATCATCTCCAGGAATTCGTCCACCGGAGGAATGTCCAGCTTCTCCATCTGACTCTTCATCATGGAAGAAACCCCTGCCTCGACTCCGGGCAACATCCCCAGGATGGTTGGAAACGGAAGCCCGCCGGGTGCACGCATGGCCGGATTCCCGACCGTGGCCGTCTTCAGTCTCTTCATCTGTTTCTTTGTAATGGCGTCCAGGCCGAAGAAGGTGAAGAACACCTTCGCCTCGATGCCCTCCATCACGGCCCCGTTGGCCATCACCAGGGTGGCGTATACATCCTCGATGGTGCCCTTGGCACAGATGATGCATACTTTCTTTAACGGACTCTCATTGGTTGCAGCCATAACATTCTCTCATTTAAGGATTAAACGCAGCTGGCCGGTTTGGGAATCCCTGCAAATTTCGAGGAGAACTTCAGCGGTCCGCCGGGGAACAGCTGGTAGAGCCCCTTGATGTCGACGATCCCGGATTTCCCCACCTTACGGATGGTGAGGGTTTCACCCTTGTCATAACTCTCACGGAGGAATTCAAGCACTTTGTAGTGCGTATCGGTCAATTCGATCCCTTCCTCTTTCGCCATTTCTGCGGCAATTTCACGGTTCCACTGTGACGGATCGGTCAGGTAGCCTTCATCGTTTACCTCGATGGTTGATCCTGCATAGGTTTTTTGTGCCATAATTCTTAGTTTTTTGATGGTTTATCTGTTTGACTTTTGCTCAGGTTCTTCATAAATGTCACGAAAAAGCCAAGGGCTTTCTTCATTTCGGGTTTATTCATCTCGCGCATCACTCCGAACAGGGAATAGGAGGGAATATCGTCCATCTCCAGCTTGGAAAATACGCGGATGGCATTGTCCACCGATTTCAGCATTTCCGGCTGGGTCAGGTTCTTGATGGTGTCGAGAATGATCACCACATTATCGGCCAGCATCCGGGCATCCTCCACCCGGTAATAGGTGATGATGTTGTCGATGATGTTCCCGAATTCGCGCATGAATTCAAAATATCCTTTCTCCTCGAACTCATGCAGTTTCTTAGTGGCATCGATGATCACTTCGTTGGCGATGGGGCCCGCGTCCCTCATGAAATCCAGGGCGCTTCCCATGGTATCCAGGATGGCATTGAAATTCCCCACATTCTTTGCCAGCCGGATGCCGAGTTCCCTCAGCTGATCGGGATCGAGCACCACCTCGTTTTCATCCAGGGCCTTCACGGTGGAATCGTAAACATCCTTCCCGATGATGGAGACATCGGCCACCAGGTCATCCATGGCCTGTGACTTGAGCCTCTGCTGGTTCACGTAATCCAGAATGGTGTCGACCTTCTGGTTCAGTTCAGCGATCTGTTTTGCAGTATTATCAGCCATACCAATCCAAGTTATGCGACATCGTTCTTTTTACCGGCCATGGTCATGTGTGCCTCGATGGGCATCTCCTTCCCCCGCAGCAGGATGTGCCAGTAGATCCAGCGGAACATCATCTTTCCGTAATGGTTGATCTTTGTATTCTTCAGCAGTCCGAACGGGCCGATCCCGGGAAGAGGGAATGTGCCGGGAAGGGGCTCCGTATCGTAGTTGAAATCGATCAGGGCTCCTTTCCCGTATCCCGTTTCGATATAGCAGTTGGCATGACCGTCGAATTTGGCGGTCATCGGGCGCCCCTCAATGGCATTCAGCAGGTTCTCGAAGAGGATCTCTGCGGCAAAATGGGCCACCGAACCCGCCTTGGAGGTGGGGATGTTGGACGCATCCCCAAGAACGAAAATGTTCTCAAACTGCTTTGACTGAAGGGTCTCCTTATCGGTATCCACATAATTCATGTCATCCCCCAGTCCGCTGCGCTCGATCATTTCAGAACCCATATTGACAGGGACAATGGTGAGCACGTCAAAGGGAATCTCCTGCTCGTCGTAGGAACGGATCACTTTTTTCTCGCCGTCCACGCTCTCCAGGTAAAACTCTGGGACCACCTTGATGTTCTTCTCCTCCAGCAACTGACTCAGCATTTTGGTGGCGATCGGCTTGGTAAAGGCCCCGGGAAGCGGAGTCACATAGGTAATGTCCACCTTGTCCCTGATCCCTTTTTCGGTGAAATATGCCTCGGCCAGGCAGACAAATTCGATGGGGGCCACCGGGCACTTGAACGGCAGTTCGGAAATACAGAGCACCAGTTTCCCTCCTTCCCAGGACTTGAAGAACTGCTGAAGGGCCACCGCCCCCTCGACGGTATAGAAATCGAAGATGCTTTTCCTCCATTCCTCTCCCAGCAGCCCGGGGGTCTCATCGGGCCGGGTCTGGGTCCCGGTGGCAATGATCAGAAAATCGTATTTCAGGCAGCTCCCGTCCATGAGGTGAACGCGGTTCTCCTCCCCTTCGATCCTGTCGATCTCCTGGTAGATCACCTTCACGCCTGCCGGAAAGAAATCCCCCTTGGGTTTGATCACATCCGATTTGTTGTAGATCCCGAACGGGATAAACAGGAAGCCGGGCTGGTAGTAATGGGTCTTGTGCTGATCCACGATGGTAATCTCCCATTCCTGCCTGTCAAGCACCTTGAAGAGCTTGTTGGCCATCATGGTACCCGCTGTACCGCCGCCCAGTATTAAAATCTTTTTCATATTATTGTTGTTTATTTTTTGGTGTTTGATTCGCAGCAGAACAATCATTGCTGAAAAGCGTTACAAAAATAACAATGGCCCGTTTGTGTGATCCGGATAACGATATGATATTTGTCATGGTATGACAACTATCATCTCCGGATATGCCGGCCAGCATCTTCAGGATTAGTGTATGGACCCCAGTTGCAGTTGTGAATTGTGTGAGTTGAAGGATCTGTTCGTCAACAGGCTGGACGGGGAACAACTGGAGGTGGTCTGTTCCAACAAGGTGGAGAAGGAATACAGGAAAGGGGAGATCATCATTAAAGCCGGCACCCTGATCAGGGATTTCGTCTATCTGAAAAGCGGCCTGGTGAAACTCTATCATACTTCAGCAGACGGAAGGGAACAGATCATCACCATCGCCAAACCTTTTGATTATGTGAGCCTTCTGAGTGTGTTTTCCGACCGGAAATACAACTATTCTGTCACCGCACTGGAGGATTCAGTGACCTGTAACCTCAGCATGAAGGAGGTGCACACACTGATCGGGGAGAGTGGCTCTCTGGCCCTGAACCTGCTCAGCAAAATGAGCCGTGTGGCCGACAAGATCATCCTTGATACGCTGGAGATCAGGAGAAAACATCTGCGCGGCAGGGTGGCCTACCTGCTTCTCTATTTCTCACAGGAGGTCTATTTCTCCGACGAATTCGACCTGCCCCTGAGCAGAAAGGAGATGGCCGAATATGTGGGAATGACCACCGAGAATGTGATCCGCTCGCTCAGCGAGTTGAGGAAGGACGGGATATTGAAAATCTACGGCAAAACCATCCAGATCGTCAGCATGGAGACCCTGAAATCGATCTCCAGCTACGGCTAGACCCTGCCCATTCCTTATTGCTTCAGTGCGGCCTTGCTGAAAATATATTCGTCGATCTCCTGATCGAAACGGATGCTTGTCATGGTGAATTCGGTCCCGTCCCCCTGTTTCATCATATCCTTATACACAATGGTGGTGGGGAACCAGCGCCCCTCGATGCGCTTCACATCGCTCATGGCAGACCTCTTCAGCAACTGACCGCTTTTTGCATACAGCTCCTCACGCAGCGGGATGAACCGCTCCTTATCGATCCAGACCTTTCTGGAAGCATAGGCGATATCCTCCACATTGGCCGTCAGGTCCAGGACCCAGACCGGCCTGCCGTCCAATTCTTCCTCCCCCGCGATGGAAGCGTCGTACACCTCGGTCAGTTTGCGGTCTTCCATCATGTCTTCGTAGGAGAGATCCGAGCCCATTACCGACTGCCGCAGCATGTGTCCCGATATCTGGATGGTCCGGTCGGTCCCCGGCGAGTAGATCCAGAGCTGATCCTCCAGTTTGAGCATTTTAGTCCCCTCCTCCCGGGCAGGTGAAAGGTATTCGGTAAAGGACCTGGAATCGCCTACCGCATAGGTCCGTGAGGTGATGGTCCTGCTGGTCCGTTTCCCGTGAATGGTCATGGATGATTCGAATACCCTGTTCTCGGAGGACATGTTCCGGTCCACCCTCTCCAGGATCTCATCTGCGCTCTGGGCAGCGGCTGCCAGGGAACCCAGCAAGGCCACTGCGGAAAGTATCGTTTTCATGATTCTTTGTTTTGTAGGTTCAAGATTCCAGTTCCTTGAATAACCGGGCCGTTTGCCTTTTGTAGATGCCCACTCCCGAAAGCATGGTACCCGCCACCGTGGAGATCACACCGGGAATAAATCCGATATAGAAATCGGGTGGTGTGATCCTGGAACGAACCACGTTCGGCATCATCACCCCGGTGGTGGCGTTTTTTGTAAACTCGCTGATATCCAGTCCATAGGTTTGCATCAGGTAGGATAATCCCAATCCCACCGCCGTGCCCACTATGGTGCCCGCGATCCCGATTACCAGCGATTCTCCGATCATGGAACGGTACACATGTCCCTTCTCTTCGCCGATGGCCAGTCTGATCCCGATCTCTCCGTAACGGCGCAGTCCCCCCAGCAGCCCCGCATTCCAGAGCACCAGCGACATGGCCAGCATGAACACGAAAGTCACAATGGCGCCCATGCTGTCGGTGAGGCCCACATAGAGGTCCAGTCCCTCCTGATCCCTCAGCCGGAGCATGACCGGTGCATATTCATCCCCGGGATCAGCAAACTGCGCGTTGAACCGCTCCACCACCGGATCGGCCAGCTCGTCGTCATAAAACCCTCCCGGGAAGAACCCATAAATCTCGCTGGCGGCATCCTGCATATCAAGTGCATCCTGAACATCCTTCAGATCGGCAATGATGGTACCCCGGTCCATGCCCGTATTCCCGAAACGCACGGTCCCTGCCAGTGTAAAATTATGAATGGCCATTCCACCGTGCATGGTCGATCCGATCAGGGTTACCGGATCACCGGGATCCACCTCCAGTTTCCGTGAAAAATCCTCGCTGAGCAGCACCTGGCCCGGGGCTGTAGGCAATGCCCCGCGCACCAGGCTCCGGTCAAGTTTCAGCCTTTCCGCCTCACCCGATTCACCGGATAGAAGATCCAGTGCCATCCCTGCGGCAGGTCCCTGGCTGCGTGTCTCCCCCTCCTCATCCGGGACATCGATCAGACCCCCGAACTTGACCCGCTCAACCCACGCCATCTCCGGGAAAGCGGTCTGGAGATCCGACCTCAGCTCACCGGCATCAAGGATCGCCAGGTCATTGGGAAGCTGGTCCGCATTCTCCGCGTAGGCAGCAGTGACCACCTTCACATGTCCGGTCTGGAACCGTGCGGTCTGCTCGATCATATCCACCATGATCCCATTGATGTATCCCCGCATAAAAACGGCCAGCATCACGCCGATGGCCACAACGATCAGGGGCAGCAGGCTCCTGCTTCGATCCCTGATCAAACCTTTGATGATGAAACGTATCATTGCAATTTCCCCCTTAAAGCTTCGGTTGGATTCATTTTGGCTATTTTTCTTGAAGGCCAGTAGCTCACCAGCGTGGTGGCCAGCAGCACGATCAGGGTGGTCCCGATCACCAGTGCTCCGCTGTAAGTGGGATACATGGTATCGGACATGGCGAAACCGTAATCGGCCGAGGTCACTCCGAGGGTAATCCCCTTTCTGGCAAACCATGCCAGGAACGGGATGCCGTAGACTGCCCCCACCAGGGCCGCCAGGATCGCATGCATAGCCCCTTCGATGGTGAACAGGCCGACCACCTCGCGCCTGGTATATCCCAGCGCCACATAGGTGCCGATCTCCTTCTGCCTCCGGAAGATTGAAAGCACCTGCGTATCGAAAATGGCCAGCAATGCCAGCAGAAGCAGAATGGAATAGAAGACAGACTGCCCGACCGACTTGGTCCTGATCATCTCCTCGATATCACTGACCAGGTCCTGATGGGTCTTCAGCGTCCAGCCAGGGACCACTGCCCGCTGTTTCTCACGGTCCCGGAAGGTAACGATGGTGGCCTCCCCGGGCATCAGGGTCATTTCCTGCAGCTTCTCCAGCGGAATCCATACCTGTGCCACGTCGACGGTGGGCACATTGGTGGTGAAAATCTCCGTGATATAGATCTCTGCGGCATCGAAGGTCCCGTTCACATCCCTCCACCGGATGGTGACATAGTCGCCCTTTTCCAGTTTATTGGACCGGGCCATATTCGACCCGATGATGGCAGGGATGGCCGCCACGGCCGTATCCAGATAGGCGGTGGGTAACTCCAGAAGGGTCTGGCCGGGCCCGATCCCCTTGATCAGGATCGACTGCATCCGGCCTTCCGGGTAGATGGTCCCCTGGGTAATGAGCACGGGCACCATCTCCCCCCGGCTGATCTCTCCCTGGAACGCTTCAGGCAGCGGGGCGTGCGCCTCACTCAGTGTAAACGGATCGTAAGGATCGTACTGCTCATTCCAGTACTGTCCGCCGCCGATCTCCCAGTCCGTCATGTCGTTCTTGGCCTGACGGTCCCAGCCCACAAGGATGCCGCGCGCGGCAATGATGATCACAAAGGAAAAGGAGAGCACGATCACATTGAGCCAGGTGCGTAATCCGGCCCCAATGAGGTTCTTGAATGCCAGTTTTAAAGCCAGTATCATGAGTTCCCGGTTTTTACGGTCACATCGTCATCGACCATCCCGTCCTTCAGGAAGATCTTTCTTTTCAGATATCCGATGACCTTCTCATCGTGTGTCGCGAACAGGAAGGTGGTCTGCAGCTCTTCATTGAGCTTCACCATGGTCTTCAGGATGTGGTGAGAATTGGCCGCATCCAGGTTGGCAGTAGGTTCGTCGGCCACCACCAGGGAGGGTTTCTTGACCATGGCGCGTGCAATGGCGACCCGCTGGCATTCCCCTCCTGAAAGCTGGGGTGGTTTCTGCCTCGTCTTATCGGTCAGCCCCACCCATTCCAGCGCCTCGGTAACCATTCGTTTCCGCTCGCTCCCCGAAATATTCAGAAGCAACAGGGGAAATTCCACATTCTCGTAGACGGTATGAACTGCCAGCAGGTTGTAGCTCTGAAAGATGAACCCGATGTTCTGTTTCCGCAGCCGTGCAGCCTCTTTGGCAGAAAGGTGACCGATGGAGCGCTCCAGCACAATGGCTTCCCCCTCGGTGGGCGTGTCCAGTGAACCGATGATGTTGAGCAGGGTGGTTTTCCCCGAACCGCTCGGTCCGATCAACCCGGCAAATTCACCCCTGCCCACCTTCAGGTTGATCCCCTTCAGGGCTGTGAATTCGCCTTTCCCCATGGGAAATCGCTTGGTCAGGTTGTTGGTTTGAATAATCAGATTGTTCTCCATTGAATTGGTTGTATTGGTTCTTTGAATGTCACTTCAGTGGTTGAATACCAGCATCAGCTGGATGCCGCTCCCGGCATAGAGCATCTCCTCCGATCCCTGGGTAGGGATCAGGTAATCCCTGGGATTGATATATCCCATCAAATAGAGTGTCAGATTGTTGAACTGCCTTTGCCAGTTCAGGAAATTATAGATCTTCTGGTTCGTCCAGTCGTAATAAATGATCGCATTCAGCTGATCGAAAATCCCCAATGGGTAGGTGATGTTCATCAGGGAGAAAGTGAGGGGTTCCCTGAACCGGAACGGATCGCTGTCATAGGCGGCAATCAGCTGCTCCAGGATCACCGTCAGCCCGTTGCCCACCCCAAAGGTATAATCGATGCCCGCGTTGAGGATCTCCTGGTTGGTAAAGGATCCGAGATCCCGGCTGAACCTGGACCAGGAAGCCTCCACCCACCAGCCGACCACCATATCGAATTTGGCGTCGAATCCAAACCTGTTCTCAGGAACCCGATCCAGTCCGGCATTCCCCCCGGACAGTAGCTCCGCATCCGCATTCCTGTGGTGGTAAGAGAGGGCCGCTTCCCCCCTTGGAACAGGGACCTGGACCCGCCCCCCGAATTCAGGGATCCCCGGGGATGTGGCAAATGCTTCCCATCCCTTCACCCGTTCGTTCCCGTAAAGCCCCCACGCCCAAAGGTTGGCGTTGTTCAGGAAATAGTACCTGAACAGGATCCCCCATACCCCGTCCGTGAGCTGCAGGGGATCGCGGGGATCGATCTGGTCGAACCACATCAGCGGCCTCAGGATGGAAGCCGAACCGAAATTAATTTTCTGAAGTCCGGCCCTGATCTCCATCTGCCTTCCTGAGATCCTGCCCCATAAGCGATAGGGCTTCACATCCCCATTGAATCCTGCAGAATCGAACGGATTGATTCCCATGTTGCCATAGAGGTTGGCCGACGCCTCCACATCGAACAACAGTTCCTTTCCCATCCCGGTTTCAACATTGAGCTGCGGGATATAGCGTGCACCGCTCCACCATGGAAGCTCATTGGACGGATTTACGTGGGTATATGCCGACAGCTGTCCCTTAAACGAAAGCACCTGTCCGGTCACCCTTGCCGAGTCCTGTCCGTAAACGGAAAGACCCATGAGAATGGTCATCAGGAATCCGATGGTCCTTTTGTCAGGCATGGCTTTTTGTATCGTGGGGAAGTATTCCGTAGAGGAAGAAGCGGTTGATCTCCAGGATCAGGTCCTGCATGGTATCGTATTTGGAGATCAATGCATCGTCGTTGACATAATCAAATGTTTTGTTGATCATGTAGAGGATGAAATCGATCTTGATGTCCTGCCTCAGCCACCCCTTCTCCTGCGCCTGCCGGTAAAGTTCTATCACCACCGCGATCGCCTCCCCGGCCTTCTCCTTCCAGAATTCGAACAGCTCGGATTCGGGATCACCGTAAATGTCCTTCACCAGTTCCTCACTGATGTCCTGCGTCCCCTCCATCTTCATCTTGATCTGCAATTCCATCTTCTCCTCGAACGGGATATCAGAGAGCATCAATTCCCTGAACTGCTCCATGCTTTGTTTGAACATGTTTCCGAGGATCACTTTCGCCAGATCGGATTTGTTGGAGAAATACTTGTAGAAAGTCATCTTGCTAACCCCCGATTCCTGGCAGATCTCCTCCACCGAAATGCGTTTATACCCGTGTTTCCAGAATAACTTCTTTCCTGTGGTCAGTATATCGCGGTATTTCTTATTGGCGTGTACCATGTGATTAGAATTATACTTTCATGATACAAGTATACGCTTTTATTATATTTATACCATATTCGTATATATGTTATGCAGCATGTAAGCCTCCGGGGCGCATCCGGAGAATGGTACCGGGAAGGTGCTCAGGGAGCTGCTACCTGAATATCAGTGCGATACTCAACGAAAACAGGATCAGCAGCATGGAAGCGCTGTTGTAGAAGAGGGAAGCCTTGAATTTCATGACCGATTTATTCGACCGCTTGATGAAGATCCTTCCCAGCTGGGTCAGGAACAGGGCCAGTATCATCAGGGCGATGTGTTCGATGGCCCAGAACCTGAGCGAAGCATCGTTTTCCGTATCGGGGACATCCCACATGGGTCCGTCCAGCGAAGTGCGCAGGGTGAAGTAGATCAGGAATCCCAGGATCAGCTGGAAATAGAGGCCGATGGAAAACACCAGGGAAGAGAGGGCATCATTCCTTCCGAAGTCCCGGCTTCTCCTCCAGCCGTGGAAAGAAAGGAACAGGGTCGAGAAACCGGCAAGCAGGGTGATGGCACTGATATAAATGTGAATCTTGAATGCGATGGTATAAACCACTGTCTTCCGGGTTAATGTTGATTCGCTCGGGGAATGCAAGCAGGATTCAAATGTACAAATCTGTACGGAACCTTGAAACCTTAAAAGCCACCAGGGGTTTTATTCCCTGGTGGCTTTAAGAAAAATCCATTTTGCTATGCAGTTACCTTTCTTAATGATAACCTAACCCGGAATAAAACTAAGTACCAAATCTGAAGGAATACTGAAGAAATCTGAAGAAATCAATGGATAAGCCCGACCTCAAAGGTATGTTGACCGTTTTCAAAGTGGTACTGTATGCTGTAACCGTATGTTTCACAGATCTTTTTGACCAGTGAAAGGCCCAGCCCAAAGGTTCCGCTCTTTTTTGTATTTCTCACAAATCTTTTAAAGAGGCTATCCTGCGGGAAATGCAGGGGTGCCCCCTCGTTGCTGACCACCAGGCGGTGCGTATCGATCCTGATCCGGATGTGGCCCTGGTCCCTGTTGTGGACGATGGCGTTTTTCAATAAGTTGGTAATCAGTATATTGGCCAGCCCGCGATCCATGTGAACCAATTTCCCCGGCACTACATACTCCCGTTCAACAGTGATCCCCCTCAGTGATATCAGTTCCTGCAACATCTCCAGGTGATGGTCCACCACACCGGGCAGGTCGATCTCCTCCCGGGAGGGATACTGCCTGTTCTCGATGCGGGTGATCAGCGCCAGGGTTGAGTTCAGCCTGGACAACTGGTCCGCGCTGGCGTTAATGGCATGGATCAGCTGCATCTCTCCTGGACCCAGGTTATCCGACTGCATCAGCAACTCTGTTTTGGTCTTGATGATGGCCAGCGGGGTCTGCAATTCATGGGTGGTATTATCGGTATATTCCTTCAACTCCCTGTAGTCTTCCGACAGGCGGCGCGTCATTTTTTCAAGTACCTGAAACAGCTCTTTGAATTCCTCAATATCAGGATCCTCCAGTACCAGTGGTTCTTTCACCGTATCGAACGCCTTCAGTTGATCAAGTGCCCGGAAAAAATCCTTCCACAGGTTGGCAAAGATGAACCTGTTCAGGACGAATATTCCGGTCATGAAGAGAATCACCATGATGGTCATCATCAGGGTCACCTGTTCGACGAGCTGATCGGCCGGGGTAGTCGATTTAAAGAGCTTGATCTCCAGCGGTACTCCTGCGAAAACATCACGGTACAGGAGGTACCGGTAGGTCCGGAACTGTTCGTTCTCAGGGTCGAACATGAGGGTATCCCCCATGTGGGGAACACCTCCCTGCAAACCACTTACCTGTCTGATGGCCAGGGTATCGATCCCGGGTATTTCTTCAGGCAGCTGCCCGGGATCCCGCTCCAGGTAATCATCCACCACCTCTTTCAGGGCATGGAGTTCATGGTCCAGGTCCGTCAGGCTCATATTCTTGAGGACATGGAAGAAAAGAATTCCCATGATGAAGAACAGGAACAGGGAGAGGGTGGCCGTGTAAAGGGTGGTTTTGGTCAGTAACCGCATAGGCTATTCAAGGCTGAATTTATACCCGACCCCATACATGTTCCGGATGTAGTCGGGGCTTCCCGCATCCACCAGTTTTCTGCGCAGGTTCTTCAGGTGGGTATAGACAAAGTCGTAGGATCCGTAACCGCCCCCGTACTCTCCCCAGAGGTAATCGGCAATGCTCTCCTTGGTCACCACCCTGTTCCGGTTGGACATGAGGTAAAGCAACAGGTCCATCTCTTTTCTGGTGAGGTCCACGGGTTGTTCTCCTATAAAGCATTTGCGCTCGTCCGGCATCACCTGGATCACCCCGAAACTCAGGACCTCCGCCCCCTGCATACGCGTCCTCCTGGCCACCGAGTGAACCCTGGCCACCAGTTCAGAAAGGTGAAAGGGCTTCACCAGGTAATCATCCGCTCCGGCGTCGAGTCCCCTGACCCGCTCTTCGATGGCATTCCGGGCCGATATAATAATGATCCCGGAGGTTGCCTGGTTTTGCCTGGCCAGTCTGACCAGGTCAAGGCCATCCCCGTCAGGAAGGTTCAGGTCGATCAGCATACAGATATAATCATGCATATCCAGGAGGGGCAGCGCAGAATGATAATCCACGGCACATGCGCACTTGAATCCTTCCATTTCCAGGTAGGAAACCATGGAATCCATCAACGGCACCTCGTCTTCCACGATAAGGATCTGCATGGTTCAGCGTTTGCCGCAAATTAAGAAAAAAAAGTGTAGCCCCCGGCCAGGAGCCCCCCTATAGCGAGCCGATGGTCCCCAGGTAGGTGTGCGCTTCTGTATTGAGCTGATCGCTCCTTTCCCGAAGCTCCTGAAGCTTTGTTTCAATGGGCGGGATCAGGTTGGTGATGGCCGCAATCTCCTCCCCGTAGGCGGTATTTTCGAAAGTGTACTCGTCGATCTTCGCCTGGTCCGTCTCCTTTTCGATCCGTTTGCTGTTGTTGTCTATTTTCCTGTTCAGCTGGTCAATATCCTTCTCAAAACGCTCCTTCTCCTTTTCCAGTTCCTTGATCTGGTCAGCGATCTCTTCCATCCGCCGGTCATATGCCTGTTCGTAATGGTAGGCCATGAACTGCCTGGCGTAATTGTGGAAGTTGTTCATCTCTGATTCCCATTCTTCACTGTTCACCGAAATATCATAGCCCAGCTTGAAGATCAGCGCCAGGGTATACTCGGTGCCTGAAGAGTGTCCGTACCCGATCAGGTCCCCCCGTTTGGTGGCGATGGCAGGGATGGAGACCTTCTCGGCGACCATCATTTCATTGCCCGATTTTTTCATCCTGATATCGCTCCGGTCCTTGCAGAAATCATCCAGGTCCTTGAGTGCCTCATCCAGGCTCTGCACAACCGGAAAAACCCATCCGTGTGCAGGCCCGTCCTCCAGCTGTACCTGCCGCTCATCCAGATAGAGGTGTACCTGCGCGCTTACAACGGTCGCAGCCATCAATGCAAGCATGGTGAAAATTATCCCCTTTTTCATGACTATGGAGTTGTTTGATCGGGCTGATTTACCCGCCCAATAAGTTATCAAAATCCCGGGACAATAAAAAATGGTTACATTTATTATCCCAACCAAACCTTATAACCATGAAAACCCTGTTCCTGTTCATCGTACTTAGTTTTTACAGCGGCTTTCTTGCGGCGCAGATCAAGATCCCGGTACTGACCGGACAGGAAAAACTGGACATGTATGCAGCGCATGAAACGATGAGGGATGCCTCCCCCTGGGACTCCCTGCGCTGGCAGTTCATCGGACCCACCAACATCAGCGGCAGGTGTACCGATGTGGAAGCGGTAGGCCCAAAAGGAGAGAATTACACCATCTGGGTGGCCTCGGCATCGGGGGGGGTCTGGAAGAGCATCAATGAGGGTGTTACCTTCAATCCGGTATTCGAGCACCAGGGCACCAGTACCATCGGGGACCTGGCCATCGCTCCGTCTGACCCCGAGATCGTCTGGGTGGGCACCGGCGAGGCCAATATTTTCAGGTCCTCAAACCCGGGTTGCGGTGTATGGAAGACCACCGACGGGGGAGGCAGCTGGACCCACATGGGACTGGAAGAGACCTTTACCATTTCCCGCATCCTTGTTCATCCTCAGGATCCGGATGTGGTCTATGTGGCGGCTTCCGGACATGAGTGGACCGAAAACAGGGAGCGGGGACTCTACAAGACAACCGACGGGGGTGAGACCTGGGAAAAGGTACTTTACAAGGGGCCCGAAAGCGGGGTCAACGACCTGGTGATGGATCCGCGCGATCCCGATATCCTTTATGCCACCACCTGGCAGCGCACCCGGTTGAAATGGAACGATCCGCGCACCTATGAGCACCATAAAAACAACGGGGTCTGGAAGACCACCGACGGGGGAAAGAACTGGACACAGCTCACCGAAGGCCTTCCCCCGTCAAAGTACATGGGGCGAACCGGGATCGATATCGCCCGTTCCAATCCTGATGTGGTCTATGCCTTTGTGGATGATTATGAGATCGCTTATGAGGCAGAGGAAGGAGAACTCGATTCCTATGGCCGCCCCAAAGAGAATGTGATCAAGGGTGCCACGGTGTACCGTTCTGACGATGCCGGTGCCACATGGCGCCAGGTGAGCGGGCTCACCGAGGAGACCAAAAAATACATGTCCGGGCATTCGGGGACCTATGGCTGGGTCTTCGGACAGATCCGTGTGGACCCCAACGATGAAAACCGCGTCTATACCCTTGGATTGTGGATCAACGTGAGTACCGACGGCGGGGCCACGTTCGACCCGATCCGGCGCAAGATCCATGCCGACCAGCACGGCATGTGGATCGATCCTGACAACTCCGGCTACATCCTTGCTGCCCATGACGGGGGCATCAGCGTTTCCTATGATAAGGGGGAAAACTGGAGGAGTCTCATCCCTGAACTGCCCCTGGCCCAGTTCTACAACGTGGAATACGATTACCATGAACCCTTCCGGGTGTATGGTTCCGTCCAGGACCACCACAGCTTTTATACCGAGGTGGATCTTTCCCGGGGAAGGGACCGGGTCCGGCCCACGGAATGGGAATATACCCTCGGAGCCGAGGGGAGTACCCACCAGGTGGACCGAAGGGACAACAACACCATTTTTGCCTCTCTCTTCTACGGCAAACTGGCAAGGGCCACGGTGTCCGGGTACCCCGGGGACCAGGAATGGGTGTTGTATGAGACCTTCCCTGACAAACCGGAATACCGGGGACAATGGATGGCCCCCACCGTGCTTTCCACGCGCAATCCCGACGTTGTGTACCACGGTGTCCAGGTTGTCCTGAAATCCGAGGACCAGGGAGCCACCTGGGAAGAGATCAGTCCCGATCTCACCTATAATGACCCTGAAAAACAGGGAGACATCAGCTACCAGACCATTACGGCCATTGCAGAATCGGCTTTCAATCCGAACCTCCTTTACACCGGCACGGACGACGGGCGCCTCTGGAGGACCAGGGACGGCGGCGACACCTGGGAGGACATCCGCACCCCACCCCTTCCGGTCCGGTGGGTTTCACGGATCGTTGCCTCACAGCATGATTTCGGAACGGTCTATGTCACCCAGACCGGCCGGAGGGACGACGATGCTGCAGTCTATGTATGGCGCTCAACCGATTTCGGGGATACCTGGGAGGACATCTCCTCCAATATTCCTGCCGGCCCGGTGAATGTGATCCGGGAGGATCCGGGGAATGAGAAGATTCTTTACCTGGGAACCGATGTGGGGGTATATGTTTCCAAAAACGGAGGCGAATCCTGGGATGTCCTGGGGGACCTGCCCTGTACATATGTCCACGACCTGGCCATCCATCCCCGAGACAACATGCTCATCATCGCCACCCACGGAAGGGGCATGTTCGTGCTGGACGCCGATCCGGTGAACAGGGGGGAAGAGGAAGAAGGTAGTTCCGGTGATGGCGAATGGGACAGGCCGTAAATATATTAAAGGTTCCATATTCAGAATGAAGACTGGAATAGATCCAATCATTAACGAGAGAATTATGTACACCGTCTACCACAACCCACGATGCAAAAAAAGCCGGGCCGGGCTGCTATATGTCACCGAAAAAGGGATGGACCACCGGGTGAGGGAATACCTGAAGGATCCCCTTTCGGAGGATGAACTTTCCAGGCTTCTGATGAAGCTCCATATGAAACCACAGGAGCTGGTGCGGACCCAGGAAGAGTTTTACCGGAAAGAGCTGAAGGGTCTCAACCTGAACGAAGGGGAATGGATCCGGATCCTTACGGAGCATCCGAAACTGATCCGGCGTCCCATCGTGGAAGGCAGGTACAAAGCTGTGATCGCAGATCCCCCGGAGAACATCGACCAGCTTTCCTGACAACGCATTCAGGATTTAAATAACATCCCTTTTCGTTCGTATTTGACAGTGCGGCATTGTATCTTTATTCACCAAAGTACAAAACCAACAAATCAATACCACCATGAACTACAGGATTGAAAAAGACACCATGGGCGAGGTACAGGTTCCCGCCGACAAATACTGGGGGGCCCAGACCCAGCGTTCCAAGGAGAACTTCAGGATCGGGGATGGCCGGATGCCCATCGAAATTGTCAAGGCTTTCGGGTATCTGAAAAAAGCAGCGGCCGCCACCAACCTGGAGCTGGGAGTGCTTCCCAAGGAAAAGGCCGACCTGATTATGCAGGTGTGCGACGAGATCATCGAGGGCAAACTGGATGACCAGTTTCCATTGGTGGTCTGGCAGACAGGGTCAGGGACCCAGTCCAACATGAACGTGAACGAGGTGGTGGCCAACCGTGCCCACGTGATCCAGGGTCATCCCCTTGGAGAAGGCAAACGGCTGATCCATCCCAATGATGATGTGAACAAGTCCCAGTCCTCCAACGATACCTTCCCCACAGCGATGCACATCGCAGCCTACCTGATGCTTACCGAAGTGACCATCCCCGGGGTGAAGGAACTGAGGGATACCCTGAAAAAGAAATCGGATGAATTCATGAAGGTGGTAAAAATCGGCAGAACACACTGGATGGATGCCACTCCCCTGACCCTGGGACAGGAGTTCTCCGGGTATGTGGCCCAGCTCGATTTCGGTCTGAAAGCACTGATCAACAGCCTGGACCACCTGAAGGAACTGGCACTTGGCGGTACAGCAGTGGGTACAGGGATCAATACGCCCCAGGGGTACTCGGAGCTGGTGGCCAAATATATTGCAGAATTCACCGAATTGCCGTTTGTCACCGGCAGCAATAAATTCGAAGGACTTGCGGCACATGATGCCATCGTGGAGACCCATGGCGCACTGAAAACACTTGCAGTGAGCCTGATGAAGATCGGGAATGATATCCGGATGCTCGCTTCTGGGCCCCGATGCGGCATCGGGGAGATCATCATACCGGCCAATGAACCAGGCTCCTCCATCATGCCCGGAAAAGTGAATCCCACCCAGGCAGAGGCGCTGACCATGGTCTGCGCGCAGGTGATGGGCAATGATGTATCCATCAATGTGGGAGGAAGCAACGGCCATTTCGAACTCAATGTGTTCAAGCCCATGATGATCGCCAATTTTCTCGAATCGGCCAGGCTCATCGGGGATGCCTGCCGTTCCTTCAATGACAATTGTGCGGTGGGGATCGAACCCAATCATGAGCGGATCAGGCAGAACCTGAACAATTCGCTGATGCTGGTGACCGCCCTCAACACGCACATCGGCTACGAGAAGGCCGCCGAGATCGCCAAAAAGGCCCATAAAGAGGGGACAACCCTCAAAGAAGCAGCACTGGCACTGGGATACCTGACCGGGAAGGAATTTGATGAGTGGGTGGATCCTTCCAGGATGATCGGTTCGCTTTAGCGCCTGAAGGAAACGAAGCTCCTGTTGACAACGCAGGACGGGCATCAGAACACAAACCCGAAGCCGAAGACCAGGTCGGCTCCTGAGTGTCCCTGATATGACATTCCAAGGGTGAGGTTCAGGACTCCCACCACCCCGGTCAGGCCGGCCTCAAATGCCGCATCCGATGATTGACGGACCGGATTGTCCATGCGGTCCTCAACTCGCTCCACTCCCAGGCCAGGACCGGCATAACCGTGCAGGCGGACCAGGTCATTGCCCAGAATAACCCTGGTGACTCCGGCAGCCGCAGTGAACCTGACCTCCCTTTCCAGGTCGCCCTCTGTGGCCCCGAAGCGGAAACTGGAATAAAACCCCCATCTGCGGAGCATCCCGATACTGATACCGAAAGGATTGGAAAGGCTCCCATTGTACGCCGTGAAGGCACTCCTGCTGAAGGCAGGATCCCGGCTGCCCGGAAGGCCGTCCGGCGTTGTCACCTCACCAGGAACGACAACCCGGTAGGGTTGCCCTGCCGAGAGCGGCAGCGGGGAGGTCACCTGGTCAAGGTCCCGCTCCAGGACTGCTTCCACAAAAAATTCCATCCTTCCCCTGCGTTCAGCGTCGCTGTTCAGATCCTTTTCGGAATCCCAGAACATCACATGCTCCCCTCCTCCTCCCTGGATACCGTGACCCACCTCACCCCAGACCGATTCCGGTTCCATTCGTTCCATCCCCCCTATTGAACTGAACAGGGTGACATGATACAGCTGGGAGGGACCGGAACCGGCGATCCGATAGGCGATCCGGACAACTGTTCCCGATGTATCCACCCGGACATCCGTGACTGACTGGCCAAAGGAGAGGCCCGGCATCATGGCAACCAGATGCAAAACGGGAAAAAGTCTGATGAGGCGCAGTTTTTTCAACATTCACCGCAATGATAGGACAAAAAAGAACAACCCGCAACGTACCCCGGGGTTCCCAATAGCTCCTTTTCAGGGTTGGGTGAATATGACAAATGCTGTTGGTTGGAAAGTGCCAATATCGTTTCTTTGTAATTCATTTCCAACTATGACTAGCAAAGACCACCATTTACTGTTCCAGGAATTTCCAGGGATCAGCAGGGAAGATTGGATAGAAAAGATCGGTGCCGATCTGAAGGATCCCGGAGCCTTCGAAAAGCTTATCTGGAAAAGCGAAGAAGGATTCCATGCGGATCCTTTTTACAGGGCAGGCGATATGGGCCCGCTCGGATATCTTGAAAACCTGCGCACACTGAGGAATCCATCGCCGGCTCCCAATGGATGGATCATCTGTCAGGAGGTCCCTGCAGATGGTGATCCTGCAATGGCCGGAGATCTGATGCAGGAGGCACTGAAAGGGGGTGCCCAGGCGCTTCGTATCCGGGTATCCGGGTCGAAGGAACCGGGGTTTCAGGAACTGAAAACCATGCTCGGGAAAATCCCGCTGGCGGAAACTGAAATTCTGTTCCAGGGGGGAATGCGGATCGATGCCAGGTACGATGATCTGTGTGAGCTTTCAAGACAAAGGGCAACAGACGCCTCACACCTGAAGGGGGCCCTCGGTGCAGATCCCATCGGCTTCATGGTGGGCTCCGGTCTTCCCGTGGCCAGCCTGGAGAACCTGGGCAGGCTGATCATGAAGGTATCGGAGAAATCGCCCGCGTTGAAGATCCTGGATGTGAACGGGGCCCATTTTCAGAATGCGGGATCAACGCTGGTACAGGAACTTGCGTTTACCCTCTCCATGGCCAG
>CAZNSZ010000009.1:0-5493 GCA_964575865.1 uncultured Bacteroides sp. | reverse complement strand
CCACACGTGAACATGCTGCGTGCCACATCGGAGGCCATGGCGGCAGTACTGGGCGGAGCGGATTACATCACCGTCCTGCCTTATGACGGAGTCACGGGCAAGGCCACCCCCCTTTCCCAACGGATGGCAAGGAACGTGCAGATCATCCTGCGGGAAGAGGCTTACCTGGACAAGGTGGCTGACCCCGCATCCGGATCCTACTACCTGGAGAAGCTCACCGACCTGATCGGCGAAAGCGCCTGGGACCTTTTCAGGCAGGTGGAATCAAGGGGAGGATTCACCCGGGCCTTTCAGGAAGGATGGATCCAGGACCAGGTAATGGGGTCCCGTAATCGCAAAAAGGACATGATCGATGCGGGAACTGAAAAGTTAATCGGGACCAGCTCCTTCCCTGATCCTGCCGAAAGGAAGCCTGTGAAACCCGGATCCGCCGCACAGGCCGATGAGGATCATCCCCCCCTTGTTCCCCTGAACCTGTTCAGGCCATCCGCCGCACTGGAGGAACTCCGTATAACGATGGATAATCTCAAACAAAGGCCAAGGGTCCTCCTCCTGAAATACGGGAAACCGAACTGGGCCCTGGCAAGGGCTGTATTCATATCCAATTTCTTTTCCGCCGGTGGTTTTGAACCCATTGAAACTCCCGTATCTGCTTCATTGAATGATGCAGTTGATTTGATTTTATCTTCTAATTTCGAAGTGGTTGTGCTGTGCAGTTCCGATGAGGAATATGAAGAACTGGGGGCTGCCGTACTGCCGGTTCTACCCCCGGAAGCCCTGGTTGTGGTGGCCGGTAACCCGGCCTCCTCCCGGCAGAAACTGGAGGAGCTCGGCATTGTGCATTTTATCCACAGGGACAGCCACCTTCTGAAAACGCTTCAAATGATTGCTTCTATCATATTGAAATAAAATATTATATAATGAGACCTGATTTCTCAAAGAGACCCTATCGCACTGTTCATCCCTTAACGGGTAAACCTTTTGGTTATCCTGGATGGAAAACCCCGGAGGAGATCGAGGTAGCAGCAGGCTATGGGCATCGTGACATGGAAGGGGTGGAACACCTGGATTATGCGGCCGGCCTTCCTCCCTTTCTGAGGGGGCCCTATTCCGCCATGTATGCCTCACGGCCCTGGACCATCCGGCAATATGCCGGTTTCTCCACCGCGGAGGAATCCAATGCGTTCTATCGCAGGAACCTGGCAGCCGGACAGAAAGGATTGTCGGTGGCGTTCGATCTGGCCACCCACAGGGGCTACGATTCAGACCATGAAAGGGTCGTGGGGGATGTGGGGAAGGCAGGGGTGGCCGTCGATTCCATCCTCGACATGAAAATTCTTTTCGACCAGATCCCGCTCAATGAAATGTCCGTCTCCATGACCATGAACGGGGCGGTCCTGCCCGTCATGGCATTTTATATCGTCACCGGGCTTGAGCAGGGTGCATCACTGTCTGAATTGAGCGGCACCATCCAGAATGACATCCTGAAGGAGTTCATGGTCCGGAACACCTATATCTATCCCCCTGAAATGTCCATGCGGATCGTGGCGGACATTTTCGCCTATACCTCCAGGCACATGCCACGCTTCAACAGCATCAGCGTTTCGGGTTATCACATGCAGGAGGCGGGTGCAACAGCCGATATCGAGCTGGCTTATACCCTGGCAGACGGCCTGGAGTACCTTCGTACCGGGATCTCCGCCGGCATTGACATCGATGCCTTTGCCCCCCGGATCTCTTTTTTCTGGGCTGTGGGAATGAACCATTTCATGGAGATTGCCAAGATGAGGGCTGCCCGTATGCTGTGGGCGAAGATTGTGAAACAGTTTCATCCCAAAAATCCGAAATCCATGGCCCTCCGGACCCACTGCCAGACTTCCGGATGGAGCCTTACCGAGCAGGATCCATTCAATAATGTGGCACGGACCTCAGTGGAAGCCCATTCGGCCGTTCTCGGACATACCCAGTCACTGCACACCAACGCCCTGGACGAGGCCATCGCATTGCCCACAGATTTTTCTGCCCGGATAGCCCGGAACACCCAGCTTCATTTGCAGGAGGAAACCGGCATCTGCCGAGCCATCGATCCTTGGGCAGGTTCCTATTACGTGGAGCGGCTTACCCATGAGATCGCCAGAAAAGCCTGGGGCCATATCGAGGAAATTGAAGAACTGGGCGGTATGGCAAAAGCCATCGAAACAGGGCTCCCCAAAATGAGGATCGAGGAGGCTGCTGCCAGAAAGCAGGCCCGCATCGACAGCGGGAAAGACATCATCGTGGGTGTGAACCATTACAGGTTGACCCAGGAGGATCCCATTGATATCCTCCGGGTGGACAATACAGCCGTACTCAGGGCACAGATTGCCCGGCTCCAAAAGCTTAAAGAAGAACGGGATCAGCACAGGGTGGATGAAGCTCTCCTTTCAATAACCAACAGTGCAAAAAGTGGAAAAGGCAACTTACTTGAACTCACCATTGAAGCAGCCAGGCAGAGGGCTACCCTGGGCGAGATCAGCGATGCCATCGAGAAGGTGTCGGGCAGGTACAAGGCAGTGATCCGTTCCGTCTCCGGGGTCTATTCCCACGAATCGGGACAGGATCAATCCTTTTGCGAAGCATGCGAACTGGCAGAGAAATTCGCTTCCATCGTGGGGAGACAACCCAGGATCATGATCGCAAAAATGGGACAGGACGGTCATGACAGGGGCGCCAAAGTGGTAAGCACGGGTTATGCCGACATCGGCTTCGATGTGGATATCGGTCCGCTCTTCCAGACCCCCGCCGAAGTAGCCAGGCAGGCCGTTGAAAATGACGTCCACGTCCTGGGCATTTCTTCACTGGCGGGTGGACACCAGACCCTTATTCCACAAGTGATCAGGGAGCTGAAATCCCTGGGGCGTGAGGACATCATGGTGGTTGCTGGCGGAGTGATTCCCGTACAGGACTATGAAAGCCTCTACAACGAAGGGGTCATCGCCATATTCGGGCCAGGTACCAAGGTCACAGATACAGGCAAGCAGATACTTCAAGTTTTACTGGAAACTTACGGTTCATAATTATTGTTTTCCAGTAGTTCATGGAAATATACCAGTTGATGTTGAGGTTGCAGTTCCGCCAGGATTTCCCGCTTCTCCCTGAGCGCCAACCCTGAATCCAGGTCATATCCGCTGTAGACATCCCGATCGAGGAAGATGGACATGGGGACCAGGTCTGTCAGGTAGTAGACGTTCCCCTGCGGCCGGTGGATCACCGGGACCACCATCCCCCGGGTGTGACCGTTGCAGACCCTGAATGAGATCCACTCTTCGTCCCATTCTTCCAGCCAGTGAAGTTCACCCAGGAAATGCAGAAACCGGATAAAGAAAGCATCGGCTTCCGACGGGTCAGGCTGCAGTGCATATTCGTAATGGGCCTTCAGCAGGTGGTACCTGGCAAGGGGAAACCTATTTTCGATCCTCCCCGGAACCCTCCGAAACGCACCGCTGCCATGGTCGAAGTGAAGATGCGTAAAGATTACATCCGTGATCTGTTCAGGCTCCAGATTCAGGTCTGCAAGGTGCTCCTCCAGGCTCCTGCCTTTTTCGAATCCATACTGTTGCGCCAGTTTTCCCGGCAGGAAATCGGCCGCCCCGGGATCGATCAATAACTTCCTGTCACCCTGGATCACCAGCAGGGCATTCATGGCCAGCTGCATCCGGCCTTCCGGGTCTAGTCCATATTTTTCATCGACCTGATCTGGATCAAATGGCTGTATCATCTGATCTGCCTTTACCCGCAGGGTTCCGCAGGGTATGACATGGAGTTCGCTCAAAGGCTGCTGTAACACTTTCCGCAACGATGACATGTTTCGGTTGATAAGTTCATAAAAAAAGGAACCCATCCGCTCTGCTTATCTCCTATTTTTATAAACGTTGCTACTGCAAAACGACCTCGAACCTGCTCCATGAATGTTCACTTCATTGCCATCGGCGGATCCGTGATGCACAACCTGGCCATTGCCCTGCACCGGAAGGGTCATCAGGTCACAGGATCGGACGAAGAGATTTTTGAACCCTCCCAGTCGCACCTGAATGCATACGGATTACTGCCCGGCAAATATGGCTGGGATCCCTCCCGGATCCATTCCGGGCTCGACCTGGTGATCCTGGGAATGCAGGCAAGGAAAACCAACCCGGAACTGAAAAAGGCCCGTGAATTCGGTCTGCCCGTATACTCCTTCCCGGAGTTCCTGTACGAACACAGCGCCCGAAAGAAGCGAATCGTGATCGGAGGCAGCCACGGAAAGACCACCATCACTGCCATGGTGATGCATGTACTGCGGGACTGCCGGTTCAACTTCGATTACATGGTGGGATCCCGCATCGAGGGATTCGATCCCATGGTGCGGCTGACGGAGGACGCACCCTATATGATCCTGGAAGGAGATGAGTACCTGGCCTCTCCACTGGATCCCAGGCCCAAATTCCACCTTTACTGTCCCCATACCACGCTTCTGTCGGGGATTGCCTGGGACCACATGAATGCCTTCCGCACCTTCGAGCAGTATAAAAAGCAATTTCGCATCTTCCTGGATATGGCCACAGGCGGGGGGAAGGTCTTCTATTTTGAAGGTGATCCCGTGTTATGCGACCTGGTGGATGCCAGCCACTGGTCCCTGCTGAAAATCCCTTACAACGAACATCCCCATTCGGTGGACGCGGGCAGGTTCGTACTGGATACCAAATACGGTGAGGTGCCACTGACCATTTTCGGGCGGCACAACATGCAGAACGTTCAGGGGGCCAAACTGATCTGCCGTGAACTGGGAGTAAAGGATCACCAGTTTTATGCATCCATACAGCATTTCTCCGGGGCTGAACGGAGACAGGAGCTGCTTGCGGCAGGAAAGACCAGGTCGGTCTACCTGGATCATGCACATGCGCCCTCCAAAGTATCCGCCACCCTGGAGGCGTTCAGGGATACCTACCCGGATCAGCCACTCATTGCCTGCCTTGAGCTGTATACCGACAGCAGCCTCAATATGGAATTCCTTCCACAGTATAAGGGGGCTCTCAAAAACGCCGACCATGCACTGGTCTACTACTGTCCGGATGTGGTGAAGAAAAAACGCCTGCCACCCTTAAATCCCGACCGGGTGCGGGAACAGTTCGGAAAAAAAGAGCTGACGGTACTCACCGATCCGGTTCAGTTACAAAGCACCCTGCACGAATTGAGGATCCCGAAAGGCATCATCCTGTTCATGACATCCGGGAATTTCTCCTGCATCGACCTTAAAAAACTGGCCGGGGAGATCGTTGCGGATTGAAGCTTTTCAACAGGAAATTTTCAAGTGTGAATTTCTTCCTAATTTTTTTGTAATAATCAAATTAGGTATTATTTTTGCATCCCGATTATTCATTAATCGCGTACTTTAAATACGGTCCGTTCGTCTAGGGGTTAGGACGCCAGGTTTTCATCCTGGTAACAGGGGTTCGATTCCCCTACGGACTGCAT
>CAZNSZ010000008.1:65435-82350 GCA_964575865.1 uncultured Bacteroides sp. | reverse complement strand
ACTGCTGACTGTCGACTGCTGACTGTCAACTGCTGACTGTCGACTGCTGACTGTCGACTAAGCCGTGGGGAGAGAAGGATTACTCGAACCCTTCGGTTTCTCGTGAGCTCGCCAACTGCGTTGGCTCGGTTCGAACCTCCAGCGGCTGCAAACCAGATCTCCCTGCTAGCCTTGAGCTATGTGGGGAGAGAAGGATTCGAACCTCCGAAGTCGTGCGACAGCAGATTTACAGTCTGCCCCAGTTGGCCACTTTGGTATCTCCCCGGGTATCAATATGTATGAGAACGCCATTCTTCCCGTGCTGACTCCGTGCCGGTGAAAAAGATCAGAGCCGATGGAGGGATTCGAACCCACGACCTGCTGATTACAAATCAGCTGCTCTGACCAACTGAGCTACATCGGCATACAAAGAACATCAGTCAAATAGACCCTCCAAAATCGGTTCGCAAATGTATGAATATTTTACTTATAACACAAAAAAATATGTTTCGTTTTTGGAACGGCAAAAAAAAAGCTGCCGAAGCAGCCTTTTTATCCTTTTATAGGTGGTTATTTTTTTCGGATTTTACCCTTTCGTTTTACCAGTTGTCTTCGCAGGGCATCGATTGAGAGGTCAGCAGCTTCCTCAAAGGTTTTGCATTGCTTTTTGGCAAAAACGGTTTGCCCCTTCACGTCAAGCTTGATCTCCACCAGTTTGTTCTCCCTGTCTGACGTATCCTTATCCAGCCTGAGGAATACCTCGGCGCCCAGGATATCGTCGTACACCGTGGGCAGCTTCTTCACCTTGGTGTCGATAAAGTCCAATAATTTCTGATCCGCGTCAAATCGAATGGAATGCATCTTAATGTTCATTTGGACCTCCTTTTTTTTAGGCCCTGGGATGGGCCTGATTATAAATAGATTTTAGTTGCTTGAATGTATTATGGGTATACACCTGAGTGGCTGAAAGGTTCGCATGTCCCAGCAACTCTTTGATGGCGTTCAGGTCGGCTCCGTGATTCAGCATGTGGGTGGCGAATGTGTGGCGAAGCACATGCGGACTGCGCTTTTCCAGGGTGGTCACCATGGCCAGGTATTGATCCACCACCCGGTAGACCAGTTTGTCATAGACCGGCTTGCCGGCAGGTGTAACGAACAGGGCCCCTTCGGCACCCCCCTGTCCCATCCGGCTCCTCAGGTCCAGGTAATCCCTGATCCGCCCCAGGAGCTCGTCCCCCAGCGGCACCAACCGCTCCTTGTTCCTTTTTCCGAGTACCCTGAGTGTTTTTCCTTCGGGATCCACCGAACCGACTGTCAGCCGGATCATTTCACTTCTGCGGATCCCGGTCTGATAGAGCAGGTCAAGGATCAGCCGGTTCCTGATCCCAATGAAGTCGTCCCCGAAATCGAAATCCTCCAGAAGCAGCTCCAACTGCCCCTCTTCCACGAATGAGGGGACCCTTTTGCTGGACCTGGGTTTCAGCACCCTGTCCATGGGATTGGCATCCAGTTCACCCTGGCGGATGAGGTATTTGCAGTAAGATTTCAGTGAGGTGAGTTTGCGGTGAACACTCCGCGGGGCATACCCGGCATCCATCAGGTTCACCACCCAGAACCGGATGGTCCTGAAATGCAAATCCATGCCCTCTTGTCCCTGTTGAAGACAGAAAGCATGGAATTGATTCAAATCGTTCCTGTAAGCCTTCAGCGTATGACCCGCATACCTCTTCTCGGTCTCCAGGTATTTTATAAAATCCTCGGTCCTGGTCATAGGCAGTTATTCAAAACCTGCCAAGCCCCCGGATCCCCTAGTCCTCCTCTTGCTGTAGCTGCTGAATATAGATGGCTTTCAGTTTCTGCTGCCGCTTGACGACCGAAGGCTTGGTAAAGGCCTGGCGGCCCCTGAGCTCCTTCACCACACCGGTCTTTTCAAACTTACGCTTGAATTTCTTTAAAGCCCTTTCAATATTCTCACCCTCTTTAATGGGAATAACAATCATCTCAATCTTCTTTAATTTTCGAGCCGCAAAGTTAGAAATTCAATTCATAAAATTCAACTTATCCCGGCTATTTTTTAAAGGGATCGAAATGTCAGCAGTTTCGACTATGATTGATCCAGAAGTTTTGACAACACTTTTTCCTCAACACTTTCTAAAAATAGAAAAAAAAGAATTTCAAAGCAACAGTTCACCGGATTATTCCTTCCCCCGATCCGCTCCCCCGGCCACCGGCGTGCAACGGAGGTAAGGAGCCAGTTTGGAAAGGGTGGAGTCGGTGATCAAATCATTGATAACCAGTTCCTGCAAGGAATCAACCCCTCCCATGACATCCCGGTAACGGAGCATCAGCAGGACCTGGTCGTATGCCAGGTAGGGATGGCGCAGGAGGTTGCGGAAGGTCACTGTATTCAGTTCAATCTGGACCACCTCCAGGGTATCGATCGTGGTCCGTTCACGTAGCATGCTGACCGTATTTTCGGGCAGACCGTAAACCTCCCCGAGCTGGTCATGGGATACAAATCCCCCCAGCAGGTCCCTGTACCTGATGATCCTGGATGCAAAAACCGGTCCGATTCCAGGCAGGGGCAACAGGTCTGTAGAGTCTGCCCGGTTCAGCTCGATCAACCGGAACCCGGGACCATGTTCAAAGGAGCCGGTCAACCGGAGCCCGGCCTTGTGTCCGGGGGAATCTGTCAGCCGGAGCCCTGCCTCCTGTTCAAAAGAGTCCATCAACCCGGGCATTGCCACCTGTTCAAGTTCAAGGGAGTCCATCATGATCCGCGCCTCGTTCAGGAATTCCTGCATGCCCGGCGGATCCCGCGGAGGCACAACCTCAACCACCACCCTGGCGCCTGTACCTGCGATGAGCAACAGCGAAAACAGCAGGATGGCCTTCTGTTCCCAGCGGGGCAGAAGATAAATCTCCCTGATGACCTTCTTCAACATCCGTAATGGATGTGCCGGCAGGGTCAATGATCAGCCAATTCCGGGGAAAAGGGTCAGGATCCGTGTGTATACGCCAAGGGCAAAGAGAAAAGCGATGGCCAGGGGGGCGACGAACCTGACCAGGAAAATAAAGAGCGGGAAATAGCGGGTCCTGTATTTTCCTCCACTGGACAGCTCCTCCCGGGTGGTTGTTCCCGTCAGGAAATATCCGACGAACACCACAATGAAAAATCCCCCGAACGGAAGCAACAGGTCCGGGGATGCATTGAAAACCCCGAAAACATCACCGGACACCGTGCAGAGGATCCCGAGGAACCCAACGGAAATGGTGGCCAGCAGCGTGGCCCGCCTGCGCGACATGTTCAGCTGCTCGGAAAAATAGGCAACGATCACCTCCAGGACGGAGATGGTGGAGGTGATGGCGGCAAAACAAAGCAGAAGAAAGAACATAAAAGCCCAGATCAATCCGCCCGACATGCTCTGGAAAATAACCGGGAGCGTGATGTAAACCAGCTGGGGGCCTTCACCGGGATTGATCCCGAAGGCAAATACTGCCGGGAAAATCGCCAGTCCCGCCACCACGGCGATAAACGTATCGGCAAATGCCACATTCACGGCCGTGCTGGCCAGGTTCTCCTTCTTCTGGATGTAAGAGCCATAGGTGATCAGCGTCCCCATGCCAATGGAGAGGGAAAAAAATGCCTGTCCCAGGGCTTCCAGGATGATCCTGACCGGGGCCTCCCTGATGGAGGAGAAATTGGGTTTGAAGAGAAAGACCAGCCCTTCACCGGCACCTTCCAGGGTGAGTGAGCGGATGACAAGCACCAGCAACAGCACCAGCAGGATGGGCATCAGGATTTTGGCGTATTTTTCAATGCCTTTCTTCACCCCCGAGATCACGATGTAGCCGGTGAAAAACATCATCACCACAAACCAGAGAAGGGGACGCCATTTTCCAGCGATGAAGGCATCATAATGGTTGCTGAAGAATCCCCTTACCGCATCATTGCTCATTTCACTGAAACCGATCTTATCGGCAGTGATCATCCATTTGACGGACTGAATCAGGTATTCCAGGGTCCAGCCGGCAACCACGGTGTAAAAGGCCAATATGATGAATGCGGTCACCACCCCCAGCAGGCCGATCAGGTGCCACCGCTTTCCAGGGGCAATTTTCTTGAAAGAGCCCACGGCATTCAGCTGGGCCTTCCGGCCGATGATGAATTCGGACATCATGACCGGGATCCCGATGGCCGCAATGAAAGCAAGGTATATGAGGAGGAAGGCACCCCCGCCGTTCTGCCCCAGCACATAAGGAAACCTCCATATGTTGCCAAGGCCGATGGCAGAACCGGCGGCTGCCGCGATGACCCCGAACTTACTTCCGAAACTGTCCCTTTCCCCGGTACCTCCCTGCAACATCCCTTACTGAATTATAACCGGTCGATGCAGTTCAGATCCTCAAAGGCCACCTTCATTCTGTCGATCATTGATTTTTCGGCTTCCCTGAGCCAGACGCGCGGATCGTAGAATTTTTTATTCGGTTTGTCATCCCCTTCCGGATTCCCGATCTGGCCCTGGAGATAATCGTGCCGGGATGCTTCATATTTCCTGACACCGTCCCAGGAGGCCCACTGGGTGTCGGTATCGATGTTCATCTTGATCACTCCGTATCCGATGGCTTCCCTGATCTCCTCCCTTGAGGAACCCGATCCGCCGTGGAATACGAAGAAGAGGGGTTTCTCCCCTGTCCCGTATTTCTCCTGCACATATTTCTGGGAGTTGTCAAGGATCTTCGGGGTCAGCTTCACATTTCCCGGCTTATAAACCCCATGGACATTCCCGAAGGAGGCTGCGATGGTAAACTGGTCACTTACCTTGGAAAGCTCCTCGTATGCGTAGGCCACATCCTCTGGCTGCGTGTACAACAGGGCATTATCGATCCCCGTATTGTCCACCCCGTCCTCTTCTCCGCCGGTAACACCCAGTTCGATCTCCAGGGTCATCTCCATTTTGCTCATGCGCTCCAGATAGCGCTTGCAGATCTCGATGTTCTCCTGCAGGGGCTCCTCCGATAGATCGAGCATATGGGAACTGTACAGCGATTTTCCCCAGCTCTTATAATGCCTTTCACCTGCATCCAGCAGGGCGTCGATCCAGGGCAATAACTTCTTGGCAGCATGGTCGGTATGAAGGATCACAGGCACTCCGTATTCCTCGGCCATGTAGTGGACATGCTTGGCGCCGCTGATGGCTCCCGCGATAGCTGCCTTCTGGTTTTCATTGGAAAGTCCTTTGCCTGCATAAAAAGCAGCTCCCCCGTTGGAGAACTGGATCATCACCGGAGCGTTCACCACCTTTGCGGATTCAATGACTGCATTCACCGAGTTGGTCCCCACCACATTCACTGCGGGAAGGGCAAAACCGTTGGCTTTGGCAATGGCGAACACCTTCTGGACATCTCTCCCGGTCACAACCCCGGGATTAACAGCATTTGAAATTTTATTGGACATGATCAGGCTAATTTTGATGGATGTAATGAGCGAACAAAATTAGAATAAATATTGGTCAAAACAACAGGATCAGAAGGGATAGCCGATGGCGATGTTGTAGGTCAGATCGCGCCCTGAAATGCCGGAATTCCCGGGGAGCCAGTTGGAGCCATCCACAGGGAACGGGCTGCGGAGCGGTATACCCAGGTCGAACCTGAGAATAAAAAAACTGAAGACCAGGCGTGTACCCGCCCCCGTACCTACTGCCAGTTCACGGTAGAATCGATTGAACTCGAATCCCGCCCCCGGGCGGTCGTCCTCCGGTGAGAGCGACCAGATGTTGCCCGCATCCAGGAAGAAGGCCGCCTCCAGTTTCCAGAACAGCGGAAAGCGGTACTCCATATTGGCTTCCAGCTTCACATCCCCGGTCTGGTTCGGGTAGGCGGTCTCATCGGGATCGTCATAGGATCCCGGACCCAGGTTCTTCACCTGCCAGGCGCGGATGCTGTTGGCTCCCCCGGAGAAGTACTGTTTTTCAAACGGCATGGCCGCCGAATTGAGGTAAGCGAATCCGATACCCGCAAACCCTCTGAGGATCAAGCTGATATCTTCATAAATGAAGTTGTAGCTCCTGAAATCGATATCGGCTTTCACATACTGTGCAAAATCAACACCCAGCATCTGGTAGCTGGCATCACCCGGGTCGGGGGCCAGCAGCCTGTAACCGGCATACAGCATGTTCCCTGCCGTTTCAAGGTTTACCCTTACATCCTGGAAATTCTGGTTCTTGAGCAATTTCTGATTGGTCCAGGTAAAGGAGTAGCGTGTGTCAATGATCAGGTGGGGTTCATAACTGTAGAACAGGTATTTCCCTTCCAGCCAGTCGGCAAAATCGTCCCGCATATACGGCGTGAGGATCAGGCTCGCTTCCAGGGGATAGACCCTGTGAATGATGTTTTCAGACCCGCGCCATTCATATCCGAAAGATGCATTGGCAATGGTCCTGGTGTACTGCGGGCGCTTCTGGTAGTTGTATGAGAGCCTGATGTTGGTCTGGGGATTGTACCTGCGGATGAACTGATCGGTGCGGAAGGGCAAAAGGAATTTGGGGATACGCAGCCTGGCCTGCACCCCGAATTCCTGCATGAGATTGAACCGTCCGGTACTGATGGTATCTTCCGCGGTCTCCCGGATGGTCTCGATGGCTCCGGTAAAGGTCAGGTCAAACTGCTCGGAGCCGCCGAACAGGTTCCGGTGCATGTAACTCACATTTCCTGCCGCTCCGATGTTCCCACCAGAGTTGGTGCCTTCGACCTTAAAGGTGTATGACTGGCGCGTCGCCGGTGCCACCAGTACTTCGCAATCGAGAAGCGCGGTATCTCCTCCGGTTTCATTGAACCGGATATCCACCATCCTGAATGCGCTTAAAGAAGAAAGGTTGCGGTAGGTGGATGCCACATTGGAGGCATCGAACCGCTCCCCCGGAATAATGTAATTCTTCTGGGTGGCGACCCCCGGCCTGATGTTGGGCTTATCGCTGAATACCAGATGAATGCTGTCATAGACCAGGGTATCTTTCTGAATCAGGCTTCCTTCCCTGTTCCGGTCAAAGGAGACGGGATCATAGTCGGTCACCATGTACACGTCCCTGATGGAATAGACCGGGTGGTCCACGTGGACCACCCTTCCCCCGGGGGTCTGCTGGGCATAATTCCTGATCCCCAGGGTCACCTCCACCTGGTAACTGTTCAGGGAACTGTCCACTTCGTAATAGATGTAGTCCCTGTTGAAGTTGTAATATCCGCTGTCTCTCAGGACACCCTCGATCCTGACCCGCTCCTCCTGGAGAATATCCACGTCGAACCGCTCCCCCACCCGGAATTGCCCAGAAGCGGTATCCGCAAGGACCAGCGGTGCCAGGGTGGCATCCTGGAAAAAGTAGGTGATGCTCCTGATGGTGTATGGCCTGTTGGGGGTGACGGAATACGCGACACTGGCACGTCGTTTTTTGAAAAATACCGTATCGGTGACCTTCGCATTATAGAATCCTTTGTTCTGCATATAGAGCTGGAGCTGCTCGGCCGAACGTTCCATGAGATCGCTGTCATATACCACCGGCGGCTCTCCGATCTGCCGGAGCCAGTTGTTGAAACCGCTCTCCTTTTCGGGCGAACTGAGGTTGTAAAGTGAAAGGTAGAACCTCCAGAAGAAAATACGCTTGTTGGGTTTCTGCTTGATGTATTGCTTCAATGCTTTCTTTTCCAGGTCGCCGTTTCCCGATTCGATTTTCTCCTCCATCTCGATCTTGTAATCGTGAAGCAGGTACTCCCCTTCGGGAACATATTTGGTGGCTTTGCAGGAAACAATGAGCAGTGGAAGAACCAGGAGAAGAAGATATGAAATCCGGCGCTGCAATGTTCTGTCTTAAAAATT
This sequence comes from uncultured Bacteroides sp., assembly GCA_964575865.1. Lineage (GTDB taxonomy): Bacteria > Bacteroidota > Bacteroidia > Bacteroidales. The sequence continues at coordinate 74,501 of CAZNSZ010000008.1, read as the reverse complement.
CAAAAGTACAAATTTTAATGCACCCGATAATTTTTTCATCTTTGGGGAATATCAACCTTTCAGGCGTGCTCTCCTCCACCCAGACGAAACTGATCCGCTCCCTGCAGCAGAAAAAATACAGGGACCGCCACCGACTCTTTGTTGTGGAAGGAGAAAAGATGGTGAACGAACTCCTGAAAGAAGGAGGAAGGTCCGGATACCGTCCATACCGCCTCTACGCCACTCCGGAATGGATCGAGGCACACGAAGACCAGCTGGGTGCGTTCCACCGGGAGGTCCACGACTGCACCTCCCAGGATCTCAGGAAAGTCAGCAGCATGGTAACACCCCAGCCTGTACTGGCCCTGGTCTCCATGCCCGAAAAGGCATCCGATGCTGCATCCCCTGAAAGCTCACGCATTCCGGCGGATCAGGACGGACCGGTACTGGCTTTTGAATCCATCCGGGATCCCGGTAACCTGGGCACCATCCTCAGAACAGCCAACTGGTTCGGTATCGGTGAGGTGGTATGCACGCCCGACTCGGCCGATCTTTACAATCCCAAAGTGGTCCAGGCGACCATGGGTGCCATTTTCCGGGTGAGGGTGGACTACCGGGAGCTGGAGTCCTGGCTCGGGGAGAGGTCAGGACCGCACCGGGGGGTATACGGAACCTTCATGGAAGGGGAAAGCATTTACAGGGTCAACCTGGGGGATCATCCCGTGGTCCTGTTCGGAAACGAATCCAGGGGGCTCAGTGACCGCTATGACCGGTTCCTGCAGGGAAGAATTTCAGTTCCGCTATTTGCCCGGCCTGGAGCCGGGCCGGAATCGCTTAACATCGCCTCCACGGTAGCCATCGTCTGCTCGGAGATCCGCCGGAGGGACCAGCCCGCTGCTACTCGAAGTGGAAATTGAGCATCACGATGTAGCTGGTGGCCTTTTCGATGGACGATACGAACTGGGGATAGGGCTCCCTGAAGTCATCGGTGATGATGTTCCGCAGTCCGATGGCAAGCTTCAGTTCAGGGGCGAATTTGAAATAACGCAGGTAGGTATCGATCCCGAATCCGAATTCCAGGTAGAAATCGGCGGGTTTGAATTTCACATACTCATTGGACTCCACATCAAACTGCCGCTTGGCCGACATGTCATACCTGAAGTTGATCCCGCCTACCAGGTAGGGCCGGTAGTTGTTCACCCTTTCCGAACGGTACTTGAGGTGAAGCGGAAAGTCCAGGAAACTGGGACCCAGTGCCACCGGATTATCCGCATCGGGCAGCTCTACCCGGTCACCCATCTGCCGGGTCGCCCGGTCATACTCATAAAAATCCAGTTCCCGCGACCCGAAGCTGATCCCCGGCAGGAACCGCAGGTTCCAGTTATCTGTGAGCCGGAGGTCCGATACAATGCTTACCTGGAACCCGGGAAGGGGATGGCTCAGATCGGCATAAACAAAATCCTCCGCATCGTAGTTCCTGACCAGTCCCAGATCCATGGTATTGAAGCCCACCGTAAATCCGAAATGGATCACCTTGTAGTCGAACGCAGGCAGGTTCCTGGGCCGTTCCTCCTGGGCAGTTACCGCCATGAAGCCCAGCAGGGCCGCTAAGAGAACGGGGAGTCTTTTCATTGGATATGTAACGCGCAAATCAAGCAATTAGTATCCGGACCTGGAGGTTGAAGGGTACGGCCCCTATTCCCCCAGCAGGTTTTCCAGGGCATTCTCAAAATCGGAGGCATAATCGGAAATGAATCCGAAGGAGACATCGTCCACCCGCAGTTCCTCCTTGGTCACATGCCCCAGCGCCGAGAAATGGATGCCGCTTTCCATCATGAAATCGAGGAATTCGGTCTCCTGCTCCGGTGTGACGCTGACCACCACCCGGCTCTGCGCTTCGCCGAAAAGGAAGGCATCTCCCCTGATCTCTGCCGGTGAGGTGACGTCAAATCCCCTTCCGCCCGGGAGGGCACATTCCACCAGCGTGACGAACAATCCACCCAGGGACACATCGTGCGCTGAAACGATCAGCCGCTGCCTGATCAGGCTGGCGACCACCTGCTGGAGCTTCATCTCATACTCCAGGTCGAACCTTGGAGCGGCCGATTCACTGATCAGGTGCACATAGGAGAGGTATTCGGACGATGAGATGTCGTTGTCGGAACGGCCGATCAGAAAGATCATATCTCCCTTGTCCTTGAAATTGACGGTCATCAGCTCATCCCGGTTCCCGATCATTCCCACCATTCCCACCACAGGGGTCGGAATGACCGAAGCCGTCTCCTCCCCGTCCCGGGTCAGGTTGTGAAAACTGACGTTGCCGGCCACCACGGGGATCTTCATTTTTCTGCAAACCTCGGAAATGCCCTTCACACTCTCGGCAAAATCGTGGTACACGTTGGGATCGGCAGGATCTCCAAAGTTGAGGCCGTCGGCAAGGGCCACCGGGGTCCCCCCCGAGCAGATGATGTTCCTGGCTGCCTCGGCCACGGCGATCATGGCTCCCTTTCTTGCCTCGATCCTTCCGTACCTGGAATTGCCGTCCACACTAATCGCTATGGCCTGCTGATGCCCTTCAATCAGAATAATGCCCGCATCGGAAGCAGACTCACTGCTCAGGTTGGCCAGCCCGGCCATGGTGTCGAATTGTTCGTAAATCCATCTGCGCGAGGCGATGTTGGGCAGGGAGACCATCTGACGGGCAATTTCTTTCAGGTTCCCGGGCATCGGGACATCTTCGGCTGAGACCTCCCTGGCCTTCTTCCCCCTGGACTTCATGTCCCGGATGTAGACCGGCGCACCGCCGCCCTTTACCAGCAATGAAACCGGCAGATCACCGTGCACCTTCCTGCCATGAAACACTTTGATGCGCCCGTCACCTGTCACTTTGCCGACCACGCTGCCCTCCATTTCCCAGCGCCCGGTGATCTCACTGAGCCTGGCGACATCTTTTTCATTCACAGCCAGCAGCATCTGTTCCTGGGTCTGCGACAGCAGTATTCCCAGCGGATCGATATCCTCCCGTTCAAGCGGAATCTGATCCAGCCTGATCTCCACACCCATCCGGCCCCTGAAGGCCATCTCCGACGCAGCACAGAGGATCCCTCCCGCTGCGATGTCCTGCATCCCCTGGATCAGTCCAGCATCGTTCAGTTCCAGTACACAGTCCATCAGGATCTTTCCCCCGGCCGGATCGGCCACCTGGGTTTCGGGGACCATCTGGCCCTTGTTCTTGAGCGCCTTCGATGCAAAACCCGCACCATGCACCCCGAGCCCGGTGGTTTTCTTCCCCAGCAGGACCACCACCTGGGAGGGATCAGAGAAGTGCGCCCGCACCAGTTTCTCCTTGCGAACGATCCCCACTCCCATCAGATTGACCAGGGGATTATAATGGTAGCTGTCATCGAACAGGATCTCGCCTCCGACCACAGGAACTCCCAGGTTATTGGAATAGCTTCCCAGGGCCGTAACCACGGCATTGACCATATCCCGGATCTGCTTCTGCTTCGGGTTGCCGAACCGGAGGATGTTCAGCTGTGCCACCGGCAGGGCACCCATGGCGATCAGATCGCGGTTCACATTTCCTACCCCCACTGCACCCTGTCTCGGATCGACCCCGACCGGATGGTTGTGGGATTCCATTTTCACCACGCACACCAGTTCATCATTGATCTCAATGGCGCCGGCATTCTCCTCTCCGGCTTCCACATAGACCCCCTTCCCCTCTGCTGGCAGTTCCTCGATCCATTTGATGGAGCTTTTATAGGAGATGTGTTCGGACCACATGGCCGCAAACATATTCATTTCAAAGGGATTGGGCTCCCTTCCCAGCATAGAGTGGATGGAATGGACTTCGTCCTGAGTAAGGAAGGATTGCGCTCTTTCGCTGAGCCGGGCTTCGTTCAGATCCATATCGGTGAGAATTTAGGGGCAAATATAGTGAATAGATCATATCTATATAATTTTTACTTTTGTGGGAAACTGAGATTCCATGAACCGGATAGCCATCATTACGGGCGCTTCATCGGGCATCGGAAGAGCCACTGCGGAAATTCTTGCGCACAATGATTTCGACCTTGTGATCACAGGCCGCCGTGCTTCTCACCTGGAAACCCTGGAGGAAGAGATCCGGTCCAGGACCACAGCGGACGTGCTTTCTCTCGCCTTCGACATCAGGGATCCCCGGGCCGTCAGCGATGCTGTTGATAAACTGACAGGAAAATGGGAGAATGCCGATGTGCTGGTCAACAACGCCGGGCTTGCCGCCGGACTGAGTCACATCCATGAGGGGGATGTGGCGGACTGGGAACAGATGATCGACACCAACCTGAAAGGCCTGCTGTACATTACCCGGCTGATCGCCCCGAGAATGGTCAGGCAGGGCAAAGGGCACATCATCAATATCGGGTCCATTGCAGGAAAGGAGGCCTATGAGAAAGGGAACGTCTACAATGCCACCAAATTCGGAGTGGACGGACTGACCCGCGCCATGCGCATCGATCTGGTGGAGCACGGGATCAAAGTGACCTCCATCAATCCGGGTGCCGCCGAAACCGAATTCAGCATGGTTCGGTTCAAGGGAAATGAAGAGCGGGCAAGCCAGGTGTACGAGGGATTCACCCCCCTGTATGCCGAGGACATTGCGGAGGCCATCCTGTTCGCGGTCACCAGGCCGCCCCATGTGAATATCGACGACCTGACCATCATGGCCACCGCACAGGCCTCCGCCACCAGAATCGCCCGCCAACCCTGAAAACAACAACTCTAACCTCTAACTTCTAACCTCTAACCTTTTCACTAACCCCTAACCTCTAACCTATAACCTTTCACCATGTATAAAATATCTTACCTGGAAGACTTCACGAGAACCGTTTTTGAGAAAATGGGCTGCAGCCCCGAAGACGCCCAAATGGCAACCGACGTATTTATCTCCGCCGAGCTCAGGGGCTATGCCAGCCACGGCATGATCCGCATCAAGGACTATTTTCAACTGTGGCAGGCAGGGCGCATCAACATAAAGCCCAATGTGCGCATCGTGCATGAATCGCCCAGCACTGCCGTGGTGGACGGGGACGGGGCCATCGGAATGATCGCTTCGACCCGGTCGATGCAGGTGGCCATTGAAAAAGCGAAAAATGCAGGAACGGGCTGGGTCTCCACAAAAAATTCCAACCATTACGGATTTGCCGCATATTACTCCATGATGGCCCTGAAGCATGACATGATCGGGATCAGCCTCACCATCGCCAATCCCCTGGTGGCACCCACCTTTTCAGTGGAACCGATGCTGGGGACCAATCCCATTTCCGTCTCCGTGCCTGCCGGGAAACATCCTCCCTTTGTTTCTGATTTCTCCACCACCCCCATCGCAAGGGGTAAACTGGCCATTGCCGCCAAAAAGGGAGAAAAGGTCCCCCTGGGTTGGGTGCAGGATGCGGACGGAATGCCCTCGGACGACCCGGATGTGATCACCCGGGGAGGATCCATGGTCACCCTGGGCGGGACACCCGAGCACGGGAGCCATAAGGGATATGCCCTCAGCGCCATTGTGGATATCCTTTCGGCGGTACTTTCCGGGGCCAACTTCGGACCATTCTGTCCCCCCTCCCTCGCCTACCTGCCCGTCAAGGAGGAGAAGGTCGGGGAAGGTACCGGCCATTTCTTCGGGGCCATGCGGATAGACGGTTTCCAGGAGCCGGAGGTGTTCAAGGCCCGCATGGACAAATGGATCGAGACATTCAGGAACGCCAAACCGGCCAAAGGACGCGACCGTGTGCTGATCCCGGGAGATATCGAAAGGGCCAACGAGGAGCGCATCCGCAGGGAGGGCATCAGTGTATTGCCGGCCATCCAGAAAGACCTGAAAGAGATCGCAGGTCACCTGGGCATTCCCTTTGAAATGGAATAGTCCCGGATTCTGCGCAAATCCATAGGTTAAAATGCAGAATGATAAGAAAAGTTGCACATTTTGACCGATTTGTGATAGATTTTCTGGCATCCGGGGTGTAATTTTACTTAAAAGAAATTGACCGTTACCGTAAGTCCGTTTGTTTCGTGAGGATGTATGAGCGTGGGTTTATCATAACAACTCTCTGATCATCAGATACTACCAGATCCTCTGCCACCAACTGGAAGTTTCGGCTCATGCGCTCATTTCTACTGTTCAGCATCACGCTTGCACTTATAGCATTCGTATCCTCCCCCCTTCGCTCCTGCAACCGATGTTTCGTTTTGAGCAACAGAACATATGCAGGAATGGACATTCCACAGGTCCTTACTGATGAGGCAGGACCGTTCCCGGAGTCTTCCGACGGCGAAACTGAAGCGTCTGCCAGGTGGTACCGAACATTACCTGTCAGGATCTCCACCGGGATCGTTCTCGTCATAGCCGGATTCCTGATCATTGGTTTTCATTTGCGCATCAGGAAACAAGAAAAACAGAAACTCAGGAGAGCCATTTCCATTGAGACCGCCAGGCTTAAAAAAGCCAATGATCTCCTGGAACAACAGAAGAAAGAGATCCAGGCCAAGAATGAACAGCTGGCTGCTCAAAATCAGGTGATCTCGGATATGTCGGCCCTGAAAACACGGTACTTCGCCAACATTTCCCACGAGTTTCGCACCCTGATCACCCTGATTAAGAGTCCCATAGAAAAATTACTGAATGAATCCCGGGTTTCAAAAAAGAACCAGAAGGACCTTGAAATGATACGGCGGAATGCAGGTCGCCTGATTGAACTGGTCAACCAGCTGCTCGACCTTTCCAGGCTGGACCGGGGCAGGATGGGGATCCAGCTCATCAAACTCAACATCTACGATTTCACCCATACCATCGCAGTTTCCTTTACTTCACTGGCCGAAGTGAAGGGGGTCTGCTACACATATGACATTCCCTCCGAAACACAGGAGGACTGGGCAGATCATGACAAGATTGAGAAGATTATCAATAATTTACTTTCCAACGCCTTTAAATTCACCGAGGAAGGAGGAAAGATCCACCTGTCGCTCCATCGCAAAGATTCCCTGAACGGCACTCCTCCAATCCTGGAAGTTTCTGTTTCAGACACCGGTCCGGGAATCCCGGTGGAGGAGCAGGACAAAATATTTGACCGCTTCTACCAGGCAGAGAACAGCCTTTCCAAAGGGTACGGAGGGACAGGCCTGGGGCTTGCATTGTCTTATGAGCTGACGCAGTTGTTGAAAGGCAATCTGGATGTGGAAAGTTCCCCCGGGCATGGAAGTACCTTTACCCTCAGAATTCCTCTGGGAAAGGAACATTTACAACCCCATGAGTTTTCCCTCCTTCAGGGCGTTTTGCCAGATGAAGAAAACGGGAACCTTAACGGAAAACCCCCTGCGACACTTTTCGGTGCCGCTCAGGAGATGGAGGGACAGCCCGAAGGGAAAAACACCCATCCGATCGTCCTGGTGGTGGAGGACAACGCTGAAATCCGCGGGATGATCGCCGAACTTCTCAGCGAAGAGTTCCAGGTTCTGGAAGCAGTGGACGGAAGTGCAGGGCTTCAGCTTGCCCGGGAACATCTTCCGGATCTGGTTGTAACGGACCTGGTGATGCCCCGCCTGGACGGAATGGAATTGTGCCAGCTGCTGAAGACCGATATGCTGACCAGCCATATTCCGCTGGTTATGCTGACAGCCAGATCTGCACTGGAAAACAGGCTCAAAGGATACGAGACCGGGGCAGATGACTATATCACCAAACCCTTCAGTGCGGAGGAACTGGCCGTGAGGATCAGATGCCTGATCGAACAGCGCCGGGCGCTCAGAGAAAAATACAGCACCCTGATATCTGTAGAGCCCGCAGATATTCTGATCACCGCTCTTGACAAGAAATTCCTGGACAGGGCCATTCAGGTGGTGGAGAAACACATGGGCGATGAGAATTTCAATGTATCCGCCATGAGCATGGAACTGCACATGAGCCGCAGCACCCTTTTCCGGAAACTGGAGGCCCTCACCAACCAGTCCCCCGTCGAATTTATCCGGGCGATCCGCCTTAAGAGGGCCGCCTCGCTGCTGATGCAGAAGTACGGCAATATCTCCGAGGTGGCCCTTCAGGTGGGATTCAAGAACCCCTCCTACTTCACCCAGATGTTCAGAAAAGCCTACTCAAAAACCCCGAAGGAATATGCCAGCTCACCCTAACCCCTAACCAGTATCCTCTATCCTCTATCCCCTAACCCCTAACCAGTATCCTCTATCCTCTATCCCCTAACCCCTAACCCTCCATATTAAACACCTCCTCGATTCTCAGGCCAAAGACCTTCGCTATGTCGTAGGCCAGCTTCAGGGAGGGATTGTACTTGTTCTGTTCCAGGAAAACAATGGTCTCCCTCCTCACCCCCACCTTCCTGGCCAGATCCGACTGGGTCAGGTTGTGCCTGGCCCTGAGCTCCCTGATCCTGTTAGTCATGGGACCTCCGGATATAACGGTGATAGATCCACCCCAGGGCAAACAGGAGCGCCATACCCATAATGCCCGCCCCGATCAGGGAATGGCATTCGAGTTCGGTCTTGTCAGAAAGGTACATCACCCCCAGCCACATGAACAGGGAGAGGTGGAATGCGGTGGCCGTCCCCTTCCGGAGGATACTTTTTGACATTTCATCCTCCTGCGGAAGGTTCTGTTTGGCATCCCTCAGCCTGCGGAATGCCAGAAAAAGGGCGAATGCCACCACCAGGAGCAAAGCCCCGATCATCAGGATCTCCCGGATGGTCATCTGATCGGTTTTAAAGATCAGCCAGTATGAAAACGAGGCGATCAGAGAGACCGCCAGGACAACCATAAATATTGCTTTTCTCATGATGCGGTGGTTTTAGAAAGGTTGTGTTATATAATTCTAACACAATGTTAGATATTTCTAACTTATCTTGCAAATTTAACGGGGAGTTTTTTTCGGTACCGATAATAACTATGCGCCTGTGGGTTTATTAAGATTATAGAAGGATAGTAGTTGTTTTGCTTGGATAAGAAGTATCTGTCAATTGTCATCAAAAGCAAATAGCTGCATAATAATTATACATTCGGACTGAAACAGTCTACTGATCCACATGTTCCTGAAAGAA
>CAZNSZ010000008.1:24334-65335 GCA_964575865.1 uncultured Bacteroides sp. | reverse complement strand
GTAGGAGAGTGTTGCGTGGATTGCGACTGTCAGTCCGTGCTCGGCTGTATAGGTGAACCTGGAACGTATGTGGTTGGGGAAAACTAGTGCAAGTTGGTTATTTCTGTTCCACCGGGGGGAGGCTGCTTCGCGCATAGGCAGCCTCCCTTTTTATCGGGGCTGTCTCCTCCGACATGCAACATTACCGATCATTTTTGATCAATTTCTGGCAAACACCGCCGATCCATTACTCCAGCACCGGCAACCTCCCCGGGGTCCAGGGTGCTTTCAGCTCCTCCAGACGGCTTTCCACACCGGAGATCTCCCCGGCGATCTCCTCCAGCTGCTCCAGAACGGGCGGGAACTCCTCTTTGAGGATCCGCAGCTGTTCCTTTTCTGTAAAGGTCAGTTCGGCCGTGGAGGACCAGTGGGTGCGGATCATCACGTTCATCCGCCGGTTCAGCGGGACCTCCATGGGCGGAAGCTCCTCCCAGCTGGCTGCCGCATCCGGGCCTTCAAGCTTGTAGATCAGGTCATCCAGCGCTGCCTCCAGTTCCAGTAACTGCTGGAACAGCTCCTCCCCGGTGCCCGGGGTCTGTTTGATCGCTTTCCGGATGGCGCCCAGTTTTTCCTGCTGTTCCCGGGCCAGCTGCCGGGTTCCGGTCATCACCCGGGTCAGTTCCGACACCTCCTTCTGGAAGGCCACCAGTTCACCGAAGTTCTCCGCCGGCAGGGTGGTGTGGTTCAGCAACTCCGCCCGGAACGCTACAGGATCTGTAAGCTGAGTGACTTCGCCACGGGCCACCATGTAGATCTCCGCACTGTAGGTTCCCGGCATGGCAAGCAGTCCGCTTGAGGAATTGAAATCATCCCCGCGTCCGAATCGTCCGGAAGAGGCCCCCGTGACCGGGTAGGTAGAGGCATAGCGCAGGTCCCAGTGCATCCGGCTGATCCCCTCGGAAGCCTTCTTGTAAAGCTTGCGGATGGGATCACCGGAATTGTCCCTGATGGCAAATACCAGGTAGGGATCCTCTTCAGCTTCTTCGGCCCTCAGCTGTTCACGGCTGGGCTGCGGGATCGGTTCTTTGGCCTCGAAAAGCTCCTTCTCCTTCTCCTGACGTTCCTGCTTCAGGGTTTTGGGAACCTCCTTCAGATAGTAGGTGAACGCGGCACCGAATTCGGGATTCTCCGCAAAGAAGTACTGGGATCCCTGCCCCGGTTTCCCGCTGGTCTGAATATACATCAGCGCCTCCTCTACAGGGAACAGGTGGGCCTCTTTGTCCAGTATTGCCCGGTCACGCGCCATCTCCCTCAAAGGGGAATAATCGTCCAGCACATAGAATCCCCTTCCGAAAGTGGCCGCCACCAGATCGCCGGCCTCTTCCTGGATCACCATGTCCTTTACGCTGATGGTGGGCATGCCCGACTGAAGCGCTGTCCATTCGCCTCCGCCGTCCATGGTGAAGTAGACCCCGAATTCTGTCCCCACGAACAGCAGTCCGGGAACCTCCGGGTCCTGAACAATGGTATGGACCGTCTCATCCTCCGGCAGGTTTCCTGCGATGGAGGTCCAGCTGCGGCCCCGGTCGTTACTTTTCAGCACATAGGGTTTGAAATCGTCCCTTTTCAGGTTGTCGAAGGTGGCATAGACCACATCGGGATCGAACCGGTCCGCCAGCAGATCACTCACATAGGAGTAGTCAGGTACTCCCGGAAAAGAACCCACCTTTCGCCAGGTCCCTCCCCCGTCCTCGGTGATCCCGATCACCCCGTCGTCGGTCCCGGTGTAGACCAGGTCCTCATCGAGCATGGATTCGGAGATGGAGACGCCGGTTCCCCAGAGGCTGGTGGAAACATCCTTCACCACCGCATCCCAGCTCCAGTACTGCCCCATTACCGGCCAGGTGTTGCGATCCGTCCCCGAGGTCAGGTCGTCACTGATCACTTCCCAGGTGTTGCCGCGGTCATCTGACCTGAACAGTTTGTTGGCCATCATGTAGATCCGGGTATTGGAATGGTGGCTGATGATCAGTGGTGCATTCCAGTTCCACTTGTAGGTCTCTTCTCCCTGTCTCGGCCAGGGTTTGATGCTGATCACCTCCCTGCTCCTGAGGTCCATCCGGTAAGCGTTCCCGTACTGCGATTCGTAATAGAGGATGTTTGGATCCTCCGGATCCACCGCCACCCAGAATCCGTCCCCTCCGGGAAGGAACAGGCAGTCTTCGCTGGAGATCCCGTCTGAACTGAGGGTCATGGACGGTGTCCCCAGTGTCCGGTTATCCTGAGTTCCCCCGTAGACTGTGTAAAAGGGCTGCCGGTTGTCCACGGCCACGCGGTAGAACTGGGTAACGGACAGGTTGGGCTTGAACTGGTAGGTACTCCCTCCGTCGTAAGATTCATAGATCCCGCCATCGCCCCCGATCAGGAAATGGTCCGTATCCGAGGGATCGATCCACATGGCGTGGTCGTCCACGTGCCTGTTGTCATTGCCCAGCCGGTTCCAGGTCCTTCCCCCGTCCTCGGTATAATAGGAATAGGTTTCCATGGAGTAGACCTTATCCACGTCCACCGGATCGCAATAGATCTCATTGTAATACTGCCCGCTGGAGTGATGGTCGCTCATCCGCTGCCAGCTGGCTGCCCGGTCGGTGGACCGGTAAAAGCCTCCCTTGCCCTCTGCGGCTTCAACGATCAGGTAGACCACATTACGGTCCACCGGGGAGACGGCAATCCCCATTCCACCGATATGGACCGAAGGCAGTCCCTTCATGGCTTTTTCCCAGTTCTCACCGCCATCAACGGAGCGGTAGACAGCCGATTCGGGCCCTCCTCCGATCTTGGTGAACACATGCCTTCTGCGCTGTTCGCTGGTGGCATACATCACATCTGGATCCACCGGATCCATCACCACATTGTTCACTCCCGTGTTCTCGCTGATATCAAGCACCTTCCTCCAGCTCTTCCCCCCGTCTTCAGACTTGTATAATCCTCGGTCTCCTCCGGGTCCCCATGCCGAACCCTCGGCTGCAACGAACACCACATCGGAGTTCCGCGGATCCACCACGATGCCTCCGATCTGCCTTGATTCCTTCAGTCCCATGTTGGTCCAGCTGCCTCCTCCGTCCTCTGATTTATAGACCCCGTCCCCGTAGCCAAGGGCACGCTGGTGGTTGTTCTCTCCCGTGCCCAGCCAGAGGACATTGGGATTGTTGGGATCCATGGTGATCACCGCGGTGGAATAGGACCCGTGCTTCTCAAATACCGGTTTGAATGTGGTGCCGTTGTTCTCCGTTTTCCAGACGTTCCCTGAAGCGACGGCCACGTACCACTGGCTGTGGTTATCCGGATTGACCGCAAAATCGGCGATCCTTCCCGATGTGAATGCAGGTCCGATGGAGCGCCATTTCAATCCGCTGAATACCTTGGAATCGAATCCGGAAGATTCCTCCTCCGTATTCTTCTCCTTTTTCTGGGAATATGCATCTGGCACTGACACCAGTATTCCTGCTGCTATGAACATGATGAGCGCACCAAAGCGCATGTTGCCGGTATTTTTCATTTGGTTGGGATTTGGTTCATGACTTCAGAAGTGTGAAATTAAGCATTCCGGGAGAGAAATGGAGGGGCCCGAACATGTTTTACAGCCCGCAATCCCTCAGACCCGGCCAGATTCCCTATTTTTGATTAAAATGAACGGATATGATCGATACCATACTCAGCCACCGGTCCGTGCGGAAATATAAACCGGACCCGGTCCCGGAAGCGATGCTGACTCGCATGCTGGAGGCGGGCATGCGCGCCTCCACAACCGGTAATATGCAGGTCTATTCGGTGATCGTTACCACCGACCAGGCCATCAGGAATGAACTGGCGCCGTGCCACTTTAACCAGCCCATGGTCCGGGAGGCGCCCGTACTTCTCACTTTCTGCGCTGATTTCAACCGGTTCAACAAATGGTGCCATCTGAGGGGTGCGACACCGGGATACGACAATTTCCTCTCCTTCTTTACCGCTGCCATCGATGCCCTGCTGGTGGCACAGAATGTCTGCCTGGCGGCCGAGGAGGAAGGCCTGGGGATCTGCTACCTGGGAACCACCACCTACACCGCCGACCGGATCATCCGGATCCTTCAGCTTCCTGCGGGGGTCGTTCCGGTCACTTCGGTGGTGGCGGGCTACCCGGATGAATCGCCCGGACTGACGGACCGCCTTCCCCCCGAGGCTGTTATCCACAGGGAAAGGTACAGGAATTACAGCGATGAAGAGATTCATAAACTCTATGAAAAGAAGGAGTTGATCACCACAAACCAAGATTTTGTCAAAGAAAACAAACAACCTTCCCTTGCTCACGTATACACCAATGTGAGATACAAGAGGGAAGACAATATCCTCTTTTCTAAAACGTTACTTGAAGTATTGGAGAACCAGGGATTCATGAATCATCAGGAATAGGGGGCGATTGGTAAAAAATGTTTACAACTTGTTGACTGATACATACATGAGGCTGGTTTTTTTATATTGAGATAGTTCATATATTTGCAACAATAACACCGGAACAAAACCTAAATGCCATGAAAAGAGCAGTGATCATCCTAGTCCTTGTCTTTGCAGCGGGTCTTATCCTGAGTTCATGCAACAAGGAGGCCTGTCCGGCTTACAGCCAGATTGACACTGAGCAGATGGACCCGGCTGCATAGCCCGTTATCAGCCAGTCATCCGATTGCACAAAGATTTACCCCCGGTAGATCTTTTTTTTTGTCCGGCCACCAACAATCCCTCCATAAATTCGTTTCTTTGTACAGGAAGACAGGTTGATTGTCAATGAGAAGAGCGATACCGGTTTTGCTGTTGTTCTGTGCCGTAAGCATCCAGTCAGCGGCCCAGGGGGAGATCGACGAACAGAGGCGGGTGCTATTCAGGGATGAAAGCTCTTATGGCGGATTCCTCAGCACCAATGGTTTCGGGATCAACTACAGGTACGGCTTCTGGAGGGATGCCAGGAACCAGTTTATCCTCGACGGGGACCTCATGTACGTCAAGCACCCCAAGGAGGTTAAAACCACGGTTGCATACGATTACACCACCCACAGATACACCTACGGCAAAGAGAACCTGTTCTGGGAACTGAAGGGGTATGCCGGCTGGCAGAAGGAACTTTACAGGAAGATCGATAAGAACGGGATTTCCGTCAGAATGTTTTACAGCGGGGGATTATCCGTGGGATTCCTGAAACCCATCTATTACGAAGTATACTCCTTCTCCACCATCGGGGAGCCGATCAATATGGAGCTGAAGAAATTCGACCTGAGCATTCACAAAGACCTGATCGGCGGCCGGGGCCCCTTTTTCAAAGGTTTCAATGAACTCAAAGTAATGCCGGGTCTGGCGGGAAAGGCAGGGCTCAGCTTCGAATACAGCAGCAAGGATGCGGTTGTTCATGCCCTGGAGGCCGGATTGAGCCTGACCGTCTACCCGAAAGAGATGACCATTATGGCCACTGAGAAGAACAGTTACCTGTTTTTTAACCTGATGGTGGGATACCGGTTCGGAACCATCATTGACATCAGCGAGGGGGCAAAGGCCAAGACCCGGAGGGAGAGAAGGCAGGAGCGCAGGAACGCCCAGCAGTCGCCCTATCCATACACCTCTTATTAGCGCCTGCTTCACGCTGTTATCATTCTTGAAAATGCACCTCCACAGGCTTTGAGTATTTGATTTAAATGCGTAAATTCGCACTCCTGTTATAGAAAAAACAGACATAGTCGTAATCTTTTAACAATTAAAATCATGGGAAAAATAAAAGTTGGTATTAATGGTTTTGGTCGGATCGGCAGACTGGTATTCAGGGTGGCTGCAGACATGCCCGATGTGGATGTGGTAGGCATCAATGACCTGATCGATGTGGACTATATCGCTTATATGCTCAAATACGACTCCACCCACGGTCGTTTTAACGGAACAGTGGAGGTGAAGGATGGTCACCTGGTGGTGAACGGATCAAAGATCAGGGTCACTTCGGAAAAGAATCCTGCGGATCTGAAATGGAACGAGGTAGGTGCTGAGTATGTGGTCGAATCCACCGGACTCTTCCTGACCAAGGAGAAGGCGCAGGGTCACCTGGCCGCCGGGGCCAAAAAAGTGATCATGTCCGCACCCTCCAAGGACGATACCCCCATGTTCGTCATGGGTGTGAACCATGAGAAGTACAGCAGCGACATGCACTATGTGTCCAATGCTTCCTGTACCACCAACTGCCTGGCTCCCATTGCCAAAGTACTCAATGACAAATTCGGCATCGTGGAAGGTCTGATGACCACCGTTCATGCCACCACCGCCACCCAGAAGACCGTTGACGGACCCTCCATGAAGGACTGGCGGGGCGGACGCGGAGCCGGCCAGAACATCATCCCCTCCTCCACCGGCGCAGCCAAAGCGGTGGGAAAGGTGATCCCCGAACTGAATGGCAAACTGACCGGGATGGCTTTCCGCATCCCCACTCCCAACGTTTCAGTGGTTGACCTGACATGCCGGCTGGAGAAAGGCGCTTCCTATGAAGAGGTCTGCGCAGCCATGAAAGAGGCCAGCGAAGGCGAACTGAAGGGAATACTGGGATATACCGATGAAGCCGTTGTCTCCAACGATTTCCTTGGCGAGCTCTGCACCAGTGTTTTCGATGCAGGCGCAGGTATCGGACTGAACGACAACTTCGTGAAGGTGATCAGCTGGTACGACAACGAGATGGGTTATTCCCGGAAAGTGGTTGAACTGATCTTGCACATGTACAGCGTCGATCACGCTTAAGGGTTCACATCATGTTACAAAACAGAACGGGGGGCTTGCGGCCCCCCGTTTCGTTATGTTTCATTCTCTTCCTTCAATAATATTCGATGTGTTCAAAGGGAATCTGGATGGTATTCTCATAGTGGATCCCCAGTTCCTGTATCGACTCATCCCCTTCCTCAAAATACCATTTCACCCTGATGTTCTTTCCCGCATCATGGTTGATCTTCATGATGCGGAATAATTCAAGCATGTATTTGGAGGAGCCGCTGTTGATGTATTCCAGCTTGATGCTCACCACGGTCTTCTCAGCCGGATGCAGGAAGTATTCATTGATCCAGTCAATGAGCCTCTCAAAGAATTCCCCTGGATCTTCGGGGATCGACCTTCCTTCCATGGAGAGTTCACCGGAACCTGCCACAAACTCCACTTCAGGGGAGTTGGATGTCTTTTTCAAATAGAGGTCTTCCATATCAAGTGTTTATGTTACTCGTACCTGAGCGCCTGGATCGGATCGAGGCGGGAGGCCTTCACTGCCGGGAAATATCCTGAGATCACCCCCACGATAAAACACAGTGCGATACCCAGCAACACCCATTTCCAGGGCAGGATAAAACTGGATCCAATGGCCAAAGATACACCATTTCCGATGATTATTCCTAAAATAATCCCAACAACTGCACCCAGCTGACCGATCACCACGGCTTCGTACAGGAATTGCCTCTTGATCATCAATGACTTAGCACCCAAGGCCTTGCGGGTCCCGATCTCCTTGGTCCGCTCGGTCACCGAGACCAGCATGATGTTCATCAGTCCGATCACCGCCCCCATCAGCGTGATCAATCCGATGATGGTGGCCGCCATGGTCACGTACTTCAGATTCTCGATCAGCATCTGCGCCAGCTGATCGCTTTTGGTGATGTTGAAATCGCTGATGTCGCGGGCCTCCAGGTTCCGCACCATCCTGAAGATCCCTTCTGCCTCTGAAACGGAAATATCGAGCATCTCCGGATTGAAGGGCATCACATTGATGGAATACTGCATCTGGGGCCGTGAGAAATACTGGCGCACATTGGTGTATGGAATGATGCATGTGCGGTCGGTCCCCATCCCGGACTGGCCCCGGGATTTGAGGACGCCGATGACCCTGTACCGGCCGTTGCCCACGCTGATGAACCGGTTCAGCGGATCCTGGTTGGGAAATGCAGACCTGGCGATGTCATGACCGATTAATACCAGTGGGGCATTGGATTCCACCTCACCGGAAGTAAAATTCCGCCCCTTTTCAATTTCATAGCCGGCCGTGTAGATATAATCCTCATCGCCGCCGATGACCGATGTGTTGGGGTTGGATTTATAATCCTGGGTCTTCACCACGGCAGCACCTGAAGCCCTGGTCCAGATGGAGACGCGTGCAGGAAGTTCGTACCGTTCCTTGAATTCCCTGGCCTGCCTGAAGGAGATGAATTCATGGTTCTTTCTGCGGTAGGACTGGTTGCCGATCTGCACCCGCATGCTTCGGGATTCGATGGTGAAGGTGTTGGCCCCCATCAGGCTGAACGACTCGGTCAGGCTGAATTTAATGGAATCGATGGCTGTGAGGATCCCGACCAGGGCCATGATGCCGAAGGCAATGATGAATATGGTCAGGATGGTCCTGAGCAGGTTGGTGCGGATCGCTTTCAGGGCGATCCTGATGTTTTCCAAAAACATGGCCACTTTCATACGCACGCGATCTATGAGACCACTAAAATTATAAAATTCTGAACAATTGAAAGGATAATACGTCAGGCTTACAAACCTTTTTCATATTATCTTTACGTTTTAATCCAAAATCCAATTCAATGGCGTTTGATTTCGATATGATCCGGAAAACCTACCGGGAAATGCCCGGCAGGATCAATGCAGCAAGAGGTGTTCTGAACAGACCCCTTACCCTGACAGAAAAAATCCTTTACGGGCACCTGTATGACCAGGAAACCATGAAGGCTTTCCGGAGGGGAGTGGATTATGTCGATTTCGCACCCGACAGGGTGGCCATGCAGGATGCCACCGCACAGATGGCCCTGCTGCAGTTCATGCAGGCCGGAAAACCCAGGGTGGCCGTCCCGTCAACAGTGCACTGCGACCACCTGATCCTGGCAAAGGAAGGAGCCAGGGAGGATCTGAAAACTGCGCTGAAAACCAACAACGAAGTCTTCGATTTCCTGGGAAGTGTATCGAACAAATACGGAATAGGATTCTGGAAGCCCGGAGCGGGCATCATTCACCAGGTGATCCTGGAAAATTATGCCTTTCCCGGCGGCATGATGATCGGAACCGATTCGCATACGGTCAATGCAGGCGGCCTGGGGATGATCGCCATAGGCGTGGGGGGTGCCGACGCAGTGGATGTGATGGCGGGAATGCCCTGGGAGCTGAAATTCCCTAAACTGGTGGGGGTCAGGCTGACCGGGAAACTGAACGGGTGGACCTCGGCCAAGGATGTGATCCTGAAGGTGGCGGGAATCCTGACCGTTAAGGGCGGAACAGGTAAAATCCTGGAATACTTCGGAGATGGTGCAGAATCCATCTCCTGCACGGGAAAGGGGACCATCTGCAACATGGGAGCGGAAATCGGGGCGACCACCAGCCTTTTCGGATACGACCAGAAAATGAAAACCTACCTGGAAGGAACCGGCCGGGCCGATGTGGCCTCCGAAGCGGACCGGGTGGCCGAACACCTGGTGGGCGATCCGGAGGTGTATGCCGATCCGGAGTCCTATTTTGACGAGGTGATCGAGATCAACCTCTCCGAACTCGAACCGCACATCAACGGTCCCTTCAGCCCAGACAAAGCGTGGACCATCTCAGAATTTGCCGGGGCAGTCCTGGAGAACGGCTATCCCCGGAAGCTGGAAGTGGGACTGATCGGCTCCTGCACCAACTCATCCTATGAGGACATTACCCGGGCCGCTTCGGTGGCAAGGCAGGCCAGGGAAAAACGCCTGAAGGTGGCCTCGGAGTTCACGGTAACCCCCGGTTCCGAACAGGTCCGGTACACGGTGGAGAGGGACGGACTGCTCAGTGATTTTGAGGAGATCGGGGGCGTGGTGCTGGCCAATGCCTGCGGACCGTGTATCGGTCAGTGGGCCAGGCACAACGCGGACAAGCAGGAGAAAAACTCCATCATAACCTCCTTCAACAGGAACTTCGCCAAGCGGAATGACGGCAATCCAAACACCCACTCCTTCGTTGCCTCGCCGGAGATAGTGACCGCCATGGCCATCGCCGGTGACCTGACTTTCAATCCGCTTACCGATACCCTGGTCAATGAAGCGGGTGAGAAAGTGAAACTGGATGAACCGGCAGGACTGGAGATGCCGGTCAGCGGATTTGCTGTGGAGGACAATGGCTACCAGGCACCTGCAGAGGACGGCAGCGGTGTGGAGGTGGTGGTCGAACCGGACTCCGAAAGGCTGCAACTGCTCGCTCCCTTCGCTCCCTGGGAAGGAGAGGACCTGCGGGGACTCCGGCTCCTGATCAAGGCCAGCGGCAAATGCACCACCGACCACATTTCCATGGCCGGGCCATGGCTGAGGTACCGCGGGCACCTGGACAACATCTCCAACAACCTGCTCATCGGTGCGGTCAATGCCTATAACAACGAGACCAACAAGGTACTCAACCAGCTTTCCGGAAAGTACGAACCGGTACCGGACACCGCACGCGCTTACAAAGCCGAAGGCATCGGGACCATCGTGGTGGGAGACGAGAATTACGGGGAAGGCTCCTCCAGGGAGCATGCTGCCATGGAGCCCAGGCATCTCGGGGTCAGGGTGGTACTGGTCAAATCCTTTGCCCGGATCCACGAAACCAACCTGAAAAAGCAGGGGATGCTGGCACTGACCTTCGACAACAGGGACGACTATGACCTGGTTCGCGAGGATGACCTGGTGGATGTAGTGGGACTGAAAGAGCTGGAGCCCGGTAAACCGCTCACCATCATACTGCATCACAGCGACGGTTCCACCGATACCCTGCTGGCAAACCATACCCTGAACGAGAACCAGATCGCCTGGTTCAGGGCGGGATCGGCACTGAACCTGATCAAGCAGCAAAACAGGTAATCCCTTGAGTTACCGGGATCGCTTCATCCGGACCTTCTCTCTGCTGGGGCAGTTTCTGGGCCAGTTTCAGGGGGAGACCCAAAGCCGGGATCATTTGCTCTCGCAGGTCAACCGGCAACATTTTGACGGATTTGCTGAAACGATCCGGCAGGAGCATCACCATAATCCGTGGTTCACAGAAGCATTTGTGATCCGGGCCCTCGCCGGGATCTCCCGCATGCTCGAAGCGGAACACCTGACCCGGTGGCTGGATGGCTATACCTTTCCCGATCCTGAAAAGGACTCCCCCCGGGAGATCGGTGTGGTCATGGCCGGGAACATACCGCTGGTGGGATTTCATGACATGATGTGCGTGCTGGCCGGTGGTCACCGGTTGCTTGCACGCACCTCGGGCAAAGACGACCGGCTGCCCCGGAAAGTGGCAGCGGTCCTGTGTGACCTGGACGCCGAGATGGGTGAAAGGATCCGATTCACCCGTGAGCAGGTGCGCGGGGTTGACGCCATGATCGCCACCGGAAGCAACAATACGGCGCGTTATTTCGCGTATTATTTCAGGAATCTTCCCCACATCATCCGGAAAAACAGGAACGGGGTGGCGGTACTGACCGGGGAGGAGTCTGACGCCGAACTGCTCGGTCTGGGATCGGACATATTTACATACTTCGGGATGGGATGCAGGAATGTTACCAAACTCTATGTCCCTTCCTCCTACGACCTGACCCGTCTGCTTGGTGTGCTGGACACCTTTGCTGACTTCAGGATGCACCATAAGTATGGAAACAATGTGGATTACCAGCGCTCGGTCTACCTGATGAACCGGGTCCATTTCCTGGACAACGGCGCGGTGCTGCTGAAGGAGGATCACTCCATCGCGAGTCCTGTGGGGGTTGTTTTTTATGAAAGATATTCTGAAATTGAGTGGGTACAGCAACAGCTAAAAGAAAGGGAGGAGGAGATTCAATGCTGTGTTTCCGTACACCCTGACATTGGCGGGGCCGTTTCGCCGGGCTCCAGCCAGGACCCGATGCCATGGGATTATGCAGATGGTGTGGATACCCTGCAATTTCTGACAGACCTGAAGTGACATGATCTATCTGTTCCGCATCATCAGTGACGAAAAACAGGATTTCTACCGCGATCTGGTCATCGACGGAAGCGATACTTTTCTGGATTTTCACTCGGTGATCCAGAAGGACCTGGGATATGATCCAACCCAGCTTGCATCCTTTTTCATCACCAATGACCGGTGGGAAAAGCAACAGGAGATCACCCTGATCGACATGATGCAGGATCCCTCGGTACCGGCTGTTACCATGGAGCAGGTCACCCTTGATGAACACATCAGCGGAGAGAGTCAGCGAATGATCTATGTGTTTGATTTCTTTTCCGAACGAGCCTTTTTCATTGAACTGCTTGAGGCATCCGATCAGACCTCCCCCAGGGAAACCCCGTTTATCGGCCATGCGCAGGGCGATCCCCCCAGGCAATTGTCCCTCGACCACCTGATGGGTGACGAAGATGATCCCGGGGGAATGGGTTCAATTGATCCGGACAGTGACGACGACCTGTGGCTGGATGACCTGGATGAGGACCTGGACGAGGGCCTGAACGAGGATCTG
The DNA here is from genome assembly GCA_964575865.1 of uncultured Bacteroides sp. Taxonomy (GTDB): domain Bacteria; phylum Bacteroidota; class Bacteroidia; order Bacteroidales. Next base: position 52,848 of record CAZNSZ010000008.1, on the reverse strand, counting down.
CTGGATGACGGACTACCGGAGGATTTCTAGGATGGGAAAAACGTTGCTGGTGCTTGCAGGACCAACGGCAGCAGGAAAGACCGCCTGCGGTATCCTGGTGGCAGGGCACTTCGGGACAGAGATCATCTCGGCCGATTCCAGGCAGATCTACCGGGAGCCCTCCATCGGGACCGCCGTACCGGCTCCTGAAGAGCTGGAAACCGTGCCACATCATTTCATCCAGGCAATCTCCCTCAGAGACCCTTATAATGCAAGCATGTTTGAGCACCAGGTGCTGGAAAAGCTAGATGACCTTTTCGGGCGTCACGACCTGGTGCTTATGGTGGGGGGATCGGGCCTTTACATAGAAGCTGTCTGTGGCGGGATCGACGAGCTTCCCTCCGCTGATCCTGTCCTCCGCCAGCAGCTTCACGAAAGGTACCGGAAGGAGGGGCTTGAAGCGCTGGTTTCGCAGCTTCACCGGCTGGACCCCCTCTCCCACCGGAGAATCGACCTGAACAATCCCATGCGGGTCATGAAGGCCCTGGAGGTCTCGCTGCAGACCGGACGGCCCTATTCCAGTTTCCTGACCAGGCGTGCGAAAGCGCGTCCGTTCAGAATCATCCGGGTGGCACTGGAGACGGAGCGGGAGGAACTTTACCGGCGGATCAATTCCCGGGTGGACCGGATGATGGCGGACGGACTGCTGGAAGAGGTGGAGCGGTTAAGGGAATTCAGGGGACTGACCGCCATGAAAACAGTGGGCTACCGGGAGCTGTTCAGGCACCTGGACGGGGAGCTCACCCTGGCGGAGGCGGTGGACCTGATCAAACGGAATACCCGCAAATTTGCCCGCAAACAGATCACCTGGTTCCGGAAAGAGAACCGCTACCACTGGATCCGTAACAACGCACACGATAACGGAACGCTCCCCGGGGGATCCGGTTGTGCGGATGCGGTGATCAGCTACGTTCAGAAGACACTGGCACAGCCCCTGACCTGAGCGATGGATCAATGCCGCATGATGGCCCGGAACACGTTACCCGGATGCCGGGTGTTTCCCGGATCAACTGTGATGGCTCAATGCTGCATGATGGCCCCTGCATAGTGCTGCCAGCTCATCTGGGAGGAAGTGGCATAGACATGCTCCGAGGGGATCGGGGATTCGATGAACCTGATCATCACTTCTGCCATCGATGCGGGATCCTCCGGTTCTGCCAGGTAACCGTTGTACCCGTCCCGGATGGTCTCCCCGAAATGCCCCACCCTGGAAGCAAGGATGGGCAGTCCGAAGTTGTAGGCCATGGATTCGACGCCGGACGGGGTGGCTGCTGAGTAAAACAATACAATGGCATCACTGGACTGAAAGTAGCGGTGCACCTCCTCATCGGGCACAAATTCCGTGATGGTCACCACCCTCTCCTGTAGACCATATTTTTCGATCAGTTCCAGTGGCCGGTAATTGCGTTCATCATCCTTCTTCCGGAGAAACAGCGATTTTGCCACCCCGAACAGGGCGTTTTTGAGCCGGGTGGAGAATTTCTTCTGATCAAGGGTATTCCAGAAAAGCTCCCCCACCACCAGCAGGGAGACGTCCTCCCGCTGAGCGGCCACCCGGTGAAACGCTTCGATCACATGATGCAGTCCCTTGTATTTCCGGATGAATCCGAAAAAGAGAAACACGTTCCTTCGCAGCCCCATTGAAGCCTTGAATCCCTCAACATCAAATTCCGGATCCTGCCGGAACATGTCGTAGACGGGATGGAACAGTTTGATCACCGGGATCCCTTCTGCGGTGGCCGCATCAGTATTGGGGGTACCAGCGGCGGGCGTGCCTCCGGGCATCACCAGCCGGTAATCCCTCCCCGGGATCAGCGCCTGCAGCTCCCGGAAGGTCCTTTCTGCATGAACGATATAGGCATCGCTGTAGCGGATGCATCTCCTTGTCAGGATGCTGTCCAGCCGGCTGCTCTCTTTCTGGACCACAAAATGAAGGTCGAAAAACACCCTGATGCCCGCCTTCCGCAATTTCCTGGCCACGTAGCGGAGCGGGATCCCCTGAATGGCGATGGCCCACTGGATGATCACCCTTTCGGGCTCCAGTGAACGGATCAGCTGTACCGTCTTTCGCCAGGTGGAGGGCCGGTTGTAATTGAGCAGGTAGTGGACCGTGATGCGTGTTCCCGCCAGCTTGTCGGTTTTGCTTTTCCGGTCGATATAGTCCCTGGGGATAATGGCCGGATACTGTTGTGTCCAGGAGACGATATGCACCTCCAGGTCTTCCTGGCTGTCAAGTGCCCTGGCAAGGGATGTGTTGAAATTGGCGATCCCGCCTTTGAACTTGGGTCCCGGACCAAAAACCACAACTTTCTTCATGCTGGCCCCCCGGATGGATCAGATTTTTTTCACTGCGGCCTCATAGACCCGCCTCATTCCCTCTTCCAGTGATATCCGCGGTTTCCAGCCGAACCGCTTTTCCACCAGTGACATGTCGCAGTAGCGCGAATGCACCCCCACCGGCTTGTCCAGCAACGGCTTGATCTCCGGGGAGTATCCTGCGAAACTGGTGAAGAGCCCGATCAGCTCCAGGAACGAGGTGAGCTTCCCCGAACCGATGTTGAAGGCCGTTCCGTCGGACACGTGATCCATCAGCACGAATATCAGGTCAAGGATATCATCGATGTGAACAAAGTCCCTTCCCTGTTTGCCGGATCCCCACACCTCGAAGGGGTCCTCCTTCTTAGCGGCCCTCGCCGCAATGGCCGGTACGGGATACGACAGGTCCTGGTCCTCACCGTAGCCCGAAAAGGGACGGATGCAGACCACGGAAATGCCATAGTGCCTGGCTGCGATCTGGGCCAGGAATTCCCCGGTCAGTTTGGACCAGCCGTAGGTCATGTCGGGAACCCCCAGGTTCCCTGTGAAGTCGATATCCCCCTCGCTCAGGGCGATGGCCCCTGTGGGGGATTGCAGGTTAATGGGATAGGCTGCGCTGGAGCTGGGGTACAGCACCCTCCGGGGCTGGTGCTGGCAGATCCAGTAAAAGAATTCAGCGTCGATGGAGAGGTCGAGGGCCACAGCCATGGGATCGCCTTCAATCTTCAGTCTCCCGCCCACAATGGCCGCAAAATGAAACACATCCGAGAACCGTTCAAACTCCAGGCCGTACTCCTCCTGCAGATAACGGGGATTCACCCGCAGCCTGAAAAGCAGGTCCCTGAAATCCCCTTTCCAGAAGAGGATCCGCTCATCATCCCCGAACACCTCCAGGTCCTTCACCTTCTTTGTCGTCCCGACCTCCATCCAGGTAGAAGGATGGGTCCCGATGGAGAGGTCATCCACCAGAAATAGCCTGTCCTCGGTGGTCCGGTACAGCCGCTTCACCATGTTCCTCCCAACAAATCCGCAAGCCCCGGATATCAAATGATACTTCATCAACATATTTATTAATTATCTAACCCCTAACCTCTAACCCCTAACTAAATTTCAATCTCAATCTCATACTTGTTCCTCTCCACCGCACTCCTTGAAATCAGCTCACCCAGAAATCCCCCGATGAACAGCAGCGTACCGATGATCATGCTGGTGAGCCCGATGTAAAAGAATGCGCTGTCTGCGATGAGCCGCTGGGGCACATGTTTGATCAGGGCCACCAGCTTATCGATCCCCAGGTAGAGGGCCATGCCCAGTCCCACCAGGAACATGAACGAACCCAAAGTGCCGAACAGGTGCATGGGCTTTTTGGCAAAGCGGGTGAGGAAAGTGACTGTGAGCAGGTCCAGGAAACCCTTCATAAACCGGTCCATTCCGAACTTGGTGACGCCGTATTTGCGCTCCTGGTGCTGCACCGCTTTCTCGCCGATATTTACGAACCCGTTGCTCTTGGCCAGCACCGGAATATAGCGGTGCATATCGCCGTATACCTCCACGCTTTTGGCCACATCGTTGCGGTACGCTTTCAGCCCGCAGTTGAAATCATGGAGCCTGATCCCGCTCACCTTCCTTGCTGCCCAGTTGAACAGCTTGGTGGGTATCCGTTTGGAGAAGAACGGGTCGTAGCGCTTTTTCTTCCACCCGCTCACCACATCGTACCCTTCCTCGAGGATCATCCTGCGCATCTCAGGGATCTCCTCCGGACTGTCCTGCAGATCGGCATCCATGGTGACCACCACCTTTCCGCTTGCCATTCTGAATCCGGTATGCAGGGCGGCGGACTTCCCGTAGTTCCTGCGGAACCTGACCCCCCTGATCTGAGGATAAATGCGGTGAAGCGACACGATCTGGTCCCACGAACCGTCATTGCTCCCGTCATCCACAAAGATCAGCTCGTATGAAAGCTTCCCGGGAGCAAGCACCCGGTTGATCCAGTCAGACAACTCCGGCAGTGACTCCGCTTCGTTATAGAGGGGAACTACGATGGAAAGATCCATGGAAACGGACGGGTTCTAGGCCAGCGGATTCTCGGGTTTAGATTTCTTGATGAAGGCAGCAAGGATCAAACCAATGATGGCATACATGGCCGTACCCCAGATCAGGGCCGTGCGCACCATCCTGGCCGGGGTGAAACGCCCGTCCATCCGCTCCAGGATATCCTCGTGCATGTTCTCGGGGATCCTTGGATTGGACAGGACCCTGTCTTCGGCCATCAGCCTCACCTTATCAAGAAGTTCCGGATCGATCACCGTGTAAAGGAGGTAGGAAAATGCCGCTCCAAGAATGGTGGAGATGATGCCGATGACCAGTGCCATGAGGTATATCTGGCCAAAGGAGGCATATCCTCCCAGGTACTCCTTCCTGTAGGCGGTAAGGCAGTAGATCATCACCGCCAGGGTAACCGCCAGCGAGAGCCATTGTACCCAGGTTTCCATACTGAGGTTCAGAAAATAGAGGATCACTGCCAGCAGGATCCCCACAAAACCGACGATTGCTCCATAAATCAGGGCAGGTTTCCAGAAAGGAGCTTTGGCTGTTTCTTCCATGATACAGGTAACTTTTGTTGGTTGTTTAGTGAGTCAGCACCTGTGTGCCGGGATAAAGGTAATACTAAAATCAAAACGGGCAAGCTACTTATATCGCACCGCTACAACCGCCTACCCTTGCTACCTTCCGGTCCTGGGGGAGTTCAGCAGGAGCTGGTCGTATAAGACTTGCCCGGGGAACAAAATTACGCAAAATTTTGGAATGTGGAAAGTGTTGCAGGAACCATCCACATGCAAAAAGTCCGCAAAAACAGCCACATGACTGATCCTGCGGACTTTCGACTTTCGACTTTCGACTTGCCAGCCAGCGGCTGGCGGCTGTCGACTCGAAAGAATAATCTGCGATTATTCTTTCGGTCTCAGGCTCCTGACCTGTGCCCCTGCCTGCCACATCTCGGACTCCCGGAGCTCCTTCAGTTCTGCTTCCAGGTGGGACCTGTAATCGGGGCTGCTGGTCTTTTCCAGTACGACCCTGGTCTCTTCTCCCTTCCTGACCCGGTCATACAACTCCCTGAATACAGGGACGGTGGCCTCCCGGAATTTGGGCAGCCAGTCCAGCGCACCCCTTTGTGCCGTCGCACTGCAGTTGGCGTACATCCAGTCCATGCCGTTCTCGTCCACCAGCCTGATCAGGCTCTGGGTGAGCTCCTCCACGGTCTCGTTGAACGCCTCCGAGGGGGAATGCCCGTTTTCGCGCAGCACCCTGTATTGCGCATCCATGATCCCGGCCAGCGCGCCCATCAGGACACCCCGCTCACCGGTCAGGTCGCTGTACACCTCGTTCTCAAAGGTCGTTGGGAACAGGTAACCGGATCCGATCCCGATACCCAGGGCCAGGGTCCGCTCCTCCGCCTTTCCCGTATAATCCTGGAAAATGGCATAGCTGGAGTTGATCCCGGTCCCCGCCAGGAAGTTGCGGCGGACACTGGTTCCGGATCCCTTGGGCGCCACCAGGATCACATCGATGTTATCCGGAGGGACCACGCCGGTCTGCTCCTTGTAGGTGATGGAAAAACCGTGCGAGAAATAGAGGGCATCGCCCTGCTTCAGGCAGGGTTTCAATTTTGGCCACACGGCACGCTGTGCGGCATCAGAAACCAGGTACTGGACTACGGTTGCCTTTTCGGCGGCCTGTTCGATGGTAAACAGGGATTCGCCCGGCACAAAGCCGTCCCTGACTGCCCGGTCCCAGTCCTCCTTGAACTCGGGGGCCTGGCCCACGATCACATTGATCCCGTTGTCTCTGAGATTCAACGCCTGTGCAGGACCCTGCACTCCGTATCCGATGATTGCGATAATTTCGTCTTTAAGCACCTCCTGTGCCTTGGAAAGGGGAAATTCTTCCCGGGTTACAACGTTTTCTTCAACGCCGCCAAAATTGAGTCTTGCCATGTCTGTTAAGGGTTCTTTTTAATTGGTGAATGAACAATCTTTAATAGGTGACCACCTCGTCGGCGGTCAGCTCGTGGTGGGTGTCGATCTCTTTCAGATATGTGGAGATCTCCTTGATCTGCTTGGTCAGTGCAATCCGCCCTGAACGCGCAAACTGAAGGATCCCGTATGGTTCCAGTTCACGGAAAAGCTGCTTGGTCTCCTCCTTGTGCCCGGTTTTTTCGACGACAATGTATTCGGGTTCAACCGTCAGGATCCTTGCATTGTGCCTGCGGATCAGGTTCTCCACCTCATCACTGTGGGCAAAGGCCACGGTGGGCACCTTGTAGAGGGCGATCTCCTGGTAAACGATCTCGTCCACGGTGTGGTAGAACGCTTTCAGGATACCGATCTGTTTCTCGATCTGCTTGGTGACCGTCTTGACCATGTCCTCGGTCGTATTGATCACAATGGTGAAGCGAAAGATCCCGCGGACCTCCGATTCGGAGGTATTCAGGCTCTCGATGTTGATCTTCCTTCTTGAGAAGATCACGGTGATCCGGTGCAGGAGCCCCACTTTGTGTTCGCTGAACACCGATATGGTATATTCTTTTTTCATGATGGTTGTTTCTGTATTGTTCTTATTGCATTCTGGTTACCAAACCGAACATTATTCAAGCCTGATTTCCGAAACGGTCCCGCCCGACGGCACCATGGGGAAGATATTTCCCTCCTGTTGCACCTCCACCTCGAGCAGTCCGGGCCCCTCACTGGCCAGCAGGTCGCTGAGGGCCCCCTCCAGTTCTTCCCTCCGGGTGATCTTCCGGGCAGGTACGCCGAATCCTTCAGAGATTTTGGAAAAATCGGGATTGGTCAGGCCGGTATTGGCATAACGGCTCTCAAAGAAGAGCTCCTGCCACTGTCTCACCATTCCGAGAAAATGGTTGTTGAGCAGAATGACCTTCACCGGCAGGTTGTACTGTGAGATGGTGCCAAGCTCCTGGATGGTCATCTGCAGCCCTCCGTCGCCCACGATGGCGACTACGGGCCGTCCCGGTTTGGTGAACGCCACCCCCATGGCCGCCGGCACACCGAATCCCATGGTGCCCAGTCCGCCCGAGGATACCCACGAGTTCCTTTCCAGGTGCCTGTAATAGCGGGCGGCCGCCATCTGGTGCTGCCCCACATCGGTCACCACGATCGCTTTGCCGGAGGTCATTTCCGACAGCTTGTTGATCACCTCGCCCATGTGCATCTTGGGACCATTGGGGAAACAATCCTTCTGGATGACCTTCTTATGCTCTATCTTCTCCAGGTCCGCAAACGATGCAAGCCATTCGGCATGCTCCGCCTTCTTTATTTTGGGAAGCAACAGCTGGAGCGCCAGCCTGGCATCCGAATTGATCGCCACATCGGTCTTGATGTTCTTGTCGATCTCGGCCGGATCGATCTCGATGTGGATCACCTTGGCCTGCTTGGCATAGGTATTCACGTTCCCCGTCACCCGGTCGTCGAAGCGCATCCCGACGGCGATCAGCACATCGCATTTATTGGTGTTCACATTGGGCGCATAATTCCCGTGCATCCCCAGCATGCCCACATAGAGCGGGTGATCCTCCGGGAAGGCGGATAGTCCGTTCAGGGTAGAGCCCACCGGGATCCCCGCCTTCTCAACGAATTCCAGGAATTCATTCTCGGCCCTGGAAATGGTGATCCCCTGGCCGCATAGTACGAAGGGGCGCTGGGAGTTATTGATCAGTTCAGCTGCCCTGTCAATGGCTGCGGGATCGGGTTTGGGATTGGGCAGGTAACTGCGCACCTGCTGGATTTTCTCATAGTTGAACTCCAGCTCTTCGAACTGTGCATTTTTGGTGATGTCGATCAACACCGGTCCCGGCCGGCCCGAATTGGCAAAAAAGAAAGCCTTGGCCATCACCTCAAGAATTTCATCCGCACTGGTAATCTGATAGTTCCATTTGGTGATCGGCATGGAGACACTCACCATGTCCGTTTCCTGGAATGCATCCGTTCCCAGCAGGGGGGCTCCCACCTGCCCGGTGATGCACACCAGCGGGGTGGAATCCAGCATGGCATCTGCCAGTCCGGTCACCAGATTGGTGGCACCCGGTCCGGAAGTGGTAAAACAGACACCCGGCTTGCGTGCGATCCTCGCATAGCCCTGTGCCGCATGGACCGCACCCTGCTCATGGCGCACCATGACGTGTGTCAGCCGGTCCTCATAGTGAAACATTGCGTCATACACCGGCATGATGGCACCGCCAATGTATCCGAACACGGTATCGACTCCCTCTTCAAGCAGTGCCAGAATGAGTGCTTCGGCCCCGGTCATCTTTTTCCCGGCAACCTTCTCCTCGGCTTCCTTCTTTTTTGTCTGTGTTTGCATGCTGTTAGGTATTAAATTAAGATTACATTTCATAGTTCACAAGCCTGATGGCTCCCCGGTGGGCCGAGGAGACCATGCTGGCGTAGGCCCTCAGGGCCTGGGAGACCTTGCGCTCCCTTACGGGTTTCCAGCCGTCCGGAGCGGCATCCGCCTCTTTTCGCCGCCGGTCCAGTTCTTCCTGATCGAGCAGCACATCCATGGTCCTGCCGGGAATATCAATACGGATGCGGTCCCCGTTCCTGATCAGTCCGATGGCTCCCCCGTCCGCTGCCTCCGGCGAGATATGCCCGATGGAGAGCCCCGAGGTCCCGCCGCTGAACCGGCCGTCCGTGATCAGGGCGCACTTCTCGCCCAGTTTCCTGGACTTGATATAGGAGGTGGGGTAAAGCATCTCCTGCATCCCGGGTCCCCCCCGGGGGCCTTCGAACCGGATCACCACCACATCCCCCTCAACCACCTCCCGGTTGAGGATGGCGTCACAGGCATCATCCTGTGAATCATACACTTTGGCGGGCCCCTCAAAGACCAGCACGCTTTCAGCCACCCCGGCTGTCTTAACGATGCACCCCTGTTCGGCAATGTTCCCCGTCAGTACGGCCAGTCCGCCGTCTGTGGAATAAGCGTTTTCGATGTTGCGGATGCATCCCGTTTCCCGGTCCAGATCAAATTCCTCATACCGGGTATCCTGCGATCCCAGTTTCAGGTTGATCCCTCCCCCGGGTGCGGCAGAGTAAATATCTTCGATCCTGTCGCACCTCCGCTTGTTGACCAGGTCATAACAATCGATGGCTTCGCCAAGGGTCTTCCCGTCCACCCTGTTCACATCCCTGGACACCAGTCCGGCCCGGTCCAGTTCCGCCATGATCGCCATGATCCCCCCGGCGCGGTTCACGTCTTCCACATGGTATTTGGAGCTGGGGGCCACCTTGCAGAGCACCGGGGTGGTGCGTGAAAGGCGGTCGATATCCTTCATGGTGAAATCCACTCCTGCTTCATGGGCAATCGCCAGCAGGTGCAGCACCGTGTTGGTGGACCCGCCCATGGCAATATCGAGGGTCATGGCATTTTCAAAAGCCGCAAAACTGCCGATATTTCTGGGAAGCACCCGTTCGTCCCCCTCTTCATAGTACTTCCTTGTGTTTTCGATCAACTGGCCCGCCGCCTTCTCGAACAGCCTCCTTCTCTCCACATGGGTGGCCACGATGGTTCCGTTCCCTGGCAGCGCCAGTCCGATGGCCTCATTGAGGCAGTTCATCGAATTGGCCGTAAACATGCCTGAGCAGGAACCGCAGGTGGGACAGGCCAGACGCTCTATCTGTGCCAGTCTGGCATCGCTGACATCAGTATCGGCGGCCATGACCATGGCATCCACCAGGTCATAGGCATCGTCCCCGTCCCTTCCTGCCTCCATGGGTCCGCCGGAGACAAAGATCACCGGAATATTGAGCCGCATGGCCGCCATGAGCATCCCGGGGGTAATTTTGTCGCAGTTGGATATGCAGAACAGGGCGTCCACCTTATGTGCGTTGGCCATGTATTCGATGCTGTCTGCAATCAGATCCCTCGAGGGCAGTGAGTAGAGCATTCCGTCGTGCCCCATGGCGATCCCGTCATCCACTGCGATGGTGTTGAATTCTGCAGCGAAATAGCCCGCTTCCTCAAAGATCTGCTTGACTTCCTGACCGATCTGGTGAAGGTGGGCGTGACCGGGGACAAACTGTGTGAATGAATTGGCGATACCGAAGACTGGCTTTCCGAACTGGCTCTCTTTCATGCCATTGGCACGCCACAGACTTCTTGCGCCGGCCATCCGCCTGCCCATGGTACTGGTGTGGCTTCTGTAAGTGATTTTCATATTCTGCAACTTTCAACCTTTAAAAATCAAAAAAGCCATCCTCGCTCCTGAGAATGGCTCTGAATATTTTTTATTCTGTATTATACCACTCTCAGGCCGCTCCTGGGACTACCACCAGTACCACCACCACGAGAATGTTATGCAGAATGTTCTTTAACATGTTTCTAAAACATGGTCCAAATATAGAGATAAATTCAATTCACCAAAACAATTTAACTGAAATTTTGCGTTTCATCCTCACCGCCAGGCTCCTCCTCATCCTCCGGATCAAGCACTTCACCGTCCTGGAGCCCCAGCAGATTGCGGGCTGACTGGCCCGGAAGTTCCTGTATCCCCTTGAGCCGCCGCTGGATCTGCCGGGTCCGTGTCCCCACCAGGTTATCGATGTTGCTGGAGGCCTGGCTCAGCTGGTTCTGTGCCTTCCGCAGGACCTTTTCGAAGTTCCCGAACTCTTTTTTGACCGCACCGAGGATCTGCCAGACTTCGTTGGACCGTTTCTGTACCGCCAGTGTCCGGAAACCCATCTGAAGGCTGCTCAGGAAGGCCACCAGGTTGGAAGGGCCCACCACCGAGATGCTGTAATCGCGCTGGAGCCCCTCAAACAATCCGGTCCTGCTCAGTATCTGGGCATACAACCCTTCGGTGGGCACGAACATCAGTGCAAAATTGGTAGTGACCGGCGGGTCGATGTACTTCTCACTGATGGTCTGGGCCGACTTCCGGACGATGGTGTCAAACTGCTTCTCCGCTTTCAGCACATCCTCCCTGGAGAACTGATCCACCTTCTCGTAGATCTCGGTCAGGCGCTGATAGGCCTCCACGGGAAATTTAGAATCGACGGGAAGCAGTACCTCCTCCTCCTGGTTGTCCCCGCCGGGCAGCTTCACGGCAAATTCCACCGCCTCGGTGGATCCCCCGCGGATCATGGCATTCCTCACATACTGTTCGGGCGACAGGAATTGCTCCAGGATGTTACCCAGTTGCACCTCTCCCAGGATCCCCCTGGTCTTTACATTGCTGAGCACTTTTTTCAGATCCCCCACCCCGGTGGCCAGTTCCTGCATCTCTCCGAGTCCCTTATGCACCTGTTCCAGCCGGTCGCTGACCACCCTGAAGGAATCGCTGATCCGCTTGTTCAGGGTTTCCTGAAGTTTTTCGTCCACGGTCTTCCTCATCTCCTCCAGCCGTTTGCTGTTGTCGAGCTGGATATCTTTCAGCTTCATCTCGATGGTTTCGCGCATTTTCTCCAGCCTCCCCTGGAATGTTTCAAGGGATTTTGCCAGTTCCATCCGGTTCTGCGCAAAATTCTCCTGCCCCTCACTCCGGCTCCGCTGAAAGTCGTCGCGCAGGGTTTTCCCCAGCTGCTCAAACAGCAGTTCAAGTCTTTTCGTGGAGTCTTCCAGCGACCGCCACTGCTGTTCATTGCGATCCCCTTTGCGCTGCACCAGCAGTACCACGAGGGTGGCCAGGGAAATGAGGATCAGGATCGCCAGTAGGATGTTGGTCATGTGCGGGGGATTTCAGACCAAAGATAGCACAATCCGAAAAAAGATACCTTTGTTATATGGCCGAAGAAAAGAAACGGTTCCTCTACAGCCTCGTGTTTCCCGGCTTCTTCCTGTTCCTGATGTGGGCCGTGAAGTTCTTCGAGGTATCCATGGAACTCTCCTTTACCGGGGGCGGCGTCTATCCCAGGAAATTCAGCGGGCTCAGGGGGATCCTGTTCTCTCCCCTGATCCACGGTGACTGGAAACACCTGATCGATAACTCCATGCCGGTGTTTCTGCTGAGTCTCGCCCTCTTCTATTTTTACCGGGACATCGCCTATAAGATCTGGATGCTGATCTATCTCATCGGGGGGATCCTGCTGTGGTGCCTGGGAAGGGAGGCATATCACATCGGTGCCTCAGGCCTGATTTACGGTCTGGCTTCTTTCCTCTTTGTGAGTGGTGTGATCCGGCGGGTTAGGAGCCTGATGGCCATCGCACTGCTGGTGGTGTTCCTTTACGGGAGCATGGTCTGGGGACTGCTCCCGCTGGATGTGAAGGTCTCCTTCGAGGCCCATATCACCGGTGCGGTGGCAGGGGTGATCCTTGCCCTGGTCTACAGGGACCAGGGTCCGGAGCCGGAGGCCTCGAGCCTGGACGCCGAAGAAGAGGAGGAGGATCAGGAAGCAGAGGAGGAGGATCAGGAAGCAGAGGAAGATGGCCAGTTCTCCTTCAACAGGGCATAGAGGTGTTCGTCCATGTGAATCCCCTCCTTGACCACGGTTTTCCGGTGGACCGCTTCCAGTGAAAACCCGTTCTTCTCAAGTACCCGCATTGAGGCCGGATTGTTTTCGAAAATGGTGGCGAACAGCCTGAGCCAGTGCGTCTTTGTGAAGGCGTGCTCCACCATGGCACCCACGGCATCGCTCATGATCCCGCGGCCCCAGTGCTTTTCCGACAGCCAGTACCCGATCTCCCCGTTGAACCTGTACACATCCTTCATGTGGTGGATCCCGATGCCCCCTGCGGCTTCCCCGTCCACCTCAATGGCCAGGATCAGGTCATCCCTGTTGGCTGCCACCATCTCCAGCCAGTTGACGGCGTCCTGCCGTGTATACGGATGGGGGAAGCCGTCCCTCAGGTTCCTGGATATCCTGTGGTTGTTGGCATGCACCACCAGGCTGGGCATATCCTCCTTTCTCCAGGGCCGCAGCAGGTAATTGTTCCTCTTGAGGGTGGGCAGAAGCATGGGGCAATTTACGAATCAGGGTCCAATTCTATTGCATTTATACTAATTTTACACGCTTGCTGGCAAGAATATGCTGATCAAACTCTATGAACAGAACCCGGATCCCAGGCAGATCAACAAAATTGTTGAGCTCCTGAGAAATGGCGGAGTGATCATCTATCCCACCGATACGGTCTACGGGATCGGGTGTGATATCACCAAAGCGCGGGCTGTGGAAAGGGTGGCCCGGATCAAGGGGATCCGGCCCGAAAAGGCCCAGTTTTCTTTTATCTGTTCAGACCTGAGCCACCTGTCCGATTTCGCCAGGCACGTGGACAACAACACATTCAGGCTCATGAAGTCCTACCTGCCGGGGCCTTACACTTTTATCCTGAATGCCAGCAACCAGGTGCCCAAGTCCATTAAGCAGCACAGGAAAACCGTGGGGATCCGTATTCCCGACAACAACATCATTCTTGAGATCGTCCGTCAGCTGGGAAATCCCATCCTGACCACCTCGCTGAAGGAGGATGACCAGATCCTGGAGTATCCCACCGACCCTGAGCTTATCCATGAAGAATACGAATACCTTGTGGATGCGGTCATTGACGGGGGATATGGCGGGATCGTACCCTCGACCATCATAGACTGCAGCGGGGAAGAACCAGTGGTCCTGAGGGAGGGACTGGGAGAGGTGGACTACTAAACCTGATTTTTTTTCCGTTCCCTTTCGCAGGTTACGTTTCCGTTTCTTAAATTGGGTGCAAATTTACCTGCCATGAAACAGACCATTCAGGAATTTCTCGATGACAAAAAAGTGGCCATTGTGGGAGCCTCCCCCAAAAAGGACAATTTCGGGCGGGGTATCATGGCCGAACTGGTCAAATCGGGTTACCAGGTCTATCCGGTTAATCCGGGCTGCGAAGAGGTGGAGGGGGTCCGCTGCGTCCCCACAGTCAGGGATCTGCCCGAACAGGTGACCGGTGTGATCCTGGCAGTACCGTCCCAGCTCACCGAAGAGGTGGTCAGCCAGTGCGTGGGAACATCCGTCAGGCGGGTATGGATGGTCAAGGGAGTCGGGAAAGGGGCCTATTCGGAAAAAGCCCATGAACTCTGCAGGGAAAACAACATTGATGTGGTGTATGGCTTCTGCCCCATGATGTTCTATGGAAAAGGCATGCACAAATTCCACCTGTGGATGAGGAAAAATTTCTCGAAGCTACCGGAAAGCTACAGCCTGAACTGACAGGGCCGCCACCGCCGGCCGCCTCCGGCTACACGGTGGATCACCTTCTCCAGAACATGGGGGAGAAGATCACCAGCACGGTAAACAGCTCCAGCCTTCCTACCAGCATGAGAAAGGAGAGGTACCATTTCCCGGCCGCATGGATCTCTGCAAAGTTGAGGGCGGGCCCCACCTGGCCGATCCCGGGACCGATGTTCCCCAGGGTGGCTGCAACCGCTCCGATGGAGGTCTCAAAGTCGTTCCCCAGCATGGACATGATGCCTATGGAAGCGGCGGCGATGATGGCATAAAAGGCCAGGAAGGCCAGCACATTGGTCACCACCCGCTCCTCCACGGCCTCCCTGTTCAGGCGAACGGGGATCACAGCATTGGGGTGGATGATGCGTTTCAGCTCCTGGGTGCTGTTCTTGAGCATGATCACGATCCGCATGATCTTGGGTCCACCGCCCGTAGATCCCGCCGATCCGCCGAAAAACATCAGGATAAATATCAGCACCACCAGCCAGGGCGCCCATTGCAGGTAGTCTGCAGTGGCGTAACCGGTTGTGGTAAGTATCGATACCACCTGGAACAGGGAGTCCCTGAAGGAGGATTCCAGTCCTTTCCCCGTAGTGAAGAACAGTCCCAAGGTAATGACCGCTGCAAATCCCCCGATAAATCCCAGGTACCAGCGGAACTCCTCGTTGACCCATACCTTTTTGAGGTGTCCGTGCATGGCAAAATAGGACAGGGTGAAGTTGGTGCCCGCCAGGAACATGAATAACGTGATGATGTAGTGGATGTAGGGCGAATCCCAGTAGGCAATGCTCGCCTGCTTGGTGGAGTATCCCCCCGTTGCCATGGTGGTCAGGGAATGGCAGACCGCATCGAACAGATCCATCTCGCCCACCCACAACAGGAGGATCTCGGCAACTGTGAAAGAAAGATAGATCAGCCAGAGGCGCTGCGCCGTATCCCTGATGTGGGGGTGGAGCTTATCCGGCGTGGGCCCTGGCACCTCGGCGGTGAAAAGCTGCATGCCGCCGATCCCCAGGTAAGGGAGTATGATCAGGGTCAGCAGGATGATCCCCATTCCGCCCAGCCACTGCGTCAGGCTCCTCCAGAACAGGATGGCATGAGAGAGTTCTTCGATGTTGTTCAGGATGGAAGCCCCTGTGGTGGTGAATCCTGAAATGGTCTCAAAAAAAGCATCGGTGAAGGAAGGAATGGACCCGGTGAGCATAAAGGGCAGTGTACCGAACAGGGAGAAAAGGACCCATCCCCCTGTAACGATCAGGTATCCGTCCCTTTGATTGATCTCCAGCTTCGATTTCCTGGCGGGAAAATAAGCGATCCCTCCCACCAGACCCGTAATGGCTCCCGAGAGCAGAAAGTGCAGCACGTCGTTCTCCCGGTAGATGAGCGAGACGGTCACCGACAACCACATGAAGATCGCCTCGGTAATGAGGATCAGTCCCAGGATACGCAGGATGGACCGTGGATTGAGCATGTGTGGTTCAATTGAAAAACTGTCCGATGGTATGAATCACCCCGGGCAGTGCAAAAACCACCACGCGGTCGTAGGGCTTGATGAGGGTATCACCGTGGGCGATGAAAGCGTTTTTGCCCCGGATGACGCCACCGATGATGGCCTCCCGGGGGAAGCCGATCTCTGAAAGCGTCCCGGTGGTCACCGGGGCGTCCGGTTTCACCTGGAACTCCAGCACCTCCGCATCGGTACCCGTCAGACATTTGATGCTGCTCACCTCCTCCGACATGGTGAACCGGAAGATCCGGCTTGCCGTGATCAGCTTTTTATTGATAATGGTATCGACCCCGATGTTCTCTGCCAGGTGGATGTAATCGATGTTTTCCACTTCCGCAATGGTCCGCCGCACCCCCAGGTGCTTGGCCAGCAGGCACGACAGGATGTTGGTCTCCGCATTCCCGGTCACGGCGATGAAGGCATCCATCTTCTGGAGCCCTTCGGCCCTGAGCAGTTCCATATCGGTTCCGTCCCCGTTGATCACCAGGGTGTTACTCAGCCGGTTGGACAGCTCGTAGGCCCGCTGCCTGTTCTTTTCAATCAGTTTTACATAATGCTGGTTCCCCAGGCTGTCGGCCGTCTTCCGTCCGATGCGGCTGCCTCCCAGGATCATGATATCCCTGACCTCGAACTGTTTTTTTCCCGAATACTTATAAAGCTCCTTGAGCCCTGTCTTGCTGCTGATCACGTAGACCAGGTCCCCCGCTTCGAAGCGGTCATCACCGGATGGAACGATGGTATGGCCGTGCCGGGTGATCGCAACGGCCCGGTATTCCAGACGCGTATCGCCGGGGGTCAGTTCCCGCAGGGATTTATTGATAATGGGTGCATCCTCGTCGAGCCGGATCACGTACATGTGCAGTTTTCCGCCCGAAAACTCCACCACCTCGGTGCTGCCGGTCTCCGACAGGAGGCCCACGATCTCCCGGGCGGCAATCTTTTCCGGATAAATCATGTAATCGATTCCCAGGTTTTCGAAGATCTCCTTGTTGCTGGGAAGCAGGTATTCCTGGTTATCGATCCTGGCAATGGTTTTCTTGGCACCCAGCCTTTTGCTCAGGATGGCTGCATTGATGTTGACATCCTCGGAATAGGTCACCCCGATGAACAGGTCCGCTTTATTGATCCTGGCCTCTTTCAGGTGGGAAATGGAATTGGCATTCCCCTCAATGGCAAGCACATCCATTGTGCCACCGACCGCCTTCAGGCGGTCCGCATCATTATCGATGATCACCAGGTCGTGTTCCTCACTGCTCAGCATCTTGGCAAGATGCGTCCCAACCTCTCCTGCACCTGCAATTACAATATGCATCGGCGTACTAAAATCTGACGCAAAATAACGGATTATTGTCCAATTGTACGAAAGGATGATCCATTTTTTACCATGTTTTCCAGAAGGCTCCCCGCTGGGAGGTGGCGTGGATCAGGGGATGGCTGTCCGAGATTCGGCGCGTATACCAGCTGCGGTTGGTTCCGTCCAGAATGACAGGGCATACGGCCGACATATCTTTGATCCATTGTTCAGGCAGGGCCGGCTCACCGGAAAGCAACAGGAGGCTTCCCGGATTCCCCGCCATCATGCCGAGCAGCCGGTCAGGGGGTGATCCCGTCAGGTGCCATAGACGGATCCGGTCGTTCCCCACCAGGGCGACCCCGGAGGAGAGGGGGTAACAGGCTGAAACCGATCCCCGCAACACTGAATGACCGTTCACAGCATCCAGTTCCGCCCAGGTCATCCGGTGGTTCCCGGCACCCCATTGACTGCTGGCATAGGTACGCATGATCCGCAGCAGGGTGGTATCCGGGGATCTGGCATAGCAATCGATCCGCGCGCCCTCACGGATCACCAGGAGCGTTCCTCCCCTGAAATGGGCCACTCCCAGTTCGCCGGTTGCACCCACCGATGATATGGACAACGATCTGTACCCCAGCAAAACCAGCAAACCCAAAGCAGCTGCAAAAAAGTAAAGGTGGCGCCGGCCTGCCAGCCCGGTCAGCAACAGGGCCGGGATCCAGAGCAGCGTCAGGAGCCAGGGAGGATCCGAAGCAACGGTCTGCAGAAGCGCTGCAGGCAACCCGGCGATAAATTCCATGGTGTGGTTGAGCCCGGAGGCCACCAGGAGCAGCATGCGGTTCCAGGCCACGGTGAACCACCCGAGAAATGAGAAAGGCGCCGATACCACGAAAAGGGCGATCAGCAGGCCCAGCATGGGTACTGCCACCAGGTTGGTGACCAGCGAATAGGTGGGGTACTGCCGGAAATAATGGATCACCAGTGGCGCAGTGGCCATCTGGGCCGCCAGGCTTACGGCGGAGGCATCCCAGATCCATCTCAGAATGCGGTTCCTGATCCGCCCGAAAGGGAACCGGCGCAGCAACGGGAAGAGGATCACGATCCCGAGAACGGCCATGTATGAGAGCTGGAATCCCACCTCCAGGATCCCTCCCGGTTTGGCCAGGATCATCAGGAGGGCTGCCACCAGGATGGTCTGCACCGGGTGCGGCCTGCGGTGGAGCATCCTGGAAAGGGTGAACAGGGTGAACATGGTCACCGAACGGCTCACCGGCGGGGACATGCCGGTCATCCAGGCATACCCCCACAGCAGGATCAGGATGGGAACCACCCTGAACAGCTCCCTTCCGGTCAACCTGACCAGCGGGGAGAACAGGTGATTCAGTACCCACCATATCAACCCGATATGCAATCCGGAAACGGCAAGCAGGTGCATGCCCCCGGCTCCTGCATAGGCTTCCCGCAGCTCCTCCGACAACCTGGACCGGTCTCCCAGGCAAACCGCCTCCAGCAGCATGACCGCCCCGGGATCCCCCTGCCAGTGCCGCGCCATCTCTTCCCTGAGCAATGCGCTTCGGGAAGCATGCCCTTCCGATCCGGACACCCTTTTGTTCCGGAGCGAGCCGTCCGACACAAAAAAACGGAACCAGCAATCGTTCCGTCCGGAAATCGCCGCATAATCGGTTTCGCCGGGATTACCGTTGTTGCGGATCGGCCTGAGGATGCCCTCCAGCTGCCACTCCTCGCCCTCCCTCATCCCCATGCTGTCAGGGAGGCGCCTCATGTAAAGGCTCAACCTGGTGTGGTCCCGGAACAGGGAGTCCTTCCCGGCCAGCAGATCCATGCGCAGGTCAGTACGCCAGTAGCCGTTCCGGAATACCGGCTCCCCGGTGATCCTTCCCCTGGCCAGTACAGTGCGGTTCACGGGTAAATCCGGCGGGGATGGCCTGGAAATGCCTCCCTGAAGGAGGCCTGTTCCGAAGCAATGGACCACAACAAGCCCCCCGAACAGCAGGTGAATTCCCGGCCGGGCCATCCGGGATCGCCTGAAAAGCATAAACATTGCGAGCCATGTCCCCGAAATGACCGGCAGGAGGATTCCAGGGCCCGGCACGTCAACCCGGGTCCCGCCGGCGGCCACTCCGAGGACGAAAGGAAGGAAAATTCTGAGAACCGGCAGTTTACCCGGACCGATGAACGGTTTGCGAACAACCATTTCAAGTCTATATGGGGTTTCATGGAAAATATCTGCTATTCTTTTGTACTTTTAAGTGAACCTTTCAGGGGTTCCGTTAGTTTTATATAGCAGAAATGTAATAACCCATAACCGTACGCACATGTCCAGACTTACAACACAGCACATGGGACTTACCCTGAAAAACCCGCTTATTCTGGGTGCCAGCAACCTGGTCGGCAACATCGACAAGCTCAAACAGGCCGAGGAGGCCGGGGTGGCAGCAGTGGTATACCGTTCCCTGTTTGAAGAGCAGATTCAGTTAGAGGATTACGAATTGAGCAGCCAGCTCGAAGCCTATGACGAGCGGCATGCAGAAATGATCAAACTTTTCCCCAGGATCGAACACGGTGGTCCCAAGGAACACATATACAACCTGAAAGAGGTCATCGATGCCCTGTCCATACCGGTCATCGCCAGTCTGAACGCCATCTACGAGGAATCATGGGTGGAGTATGCCACCCAGCTTGAACAGGCAGGGGCCGCCGGACTTGAGCTGAATTTCTTTTCCGTACCCCGCGATTTCAACAAATCGGGTCACGATATCATTCAACAGCAGATCGGTTTTCTCAAAGCGGTCAAGCAGGCCGTGAAGATCCCGGTGAGTGTCAAGCTGAGCCCGTTCTACACCAACGTTCTGAAAACCGTCAAGGACCTGGATGAGGCGGGAGCCGATGCATTCATCCTGTTCAACAGGCTGTTCGAACCGGATATCGACGTTGATGCCGAGAAGCACGTTTCTCCCTGGAACCTGAGTACCCACAGTGACCACCGGCTTTCCATCAGGTATATCGGCCTCACATACGGGAACATCAAGGCCAATACCGTGGCCAACAACGGGATTTATGAGGGGATCGACATCGTGAAGATGATCCTGGCGGGCGCCTCGGCGGTGCAGGCCGTCAGCACCTTCTACCACAACGGGGTCAAACATGCCGCCACTATGCTGAAGGAACTGGAAGAGTGGATGGATCGGAAGGAGTATGACTCCATCGGCGATTTCAGGGGAAAGCTGAGCAGGAATTCCATCAACGACCCGTTTGTCTACAAGCGCGCACAGTACATCGATATGCTGCTCAAATCGGAGGAGTATTTCAATCCGGTGGTGTAGACAGCCAGGCTGGTATCAAACAACGGAATTCAAGGGGGGAGGGCCGGGTGAGGCTTTTCCCCTTTTATTTCTTCGGAAAGACGATCTTGTAGTCGGTCTCCACCTTTCCTTTACTGATGGCAGAGAGACGTGAGGAAAGGAGTTTGCGCCGGATGGGATTGATCCTGTCAACGAACAGCCTGCCATCCAGGTGGTCATATTCGTGCTGGATCACCCTGGCCCTGAGACCATCGTAGACCTCTTCCCTCAGCTTCCAGTTCTCATCATAATACTCAATCCTCACCTGGCTTGGCCTGACCACCTCTTCACGGATCTGCGGCAGGCTCAGGCAGCCTTCCTCATAGGTCAGGGGTTCATCAAACTCTTCGATGATGACGGGATTGATAAAGGCCTTTTTAAAGTCCTTCAGTTCCGGCTTTTCGTCATCATCCGCCATGGGAGAGGTATCCACGACGAAGATGCGGAGTGATTTGCCCACCTGCGGGGCTGCAAGTCCGATTCCTTCGCTGGCATACATGGTCTCGAACAGATCTTCGATCAGCTGATCAAGGCCCTCAAAATCCTCGGGGATCTCCCTGGCCACTTTCCGCAGCACCGACATTCCGTATACGTAGACTGGCATTACCATGTTCAAATCACATTGTTTTGGTTGAATAACACCTAACGCTTCATATTGTTCCGCCGCTCCAGATAAGTCTGGAGGATCAGCGAAGCGCTCACTTTGTCCAGGTTCCCTTTGACCATCCTGTCCGTTCTTTTCATCCCACCCTCACGAAGGGCGTCCGCTGCCATTTTCGAAGTGAACCTTTCATCCATCCAGGCCACAGGGACCCGGGGAAATCGTTTTCTGAAAGCCTGTACAAAAAAACCGGCCTGCTTCAGCACCTCCGAGTCCGACCTGTCCTGCTTCACCGGGCGTCCCACAACGATCCTTTCCACCTCCTCTTCATTCAGGTACCTTTCAAGGTAGTGCATCAGCTCATGGGTGGGAACCGTTTCCAGGGGTGATGCGATCCGCTGTCCCGGATCGGTCACCGCGATCCCGCTCCTCCTGTTTCCGTAATCGATGGCCAAGATCCTGCCCACAGTGAATCAGATTGGCTGCAAAGATAACGAAAAAACCGCCCGGGACGGGGCGGTTTTTTTCATTGATCCGGTCAGAAAACTACGCCTTGGGAGCGAAATCCATGCTCGCCATCCTGACGTAGCTGTCATACCTCCACTTGGCATTGGTCTGGGCAGATTTGAACAGTTCTGCCGCCTCTGCGGGGAATGCTTTCTGCAGCGAGGTATAGCGGACCTCCGATTTGAGGAAGCCCTGGAACTGGTCCCATTTCGGCTCCTTGGAGTCCAGCATGAATGGATTCTTGCCTTCTTCCTCGAGCTGAGGATTGTAGCGGTACAGGTGCCAGTATCCGCTCTCCACCGCCAGTTTCTCCTGGTGCTGCGTTTTGCCCATTCCTGCCCTGAGGCCGTGATTGATACAGGGTGCATAGGCGATGATCACCGAGGGGCCCGGGTAGGCTTCCGCTTCCCTGACCGCCTTCAGGAACTGCGACTGGTTGGCTCCCATGGCCACCTGGGCCACATACACATATCCATAGGTCATGGCCATCATCCCCAGGTCCTTTTTACGGATCTTCTTGCCGGAAGCGGCGAATTTGGCTACCGCACCCACCGGAGTGGATTTGGAGGCCTGGCCACCCGTGTTGGAGTAGACCTCCGTATCGAGCACCAGAATGTTCACATCCTCGCCGGATGCGATCACATGGTCCAGTCCGCCGTAGCCGATGTCATACGCCCATCCGTCACCCCCAAAGACCCACACTGACTTCTTCACCAGGTATTGCTTGAGGCATTTAATCTCTTCTGCCACAGGGTGTTTTTCTTTATCCAGGGCCTTGAGGAGCTCTGCCGAAGCTTCCCGGGAAGCATCCAGGGTGTGCATGGAAGCGATCCAGTTCTCGAAGGCCGATTTGGTGGCCGGTTTGACCTCGTCCATCACGGCGGTCATCCTGTTGCGGATCCTGGTCCGGTTCTTTTCCACGCCGGTGGCCAGGCCGAATCCGTATTCGGCGTTGTCCTCGAAAAGTGAATTGGCCCATGCGGGTCCGTGACCGTTCACATTGGCGCAATAGGGCGTGGAAGGGGCCGATCCCCCGTAAATGGAGGAACATCCGGTGGCGTTGGCCACGATCATCTGGTCCCCGTAAAGCTGGGTGATCAGTTTGATGTAGGGGGTTTCACCGCATCCGGCACAGGCCCCTGAAAACTCGAAAAGCGGCTGGGCGAACTGGCTGTTCTTCACATTCTGCTTCTTATCCACCAGGTGGTCCTTGTAGGAGATGTTGCTGATGAGGTGGTCCCAGCGGGGCACCTCTTCCAGCTGGGTTTCCAGCGGCTTCATCTCCAGTGCCTTGGTCTTGGAGGGACATACGTCCGCACAGTTTCCGCATCCGGTGCAATCGAGCACGGAAACCTGGATCCTGAATTTCAATCCGGCGAAGGTTTTCGGAATGGCATCCAGCGTATCGCATCCTGCCGGCAGCTGACCGGCTTCCTTTTCGTCGATCAGGAAGGGACGGATGGCGGCATGGGGACACACATAGGCACACTGGTTGCACTGGATGCAATTGTCCTCGATCCATTCCGGAACGTTCACAGCGATTCCCCGCTTCTCGTAACGGGCCGTTCCGGCCGGGAACGTCCCGTCCTCGCGTCCTGCAAAGGCACTGACCGGCAGGTCGTCCCCTTTCAGGTTGTTGATGGGTTCCACCACGTTCTTGACGAACTCGGGAATATCCCTGTCGTCCGTCTTTTTCTCAGGTTGCAGTTTGGCCCATTCTGCCGGGACCTCCAACTGTGTGACATCCCCGCCTTTCTCCACGGCTGCAAAGTTCATGTTCACCACCTCTTCGCCCTTCCGGCCGAAACTCTTGATGATGAATTTGCGCATCTCCTTCACTGCCTCTTCATAGGGAATGATGTCGGCAATTTTGAAGAACGCAGACTGCATGATGGTGTTGGTCCGGTTTCCCAGTCCGATCTCCTGGGCCAGCTTGGTGGCATTGATGATATAGAACCTGATCTTGTGCTCGGCCATGTACTTCTTCATGTGGTCGGGCAGGTGATCGACGGTCTCCTTCTCATCCCAGATGGAGTTCAGCAGGAAGGTTCCCCCGTCCTTCAATCCCTTCAGCATGTCATACTTGTCCAGGTAGGAAGGGACATGACACGCCACAAAATCGGGCGTTCCCACCAGGTAGGGTGAACGGATCGGGTGGTCCCCGAAACGGAGGTGGGAGGTGGTGATCCCCCCCGACTTCTTCGAATCGTAGGCGAAATAAGCCTGGCAGTATTTATCGGTCGATTCACCGATGATCATGATGGAGTTCTTGTTGGCCCCCACAGTCCCGTCGGAACCCAATCCGTAGAACTTGCCTTCGAAGGTTCCTTTCCTGCTCATGGAGACTTCAGGGAGCAGGGGAAGCGAGGTAAAGGTGACATCGTCCACGATCCCCACGGTGAACCGGTTCTTGGGCTCTTTCATTTTCAGGTTTCCGAAGACCGAAAGCATCATGGCCGGGGTGGTGTCCTTGGAGGATAATCCGTAGCGTCCGCCCACAATGACCGGAGCACCGGACTTTCCGTAGAAGAGGTCCTTCACATCCAGGTAGAGCGGCTCCCCGTTGGCACCCGGCTCCTTGGTCCTGTCGAGAACGGCAATCCGCTTCACCGTCGCAGGCAGCACATCCATGAAATACTTTTCAGAGAATGGCCTGTAGAGGTGCACGGAAATCAGTCCCACCTTTTCCCCTTTTTCAATCAGGTGGTCAACCACCTCCTTGATGGTCTCGGTGATGGACCCCATGGCCACGATGATGTGCTCCGCATCCGGGGCACCGTAATAGGTAAAGGGCTTGTATTCCCTGCCGGTGAGCTTATTGATCTGCTCCATGGTAGCCGCCACCTGGTCCGGGATCACCTCATAGTATTTGTTGGCCGCTTCGCGTGCCTGGAAGTAGATGTCCGGATTCTGGGCCAGTCCGCGGGTAACCGGATGTTCCGGATTGAGCGCGTTGTCACGGAAAGCCTTCAGGGCATCCATGTCCACCAGTTTGGCCAGCTCGTCCTGGTCCGGTGCCTCCACCTTCTGGATCTCATGGGAGGTGCGGAATCCGTCGAAGAAGTGGAGGAAGGGGATTTTGGTTTTAATGGCGGTCAGGTGGGCCACTGCGGCCAGATCCATGACCTGCTGGACGCTGCCGGTAGCCAGCATGGCGAATCCGGTGTGGCGTGTCGACATCACATCACTGTGGTCCCCGAAAATGGAAAGGGCCTGGGCGGCAAGGCTCCTGGCCGACACATGAAAGACGGCCGGGAGAAGTTCCCCGGAGATCTTGTACATGTTGGGGATCATCAGCAACAGCCCCTGGGAGGCGGTGAATGTACTGGTCAGGGTACCGCTCTGCAGGGAACCGTGAACGGCTCCCGCGGCCCCTGCCTCCGACTGCATTTCCGCCACGTGGACCGTCTCCCCGAAAATATTCTTCCTGCCGTTGGCAGACCACTCATCCACGTACTCCGCCATGTTGGAAGAGGGGGTGATCGGGTAGATGGCTGCCACCTCACTGAACATGTAGGCCACATGCGCTGCCGCATAATTACCGTCACATGTGATGAATTTTTTCTTTTTCGCCATGTTATTTAGCTTAAGTATTTAAATTACAACAAGTTAAGTTTCGGAATAAAAGACATCCAAAA
This sequence comes from uncultured Bacteroides sp., assembly GCA_964575865.1. Lineage (GTDB taxonomy): Bacteria > Bacteroidota > Bacteroidia > Bacteroidales. The sequence goes on along the minus strand of CAZNSZ010000008.1, from coordinate 27,372 downwards.
TTAGCAAAATCGCCCCAATTGTGATAAGGATCACAAAATTTAAAATTATTACAAATAACCCTCCTCCGGGAAGCCTGCCGCATGCTAAAAAACAGGCCATACAGCACAACCGCCGGAAACAAATACAATTGTTTCCGGCGGCATGTTTTCAGCTGTGGGCGTTATCCCAATTCCCGCTAATCCGCATTCATGGAAATCAGGAACTCCTCGTTGGAAGCGGTCTTATTGATGCGGTCACGCAGGAATTCCATGGCCTCCACGGAATTCATGTCGGACAGGTAGTTGCGGAGGATCCAGATCTTGTCGAGCATCGGCTTGTCAAGCAGCAGATCTTCCCTCCGGGTGCTTGAAGGATTCACATCCACCGACGGGTATACCCGCTTGTTGGAGAGCTTGCGGTCCAGCTGAAGCTCCATGTTGCCGGTCCCTTTGAACTCTTCAAAGATCACATCGTCCATCTTCGACCCGGTCTCGGTCAGGGCGGTGGCCAGAATGGTCAGGGATCCCCCGTATTCGATGTTCCTGGCGGCACCGAAGAAGCGCTTGGGTTTGTGCAATGCGTTGGCATCCACCCCTCCTGAAAGCACCTTGCCGGAAGCCGGGGAGATGGTGTTGTAGGCACGGGCAAGCCTCGTGATGGAATCCAGGAGAATGACCACGTCATGTCCGCATTCCACCAGCCTCTTGGCTTTTTCAAGAACGATGTTGGCCACCCTCACGTGCCGCTCGGCCGGCTCATCGAATGTGGATGAGATGACCTCCGCATTCACGTTCCTGGCCATGTCGGTGACCTCCTCGGGGCGTTCATCGATCAGCAGCACGATCATGTACACTTCGGGATGGTTGGCCGCGATGGCATTGGCAATGTCCTTCAGCAATACGGTCTTCCCTGTTTTGGGCTGGGCCACGATCAGTCCCCGCTGCCCTTTCCCGATGGGAGCGAACATATCGACCACCCGAACCGAGAGGTTGTTGCTCCCTTTACCCACCAGCGTGAACTTCTCGTTGGGGAAAAGAGGGGTCAGGTAATCGAAGGGAACCCGGTCACGGATGTAGTCCGGGCTGCGGCCATTGATCTCCTCCACCTTGATCAGCGGGAAATACTTCTCCCCTTCCTTCGGCGGACGGATCGTCCCGGTCACATTGTCGCCCGTTTTAAGACCGAAAAGCTTGATCTGGCTCTGAGAAACATAAATATCGTCGGGAGAGTTGAGGTAGTTGTAATCGGAGGATCTCAGGAAGCCATACCCGTCGGGCATGATCTCCAGCACACCGGAGTTGGTGATCAGTCCTTCGAAATCATATTTATCCACCTCCCTGCGCTCGTGCGGCTTTTTGAAACCCTGGCGCTCTCCGCGATCACCGCGCTCTCCGCGATCACCGCGATCCTGCCGTTCCTGATGATCGCCCCGCTCTCCCTGTTCGTGCCGGTCACGTCCGTCACCGCGGTCGCGGTTATCACGGGCTTCGGACCTGTCACGGGAATCCGACCTGTCACGGGAATCCGGCCTGTCACGGGATTCGCCCCGGTTGCCCCTGTCGAAGGACTGCCTGCGCGGCTGGTTATCTTCCTGCCTTCTTCCTGCATCTTTACCCTGCATCTTCTGGTCCGCCGCACCTGCCTGCTTTTCATCCTGCTCCTTAGCAAGCGGGGCCTGGGCAGCCGCACCGGCTGCTGCCGGCTCTTCAGCCTGTGCCGGTTTGGTTTCCTGGTCCCTCTTCTTCTCCTTTTTGGGCCTGCCCGGCCTCTTTTTGGAGCGTGAAGTGCTCTTTGCCGCGGGTTCCTGTACCGCCTCCTTCTCCTGGTTCTCTTTCTTCGGTTCCTCCTTTTTGGAAGGCTTGCTTTCGGAAGCGACGATGGCCTGGGTATCCAGGATCTTGTAGATGAGGTCCTGTTTCCTGAAGGACTCCACCCTCTTTATTTTAAGCTCCTTGGCAATATCGCGCAACTCAGAAAGGAGCTTCTTGTTCAATTCAAGAATATCATACATAATTGGTGAAATAAATAAATAATGATCCCTTAAGGATTGTGGTAATTCAAACTAATCGGAAAAAAACAGAATGGAACAAACGTTCGATAGAATGGAATTCTGTTGCAATATTAAAAGATTTATGGTGAACTACCAAAAATAATCTATATTTAGGAGCTTGTACCCAGCCCTATCCACCCTATGAGGCAGCTTAAAATCATTAAGCAGGTCACTAACCGGGAAACCCCTTCTCTGGACAAATACCTGCATGAGATTGGCAAAGTTGACCTCATTTCTGCGGAGGAAGAAGTCGAACTGGCACGCCGGATCAGGAAGGGCGACGGGGAGGCCATGGAGAAGCTCATCAAAGCCAACCTCCGGTTCGTGGTTTCCGTGTCGAAGCAGTACCAGAACCAGGGGCTCAGCCTTCCGGACCTGATCAACGAAGGGAACCTGGGGCTGATCAAGGCCGCACAGCGTTTCGATGAGACCCGCGGATTCAAATTCATCAGTTATGCAGTCTGGTGGATCCGCCAGTCGATCCTCCAGGCACTGGCCGAACAGGCCAGGATCGTCAGGCTTCCCCTGAACAAGATCGGATCCATCAACAAAATCAACAAGACCTTTGCCGAGCTGGAGCAGAAGTTTGAACGGGAACCCACCGTACAGGAGATCGCACAGACCCTGGAACTGGCACCGGAGGATGTGAAGGACGCGATCCGGAGCTCGGGGCGCCACGTTTCCATGGATGCGCCACTTCAGGACGGCGAGGACGGGAACATGTATGATGTGCTCCTGAACGGGGAGACCCCAACCCCCGACCGGGGATTGCTGAACGATTCACTGAGGAAGGAGATCGAACGGGCACTCAGTACACTGACCTACAGGGAAGCGAGTATTATCCGGCTCTATTTCGGGCTCAACGGGAAACACCCCCACACCCTGGAGGAGATCGGGGAAGAGTTTAACCTGACCCGCGAACGGGTGAGGCAGATCAAGGAAAAAGCCATCAAACGCCTCAAGCACACCACCCGCAGCAAAATCCTCAAAAGCTACCTGGGCTAACCC
>CAZNSZ010000008.1:0-24234 GCA_964575865.1 uncultured Bacteroides sp. | reverse complement strand
ATACCCTGGCATCCCCTGCACTGGATACGTTCACAGAAACCACCTCCGCTTCCAGCTCCCAGGCATCCAGGTCGCCTGCACTGCTGAGGGTGGCATCCAGCTCACGGGTCCGTCCCCTGAGCCTGGCATCACCGCTGGAGCTGATGTTCACATCGATCCGGTCAGCTTCCACCTCCAGGGAAAGGTCCCCGGCACTGCTGATGGAGATGCCCAGGTTCCCGCACTGAAAGGGGGTCTTGCCCTCGCAGTCACCCGCACTGCTGATTTTCAACTCCTCCAGCCTTGGCATGGTCACATGGACCCGCTTCGCTTTTGCCCTCCGGATGTTCACCCTGTCGGTTCCCACCACCAGCATCTGGCCCCGCAATTCGGTTTCGATCACCTCCTGGAGGTTCTCGTCGGCTTCCACCACCACCTCAAAAACGTCCCCCTCGCTGAGCATCACATCGATGCCGGAACTGAGGTGAACGCCCGTAAAGCCGGACACCTCCCTGGTCTCCTCCACCACGTTGCCATTGCCCGAGATCCCGTAGTTCCATCCGTCGATCACACAGGACGAAAGGCCTGCGGCAAGAAGAGTCCAAAGAAAAATTGCATGTTTCATATCGCCTTTGTTTGATGATTAATATGGATCGCCGGCAACTCACCGGCCTCAGTTATCGGTTTCAATCCCTCCCCAATATGTATAGACGACCGGTCCGGTCAAATGTTACTCCACCTCCAGCACAAGCCCTTTCAGGTACTCCCCTTCAGGGTGAAAAATGCTGACCGGATGATCCGGAGGCTGGGAGAGCTGGTAGAGGATCCTTACCCTGCGGCCCGCATTGGCTGCCGCAGCAAAAACGGATTTTCTGAAGTTTTCCCTGCTCACAGCCTGTGAACAACTGAATGTGAACAGGATCCCTCCCCTGTCGATCTGCTCGAGGGCCACCTGGTTCAGTCGCTTGTATCCCTGCAGGGCATTGTGCAGCACCTTCTGGTGTTTGGCAAATGCCGGCGGATCGAGGATGATCATGTCGTACCGGTTTCCCATGCCCTTCATAAAGCTGAAGGCCTCTTCCGCAAACGCCTCATGCCTGGGATCGTCCGGAAAATTCATCGCCGCATGTTCACGGGCCAGTTCGGTGGCCCTGCCGGAACTGTCCACACTGTGGACCAGTGTTGCCCCTCCGCCCAGGGCGTAGACGCTAAACCCACCGGTATACCCGAACATGTTCAGAACACGCCTGCCACGGGCCCAGTGCCCCACCAGCCGGCGGTTTTCCCGCTGGTCCACGAAAAAACCGGTCTTCTGACCCTCCACCCAGTCCACCCTGAACCGGTATCCCTGTTCAAGGACCTCTCCGCTGGCCCGGTCCCCCATCAGGAATCCCGACCGGTTTTCGATTCCCGGTTTGTCGGGCAGGGTCGATTCGCTTTTTTGGTAAATGGTATGAAGGGCTTCTCCGGCTGCCTTCCTCATGGCTTCCGTGATCCCCTCCAGGTTCCTGTACATGCCGACCGAATGCAGCTGCAGGACCACTGCTCCGTTATAATAATCTGCGATCAGTCCCGGCAGGCCGTCCCCTTCCGCGTGGATCCAACGGAAGACATTGGTTTCAGGATTGTCTGCCAGACCAAGGGTATGCCTCAGGTTCCAGGCGCTGGATATGCGCTCTTCCCAGAATCGGGCATCCGGCTCACGCTGCTCAAAGGAGAGGACCCGGACCGCAATGGATCCCTCCTGGTAATGCCCCAGGGCAAGAAACTCATCCTTGTTGTCGTACAGTTCCACCAGATCGCCCTCGCGGGCCGGTCCGTGGATCTTCTTGATGGCCCCTGAAAATACCCAGGGGTGATACCTGCGGAGGGACTGGTCCTTGCCGGATTTCAGGATGATCCTGGTTCGTTCAGTCATGGTAGCCCTGTATGGAATTCCTGAGCGTACGGTAGATCTGCAGGCAGATCCAGGCATCGGTGGCAGCATACCTGAGCTGCGCTTCTGTCAACTGCTCGGCATCCCAGTTGGAGACCTGCTGCGATTTGGAAATGCGTTTTCCCAGGACTATGGCACTCATCTTCTTCAGCCCCTTCTCCTCGATCCGGAACGCTTCCACATATTGCTGAAGATCCAGGAATCCTCCCGGCTCGAATTGAAAATCGGAACGCAGGCGGCGCAGGTCATCATTCAACCCCGCACCCACTTTGATCACCTCATCGCTGGAGAGCAAATCCAGGAGCTCCCGCGGGTACCCGATCCTGGAAACCCTGATGATCCAGGCCCTCTCGTCGGTGGCCAGCTGGATCAGCGAGGTGGGATTCACTTTTCCTTTCCTGAAGGAGGGCTTCGTCTCGGTATCAAATCCGATCAGCTTCAGGCGCCTGATGCCGCCAATTTCGCGCCTGAACACATCCATGTCCTCCACCACAGTAATGTGCCCCTCGAACTGGATCAGATCCAGGTTATCCACCTCCTCCTTGGTGATTTCATTCTGAAACATCATTCCTCCTCCTGCGGGTCCACGCCCCTGATGTATAATTGGTGCAGTGCGAGCAGTGAGCGCAACAGCTTTGTTCCCCAGTGCTCTGCAAACCGTTCTTTCAGTTCCCAGGCAGCATCGTTCATCAGCTCCTCCAGCCCCCGGCTGTAAATGACCGTGAAATCCTTTAATTCCTGGTAAAGGTCCGCCAGGTCTTCAGAGATGGTATGCCTGACCATCTCAGACCGGTCGAACTCCTCCTCCTCCGCGGGCCGGAGAAAATCGTTGTAAGGTCCCAGCAGCATGACAATCTGCTGGTAAACGGCAGCCCAGTCCTGTTCGCTTACCGAGGGCTCCAGTGCGGAGTCGTAGACGGGCTCCGTATCGCCCATGACCACAAAACTGGCATAGACCTTTGACAGCAGCTGCACGGCAGATGCTATGAATCCTTTTCCGTCCTCTCCGGAAGCCTCCTCCAGGAACTGGCAAAAACTGTTGGAGGCGGTCACAAAGGCAACCGTCTCTTCAGCGTATACAAACCGGTTCAGCGGAGAAACATCATTTTGCATGGGGGCAAAGATAGTGAAAAGGCATTACATCAGGGGAAGGTCCCTTTCAATCGAAGGGTCAGGTCCTGCCTGCGCTCCACCCATCCCCTGTCGATCATCCATTCCAGCACCTCCAGCACGGCATCCGGGTCCATTCCGGCTTCGGCCACCAGCTCCTCCACCCCCCTGTCCCCCGTTTTCAGGACAGCGGTGATCTGTTCCCGGACGGGGTCCAGCCGTGGGTCTGAAGGATGAATACTCTTCCCGGACCGGCACACGTCACAGCGACCGCACCGGGGGGTGTCCAGCTGCCCGAAATAGCTCAGCAGAAACTGGTTCCGGCATATGCGCACCGAAGAAGCATAACGGAGCATCTCCCTGATCCGCCTCTGGTAACTCTCCTTTCTGAAGCGGTAGCGGTCGGGGGAGATCAGCAGGTTGGACTGATCGAGCCGTTCATCCAGAAAGGTGATCACCGGTACATCTTTTCGGGGAATATAGTGGATGATCTGACGGCCGGAAAGGGTTTTGAGGTAATGATAAACCTTCTCCGGGGGGATCCCCGAACGCCTGGAAAGGAAGGCCTCGTCGATCCTTACATATTGTGAGAAAAGGCCGCTGTAGGTGCGCAGCAGGAGCCTGATAAAGCCGTCGAATTCCTCGTGCTTCACCTGGAATCCGTACAGGTCGTCACGACCCACCCTGAACATGATCCGCGAAGGATTCTGGAAGGCATCGGAAAGGGCCAGGTATCCTTCCCGGGCGAGTACCTGCAGAGCACTGTGGGCCAGCATGGCGTTCAACCTGTACCGGCGCAGGAATTCGGCCATTTCAAAATCGTACTGCTGTCCTTTTCCGCTGCCCACCGGCACCTGGAGGTAATTGCACAGGGCCGTATAGATGTCCCTGATCTGTTTGATCGGTGGAAAATTCTGTGCGATGCGGCGCTCCGGTACTCCGTTGTCCGACTGGCTGTAAAGCAGGATGGCATAGGAGGGGGCTCCGTCCCGGCCGGCCCTGCCTGCTTCCTGGAAATAGGCCTCGGGACCGTCAGGCAGGTCCACATGCAGCACGAACCGCACATCGGGCTTATCGATCCCCATCCCGAACGCATTGGTGGCCACCATCACCCTGAATCTGCCCGCCGTCCAGTCCTGCTGCCTGGCATCCCTGATACCGTGCGTCAGCCCGGCGTGATAGGGACCGGCTGTGACCCCGTTTTCCTTCAACAGGCCGGCCAGCTCGTGGCATTTTTTCCGGCTGCGCACATAGATGATTCCGCTCCCTTTCATTTTCAGCACCAGCCTGAGCAATTCCCCGTTCTTGTCCTCCGTTCGCCGCACCAGGTAGGTCAGGTTCTCCCGGTCGAAGCTCATTTTCAGCAGGTGATGCTCCCTGAAAGAGAGTTGTTTCATGATATCGGCACATACTTCCGGGGTGGCTGTGGCCGTAAGGGCCAGTACCGGAACCCCGGGAAGCAGCTGACGGAGATTGCTGATCTCCAGGTAGGAAGGTCTGAAGTCGTACCCCCACTGAGAAATACAGTGCGCCTCATCCACCGCGATCAGGTTGACATTCATGTCCCTCACCCTTATCCGGAAGATATCCGTTCCCAATCGTTCGGGCGACACGTACAGAAACTTGTAATCGCCGTAGCGGCAATTTTCCAGGGTGATATCGATCTCATGGCGGCTCATCCCGGAATGGAGCGCAGCTGCCTTGATCTTCCGTTTGTTCAGCTGCTCCACCTGGTCCTTCATCAGGGCGATCAGGGGGGTGACCACGATGCAGATCCCGTCAAGGGCGAGCGAGGGGACCTGGAAGGTAACAGATTTCCCTCCCCCCGTGGGCATCAGTGCCAGGGTGTCCTTTCCCATGACCACCGAACCGATGATTTCCTCCTGCAGTGGACGGAATTCGGAATACCCCCAGAACCTGGTGAGGATCTGCAGCAATTCGTCGCGATCTGCTATGCTTTTTTTTTGTAATTTTGCCACATTTAAATTTAACCAAAATCTCAAACAATGTCTTTTGCCCAGGATAAAATCACCTCGGAAGGATTGACATTCGACGATGTCCTCCTGCTGCCGTCTTATTCCCAGGTTCTGCCCAGGGAAGTGAGCATCCGCTCCAGGTTTTCGAGGAACATTGAGCTGAACACCCCCATCGTTTCAGCTGCCATGGATACGGTGACCGAAGAACATCTGGCGATCACCATCGCCCGGGAGGGTGGCATCGGGGTGATCCACAAGAACATGCCGCTGGAAGAACAGGCCAGGCAGGTACGGAAGGTGAAGCGTGCCGAAAGCGTCATGATCCACGAACCGATCACCATCGGCAGGGAAGAGACCGTCAGTGATGCACTGACCCTGATGAAGGAGTACAAGATCGGGGGCATTCCCGTGGTGGATGCGAACAATACCCTGATCGGGATCGTCACCAACCGGGACCTTCGCTTTCAGCAGGACATGGACCGGTCCATCAGTGAGGTGATGACCAGCAAAAACATCATCACCACCAGCCACAATACGGGCCTGGCCGAAGCAGCTGAGATTCTTCAGGCACATAAGATTGAAAAACTTCCGGTGGTGGACGGGGACCATAAACTGATCGGTCTGATCACCTACAAGGACATCACCAAATCCAAGGACAGACCCAACTCGTGCAAGGATTCCAGGGGCCGGCTGCGTGTGGCCGCCGCTGTGGGGGTTACACTGGACATCATCGAGAGGGTCAGGGTGCTTGAAGAGGCGGGTGTCGACGCCGTGGTCATCGACACGGCCCACGGGCACTCCAAAGCCGTGCTGGAAAGCCTGAAAAAAGTAAAATCCATATTTCCTGAACTGGACGTGGTCGTAGGAAACATCGGAACCTCCGAGGCAGCCAGGGCGCTGGTGGACGCTGGCGCCGATGCGGTCAAGGTGGGGATCGGGCCAGGATCCATTTGCACCACGCGGGTGATCGCCGGAGTGGGGATCCCGCAGCTCACCGCCATCTATGATGTGGCCAGTGCCATCGAAGGCTCGGGGGTGCCGGTCATCGCCGACGGAGGGATCCGCTATTCGGGTGACATCGTCAAGGCCCTGGCGGCCGGAGCCCATTCCATCATGGCCGGCTCCCTTTTCGCCGGTGTGGAAGAGTCGCCCGGGGAAACCATCATTTACAATGGGAGAAAATACAAGTCCTACCGCGGCATGGGTTCCCTCGAGGCCATGCAGCAGGGATCCAAGGACCGTTACTTCCAGGATGTGGAAGAGGATATCAAGAAACTGGTTCCGGAAGGAATTGCTGCACGCGTTCCCTTCAAGGGCAGCCTGACAGAGGTGATCTATCAGCTGGTGGGCGGACTGAGGGCCGGTATGGGGTACTGCGGTGCCGCAGATATCGGGGCCCTCCAGCAATCCAAATTCGTGCGCATCACCAGTGCGGGCGTACAGGAGAGTCACCCCCATGATGTGACCATCACCCGGGAAGCTCCCAATTACAGCAGATAATATCCTTTACCGGTATTCGTTTTAAAAAAAAAACTGGGATATGTATATGAAGAAATTGTTCCTGATCATCCTTTCATTTTCAACCCTGTTGGCCGTTTATGGCCAGGATTCCCCCGTGTTGCTTACCATCGGGGACGAGGGGGTGACCCTGGATGAATTCGAACGCATCTACCGGAAAAACAACAATGAGTCATCCATGAACCGGCAAACGCCGGAAGAGTACCTGGACCTCTTTATCAATTTCAAGCTGAAGGTGAAGGAAGCCGAGGCGCTCGGGATGGATACCACCACCAAATTCATCAATGAACTGGAAGGGTACCGGAAGCAGCTCGCCAGACCATACATGACCGATAACGAAACCCGCGAGGAGATGATGAAGGAGGCGTATGAACGGGCGCAGTATGATATCAATGCCTCCCATATCCTGATCAAACTCCCTGCCAATCCCACTCCGGAGGATACCGCCACTGCCTGGGAACGGATCATGGATATCCGCGAACGCATCGTGGCAGGCGAATCTTTTGAGAAGGTGGCCAGGGCCACTTCGGAGGACGGGTCCGTGCAGGTGAATGGCGGAAACCTCAACTACTTTACCGTCTTCAGCATGGTCTATCCTTTTGAAACGGTCGCGTACACCACCCCCGTCGGGGAGGTGAGCATGCCGTTCCGCTCGGATTACGGGTACCACATCCTCCAGGTGAACGACCGCAGGCCGGCCAGGGGCCAGGTGAAAGTGGCCCATATCTTCATTCGCACCCCGGACGGGATGACCGAGGAGCAGAAAGAGGCTGCCTACGAGAAGGCGCAGATGATCCATGACAGCCTGCAGATGGGAGCCGATTTTGCCCGGATGGCCACGCAGTATTCCGAAGAGCCCAACTCGGCCAGAAATGGCGGCGAGATCCCCTACTTCGGAACCGGACGCATGATCCCGGAGTTCGAAGACGCATGTTTTGCCCTTGAGGAGCCCGGAGAAATCTCTGAACCGGTCAGGTCGGTGATCGGCTGGCACATTATCAGGCTCATCGATAAAAAACCTGTGGGATCCTTTGACGCCATGAAACCGGAGCTCCAGGAAAAAATCAACCGGGGTGACCGCAGCAAGTTCAGCAACCAGCGGTATATCGAAAAACTCAAGGCAGAATATGGTTTTAAGGAAGACCGCTCGGCCCTGGAACCTGTTTACCGGAAAGTGGATTCCACCCTGCTGGCCGGACAGTGGCAGCCGGGAAGTCTGGCGAACGATCCGCGGCAGCTGATGCAGCTCGGGGACCGCAGGATATCCACGGGTGAATTCGTTACCTATATGGTATCGCAGCAGCGAAGCGGGTCGGCCAGGGATGCGGGGAGTTATGTGGATCTCCTGTACGAACAGTTCGTGCAGCAGACCGTCCTTGCCTATGAAGAGTCCAGGTTACCGGAAAAATTCCCCGAATTCGGCTTTATCTATGAGGAGTACCACGACGGCATCCTGCTGTTCGACATCATGGACCAGAAAGTGTGGTCGAAAGCGGTGGAGGATACGGCCGGACTGGAGGCATTTCACAGGGCTCACCGGGGAGATTACATGTGGCCGGAGCGGCTTGAGGCTTATGAAGTCACCTGCAACGAGCAGGGGGACCTGGAAGGGGTGAGGAAAGCCGCCAAAAAGATCCTCAAGGGCCGCTGGGACCAGGCTGATCTGAATGACAGGTTTTGCAGCAACGACTCTGTTCCCTGCATCAATCTGACCCGGCTGGTGGTGGAGCCCGGCGAGAACGAACGGGTGGATGCGATGAACAGGGTACCCGGAGCCGGCCCTGTAACCCGGCAGGACGGAGTGGCCAGCTTTATCCTGTTTAAAGGGATCAGGGATCCGGAGCCAAAGGCACTTGACGAGGCCAGGGGACAGATCACCTCAGACTACCAGAATTACCTGGAGGAACAATGGATCAATGAGTTAAGGCAGAAGTATCCCGTGGAGGTCAACAGGGACCTCCTTTCGGAGATCAATCCGTAACCATGCAGAGAACCACTGTCGCCATAGCCATTCTGCTCTTCGCCGTACAGGGGTGCTCCCTCTTCCGGGAACGCAACCAGGAAGATCCGGTGGCAAGGGTATTTGAAACCTACCTCTATCCCTCCGATCTGGCAGATGCACTTCCTCGGGGAACCGCCCTGCAGGATTCGGCCATCCTGGCCAAACGGTATATCGATACCTGGGTAAAGGAACAGCTGATGAAATACAGGGCCGAGCAGGAGCTCACCGACGAGCAGAAGGATTTCAGGAAACAGATGGATGAATATTACCGTTCACTGCTGATCTACACCTTCAGGCAGAAGCTGCTTCAGCAGAAACTGGACACGGTGGTGGACACCGGGGAGATCAGCGACTATTACCAGGAAAACCTGAGCAACTTCATTCTGGGGGAGGATGTGATCCGCGGGACCTTCATCCGGGTACCGTTGTCGGCTCCCGGCCAGGCGGACCTTCGCAGGTGGTCCCGCTCCAACAGCGAAGAGGACCTGGACCAGATGGAGAAATACAGCATGACGCATGCTGAAAAATTCACCGACTTCAACAATGAATGGACCTATTTTTCCTCCATCAGCGTGCAGATTCCCCTTCAGATCAGCCAGCCCACAAGGTACCTGACCTATAACAAGAATATTGAAACCACAGACAGCCAGTACCGTTATTTCTTACATGTATCCGGTCACCTGGCCGAAGGCGAGGTAGCCCCCCTGGATATGGTTTCGGACGATATCCGGAACATCATTCTCAACAAACGGAAGATCGAATTCTTCCACGATCTGGAGCAGATCATCTACAATGACGCAGTGAGCAGGAACCAGTTTGAAATTTACCAGTAATGAAGATGAAGCGCAAATGGACAGGATTGATCGCCGGACTGGTGATCTCGGCATGGGCCGCGGGACAGCAGGCGATGATCATCGACCGGGTGGTCGGTGTGGTGGGGGATTTTACGATCCTTCAGTCGGACGTGGAGCAACAATACCTTCAGATGAAAATGTCCGGGATGTACATGCCCCCGGATATCCGCTGCGAGATATTCAACCAGTTCGTGGAACAGAAGCTGCTGATGGCGCAGGCCAAAATAGACAGCGTGGAGGTGGGTCCCGACATGGTGGAGATGCAGATGGAAGCAAGGCTGGACTACTTCATCAGCCAGTTCGGGAGCGAGGAGGAGATGGAAAGCTACTTCAACAAGTCGATCTTCGATATCAAGGACGATCTGAGGGAGGCCATCCAGGAACAGATGATCACCCAGGAGGTAAGGGCCTCCATTACCGGGGAAGTATCGACCACACCCTCGGACGTGAGGAGCTTTTACCGGTCGCTGGATCCCGACAGTATTCCCTATATCAATACCGAGGTTCAGCTGTCGCAGATCGTGGCCTACCCCTCTTACAGCGAACAGGCCGTGTTCGAAGTGAAAGAACGCCTTCTTGAACTGAGGCGGAGGGTCATGGAAGGGGAAGATTTCGGGACCCTGGCCATCCTCTATTCGGAGGGCCCTTCCGCATCACGCAGGGGGGAGATCGGGTTCATGATGCGCAGCGAGCTGGACAAAGCTTATGCCGATGCAGCCTGGGCCTTAAAACCCGGGCAGGTTTCCAAGATCGTGGAGAGTTCATTCGGATTTCACATCATTCAGATGATCGAACGGAGGGGCGACAGGGCCAATACGCGGCACATCCTGATGAATCCCAAGGCCGATGCCAATGCCATTCAGAAGGCCGTCAATAAACTGGACAGCCTCAAGACAGTGATCGAGGCAGACTCCCTGTCGTTTTCCCTGGCGGCAAAAATTTACTCCGAGGATCCCAACACCAGCGTGAACGGCGGGCTCCTTGTCAATCCCCAGACCATGGCGGCCCGTTTTGAACTGGATCAGCTGCCCACCAAGGATTATTACCAGATCAGGAACCTGGAGGTGGGACAGATTTCGGAACCGTACGAGACCACCGATGACAAGGGAAAGCCCTGCTATAAAATGCTTTACCTCAAATCCAGAACCGAGCCCCACCGGGCCAACCTCAGGCAGGACTTTGTCCTGCTGCAGGAGATGGCCCTGCAAAAGAAGATCGAAGAGGTGATGCAGGAGTGGTATGACGAGAAAAAGGAGACCACCTACATCCGTGTGGATGATTCCTTCCGGGGTTGCGCACTTTCCGGTGAGCAGACCAGCCAGCGATGAAACACGCCGGGTATACGTGTGCCATTGCAGTGCTGGCTGCTGCCTGCCTGCTCGTGGACCCTGTATCCGTCTCCGGTCAGCGATCAACGCTGATAGAGATCCTCAATTCAGATGTGACCGCCTTTGATATCAAGCTTGGAAGGGACGCCACCAAACTGATCGGCGATGTGCGCCTGAAACACGAGGACATGATCATGTCGTGTGATTCAGCCTATTACTATAAATCAACCGGGTCGGTGGACGCCTTCAGCAATGTGAGGGCGGTGCAGGGCGACACACTGACCCTGACCGGCGACCGCGCCTATTACGACGGCACGCAGAAACTGGCCCGGGTCAGGCACAATGTCAAACTGGTCAACAAGGATGTCACCCTGCTGACCGATTCGCTGAATTACAACCGGACGGAGGGGATCGCCTATTACATGGGCGGTGGGATCCTGACCCAGGACCAGAAGCGGCTGACCAGTCAGCGCGGACGGCTGATCGTGGAGCCGGAGATCTTCTATTTCATGGACAGTGTGGTGATCACCCACCCGGATTACAACATCTTTACCGACAGCCTGAGGTACGATACCGGTACCGAGATCTCCTACTTCGGGGGTCCCACGGAGATCTTCAGCGACGAGCGTTACATCTATTGTGAAAGCGGCTGGTACGACAGCAGGCAGGATATCTCTTTCGTGACAGATCACGCCTTCCTGGAGGAAGAGGGACGGACACTCCGCGGGGATACGCTCTATTATGAGGCGGATCAGGGATTTGGACGTGCCCGGTCCAATGTGGAAATGGTCGATACAGCAGAAAACATGATCCTTCGCGGCCATTTCGGCCTCTACTACCGGGACCGGGATTATGCCATGGTCACCGACAGCGCACTGATGATCCAGATGGAGGGACCGGACACCATGTATGTGCATGCCGACACCCTCCGCTCCATGCAGGATCCGGAGAAAGGGGACGAAAGCCGCATCCTCAAGGCCTATTACCGGGTGAAAATTTTCAGGAACGACCTTCAGGCCATGTGCGACTCGCTGGTCTATGTGGAAGCCGACAGTGCTTTTGACTTCTTCGGGGAACCGGTCCTCTGGTCCGAAGAAAACCAGTTGACCGCCAATCACATCAGGGTTGTGATGGCCAACCAGCAGCTGAAGGAGATGTACCTCACCGGTGTGGCATTTGTCACCTCCCAGATCGATTCCGTGAAGTTTGACCAGATGCGCGGAAAAGAAATGACCGGGTACTTCAGGGACAACCAGCTGGCTAAAATCCGTGTCAGCGGAAACGGGCAGACCATCTATTACGCGGAAGACCAGGGAAGCATTGTCGGGGCCAACAAGACGGAGTGTTCCGACCTGATCATCTATTTGAAGGACAATAAGATATCAAGAGTCAACTACATGACCCAGCCCGACGGGACCTACTATCCGCTGGACCTGTTCCCTGCTTCCGAAAAAACGCTGGCAGATTTTAAATGGGTTCCTCAGTGGAGGCCCCTTGAGTGGCGGGATGTATTTGTGTGGAAATAAAAAAAGGAGCGCGGTGCTCCTTTTTCAGTACTCATCTTCGTTAAAGAAGAAATCATCTTTGCTCGGATAATCGGGCCAGATGTCTTCGATGCTCTCGTACACATCCCCTTCATCCTCGATTTCCTGCAGATTTTCAATTACTTCCATTGGTGCACCCGATCTGATGGCAAAGTCGATCAGCTCCTCCTTTGTGGCAGGCCAGGGTGCATCTTCCAGTTTCGAGGCTAATTCCAGAGTCCAGTACATCGACGTCGTAATTTGGGTGAATACTTTCTACCTTAAAATTCGGCAAATTTAAAAAAAAAATCTATTCGTGCAACCCACCCTTCCAGGGCCTCTGGCGCACCCCCAGGAGGCTTGCTATTTTCCTGGAAATCACAAAAAAATAGTCCGAAAGCCTGTTGTAAAATACCAGGATGGTTTCGTCCACCTGCACCTCCTGAGCCAGCCTGAGGATGGCCCTTTCGGTCCGCCTGCAGACCGTGCGGGCCACATGGGCCTGGGAAATGGCCGGGTGCCCGCCGGGTATCACAAAGGAAGTGAGTGGTTCCAGGGAAGCATCCATGCGGTCGATGGCCTCCTCGAGAAAAGTGATCACCGGTTCACCGATTTCCGGCAGCTCCACCGGACAATCCTCACAGTCCGCTGCAAGGACCGATGCCGTTGCCATTTGTGCATCCAGAATATGCAGCAGCTCCGACTGCAGCTGCGGATCCTCCACCAGGTCCCTTAACAGGGAGGTGTGGGCCATCAGCTCGTCCACGGTTCCGTATGCTTCGATGCGGGGATGGAACTTGGGGACCCGTTTCCCCCCGATGAGGGAGGTCTCTCCCCGGTCACCGCCTTTGGTGTAGATACTGGATTTCTTTGTCATTGGGCGCTATCAATAGTTTCTGCCCTTTGGGCAGGGTATAACGCCTCAAACACCTGGCAGGCTCAAATGTTCACCGCTGGTCTATTTCTCCGGATGCTTGTTGATCTCGACCTTGTCGATTTTTCCGTCGAGCAGGCGGATGATGCGGTGGGCATATTTGGCGATGGACTCCTCGTGGGTGACAACGATGATGGTATTGCCCAGTTCATGGATCAACCCGAAGAGTTTCATGATATCCACGGAGGTCTTTGAGTCCAGGTTCCCCGTAGGCTCGTCTGCCAGGATGATCGAAGGATTGTTCACAAGGGCCCTGGCCACGGCCACCCGCTGCCGCTGCCCTCCGGAGAGCTCATTGGGCCGGTGGTCCATCCTGTCGGCCAGTCCCACCTCGGCGAGGGTCTGTTTCGCCTTTTCCACCCTTTCGCCCTTCCCCCTTCCCGCATAGATCAGGGGAAGCGTCACATTTTCAAGGGCGGTATACCGCGGAAGCAGGTTAAATGTCTGGAAGATGAATCCGATCTCCTTGTTGCGGATCTCCGCCAGCCGGTTGTCGTCCATCTGGCTGACATCGGTCCCGTTCAGGATGTAGGTGCCGCTGGTGGGGGTATCGAGGCATCCCACCAGGTTCATCAGCGTGGATTTTCCGGACCCTGAAGGCCCCATGATGGCCACATACTCATTTTTAGTGATTTCCAGATCAACGGACCGCAGGGCTTCCACGGTGATGGACCCGATATAGTAGTTCTTGACGATTTTATCCAGACTGATTACAGTTTCCATGAGCGGTAAAAATGTACACGAAAGTAATTAATAAAGACAAGAATTATGGCATAAACAGTTAAAACTTAATCTTCAGGTCGGTTTTGGACAGATCCTTCCGCAACAGCAGGATCCCCATGTGGAACAGATCGATGCTCACCCGTACCTCCGGCCACGAAATGACCTCCTTCCACGCCTGTCCCATCTCCCTGGACCAGTAAATATCATCCATCACCACTACCGCCTCACGTCCCGGTACGCGCCCTGCCCTTTTTCCTTCCTCACGTCCCGATGCGTGCCCTGCCATATCTCCTGACTCACCCGCTGATATGGGCCCTGCCCTCTCAACAATCCACTTCATGTAGCGGACTGTGGGTTCGAACCGGTGGTTCCCGTCCACAAAGGCCAGCAGCCGGTTCCCTTCGAGCGGTGGCATCTCCTCCAGCACCTGCCCCATTTCACCAACATGTACTTTGACTCCCGGGAAGCCGCATCGTTTAATGAGGCCGGAAGAAAAATCCGCGCGTTCCCGGTTGCCCTCCACCGTCTGAAGGGGAATGCCCGGAGAACCGGCCGCCAGGTAAAGGGCCGATATGCCGAGCCCGGTCCCGAGCTCCAGGATATGATCAGGCTGAAACCACCGGCTGATGCGGTAGAGCAATGCCCCGTACTTCGGGGATACGGAAGAGTGCCTGGCGAAGGAGCCCACCGTCCTTGAATCCGCCCTGTCCACCCGCGGGCCGGCACCATAATCAACGGCACCCGCGCCATATGCGGAAGAGCCTGCACCAGGAACCGCTTCCCCTTTCTTTCCAATCCGCAACCGTTCCTTCCTTAATTCCCTGTGCACGGACCGGATCTCCTCAGGCACCCCGATCCTGTCGGCATTGAACACCACCCGGTGCACCCAGTCGAACACACAGGGAGAGTGGATCCCGAAACCTTTGCGGTGACGGAGGTAGAGAAGGTGCCTGAGGTATTGGAAGGTACGCCACATCTGCTTTCTGGCCCGGACCGGGTCACCGGCGATCCCGGGGGCCTTCAAAGGTAGTCATAATTAACCTTTATCGCTGACCGGCGGAGTTGCGGTCAATTTTAGTAAATTGGGGAAGCCATGCAGCACTACTTACAACAGGACATCCAGTTCCTGCCCGGGGTGGGACCCAAACGGGCGGAACTGCTCAGGGAGGAGCTGAAGATCCGCACCTTTGAGGACCTGCTGAGCCATTACCCCTTCCGCTACGTGGACAGGAGCAGGTTTTACAAAATCTCAGAGGTTACATCGGAGATGCCCTTTATCCAGATCCGGGGACAGATCGTCGGCTACTCTTCAGCCGGAAAAGGGAAAGGGAAAAGACTGGTGGCCGATTTCACCGATGGGTCCGGTCACCTGCAGCTGGTCTGGTTCAAGGGCGCCAAATGGATCCCGGAAAACTACCCGGTGGGCAAGGAGCTGATCGTTTTCGGCAAACCGACGGTCTATCAGCGCAGGCTCAATGTGGTGCATCCCGAGCTGGAGGATCCCGGGAAGAAACATGAGGTGAGCTCCAAGCTGCAGGCGGTCTATTCCACCACCGAAAAACTGAAAGACCATTACCTCACCTCCAGGGCCATCAGCAAATTGATGGCCAACCTGATCAAAGGGCTGCCCTCCATGTTCGAGGAGACCCTTCCGGCCTGGCTCCTGAAGAAACTGAACCTGGTGAACCTGGACACCGCCCTGCGGCAGATCCATTTTCCGGACACCCCGGCAGAGTATAAAAAGGCGGAGCTGAGACTCAAATTCGAAGAACTGTTCTATATCCAGCTGAACATCCTTCAGGGAAAGACCGAACGGAACAGGGCCTACCGGGGAAATGTGTTCGAAAAGGTGGGGGACCGGCTCTACACCTTTTATAACGATCACCTTCCTTTTGAGCTGACCGGTGCCCAGAAACGTGTGATCAGGGAGATCCGCAGGGACATGGGTTCGGGTCGCCAGATGAACCGGTTGCTGCAGGGGGACGTGGGAAGCGGGAAGACCCTGGTGGCGCTGATGTCCATGCTCATCGCCATCGACAACGGCTTCCAGGCCTGCATCATGGCCCCCACCGAGATCCTGGCCCAGCAGCACTTCCGGAGCATCTCGGGGCTGCTGGAGGGGATGGACCTTCAGGTCCGTTTGCTGACGGGTTCCACGAAAAAGGCCGAAAGGACTGCAATCCATGAGGGATTGCTGGACGGTTCGCTGCAGATCCTCATCGGCACCCACGCCCTGATCGAAGATGTGGTGCAATTCCGGAACCTGGGGCTGGTGGTGATCGACGAGCAGCACCGGTTCGGTGTGGCCCAGCGGGCGCGCCTCTGGCAGAAAGCTGATGTGCTGCCGCATGTGCTGGTGATGACCGCCACACCCATTCCCAGAACCCTGGCCATGACCCTCTACGGGGACCTGGACGTCTCGGTGATCGACGAGCTTCCGCCCGGACGCAAACCGATTGTGACCCGCCACCACTATGATTCCAAGCGGTTGCTGGTGTTCGGATTCCTCAAAAAACAGCTGGCCGAAGGGAGGCAGGCCTATATCGTTTATCCCCTGATCAAGGAGTCGGAATCCATGGATTTCAAGGACCTGGAAGACGGGTATGAAAGCATCTCCAGGGCGTTCCCGCCTCCTGACTACCAGGTCAGTGTGGTGCACGGTAGGATGAAGCCCGAGGAAAAGGAGATCTCCATGAAACACTTCCTGGCCGGACGCACCCACATCATGGTAGCCACCACGGTGATCGAAGTGGGGGTGGATGTCCCCAACGCCACGGTCATGATCATCGAGAGTGCGGAACGGTTCGGGCTCTCCCAGCTCCACCAGCTCAGGGGGCGAGTGGGAAGGGGCGGCGACCAGTCCTACTGCATCCTCATGACCGGATACAAGCTCTCTGAAGAAGGGAAAAAGCGGATCGAAACCATGGTACAGACCAACGACGGCTTTGAGATCGCCGAGGTGGACCTGAAACTGAGGGGACCGGGCGATATCGAAGGGACCCAGCAAAGCGGGGTGCCTTTCAACCTGAAGATCGCCCACCTGGGAAAAGACGGGCAGATCCTGCAGCTGGCCAGGGACACGGCCGAGGCCATCATTGAGGAGGACCCGGATCTTCAGCTCGAAAAGAACTTCATTTTTACCAAACACATCAAAAAAGGGAATCCCGGCCGGATCGACTGGGGCAGCATCAGCTGAGTACCGGACAACTCCCGCACACCACTCCTTTTCCGTTCACAGTTGCACCCCGTTCCGGAAGCGGTGAATATTTCGCCCGATATCATTACATTTGCCCTTTCTCAAACAAAAATAGATCCACATGTCATTCAGAACGGCGCTTCCCCTGCTTCTTCTACTGATCACCATCCCGGTCCGTGCACAGCTGAATCCTGATCCGGAAAAACTGATGGAGCATGTTTCCGTGCTCGCTTCAGACACCCTTCTCGGGAGGGGATTCGGCACGGAGCAGGGGGCGGCGGCCGCCCGGTATATAGCGGAACAGTTCGAAAAAGCCGGAATCGCACCCCTGAACGGGAGCTATTATTACCCCTTCAACCACCGGCAGGGGATCCTGAACATCGACGGCATCAATGTAGCCGGGGTCATTCCGGGGAACGATCCGCAACTGAAGGAGGAGTTCATTGTGCTGGGTGCCCATTATGACCACCTTGGCTGGAAACTGGAGAACGGGGACACGGTGGTGTACAATGGTGCCGATGACAACGCCTCGGGAACCGCAGCGATCATCGAGATCGGACGAGGGCTGGCCGCGGACAGGGGATCCCTTGGCCGGAGCGTGATCGTGGTGGCATTCGACGGGGAGGAGAGCGGACTGATCGGTTCCAACCGGTTCCTCAGTGACTCTGCCGTTCCCCCGGCACAGATCAAACTGATGTTCAGCCTCGATATGGTGGGCATGTACGAAGCCCATGGCGGGGTGGACCTCCACGGGATCAGGCAGCTGAACCAGGTGGAATTTCTCATCGGGGAGCTCTCCCGGAACCACGGACTCAGCATCACCAAAGCCAACGGCAGAACCGGCCAGCGGACCGACACAGCCCCCTTCGGCAACCTGGGGATCCCTGCCGTGCACGTCTTTACCGGTACCGAATCGCCCTATCACAAGCCGGACGATGAAGGGGATAAGCTCGATTACGCGGGGATGGCCCGCATTGCGGGTTACCTGGCCGATGCCACCGTACACCTGTCCACCGAAGAACGGATATCGGAGTTGCCAGGGCCCGGTGAGACCGGTGAATCAGGAAAAAAAGAATTCTTCACTGCCGGTATCCGGCTCAATACGGGTTCGGGAAGGCACATTTACAAGGATGAGTTCTACGAGGGGAAAACCATCTTTGCACTGGGTGCCGGAGCCTTTGCCCGGATCCGCCTGACGGACAATCTGGCCCTGCAGCCTGAACTGCTCTACGAAACCGGGGGAAGCAAGCACCCCCAGGGCACCTACAGGACCCATTCGCTCACCGTTCCCCTGAGCATCCAGTTTACCCTGGCAGAGCAGAGTTACGTCCGCTCCTTCATCCAGGCGGGAGGGTACTACAGCTACCACCTGGGCGGCAGGACCGGTGACGGGAAGATCGACTTCACCGGGACCTACACGCCCCATGAATTCGGCTGGACCTACGGGATCGGATTTGAGGTGATGAATATCCAGCTGGGCATCTTCGCCGAGAGGGGCCTCAGTTCCATTCTGCGGGAGACCGAACCGGACCCCTCCCCTGTCTATCCCAGGAGCCTCTATTTCATGCTCGGATTCACCTTCTGACCGGTATTATTTAAAACCAGAATAAATAATAGCCAAAAGGGATTAATATGATTTTCAGCAACTGAGAATCATCCAACATATCTAATTTTGTGCTCATGATCGATCATGCGGGAGTCATTGAGCACATCGAGGGAAACCGCGCCCAGGTGCGGATCGTGAGCGAATCGGCGTGTGGTGCCTGTCATGCCAAAGGGGTATGCGGGGCTGCCGACCAGGAAGAAAAATTCATCGACGTGGCGCTGCCCGGAAAGGAGTTCCGTGAAGGGGAACCTGTGCGGGTTGAAGTGGCTGAGCGCCTGGGAATGAAAGCGGTCGCCCTGGGATATATCTACCCCTTCTTGCTGGTGATGCTGGTACTGGTGGGGGGGATCCTCGGGGGACTGGAAGAACTTCATGCCGGTCTTGCGGCGCTGCTTGCGCTGGTCCCCTATTACCTGGTGCTCTACCTGCTCAGACGAAGGATCGAATCCACATTTACATTCAGTTTGAAGAAAACCGTTCAGGTGCAATGAACCAGATCATTCTTTTAACCATTCTCACACTGGTCGCCATCGGGGCCGCAGCCTCCGTTATCCTGTATGTGGTTGCACAGAAATTCAAGGTCTTCGAAGATCCGAGGATCGACGAAGTTGAGGAAGCCCTTCCCGCCGCCAACTGCGGGGGGTGTGGATTCGCAGGGTGCAGGAACTTTGCAGAAACCCTGGTGAAGCGCGATACATGGGATGACCTGTATTGTCCGGTCGGGGGAAACGACACCATGTCCAGAATTGCGGCGCTGCTCGGGAAGGAAGCCATCGAACAGGCCCCGCGGGTGGCGGTGGTCCGGTGCAACGGTACCCCTGAATTCAGGCCACGCTTCAACGAGTACGACGGGGCCCCCACCTGTGCCATCGCCCACAGCCTCTATATCGGGGAGGGAGGGTGTCCCCACGGATGCCTGGGGGAAGGCGATTGTGTGGTGGTGTGCGATTTCGATGCCATCCATATGAACCCGGTGACCGGACTTCCCGAGGTGGACGATGACAAATGTACCGCCTGCGGTGCATGTGTAACCGCCTGTCCGAGGGATATCATCGAACTCCGGAAGAAAAACAAGAAAGACCGCAAAATATACGTCAGCTGCATCAACGAGGAAAAGGGAGGTGTGGCCAGGAAGAACTGCAGCGTTGCCTGCATCGGCTGTTCCAAGTGCTTCAAGGTATGCCCCTATGAAGCGATCACCATGAACAACAACCTGGCATTCATCGACTCGGACAAGTGCAAACTGTGCAGGAAATGCGTGGTGGAATGCCCCACCGATGCCATCCTTGAGATCAATTTCCCCCCGAGGAAAACCGAGCCTGCAGAACCTGCTGAAGCAGCCACTAAAGATTAGCTGAATGAGCCTGAAAACATTCGCCATGGGAGGTGTCCACCCTCCTGAAATGAAGCTGTCATCGGGACGCCCCATAGAGGTGCTTCCTCCCCCGGAGATGGTGGTGATCCCCCTCTCGCAACACCTGGGGGTACCCTCCAAAGTGCTTGTGAACAAAGGGGACGAGGTGAAGGTGGGACAGCCCATCGCCACTTCTGAAGGCTTCGTTTCCACCAACATTCACTCGTCCGTTTCGGGGAAAGTGGTCAAAGTGGACCAGTTCATGGACAGCACGGGCTACCGGAGAATGGCGGTCCAGATCGAAACATCGGGAGATGAATGGGTTGAGACCATCGACCGCAGCGAAGACCTGGTGAGAAATACCGTACTGTCCACAGCGGACATCCGGAAAAAAATCCTCGAAGCGGGCATCGTGGGTCTGGGGGGAGCCACCTTCCCCAGCCATGTGAAACTGACGGTTCCCAGCGGAAAAAAGGCAGAATACCTGGTGGTGAACGGGGTGGAATGTGAACCCTATCTGACCGCCGATCATGCGCTGATGATGGAACGTTCGGAGGAGCTGTTCTCCGGGATCCAGGTCATGATGAAAGGACTGGGGGTGGAAAAAGCGATCCTGGGGATCGAGAACAACAAAACGGACGCCATCCGGACCATGAAAAAGCTGGCGGAAGGGAGCTCCGTCAGGGTACAGGGGCTCCATGTGAAATATCCCCAGGGAGGGGAGAAACAGCTGGTGCAGGCCCTGCTGAAAAGGGAAGTTCCCTCGGGCGGGCTGCCCATCGATGTGGGAGTGGTGGTCTTCAATGTGGGGACCGTCTATGCCGCCTATCAGGCGGTGATGAAGAACAGGCCGCTCATCGACCGGGTGGTCACGGTCACGGGCAAATCCCTCTCCCAACCCTCCAATTTCCAGGTGCGCATAGGAACACCCATCTCCCTGCTGATTGAAAAGGCAGGGGGATTGCCGGACCAGACCGCAAAGGTCATTAACGGGGGCCCTATGATGGGGAAGGCACTGGCCGCACTTGATGTCCCGGTCGTCAAGGGGACCTCGGGGATCCTGCTGATCCCTTCCGGGGAAGCGAAAAGAAAAGAAGTGCTGCCCTGTATCCGGTGCACCAAATGCGTCCGTGTATGCCCCATGGGGCTGGAGCCCTACCTGCTGATGAGTCTTTCGGAGAAGGCACTGTTTGAAAGGATGGAGCCTGAGAAGGTCATGGACTGTATCGAATGCGGAAGCTGCAGCTATACCTGTCCCTCCTCCCGGCCACTGCTGGACTATATCAGGCTGGGCAAGGCAGAAGTGGGAAAACTGATGCGCGCACGGAAGGCCGTTTGAAGTAACGAAGATTAATGGATAAAACCCGATGAATAAATTCATTGTTTCACCTTCACCCCACATCTATTCGGGGGAATCGGTACCGAAGCTGATGTACGGGGTGATCATCTCCCTGCTCCCGGCACTGGCTGTTTCGGTATTCTACTTCGGGATCGGAATGATCATCGTCACCACGGTGTCCATCCTCTCGTGTATCCTGTTCGAATACCTGATCCAGAAATATGTCCTGAAGGTTAAGCCCACCCACCTGGACGGATCCGCACTCCTGACCGGTCTGCTGCTGGCCTTCTGCCTCCCTGCCAACATCCCCTTCTGGATGGTAATGATCGGCGCACTGGCTGCCGTGGGGATCGGGAAGATGACCTTCGGAGGACTGGGCAACAACATCTTCAACCCTGCCCTTGTGGGAAGGGTCTTCATGTTCATTTCATTTCCCGTGGCCATGACCGCCTGGCCCGAACCCGGACAGTGGATGCAGTACACCGATGCGGTGACCGGTGCCACCCCCCTGGGGATCCTCAAAGAGGGGCTGGCCAGCAGAAGCGTGGGCGAGATCATGCCGGAACTGCCCCCCGTGCTTCACCTTTTCATGGGTAAAATGAAGGGATCCGCGGGTGAGATCTCCGCCCTGGCGCTTCTGATCGGAATGCTTTACATGCTTTACCGGAGGATCATCACCTGGCACATTCCGGTTTCCATCCTCGGATCCGTGTTCCTGTTCACGGGTATTCTCTGGCTTGTCAATCCGGACCGGTTTGCCGATCCCCTGTTCCATCTCTTTACCGGGGGACTGATGCTGGGGGCCATCTATATGGCCACCGACTATGTGACCTCCCCCATGACCTCAAAAGGCATGCTGATCTACGGGGTGGGCATCGGCCTTGTCACGGTGCTGATCAGGATTTTCGGCGCCTACCCGGAAGGGGTGCAGTTCGCTATTCTCATATTCAACGGATTCACTCCGCTGATCAACAAATATGTCAAACCGAGAAGATTTGGAAAGGAGGTGGCCCATGGCTAAAAAGGAATCCACTTTTCTGAACATGGTCTCCACCCTGGTGGTGGTCACCCTGGTGGCTGCCGGCCTGCTGGGAACAGTCTATGCCCTCACCAAGGAGCCCATCCGACTGGCGGAGCTGAAAAAGAAGAACGAAGCGATCCAGGTGGTTGTACCGGGATTCGACAACGAGCCCTCCCAGGAGGTACAGAAACTCTTTATGGACGGAGACACCCTCTATTTTTACACCGCGAGGAAAGGGGACGAGGTGCTGGGAACCGCCGTGGAGACCTTTTCCAACCAGGGTTTCAGCGGAGAGATCAAGCTGATGGTGGGATTCAAGGGGGACGGGACCATCACCGACATCGCCGTAGTCAGTCATGCGGAGACCCCGGGACTGGGGGATAAGATGCAGAAGAACAAATCCGACTTCAGCGTCCAGTTCATGGGCAAACATCCCGATGAATTCAGACTGGCGGTCAAAAAGGACCGGGGCGATGTGGATGCCATCACCGCCTCCACCATCACCTCCCGTGCCTATTGTGACGCTGTCCAGCGCGCCTACAACGGCTTCAAACAACTCCAGTCCCCCAATCCCGGCAACCCTAACCCCTAACTACTAACTTCTAACCAGACTAACCCCTAACCACTAACTCCTAACTACTATCATGAATCAGTGGAAAAACTTCAGCAAGGGATTTATCAAGGAGAACGCGGTTTTCACCCTTTTCCTCGGATTGTGTCCCACCCTCGGGGTAACCACCTCCGCCATCAATGGCCTGGGGATGGGACTGGCCACCACCTTTGTGCTGGTGATGTCCAACCTGGTGGTTTCGGTCATTAAAAGTTTCATCCCCGACAAGGTCAGGATCCCCGCCTTCATCGTGATCATCGCCAGCTTCGTAACGGTAGTCGAACTGGTGATGAAGGGGTATGTCCCTGCCCTCTTCGATGCCCTGGGCCTGTTTATTCCACTGATCGTAGTGAACTGTCTTGTACTGGGCCGTGCCGAGGCCTTTGCCTCAAAGAACACCGTATGGACCTCCATCGTGGACGGAACGGGAATGGGACTTGGTTTCACCATGGCACTCACCGTACTGGGTGCCGTGAGGGAGCTGCTGGGGAGCGGTGCCTTTTTCGGCATGAAGCTCGTCAACGGTGATGCGCTTCTTCTGTTCATTTTGCCCCCGGGCGCATTTATCGCACTGGGTTACCTGATCGTGCTGGCCAACATGTTGAAAGAAAAGACGACCTGACCATGGAATATGTTCTGATTATCATCGGTGCTGTTTTTGTCAGCAACATTGTCCTGAACCAGTTCCTGGGGATCTGCCCCTTCATTGGCGTTTCCAGCAAAGTGGACACCGCCCTGGGAATGACAGGTGCCGTGACCTTCGTCATGGTGATCGCCACCCTGGTGACCTACCTGATCTATTCCGGGATCCTGGTCCCCATGGACCTCACCTACATGCGCACCATCACCTTCATTCTGGTGATCGCTTCCCTGGTCCAGCTGGTGGAGATCATCCTCAAGAAAATCAGTCCCCCGCTCTACCAGGCCCTTGGGATCTTCCTCCCCCTGATCACCACCAACTGCGCCGTGCTGGGGGTAGCGGTCCTTGCCGTTCAGAAAGATTTCAACCTGCTGGAAAGCACGGTGTATGCCATCGGGAACGCCATCGGATTCGGGCTGGCCCTGATCACCTTCTCCGGGATCCGCGAACAGCTGGATCTCCTGAATGTCCCCGCCCGCATGAAGGGGGTCCCCATCGCCTTCATCGTGGCCGGACTCATGGCACTGGCCTTCATGGGGTTTGCAGGAATAGTTAAATAGTTAGGGGTTAAGGGTTAGGGGTTAG
>CAZNSZ010000007.1:18141-84391 GCA_964575865.1 uncultured Bacteroides sp. | reverse complement strand
TGCTGTTCGACGGGGAGACCACCGACGGATGGCGTGAATTTAACGAACCCGCCTTTCCGGATACGGGGTGGTACATCGAGGACGGCTGCCTGGTGTGCGAGAACTCAGGAATGGGTGAGGCAGGATTTGGAGGAGACATCATCTATGATAAGAAGTACACCAATTTTCATTTCAAGGTGGACTGGATGATCGAAAAAGGGGGGAATTCAGGGATCTTCTTCCTGGCCACTGAGGAGCCGGGCAAGAAGATCTGGTACAACGCCCCCGAATACCAGATCCTGGACAACTTCAGCAACCACATCGACAACACCCTGGGCGTGGACGGGAACCGGAGGGCAGGAAGCCTGTACGACCTGATCCCCCCCGACCCCCAGAATGCCAGGGGGGCCATGGAGTGGAACACCGCTGAGATCGTCTCCTACGAAGGAACCATTGCGTTCAGGATGAACGGGGAGACCACCCTTGAATTTCACCTCTGGACCGACGAGTGGAAGCAGATGATCGCCGACAGCAAGTTCCCCGATTTCAACCCCGATTTTGCCGATGTGGCCAAAACGGGATACATCGGGTTGCAGGACCACGGACATGCTGTCTGGTTCAAGAACATCAAGATCAGGGAGCTTTAGATCCGCCGGCGGTGACGCGTCACCGCTCCTGAAAAGAGAAAAGGCTGTTTCCACAGGTTCGGTCACACCATGACAGATTGCCTGGGAGACAGCCTTCTCTTTTTGCGGGAAAGGGACCTGGAACGGCCCGCAATTCCAAAAAAATGAATCATGGTCAGTTTGAACCGCACATCCCGGATGGCCCTTGCCGCACTGGTCCTGACAACCGCCTGCAGCACAGGGGGGAACCAGGGGATTGAAAGCGAGATCCTGCAATGGAAAGACGGCAAGAAGGCCGCCGTATCCCTCACCTACGATGACGGATCCATCAACCAGTTCCGGGTGGCACTTCCCATCATGGAGGAGATGGGATTCCGGGGGACCTTTTTCATCAACACGGGGCAGATTCCCGGATCGCAGTACCGGTCCCGTTTCATAGGAAGACCCGTGGAGGAGATCATTGCAGAGACCGCCACCATTCCCACCACTCCGGACAACCTCTTTGAGCGGGGATCGGCTGTGGGATTCCTGGGGATCCCCGGGCTGATGGATGCCCATACCAGGGCAGGCGCCGCAGTGGATGCGGGGAACATGGAGCGGGCCTGCAGGATCATCGACGAAGCATATGCCGTTGCCAGGGAGAAGGTGGCGATGAAAAAGGCGGCCAGAATTGAGGCAGAAAGCGGGAATGCTTTTTCAGATGATGGCGCCGGAGGGAATGACTATGCCGGACCGGAACAGATCACCTGGGAAGAGATCGGTGAATTTGCCGCCAGGGGACACGAATTCGCCAGCCATACCATCTCGCACCCCAGGCTGGCCATCCTGGACGAGCCCAACATGAGGTGGGAGCTTGAAAAATGCAAAGAGGAGATCGCCGCCCGGCTGGGAACGGAGCACACCTTCTCCTGCGAGTGCCCATATGGCACTGAAAATGAAAGGGTGATGGAAATTGCCCTGTCCCTCTACCCTGCCCTTCGCAACCGCATGCCGCACCCCTGGCTGGAGGAGCTGAACCGCAGCAGCAGGGCGGCTCCCGGTGACAGTGAAAGGGCCTATGTACAATGGCAGCGGGGGCCCCTTTCCCGCACACCGCTGTCGCTCATGGAATCCTGGATCGATACCTGCCTGTCCCATGACAACATTTGGCTGGTGCTGGTATTTCACGGGGTGGACGGCATCGGCTGGGAGGCCATTCCCGGGGATACCCTCCACCACTATTTCGGCAAGCTCCATACCCATGGTGAGGACCTATGGGTGGCCCCTTTCCGGGATGTGACCAGGTACATGAGGGAACGCATGAACGGGAAGGCAGAAACCACCATGAGAAGAAAAGAGATCCTGGTGAGCATCACCCACTCCCTGGATCCGGAGCGCTATGCGTTTCCCCTCACCGTCAGGACCCGGCTTCCCGAAGACTGGGAAAGGGTCCGGGTGACCCAGGACGGAAAGGAGCTGGCCCACCTTGAGGGTTCAGACAGCGGGGGAGGTTTCATTACCTTTGAGGCGCAACCCAACCAGGATCCGGTCCGGATCGTTCCCTTGCGATGACTTTCCCAACGGGAATCATTCCCCGGCCTTCCTGATGGCCTGGGAAAACAGTTGCAATACCCTGACTGCCGGTCAAAAGACCACGCCCTCCATGGATTTTTCCAGTTCCCTGGCGTGCCCGAGGAACTCTTCCAGGTTCATCTCCTTGAAAAAGAGCAGGCCATGGGTCGTGCGGACCCGCGGGCTGTCGTTCTGGTAGAAATAATTTTTTCCCAGCAGCAGCTGCACTGTCTTCAGCTGTTCCACCCATATCCGCTGTGTGAGGTCGGAGAATTTCCCGTCATGCTGGTAGCTGGGGAATGAGGCGTCCACCTGGCTCAGATAGCTGTACGTGAACGCATTGTCCATCACCCCCATGGCATTCAGCGATACCGGAACGATGCGATTGGCCTCCGCCGGATGGAAACGGTACCATACGTTCCGGTACCCCCAGATGCGGAGTTTGGAGAGGTCCTCCTCCTGGCTCCACATCCGCAGCGCTTCTGCGATCACCTGCAGCACCTTGTAGTGTGTATCCGGCCCGCTTCCCTCGGGATCGAAGGCCAGGCTCACCACCGTGGGCTTGATCTCCCTCAGATTCTCCAGGATCGGCGCCACGTCCCGGTCCCTTTTGGGCTGTTCCGTAAAGATATCGCCCGTATAGAATCCCAGGCGGAGGTGGTGCACGTTTTTGGTCTGGATCCCGAAACAGGCCCACACCAGCTCTTCTTCGAACTCCCGGATCATCCCCTTCAGCTTCTGTATGTCGGGGGTGTTGATCTCCCCGTCATAGCTGTCGTTCAGTATGTGAAGGATGGTGTTGATCCGGTCCCTGAGCTGCTCGATGCTCTTCACCTTGTAGAGGCCCACTATGTCCCTGACCAGCCGGTGGGCCAGTCCCCTGCGCAGTTCGTAATGCTCTCCGGAAGCTACCTTCAGCAGGTAGTGGTTCACGTCCTTGTCCCGCTTGTAGAGGTATCCCTTTTCAAAAAAATCGGGGTAGCGGGTCATGGAGATGAGCCCCGCATCCAGGAAATGCCGGGTATCTTCCAGGGCATCGATGACGAACTTATTGGTCACCGCGGTAAATCCTGACGTGAGAACAGAAAAGTAATTGGAATTGGTTTCGTTCCTCATCAGCCTGTGGATATGCGGATTGAGGCCCAGCATAATGTCGTCGTGGTGGGGACCGGTATGGTAGTAGACCTGGTTCTGTTCGGCGAACATCCCTTTCTGGAATTTTCCGACGGTGGATTCGATCACCGAGGAGACGGTCTCCTCCCCCAGCCCGGGGATCATCCGGCAGTAGCGGTCATCCCTCAGGTCGGCCAGGGTCAGGTGGTGTCCGTATTTCTGCAGCTTTACGCAGAGGTCGATGACCGCCCGGTCGGTCTTATCCTGGGACCAGTCGCCGTGCTTGTAAAATGCGTCCACGGAAGCCTGCAGCATGGAAGCAGCTCCCGTGGTGAGGTAGAAACGTGCATTGGGCAGCTTGCCCAGCACACTGGCCGGATAGAGGTTGGAGGGCTCCTGCTCCAGCGCGTCGCGCACCATGGGGGCCTTGGCTTCACCCGCAGCAAAGATCAGGGCGACGGCCTCCGGGTTATGGGTGATGGTCTCCAGCCCGATGGTGATCACCAGCCGGTTGCGTGAGATCTCGATCCCCCCCAGGTCGGAGGCTGCAACCGCCTGGGTTTCAAAGTTGGTTTCGGTGAGCCTTGTGGTGGAGTAGTGGTCCGAGCCCCGGGTATTGAAGGCGATGTGCCCGTCGGGGCCTATCCCTCCCAGGAAGAAGCCAATCCCGCCTTTCTCCCTTACCTGCTGCTCGTATTCGGTGCACCAGTCGTCGATAGCAAAGATGGACTGCTGCTGGATCCGCTCGAACTGGCTCTTGGGTTCCCGGTAACGCAGTGAAAGGTCGACCCTGCTCTCAGGAAAGACCTCCTTAAAATGCATTCCCCCTTCCAGCCGGATCTCATCGGAATTGATCAGCAGGGATTTTTTCGGATCGAGTCCGAAACCTCCGATATAATATTTTCTGACATAGTTAAAGAAACTGTTGTGCTGCTTGGAGCTGATGGGATAGAATTCATCGATCTGCACGAACTGCAGCTTTTTAAGGCTCGGTTTGGCCATGCCTCCGATCCCGTATTTGCTTCTCAGTTCTTTGACCTTCTTTCCTTCCCAGTTCTCCAGCAGGTACCCGGTCCACTTGATGAAATATTCAGGGGTCTTGCCGGTGGGCAGGCTGATCACCCCCTCCGGATTCTCTCCTGCCCATTCAAGGAAACGCAGCGAGGTCATCAATCCCAGCAGTGGGAAATTATCCACCACAATATAAGGGATGCGGGTGGTTGGTTCAGGAGAACCGGAAAGATGGAAAAACGCCTTTTCGACTTCTGATCTAAAATTCATGGCAGCAGTGTTGTGGTTCTTATCGGTAGCTAAATTGCGGTTTCAGTAACGGTTGCCATTGCGGTCGCGGTTCCGGTCACTGAGTGATTTCAGAACAAAAATAAGCCATTTGTTCAACTCCCCGCACCGGGGGGCGGATATTTTATCGCGAATAGGCCCCTGTACCGGCCAGCCGCCTCACCAGCGGTGAGGCCATCAGGTCAGGGGCCAGCGTGGCCCGGTGGATGGTATCCGTTAATCTCCTGTGCCATTCCACATCCCGCCACATCCCGACGAACTGGGGACCACAGAAATTACTGGTGGCCAGAGCGATCCATCTTCCCGTTCCGGCAGCCTCCTCCGTGCCCAGTGCACACAGCTCCTTCACATACCCCCAGTCCAGCAGCGGTCCGTCCTTGAAATCAACCACCCCCCAGCATTCGGTGGTGACCAGTCCGGTGTTCAGCTTTTCCGACCATTCTGCCGCCAGGCGGATCTGCCGCTTCAATCCCTCCTGCCAGTATGCTTTGCGGTTCTCATACACCCCTTTTCCCTTGAGGGCCAGGTTCCTGTAACTCTCCAGTTCGAACCTGTCGTAGGTATAGCCCACCTCCCGGTAGTACTCATCCCCGTTGGAAGCGGACATCCAGATGTGCGGCTCCAGGAAATCCAGCATGGGGAACGGCCCCTTGCCCGGGGTGTCCGGGGTGACCTCCCCCGTGAAGGAGAAGGTGGCGGGAATCTCCGGGTATTTCTCTTTGATGACGGCAATGGCGCGTTCCATCCACTGCTTTGATTTCGCAGTGTCCCATCCCGTCCATACCGCTTCCGGCGGATCGTTGACAAAGAAAGGACACCAGGCCGGCCCCGTCCATTCATTGCAAAGATCCACATAGCAGACCGCATCCAGCACCCCGCCCTCCCGGATGGAATCCAGGACGGCCAGCCATGCCGCTCCCAGCTTTTCGGGAGTGTCCAGCTTCATGCGCAGGTCCTCTTCGTCCTGCCGGAACCAGGAAGAGAGCCCCGCTTTGATACCGTGTGCCCTGCACCGTTCGAGGAACCGGTTAAGGTGGGGCTGGACCCGGACCCGGTTAATGGCCGGGCTCCCCCAGTCCTGCACGCTCCAGTGGGGCAGCAACAGGTACTCTTTTTCGGGATCGTGGCTGATCAGGTGCGGGAAGGCATCGATGCGGACCGCATCGTATCCCCGCTCTGTGAGCTCCGTGAGCGCCCGGTCCCAATCCTCATACCCCGCTCCGGGCCATCTCCGCTCCAGCCAGGAGAATTCCCACATGGTGATGGCCAGCGGAAAGGGTTCCCGGTTACGCATCGGGTTGGTCCTTTCCCTTTGTTCCGCAGCGTTCGTCTCCTGATAGAGCCCCGGTCCTCCAAGGGTTCCCAGGGCAAGGCCGGCCGACTGGTTGAGAAACTGTCGTCGTTTCATTGTCTCTTTGATGGGTCATCATTCCGGTACCGGATCGTGGCAATCTGTGCAGGCTACAAAATGAATATCGTGGGGACTCTCCCGTTTGGCATACGTGGTGTTCATGGTCTCCACATCCAGGCCACAGTTGGAGAGGGCAGGGTGACAGCGGGCACAGGAGCCCCTGGGATCATTGGAATGACCCTGGTGACAGGCCAGGCAGCTGAGACCCTCATGGACCCCAACGGGCGTCCGGTCATCCTCTGTACCCGCCTCATGGGCCCAGTTGGGGGCATGGCATTGAACACATAGCCGCTGTGCCGGGTCATCCGATACATGGACCGCCTCGCCCTGCCGGAACATGTCGGGCTTGGGCAGCATGTCGGCCCTCAGGTGCATCCGGTCCGATCTCAGGTAGAGCCCCATCAGGGGGTCCCTTTCCTCCCGTTCATAGAAGATGGCACCGGGATCGTCCAGGGATCCGGCCCTGCCCCGCAACCGGTTTTCCATATGGATGGGATGACAGGCCAGGCAGGGGATCACCGCCCGGGATTCCATTGCACGCTCCGTCATGGTCCATGGGCCCGCTGTGGAAATGGGCTGTACCAGCTCCCCGATGGTGCCCCCGTAATACATCCCGTGGCACCGGAAGCAGTCCGGGTACAGCTGCTCCTTGCGGTTGTGCGCTTCATTCAGAAAGATGTCGGCATAGGTGGCCGAATGCCCCCCTGAGAGCCAGCTCCGGTACTCTTCCATGTGGCACTCCACGCACGCTTCCATCACCTCCAGCACCCCGGCCTCGTCCAGCCGGACGGGAGCGGCATCCTGCCTTCTCCCGAAATGACCGAAAAGCATCCCGGCTTTCTCCCTGAGGCTGTGGAATCCGTTGGAAAGGGCGGTTCCGTGGCAGTCCGCGCAACTGACCTCCCGGTGGGCCGATTGCTGCCACAGCTCCATGGATGGAACGATCTCATGGCAGGAGGCACAGGTCCGCTCCGGGTTGGCCGCATTCCATCCTGCGTACCCCGTCAGCAGGATAACGGCCAGAACCGGGATGGTGATCAGGAGGAGTATGCCCTTTCGTTTCTTCATGGATCGCATCAGGATTTTAAGCGGGTTCCCTTCCAGGTGCTGTTGATGTAGGCCCCGGTGCGGTAGGCAACGGCCATGATGGTCAGCACCGGATTGAATCCTCCGCCGGTCACAAAAACACTGCCGTCTGCCACAAAGAGGTTGTCGATGTCATGGACCTGTCCGTAGCGGTTGGTCACCGAGGTACGGGGATCATCACCCATCCTGGCTGTTCCGCACTGATGCTGACCCCCGCTGAGACCCCTTCCCCCCACACTGAGCCAGGTTTTTACCGCTCCCGCTTCCCTGATCACCTCCTCGGCACGCTCCGAAAGCCACTGGCAGTGCACCCGGTCCAGGGCATGGCGCTCACCGGAGAGCGCCGCCACGGGGATTCCCCAGTGGTCCTTCACCGTGGGGTCGACCGTGACACGGGCCTCAAAGTTGGGCATCTCCTGGATGGGCCCGTGGAGGGCCGCGATCCGTTTGATGTTCCGCATCTGGAAATCCTTGTGCTCCCTGCCCCACCTTGCCGCTCCAGGGGGCCTGATCCCGGTAAAGAGGTAGGGAAGCGCGTTGAATTCATTGCAGAGAAGGCCGCCGCCGATAATCCCTTCGTTGTGGTGGTTGTAGTCGCAGAACCCGAAGGTGGCCCCCGGTCCCGCATAGTCAGTGACCTCATGATCGAAGAGCCCGTGAGCGCCGGTATAGGCATGGCCCTGGAGGTTGCGCCCCACCCAGTCATGGTTGTTCCCCAGCCCGTTGGGGAACAATTTGCTGGTGGAGTTCAGCAGCAGCCTGGCAGTCTCCGTGGCGGAGGCGGCCAGCACCACCAGGTCGGCGGTCTGGACCTGCTCCCGGTTGTTTTCATCGAAGTACCTTACCCCGGTCACCCTGCCCCGGTCGTTGCTCATCACCTCGGCCACCTGGCAGTGCACCCTGACCTCACAGTTGCCTGTGGCCATGGCCACGGGGATCACCGTGTTGTGGGTTCCGTTCTTTCCGTCCACCGGGCAGGCATATCCCACGCAGGTCCTGTTCCTGATACAGGCGGGCCTTCCATTGTAGGGGACCGAGTTGCGGAGCATGGGAATGGGGAAAGGGTGCAGTCCGAGCCTTCTGCAGGCGGCTGCCAGCACCTTTCCCTCCTTGTTGTTCTCGAACGCGGGCATGGGATACTCCCTTTCCCTGGGTGCTGCAAAGGGATTGTCCCGGGCCTCCCCGGCAACCCCGATTTCCCATTCGGCCTGTTCATAATAGGGTTCCAGTTCCTCATAGGAAATGGGCCAGTCCTCCAGGGTGGATCCCTCCACGTGGCCATAGGTGGATTTCATCCTGAAATCTTCCGGCATGAAGCGCCACGCCATGGCCCCGTAGCTGACCGTTCCGGAACCCACGCACGCTGCATTGTGGCCGTAGTCCCCCCGGATGGGGGTCACCACCTGCCGGTTCCCTTCTCCGTATATGCGGACGCGGGGGTGCAGCCTGTGGTCGGGTCCGAATGCGGAACCGAGCACCTGGGTCCGCTGCGAGATCAGCTCATCGTTGATGTGCCTGTCATAGTCCGGCCATCCGCCCCGTTCCAGGAGCACAACCGACAGGCC
Source organism: uncultured Bacteroides sp. (assembly GCA_964575865.1). GTDB lineage: Bacteria > Bacteroidota > Bacteroidia > Bacteroidales. The sequence goes on along the minus strand of CAZNSZ010000007.1, from coordinate 75,761 downwards.
GTTGGTGGCCAGCTCCTTGGCCACCACCCCCCCGCCTGCACCGGCGCCTACGATCACTGCGTTGACATGTTGTGCCGCCATGGTTCAGGGTGTGAGGTGTTGGTAATGGTTGCGTCCCACCACCAGCGGAAAATCCAGGTCCATCATCCGGTAGCTCATATAGTCCCGGTTCCCCCCGTGCCGGGGCGGCCCGTAAAAGCCCTGCATGGTGTGGTCCCTGACCAGCCCGAAGAAACGCCGGGGATCCGTTCCCTCCCAGCCTTCCCCCCCGATGGTGCCCGTGTCCATCTGTTCGGCAAGCCGGAGCTGGCTTTCCGCATCCAGCTGTTCATACCTCCTTCCGAAACGTTCCAGGCAGGTGGCCTGCAGGGCATCGATGCCGCGCTGGTAGACCACCTGGTCATAATCAAAAACCGCCAGCAGCTGCCGGTCGATGTAATGGATGACACCTGCCTCGGTGGCCCCTCCGCCATGGTCATCGGCCGGAATGATCTGCTCGCAGAGCGGGATCAGGCAGGCCGCTTCGGCGGGCGTGAAAAAAAGGTAGGGTGACCGTTCCTGTCTGAAGCAGGAAGGCATCAGGAGCAGGCTGCCGAAGCCTGCCATCCCTGTCCTGATGAATGTTCTCCGGGTGAGTGCCATCTGGTTCGACCGGGTGGGTTCCGTCACCAAATTGAAGAATTATCCCTTTAGAACAAAACTAAACTGATCTGCCGGATTACCGGTACAGGTCAGACGCGTCGGTGGCCGCCAGGCCGGTCATGAGGTCAGCAAGCTTTTTGGTAACCTCGCTGAAATAGCGCTCCCCCTTCTCGCGGGTGGCTTTTCTCGGGTTACCGATCCCGGTGTCCGCGGTGGTCCGGCTCCATTTCCGCTCGGTCCAGGCCCATGATTCATTGAGCGCCTCCACACTGAACCGTTTGGACCTGCCTTCTCCTGCCGTCTCCGGCGGTTTCACCTTTTCGGGATGGGCAAACATCATCAGGCTGGTCTCCATCTCATCGGCATGGTCCCCCCCGTTCTCGAAGATTGCCGTCTTGTCCACCGACTGGAACCAGTTGCAGGTGGCGATGAGCAGGTCCGGAAAGTGGCTCCCCACCTCCCTGATCATCTGCCTGAAATCGTTTCCTCCGTGCCCGTTCACCACCAGCAGCTTGTCGATCCCGTGGTTGTCCAGGCTTTCGGCCAGGTCCTCCAGGATCGCCTGCTGTGTGGAGGGGTGAAAATTGAGGGTCAGCCTGATATCGTGCTGGCCGGTATTGACCCCGACGGGGATGGTGGGAAGCACGATCACTCCCGCACCGCGTTCCCATGCCATCCGTGCGGCCTCCTGCACCAGGGCATCGGTTTCGAAATTGTCGGTGCCGTAAGGAAGGTGCAGGTTATGGGCCTCTGTGGCTCCCCAGGGCAGCACGGCCAGCCGGTAGTCACGTTCCCTGACCTCCGGCCAGTAGGATTCTGTAAGCATGTAAGGTCTCATAGGATGTTTCATTTAAATGAGTGATTGGCTTGTTTTCGGCCGGATTCGGCGCCGCCTGAAAGGGAGGCATCACGCATGGCCCGCAGGTGGCCGGGGGGCGTGTTCACGGTGATCTCGCACCCTCCCGACAGAATGAAATCCCGTCCCTCCTCGCGCTCGCACAGCCCCCTGGTCGCCGCATAGACCTCCTCCTGCTTTTTCTCCTGGATGACTCCCACAGGATCCAGGTTGCCGCACCTGGTGATCCCCGGACCCAGTAACTCCCTGGCTTTATCCATATCCACCATCCAGTCCAGGTCTACGATATCCGGCCCTGAGTAAGGCAGTTCCTCCAGCAGGTGGGTGATGTTCCCGCAGATATGCAGTTTCACCCTGGCCCCCAGGGAGTGGATATATCCGAAGAGTTCCCGGTGCTTCTCGCGGACAAACTCACGGTAATTCTCTGCGGAGATCTGTGAGCAGATGGCATCCCCTACCCCGATGATCCCGCACCCGGCTTCCACCTGTGCCCTGGCGAACTCCTTTGCAGTGACCATCACCCTGTCGATCAGCATACGGACAAAACCGGGATCCATGTAGAGCCGGAGCAGCACCTCGTTGACGCCGGCCAGGTTGCACGATTCGGCCAGCGGGCCCTCGATCCAGCCGATCACGGGGATGGAGGGATCCGCCGCTTTTCGCAGCGCTTTTCCCGCCAGGATCCGGTCCCGGGTGCGTTCTGCCCTGTACACGTCGGGATTTTTCAATCCCTTCAGATCCTCCATGTTTCTGACGACGGGACCGTGGCAACGGGGGACTGCCTCCTCCGGGAAGGTGATCCGGGCGCCGAAGGCGGCGGTCTCCCGGTATGGATCGGAGATGAGGCCCACCGCATCAAGGCCGAAGGCTTCCTGGCATCGCAGGTTGCTCTCCACCAGTACCCGGTGGTCAGCGGCAAATGCACCGTAGCTGTATCCGGCATATCTGGCTGCAAAATGCATCAGGATCGGATGGAAAGGGAGATGATGATCCATCATAGATGAAATGAGCCCCCAAGATAATGAAAATAGCCCGCAATCAGGAGACCGCATGCGGTTCATTCAGGTGCTTCATGGATGACTTACGGACCACCAGCTGGTGGTCCAGCACCACGGTCTTCCTGGTCACCGCCTCGCCGCCGGTGAGGATCTCGATCAGTGTGGTGGCGGCCACTTCTCCCATCTCCTCCCCGGGATACCGGATGGTGGTCAGGGGGGGATCGATCACCCGGGCAATATGCACATCGTTGAATCCCACCACGGCCACATCCTCCGGGACCCTGTACCCGTTCTGCTTCAGCTCGCAGATGATCGAAACGGCCGAGGTGTCATTGGCGGCGAAGATGCCATCCGGGAGGGCATCCAGTTCCCGGATCCGCTCCACCACCCTTTCACCGGACCTTTCATCCAGGGGTGTGATGTAAGAGAGGTCCGGATCATAGGGGATCTTCCTTTCCGCAAGGGCTTCCATGTACCCCCGGTGCCGGTCGGCATATACACTGCCTGTCAGGTTATCCCCCACGTACATGATCCGGCAGCATCCTTCATCCAGCAGATGGGCCACTGCATCGCGGCCGGCTTTCACATTGTCGATCACCACCCGTGAACAACTGTAATCGGGATGCTCCTTGACCCTGTCGAAGAGCACCACCGGGATCCCCTTGCGCAGCATGTTGTTGAAGTGGGAAAGGTCGCAGGTATCGCACGCCAGCGAAACCAGCAGTCCGTCCACCCTGCTGTTGAACATGGTGTCGATGTTGGCGTTTTCCTTCGCCTTGCTTTCCCGCGACTGGCTGATGATCAGGTTGTACCCATGCTGGTTCACCTTTTTTTCGATGCCGGCCACCACCGAGGACTGGAAATTGCTGTCCAGCCTCGGAAGAATCACACCGATGGTATTGGAACGGTTGCTCCGCAGGTTGCTGGCGAAAGCGTTCTGCTGATAACCCATTTCCCTGGCCACTTCCTTGATCCGCCGGACCGTCTCCCTGCGGAGGGCAGGATGGTCCCTGAGGCCCCGGCTGACGGTTGAAGCCGAAATTTTCAGTGCCTCGGCGATATCGTAAATGGTCACTTCCTTTTTATGGGTCATGGTCGGAAGGGTGGTGCAAGGGCTGTCAAACGGATTGTGAATTTCAAATATAAAGATTATTATTTGCAACCGATTGCATTTTCCCCTATTTTTATCTACAGTTTTAAACCTGTATACAAATTCCTGACCCGACCCCATGAGATTCCTTTCACTGATCCCCCTGCTCTTGCTTAATCTTTCACTGTCCGGACAACCTGTGGCAACCATCACGGTCCACGCAGGAGCATCGGACCGTGCCGATTGCCCGGTGGGGATCCCGCTCAGCACGATTGATTATAACGAGGACCAGGGGCCCCTGGTCCTGAAGGAAATCCGGAATGACGGGACAGTTCCCGTCCCGTGCCAGATGGAATACGGTCACTCGGCCACCCTCTGGTTCATCCTGGGGGGAATGACGCCTGCAGGAAGCAGCAGGCAGTACATCATTGAAAGGGGGGATGCCGCACCACCGGAGGGACCGGTCAGTCTGGAAGAAAAACATGGATTGCTGCAAATGGAAAAAGAAGGCCGGCCGGTGCTCGGTTACCAGTTCCGAACGGTCTGGCCACCCGAAGGGATCAGCCCCCTCTTCAAACGTTCCGGTTTCATCCATCCCCTCTGGTCACCCGGAGGCGAGGTGCTGACACGGATCCAGCCCCCGGACCATTACCACCATTACGGGATCTGGGGACCGTGGACCAAAACACATATCAACGGGAGGGAAGTGGACTTCTGGAACCTGAACAAGGGAGAGGGTACCGTGAGGTTCAGCGGGTTCATCTCCCGGCAGGAGGGACCGGTCTATTCGGGATTCAGGGCGCTCCAGGAGCACGTTGATTTCGGTGCGCCCGGTGAGGACCGGCTGGCCATCAGCGAGGTGCTTGATGTGAGGGTCTGGAATACGGGAAACGAACAGGTATGGCTGATCGACTACACCACCACCCTGAATACCCCCCTGGATTCCGGGATCATTCTGGATGCATACCGTTACGGCGGAGGCATCGGTTTCCGGGCCACAGAACGCTGGCACAGGGACAACAGCACGGTGCTCACCTCGGAACAAAATGACCGGCTCACGGCAGACGGCACCAAGGCGCGCTGGTGCATGGTGGAAGGAGAGTCGGGGAGCGGTGCCGGAAGGAGCGGGATCCTGTTTATGGGACACCCTTCCAACCGTGAATTTCCGGAGCCCATGCGCGTCTGGCCGGTGGATGCCAACGGGGGCCGGGGGGACCTCTACTTCGAATTCTGCCCCATACGCCACAACCCCTGGGTCCTTGAAAAAGGGAAGGATTATGCCCTGAAATACCGGCTGCTGGTTTTTGACGGCAGTCTCTCCGAAGAAGCGCCGGAACAGTACTGGCGGGCATTCGGCGAGCCTCCGCAGGTGGAAATCAACGCTCGTGAATCCAACGAACAATACCCATGATGAAATCCTCCATTCCCAAAACGGCCTGGCTGGGACTCCTCTGCTCCTTGGCGGCGACGGGTGCCCCGGCACAGCAACCATTGACTGCAGAGCGCCTGGGGGACCGGATCGAGATCAGGCGGGACGGCACCCTGCTGACCAGCTACATGCTGTCGGAGCACGACAAGTATCCGTTCTTCTTTCCCGTCAACGGACCCTCGGGGGCCGGGGTCACCTCCATGAGGAACGGCAATTACCCGCACCACAGCTCCCTGTTCTTCGGGTGTGACCGGGTCAACGGGGGAAACTACTGGCAGGAAGGGACCGAGAGGGGGCAGATCGTGCCCCTCAGGGCCGATATACTGGAATCGGGTCATGACCGGGTCGTCATAGAGAACGAGAATATCTGGAAACGACCCGGGGCCATGTCCCCGGTCAGGGATATCCGGATCATCACGGTGACCGCTCCATCGGAGGCGCTCTACCTGATCGATTTTGACATTTCCATGGAAATGCTGACGGATGTGACCATCGAAAAAACCAATCACTCGCTGCTGAGCATCCGGATGGATCCCGATCTGGCGGTGATCAACGGGGGGGTGATGGTGAATGCCGAAGGGGAGCTGGGCGAAGCGGGGACCTTCGGGAAACGGTCCCCCTGGATGGATTACCATGGAACGCGAATGGGCGGCACGGAAGGGATCGCCATTTTGCAGCATCCCTCCAGTGACTGGTTCCCTGCCCCGTGGTTCACGAGGGATTATGGGTTCTTCTCCCCCACCCCCATGTACTGGCCAGAAAACGGGACGCATATCCAGCTTGAAAAAGGGAGCACCATCCGGCTGAAATACCGGGTAGTGGTCCATGCGGGGGACCACCTCGAGGCGGGTATCGCAACCCTGTATGAATCCTACAGCAAAGAATAAATCCCACTGGAATGATTGAACCAAAAAAAAAAACCAGACCATGAAACGAAGGACCTTCATTAAAAACGCCTCGGCGGCCGCCGCAGGTGCATTTACCGTGCCCACCATTGTACCATCCTCGGTATTTGGCAAAAGCGCCCCGAGCAACAGGATACAGATCGGACAGATCGGTTGCGGCCGCATTGCCCGCGGACACGATCTCCCCGACACCATGAAATACGACATCGCCCGTGTGATCGCAGTCAGCGACGTGGACAGCAAACGCATGCAGGAAGGCAGGGAACTGGTGGAAGGGTATTACCGGGAGAAGCTGAACGGACAGGGCGTGCCCGATGTGGCCATGTATGAGGATTACCGTGAAATGCTGCTCAATCCGGAGATCGATGCCGTGATCATTTCCACTCCCGACCACTGGCATGCCCAGCCCGCCATCGAAGCTGCACTTGCAGGGAAGGACATCTACCTGCAGAAGCCCACCTCCCTGACCATTGCAGAAGGCAGGCTGGTCAGCGACGTGGTGCGTAAAAAGGGCATCATCCTGCAGATGGGGACCCAGCAGCGCTCCTCGGAACAATTCCGCCTTGCAGCAGAACTGGTGAGGAACGGGCGCATCGGGAAGCTGCATACGGTCAAGATCGGCCTCCCGGGGGATCCTTCCGGACCGGAAGCCGAAGAGATGCCCGTCCCCGTCAACCTCAATTATGACATGTGGCTGGGAGAGACCCCCTGGGTGTATTATACGGAGATCGGGGTGCATCCCCGGGAGGGTTACGGAAGACCCGGCTGGTTGAGGCGGGAACAGTTCGGGGCGGGCATGATCACCGGCTGGGGACAGCACCATTTCGACTCGGCAGCCTGGGGCATGGACACCGAACATACGGGACCCATCTCGCTGGAAGCGGTGGCCGAGTTCCCCAAATCCGGGCTCTGGGATGTCCATGGCGACTTCATGGTTAAAGCCGAATATGAGAACGGGATCACCATGTATACCAGCGGTGGATTCCCGAACGGGATCCGGTATGAAGGGACCGACGGCTGGATATTCGTCTCCCGGGGCAACTATGTGGCCACCGCCAGCGACCCTGTGGCCCAGGAAAGGAGCAACCAGGCGCTGAATGCCAGCGATCCGGGGATCCTTAAGTCACCCATCGGCGAAGAAGAACTCCACCTGTATGTGAGCGAAGATCAGCACGGAAACTGGCTGGACTGCATCCAGAGCAGGAAAGAACCCATCTCCCCCATCGAGATCGGTCACCGGGCATGCTCCGTCTGCCTGCTGAGCCATATCGCCATGAAAATTCCCGGGGCATTGCAGTGGGATCCGGAAAAGGAGCGCTTCATCGGAAATGAAGCGGCCAACGCCATGCTGAGCAGGCCCCAGCGCTATCCTTACGGGACGGATTACCTGAACCTCTGATCCGATCATACCGGCCCCTCCTTCACGCTCGATGGGGTCCGTCAGGAGGGGTTTCATTGCTGCAACCATAAATTAATCGGCAATACGCAGCCAGGTTATCGCATTTTTTTTATAACTTTATGCAACCGATTGCAATGTCCGGACAATTCAACCCGTTATGCCCGAACCAGTTTTTCCTGTGCGCAATCCCCGCTGCCGATCCCGGCAGCCCTCACCGTCAAACAAGCCCTTTTTTATTTATAGTTGATATCTAACCTCTAACTACTAACTCCTAACTAACTACTATGAAAAAAACACTGCTATTCTTTTTCTTCGGAGCATGCTGTTCCTTATGCAGTCTGAACCTGTTCGCACAGGCAAGGACGGTCACGGGAACGGTCTCCGATGAGACTACCGGTGAACCCCTTGTGGGGGTCAACATCGTGGTCCAGGGAACCACCACCGGAGCGATCACAGATCCTGACGGAGCATACAGCATCCAGGTTCCCGGAACCGATGCCGTTCTGCTGTTTTCTTTCGTGGGCTATGAAGTCCAGGCGATCCCTGTGGGCAACCGGACCACCATCGACGTTCAACTGGCTCCCTCTACGGTGGGGCTCGACGAACTGGTGGTGGTCGGATATGGTACGCAGCGAAGGGGAAGCATCACGGGGGCCATCTCCTCGGTTTCTTCCGATGAGATCCAGGAAAGGCCGGTGATGAATGCAGGCCAGGCGCTGCAGGGCAGGGCCACCGGGGTAGTGGCTCTCTCCGATGGCGGAAGCACACCCGGAACCGATGTGACCATCCGGATCAGGGGGCGCAGATCCCTGACCGCCACCAACGACCCCCTGTTCGTCGTAGACGGGATACCGTGGACCGGTTCCATCACTGGCCTGAATCCAAAGGACATCCGGTCCATGGAGGTCCTGAAAGACGCCTCGGCCACGGCGATTTACGGATCCCGTGGCGCCAATGGGGTGATCCTGATCACCACCAACCGGGGCGGGAACATGCCCACCACCATCTCCTATTCGGGACATTACGGGATATCGAGTGTTCTGGCAGTGCCCGACCTCATGAACGGTGAGCAGTATTACCGGCTCAAGGAAGTGGGTGGACGCGCATTTACCCAGGATGAACTGGACGCCTATGCAGCGGGAGTCTCCACCGACTGGGTGGACCTTGTCCTCGGCAACGGATTCCAGACCAACAACCAGCTGGCGGTCCGGGGCGGGAACTCCACCACGGGCTTCGCCATCTCCGCCAACTATTTCAAGGAAGGGGGGGTCATTGAAACACAGGACTACACCAGGAAAACATTCCGGGTCAACCTGGACCACCAGGCCACCAAGCGGATCAAGGTGGGAACCTCCACGCAGGTACTGAGCGGACTCCGGAACGTGGGCGGGAATGCATACGGTGGAGCGGTGAACATCTCCCCGCTGGCCGAACCCTACGATGCGGACGGGAACCTGATCTTCAGGCCCGGGGCTGATCCATTGTTGTGGAATCCGCTGGCCGATTACGAGGAGGGGGTCTATGCCGATGAGCGGGAAGCGTTCAGGGTGTTCAGCAATATTTTCGCCGAGATCGACATCCTGGACAACCTGAGCTACCGGATGAACTACGGGCCCAGCCTGACCACGTACAGGAGGGGACTGTTCCAGGGATCCAATTCGGGCGCCCGGCAGGGAGGCAATGCCCTGGTACGCAAAGAGCATGAAAGGGTCTTTGAATATACCTTTGAGAACATCCTGACCTACACCCTGGAGACCGGGGACCACAACCTCAATTTCACCGGGTTGTACAGTATCCAGGAATCCAACAGCGAACTCACCCACATAGAGGTGGAGGACATTCCCTATGAATCGCAGTTGTACCATAACCTGGGAACGGCCGAAACGGTCAACGACATGGGCAGCTACCTCAGTGAATGGGGCATCATGTCGATCATGGGGCGGGTGAACTATGAGCTGCTCGGCAAATATATGCTCACGCTGACGGGCCGGTGGGACGGGTCGTCCCGGCTGGCGGAAGGCAACAAATGGGGGTTCTTCCCTTCGGCCGCAGCCATGTGGCGCATCAGCAGCGAGGATTTCATGCAGGGACAGGATCTCTTCTCGGACCTTCGCCTGAGGGTGAGCTACGGGGTGACAGGGAACACGGGGATCGATCCCTACCAGACCAGGGGTGCCCTGGCCAGGTCCTACTACTCCTTCGGAGGCCTCTCCGGGCTCGGATTCAGGCCGGAAAGCCTGGCCAACCCGGAACTCCGCTGGGAATCATCTGCCACCGCCAATATCGGTCTCGATTTCGGATTGCTGGAAGGCCGGATCTTCGGTAGTTTCGAGGTATACCAGACCCACACCACCGACCTGCTGCTGGAAAGGCAGCTTCCCATCACCTCCGGATTCAGCTCGGTGTTCGAGAACATCGGCGAGACCAGGAACCGGGGATGGGAACTGGGGGTGACCTTCATGAACTTCGCCAGCGGCGATTTCAGCTGGGAAACCAACCTGAACCTGTTCGGAAACAAGGAGGAGATCCTCGACCTGTACGGGACCGAGGAGGATGACGTGGGGAACGAATGGTTCATCGGGGAGCCGCTCACCGTCTGGTACGATTACGAGAAAGTGGGCGTCTGGCAGCTGGGCGAGGAGGACGATGCGGCCATTTACTCCCAGTACCCGGGCGAGATCCACGTCATGGACCAGAACGATGACGGTTTGATCAACCAGGAAGACCAGGTGATCCTGGGATCGGACATGCCCTCCATCACCCTGGGGCTCGGCCAGCGGTTCGAATACAAGGGGATCGACTTCTCCTTTATGCTGCTGGGCGTCTTCGGCCATACCGTCTACAACAACTACCTGGTATCCAGGACCACCCTTCAGGGCCGCTACAACAACCTGAATGTGGATTACTGGACCGAGACCAATCCAACCAATGTGCATCCCAAACCCGACGGTTCGAGGGAGTACCCGCTCTACAGCTCCACCAGGGGATATTACGCGGGGGATTTCTTCAAGATCAAGAACATCCAGCTGGGTTACAACTTCCCGACCGGAATGGTTTCCAAGGCCGGGATGAAGAAGCTGAGGGTCTACCTCAACCTGGACACCTTCTTCATCTGGTCACACCTGGAAAAGGGACTTGATCCCGAAAAGTACGGGGGTGAGATCACGGCGGATGTTCCGGCGACCCGCATGTATTCCTTCGGGTTAATGGTTGATTTTTAATTGGTAACGGATAAAAACATGAGAGCTATGAAAACAATCAAATATCTGTTTATCGCAGTTGCCGCAACCCTGATCACCGGTGTCTCGTGTGACGTCCTGGAGGAGGAGATCATTTCCGGGGTCACAGTGGATACCCACTACAACACACCTGACGGATTCAGGGATGCAGTCAACGCAGCTTACGAACGGTTCCGGGACTTTTACGGTGACGAGGACGGATGCGAGATCACCGTGTTCGGTACCGATGAGTACACCAACGGCGGGCACGGGGGTGCCCACTATATCAACAAGTATATCGCAGGACTCAACGGAGAATCGGCCACTTTCTGGGATCCGTGGCAGCGCTTTTATGAGGGGATCAACACCTGCAATGCCGTGATCGGCAGGGCACCTGATGCCGATATCCCCGAGGATGAGAAAGCACGGCTGGTGGGAGAGGTGAAATTCCTGCGCGCCCATTACTACTTCCTGCTGGTCCAGTTCTGGGGACCGGTGCACCTGACCCTGGAGGAGACCGTGGGTGTGGAGACCGAGGCCCGCAGGGATTCGGAAGCCGAGATCTATAATGCGATCATCCAGGACCTGGAGGATGCCATCGCGGTGCTTCCCGACCGCCAGTCGGAATTCGGACGGATCACCAGGCCGGCGGCGCAGCACGGACTGGCCCTTGTGTATCTGACCCGCGCCTACCAGTCATTTGGGAACGGCACGGCTGATTTCAGCGAAGCCGCCGACCTGGCCGTGGACGTGATCCAGAATTCCGGGCACGAGCTGCTGGCGGATTACCAGCGGATCTACAATTCGGATGACGGTGCCGGGGGACTCGTGCATACCACCGAATCGGAACAGAACAACGAGATCCTCTGGTCGATCCAGTATGACCAGGACATGCTGCTGAACGATGAGGGGAACAGGAACCACCTCTACTTCAGGGCGTGGTACGAGGTCTACAGCAACGGCCTGGACCGCGCCCTGGGGCACGGGTACGGCCGCCCCTGGATCCGGTTCAGGCCCACCCCCTGGCTGCTGGAAAGCTTCAGGCCGCTGGATGTGGATTCCCGGTTCGAGAAATCGTTCCAGATCGTATGGCTTTACAACACCGACCGGAACATCCCGGAAGGGGCGGCTGTGGGCGACACGGCCATATGGATCACCGATAAAACGGCTGCCGAGTTCGATACGGCGGCCATCAGGGCCCGCCTTCCCGGGGTGCAGCTTTTCACCTGGAACCTGGATGAGATCGACCAGGACTGGTGCCTCTGGAAGACCGACGTCTCGGCCAACAATCCGAACATCAACATCTTCCCGGTTCCCTGGAAGTGGGAGGACAACCTGAGGCCCTCGCTGAACGAGACCAGGGGGTCAAGGGATTTCCCGGTCTACAGGCTGGGCGAGACCTACCTGGTCGCAGCCGAGGCCATGCTGGGAAGGGACGGAAACGGGAGCAATGCGGTGGAATATATCAATGCGATCCGCAGGCGGGCAGCCTGGCCGGGCATGGAGTCACAGATGGAAGTGCCCGCCGGGGAGGTGGACCTGGATTTCATACTGGACGAATGGTCCAGGGAGACCTTCGGGGAACAGCAGCGCTGGCTGGATCTCAAGCGGACCGGGAAACTCATAGAGCGGGTGAAACTGCACAATCCGGACGCGCAGAACATCAAGGATTTCCATGCCCTGCGCCCCATCCCTGTCAACCAGATCACAAGGACCACCAACGAATATGGGCAAAATCCTGGTTATTAGGATGGTTTTAGGTTAGTGAAGGACTGCCTTCCGGAACCGCCCGCCGGAAGGCAGTTTTTTTTGCTCCGCCCGAACAGGAAGGCCATTGTTTTGTTTATCATTCAGTCAAATCCCGACCATGCAACAAGCTCAGAGAAATCATGGGATACATTGATAAATTATACAACCTGGAGGGAAAAACCGCGCTGATCACCGGCGGCGGGGGCGTGCTGGCCGGCGCCATCGGCTGCGGGCTGGCACAGGCGGGGGTGAAGATCATCCTGGCAGACATCAACCTGGAAAAGGCGGTGGCCAATGCGGAAACCATCATCGGAAAAAGCTGCTCGGCTTACGGGGTGCACATGGATGCCCTGGACATGGAAAGCATCCGCAGGACCTGCGCAAAGATCCTGGACGAACATGCCAGGATCGACATCCTGATCAATGCGGCCGGAGGGAATATCCCGGGGGCCACCATTGCACCCGACCGGACCATTTTCGATCTCAACCTGGCTGATTTCGACAGGGTGTCGGACCTCAATTATAAGAGTACCCTGCTCCCCACCCTGGAGGTGGGCAGGATCATGGCCGGGCAAAAAAGCGGTTCCATCATCAATATTTCCTCCATGGCTGCCATGCGGACCATCACCAGGGTGGTCGGGTATTCCGCTGCCAAAGCGGCCGTTTCCAACTTCACCCAGTGGATGGCCATGGAGATGGCCATGAAACACAGTCCCCGCATCCGTGTCAATGCCATTGCACCGGGGTTCTTCATCGGGGATCAGAACCGGGCACTGCTGACCAATCCGGACGGCACGCCTACGGAACGGGGCGGACTGGTGATCGGGAAAACCCCCATGGGGAGGTTCGGGAAAGCCGACGAGCTGATCGGTGCCGTGCTGTTCCTTGCCGGCGATGCGGCCTCTTTCGTGACCGGGGTGATCCTGCCGGTGGACGGCGGATTCAGCTTCCACAGCGGGGTGTGATCCAATAAGAACAGATCAATGAAAGTGAGACCGATGTTCCATTCCTTTCCATCCCCGCTCCCATGCTGATCCCCTCCTGGCGATGGTTCGGACCGGGTGATCCGGTCACCCTGGACCAGGTGGTCCAGACAGGGGCCGTCAGCGTGGTCTCCGCCCTCCACCAGATCCCTGTGGGTGCGTGCTGGGAGCGGGAAGCCATCAGGGAGCGGAAGGCAGTCATCGAAAAAGCGGGATTGCGCTGGGGGGTGGTGGAAAGCGTTCCGGTGCACGAATCCATAAAGACAAGATCGGGCGATTTCCGCTTCCACATTGAAAATTTCAAACAGACACTGAAGCACCTGGGAGAAGAGGGGGTGCATACGGTCTGCTACAATTTCATGCCGGCCCTGGACTGGTCCAGGACCAGGCTGAACAGCAGGCAGCCAGACGGATCGGAACTCTCCTCGTTCACCCTGGTCCATTTTGCCCTGATCGACATGTACCTGCTGCAGCGACCGGGAGCTGCATCGGATTATACCGAAGAAGTGGTGCGCAAAGCCGCTCTCCTATATGACCGGACCGGTCGAAAAGAAAAGGAAGATCTGCTGAAAACTTTCCTGCTGGGGTTCCCCGGTTCCGGAGAGGCTTTCACCCCCCGGGAGGTGCTGAAACGGATCGAAGCCTACAAAGGGATGGACAAAGCTGCCTTTCAGGATCACCTGACCGGCTTCCTGCAGGAAGTGGTTCCCGTTGCCGGGGAATCGGGCATCTTTCTGGCCATCCATCCCGACGATCCCCCCTGGCCCCTGCTGGGACTGCCCAGGGCCGTGAGCACCCTTGAGGATGCCCTGTACATTGTCCGTGCGGTGGATTCCCCCGCCAACGGGATCACCTTCTGCAGCGGTTCGTTCGGGGCCTCAACCACCAATGACATGCCGGCCATGGCCGCCTCGCTGGCCCGGCACATCCATTTTCTGCATCTCAGGAACGTCAAACGCGATCCCGGGCGCAACTTCAGCGAAACCCACCTGCTTGAAGGCGATGTGGACATCCATTCCATCCTGGAGACCATGGTGCGGGAGGACCTCCGGCGGGAAAAAGAAGTGCGCGGGTACACTGGGATCCCGGTCCGTCCAGATCACGGGGCGCGGATCCTGGGCGATTTCGGACTTGACCATTACCCGGGTTATTCCCTGTACGGAAGGATGAAGAGCCTGGCCGAGATCCGGGGCCTTGAACATGCCATTCGCCGCAACCTCAGCGGGGACCGTTGATCCCTGGCCACAGGCGATCTTTGATCCAAGGTCAACGACCGGCAGGTCAGCTGTTTTTAGCCAGTCTTTATTCCTTCGACCCTTCCTGGGTTTATTTAGACTCTGTAAAAATTTGGGCAATCCCCCCGAAATTCACTGTTTAAAAGGGTTTCCAAGCCAAAAATAATACTATAATTGTATGGTATTGCTACGTGCCGCACTAACTACAACAAGGTTTAAATCAATATATACCAGACTAATAGACCAACTTGTATTCTTTACTAACCCAAAACTACTTCGTTATGCGTAAATCTACTTTGTGGAAAAGTGGCCTCATGTCGCTTCTCCTCTTTTGCTTTGCGGTTAGCCTTACCTACGCTCAGCAAAAAACGGTTACAGGGCAAGTAACTTCCGAAGAGCAGGGACCGCTACCCGGGGTGAACATCGTGATCCAGGGCACCGTTCAGGGTGCCGTGACCGATGTGGACGGGAACTACAGCATTGTAGTCCCGGGACCGGATGCCGTCCTAGTTTTCTCATTCGTGGGTTACACCACCCAGGCGATTCCCGTCGGGCCGCAGAACACCATCAACGTGGTGCTGGCTCCTGACGTGACCTCCCTGGATGAGATCGTGGTGACCGCCTATGCCACCCAGAAAAAGAAGGACCTGACCGGTTCGGTCGGGGTCGTGAACTCAGAACAGCTGGTGCAGATGCCGCAGGGCAACATCACCCAGCAGATGCAGGGCAGGGTTGCCGGTGTTACCGTGGTGCAGGATGCCAGGCCGGGCCAGGCAGCCAAGGTGCGGATCCGCGGGCTCGGTTCCTTCCAGAACAACGAACCGCTCTACATTGTGGACGGGGTTCCCACCACCGATGTGAATACCATTAACCCGGAGGATGTCGAATCGATGTCCGTCCTGAAGGACGCCGGTGCAGCCTCCATGTACGGTGCCCGCGCCTCCAACGGGGTGATCGTGATCACCACCAAGAAAGGATCCTCCGGCATGAAGGTCAATTTTAACGCCTACGCAGGAACACAGACAAGGGGCGGTGATATCGACTACGTTGCCAACACACAGGAGTATGCCGACATTCAGTGGCTGGTTTACGATAATGACGGCACCTCCGAGGTCCATCCCATCTACGGGGATTCCAACAATGCCTCACCCACCCTGCCCTTCTGGGCTGCAGACACCAAATGGTGGGACGAGGTGACACAGAACGGACCGATCCAGAACTATGACCTCTCCCTCTCGGGCGGAAACCAGTCGGCCAACTACTACGCCAGCCTGGGGTATTTCGACCAGAAGGGTACGGTCATCGAAAGCTGGTACAAGCGGTTCAGTGGACGGTTTAACTCCGAGTTCAAAATTAAGGACAGGGTGACCATCGGGGAGAACATCAACATCGTGAACCGCCAGGACAACGGGATCGCCAACCAGGGTGAGCAGACCGCTGTGATGGGCGCCGTGTACCGCATGCCCGCTATTGTTCCGGTGATCTGGAACAACGGCCCCTACCAGGGTCTCACCCACTTCTTCGAAGACGGGGACTGGGGTGGAACCGGGATTGCGCCCAGGCTGGGCCAGGGCGGCAACTATGTGGCCAACCAGAACAGGAACTCCCTGGACAAATGGATGGATATGAGGGTCTTCGGAAACGTTTTCGCCGACCTGAAGATTATCGAAGGACTGAACCTCAGGACCTCTTTCGGCGGATCCATCAACAACTCCTACCAGACCAACTGGAACTCGGACACCTATGAGGCTGCCGAGAACACCGCAACCCCCACCTACACCGAGCAGGGGATTGTCGGAGGGGAATGGACCTGGACCAACACCCTGACCTTCAGCCGCCAGATGGGTGACCACAGCCTGCTGGCAGTGGCCGGTTACGAGGCCAACAAACTGGGCCTGGGACGCGGGGTGAACGCCACCGGCGCCGGATACTTCTCCAGCGCATTTGCTTTCCGTACCGTCGGAACCGCCGAGAGCCTCCAGGGGGGTACCTCGTGGTTCAACACGCCCAGGACCATCGTTTCACAGTTCCTGCGTGCTGATTACAACTTCCGCAGCAAGTACTACCTGAGCGCAACGGTCCGCCGGGACGGATCGTCGGTCTTCGGACCCGACACCCGCTACGGGATCTTCCCCTCGGTTTCGGCTGCCTGGAGGATCAGCGAGGAGTCCTTCCTGGCCGGATCCGATGTGATCAACGACCTGAAGATCAGGGGAGGCTGGGGAACCATGGGGAACCAGCTGCCGGTGTCCACCGCCAACCAGTACTACCTCTTCAGCGGATCACCCGGACGTTCATTCTATGACATCAACGGTACATTCAACAGTTCGGTACTGGGCTTCCATCCCTCCAGGATCGGGAATCCGGATGCCAAATGGGAGACCAACATCTCCACCAACGTGGGATTCGATGCCGTACTGTTCAACCGGAAGTTCGAAGTGGTGTTCGACTGGTACATGAAACAGAACGTGGACCTGCTCTACAACCCGGAACTGCCCGGTACAGCCGGAAATGCATCCCGTCCCTATGTGAACGTGGGTGAGATGAGGAACACCGGGATCGACCTCCAGCTGATCTACCGCCAGATCTGGAGCGACTTCAGCTTCGAGGCCACCGCTGCCCTCACCACCTATAACAATGAGATCGTCAAGATCGCCGAGGGGATCGAATACTTCGACGCCACCCAGTCGGGAGGTGCCAGGATCGGATCCACCTCCAGGAACGAGGTGGGCTACCCGGTGGGTTCATTCTTCGGGTATGACTACATGGGTCTGTTCCAGGAGGCTGACCTGACCGAAACCACGGATGAGTCCGGGAACACCATCTATGTTCCTGCCAACGACGGTGTGGCGCTTCAGGCAGACCAGGAGCCCGGATTCATGCGGTTCAGGGATGTGGACGGCGACGGGGAGATCACCCCGGACGACCGGATCCATATCGGCGATCCCAATCCCGACTTCACCTACAGCCTGAACCTGGTGCTGGGGTATAAGGGATTCGATCTGACCGCCTTCTTCTATGGTTCCCAGGGGAACGATATCCTGAACCAGAACCTCTGGTGGCTCGATTTCTGGCAGTCCTTCCAGGGACAGCGCAGTACGGATCTGCTGTACGACAGCTGGACGCCTGAAAATACAGACGCCAGGGTACCCAAGGCCTCCAATAACGCCAACTTCTCCACCAACCAGGAGTTCAGCGGCTATTACATCGAGGACGGCTCATTCTTCCGGCTGAAGAACCTGCAGATCGGTTACAACTTCGGACGGGTAGGCAATGTATTCGATAATCTGAGGATCTACGTACAGGGCACCAACCTGTTCACCATTACCAAGTACTCCGGTCTCGACCCCGAGCTGTTCCAGCCCAACGAGACAGTATTCGGTGTGGACCAGGGAAGTTTGCCTGCGCCCAAGCAGTTCGTAGTAGGCGTAAACCTTGGATTCTAATGTCAACGCGCTAAAACTTCTATACAATATGAAAAAGTCAAAATATTTCACAGTAATAGCCGTCACTGCAGCGCTCCTGATGATGAACGCCTGTAGTGAGGAGTTCCTGGAGATCACTCCCAAGGGATCGCTGGACGGTGCGGTGCTGGCGACCTATGAAGGGGTGGATGCCCTGCTCATCGGGGCCTATTCCTTTCTCGACGGGATCGATAGCCAGTTCAGCTGGGATGCCTCTACCACGGGATGGGTATTCGGAAGTATCCGTGGGATGGAAGCCAACAAAGGGACCGACACCGGTGACCAGCCGGACATCAATCCCATTCAGCGATACAATGAAACAGCCACCAATCCTTATTTGAACGCGAAATGGCGGTCCTGCTATGAAGGGATCTCCCGCTGCAACTCCACCATTTCGGTGGCGGGGCAGGCCCTGGAGGCCGGAACGATCTCCCAGGAGGAGCACGACAGTTTTGTCAACCAGGCCCGGGCGCTTCGCGGATGGTACCATTTCGAAGCATTCAGGATGTGGGGCGATCTGGAGACCGGGATGTATGTTCCCTACGTGGATGAGACCACGGTACAGGACGAACTCACCAATGATGTGGATGTACGTCCGATGATCATCGCCGACCTGGAAGCCGGGACCAACCTGGCCCAGAATATGGGTGCCATCGGCCGGTTCAATAAAACCGTTGCCCAGTTCTTCCTGGCCAAGGCACAGATGCAGATGTACAGGGATTATTCCACTGCACTGGCGCTGCTCACCGAGATTGAGGAGTCAGGGGTGAAACCCAATGGAGAGCCCATCGGACTGGCGCCCCAGTACGGGGAGATTTTCAATATTGTGAACCGTAACTTCATCGAAGCCATTTACACGGTGCAGTATTCGGTGAACGACAACTCCGGTGCCCGCAATGCCAGCTGGGGAGAAGTGCTGAACTTCCCCTACAAGGGCGGAGGCTCCCCCGGCGGATGCTGCGGTTTCTTCAATCCCACCCAGGAGTTCGTGAACTCGTTCCGGACCAATGGTGACGGATTGCCGTTCCTGGATTTCTCCTATAACGACGAAATGGTCACCAATGACCAGGGACTTACTCCCAGTGATCCTTTTACGGAATATGGCGGACAGCTTGACCCGAGGCTTGACTGGTCGGTGGGACGCCGCGGGATCCCTTACTGGGACTGGGGCCCCCATACCGGATCCGACTGGATTCGTGACCAGACCTATTCCGGACCCTACAGCCCCAAAAAGGCCGTGTACAAAAAGGAGCAGGAAGGCACCTACACCGAAGTGGGGAACTGGACCTCAGGGTGGACCGCCAACGGATACAGAATGGCCCGCTTTGCCGATGTATTGCTGCTGAAAGCCGAATGTGAAGCCATGACAGGCGCAGATGACCGGGGAATGGGAGAAGTGAACGCCCTCAGGGAGCGCGCTTCCAACCCGGCAGGATTCGTGATGGAAGATGACGGGGTTACCCCGGCGGCCAATTATGTGATCGGGCTCTATCCCGCCAGCCAGTTTGCGGATCAGGCCAGTGCCATGGCTGCCATCAAGTTTGAGCGCAAGCTGGAACTTGGTCAGGAAGGGCACCGGTATTATGACCTGCAGCGCTGGGGAGATGTCCAGTCTGAACTTTCCAGGATCATGGCCTATGAGAAGACCATGCCCTGGGGTGACCTGCTGTACGGACCCGCCTCCATCGGACCGGAAGATGTGAATTACCCGGTTCCGCAGCGCCAGATCGACCTGATGCTGGGCAGACTGATCCAGAACAGATAGAAGATACCCTCTGATACCCGGAAGAGGCTGTCCCCTGCGGGATGGCCTCTTCTATTTTTTTCGGGATCAGCCACTAAACAGCAGTCGATAGCCGGCAGCCGTTGCCATGCATGCCGTTGGTTACATTCCCGGCCCTCTCAGGTCAGGAGACTTTCAGCAAAAGAGATGTTATCCGCAGTATCCCGGCGGCCTCTGCTAATTGGTGAAGAAGAAGATCATCATTGCGCTGACCGAGGCGATAAAAATCCCCATGGGCAGGCTTGCCCGCATCAACTGTCCTTTCTCTGTTCCCTGACCGCTCCAGTTCCTCCTGAGGTTCCTGAGGCTCAATCCCGTACCAATCAGCATCAGGAAAGCCTGTATCCAGGGGATCGCACCCGGAAGCACCTGGTGCCAGGGAGTATTGGCGGTGCCGAAAAAATCCCAACCCCAGCCAAACGGATCCGAGAGGGATTGCAGAAGGAAGGTGAAATTCACAAACAGCATCGGTACCACAAAGGACATCCACATGAACAATCCCATGGGAAGCAGGGAACCGGAATTGGCCAGGAATGCTTCGGATGTTTTCATGTTGATTCCGGACCAGTTCCTGCCTGCCAGTGTGAGCAGATAAATGACCCCGGGAACAACCACCAGCACGGCCACCCATAGAAACAGGGCATATACGCCGAACAGGTCCCAGTTCTTCTTATCGAGGATATTCACATAATCCCGGACGGCCGGCCAGGGGCCCAGGTAGAGAATGGAATAGATAATGGCGATGGTGAAAATGGCAATCACCAGCCATCCGTCACTGGGATGCCTCACCTTCCGTTCAGATGCAAACGGCCTTGCAAAAATCGAAACATTCTCATAGGTGCAGCTGCGCACGCATTCAAGGCAAAGGCCGCAATCCATGCTCTCTTTGATCTCCCCCACATTGAGCCCGTAAGGACACGCCCACCCTCTCGCATTTCCCTTCTGGCAATAGTGTGGTTTACACTGCTCACATACTTCCCGGGACCGGTTCCTGAGGGCGACAACGCTCATTCCGGAAAACGGTCCCACGAAAGCGTGTACGGGACAGACATAGCGACAAAAGGCACGTAATTCAAATACCATGGACATGGCTGTCGGCGCCAGGATAAGGGCCAATAGCACAAAGCCCGACACCTTGGGGGAAGCCACCAGGGTGGTTGAAAAAGTGGCAAGCAATAGGAATATAACTACCCTCAGCCAGTTGTTATCCATCCCGGACGGCCATTTTAGGGACAGCCCTGCAAAACGGTTGTTGTAATTCCCCGTTTTCCCCGTCCTCGGGGTGAACAGGGATCCGCGCTGAATCCAGTCCCCGAAGAGCGGGAGCGGACAAATGGTGCACCAGACCCTTCCTCCCAGGGGGGTCATCACAACGATCAGCAGGAACAGCCAGACGATCCACATCAGGACGACACCGAGATTCCTGCCGGACATTTTTGTCCCGAACAGGGAGGTCATGATGACCACATAGATGAGACAGAGGGCAAGGATCATCAACACTACCTGGGGCCACCTGGAACGCGCTGCTCTCCGGAACCAGGGGAACTTTAAAAACAGGTCCGCCCCCCGCGGATCTTCCTTTCCGGATGTGCCCTCGATCACCGGTGCTCTGAACAACGAAAACACCCAGAGGGCGATCACCGCCAGCAGGCTTCCCAGGCTGAAGCTCAGCAGGGTATTGGGCATGATCACCAGTTTCCCCTGTTCAAAGGCATGCATGGGTCCGCACCAGACGTGGCACCGGTAATGGCTCTTTGAGACCAGGTACCGGGCAGGCCCCTGGAAATCCGCCACCAGCACCAGCTCTTCAGTGACATATGGCCTGGCGGAAGGATCCTCCACACCGAATACCAGTACCTCGTTATTGGCCGGACTTACCTTCACATCCACGTCAAACTCTTCCAGGAAGAAAGAGTGCCCGGTATCGTCGGATGAGAAAGTGAAATGCAACGTATCCCCCCTGTTGCACCGGATCACATAGGGATCTTTCCCGTACCTGAAATTCCTGATATGGTAATACCGGTTTACAGGCTCACCCTGAGATAACTGAATCAGAACTGCAGGAACAAGACCAGATGCCAGTATAATGACCAGATGGATGATTCCTCTTCGGGCTTTCTCCATGACTGATTTCAGATCCGTTTAAGAGACCCAATAATAGCAAATAATTCTTAGTTTTGTAGGCATTTGGACCTTTTTGGCCATGACGACGGACCGCAAAACAACCAACATAAAGGGGAAACGCCTGAGGAACCTGGTGATGGTCCTGGTGATCCTCCTGATCATCATTGGATTACCCTGGATTTTTCTAAAGATCCAGTCTTCAAACAGCGGATTGACCGTCGGAGAAGTCCTCCAAAGGAAGCTTGGTAACTCTGAGGCCAATACGGATCCGTCCACTATGGAACTGGCCGATGCACCCTCCGGTGAAAAGGTGGACTTCCTGCACCCGGTCTCTGTCGGTTTTCCTTTCTCAGATCCCCCGATGATCTCCCATCTCGTTGCAGACGACCTGGACGGGGACGGACTACTGGACGTGCTGGTATGTGATGCCAAGGATAATTTTGTCTCCTGGATCCGGCAGGCTTCGGACGGCAGTTTCACCGAACGGATCCTTGCCTCCGGCCTGATTGCCCCGGCCCATGTGGAGGCTATCGACTTCGAGGGGGACGGGGACAAGGACCTGATGGTCGCAGTACTCGGGCTGCTTTATCCCTCCAACGACAGGATCGGTTCGGTCGTGGTGCTGGAAAATGACGGGGAATTCAATTTCAGGCCCCATACCATCATCTCTCATATTGCCAGGGTGTCGGATGTCAGGGCAGGTGACCTGGATGGTGACGGGGACATGGACCTGGCCGTTGCCCAATTCGGGTACGATGACGGTGAAACGCGTTGGATGGAAAACCTGGGAAACTGGGAGTTCCGGACCCATATGCTGCAGAATCTTTCAGGCCCCATCAATGTGGAACTGACGGATATTGATGGTGACGGCGACCTGGATATATTCTCCCTGGTGAGCCAGGAGTGGGAGGAGATCTATTGTTACATCAATGATGGCCGGGGAGAATTCCGGATGAAACTGGTGTGGGGATCGGATAATGAAGACTTCGGTTCCAGCGGAATCTCCCTGGACGACGTCAACCAGGACGGACTTGTGGACATCCTCTAT
Source organism: uncultured Bacteroides sp. (assembly GCA_964575865.1). Taxonomy (GTDB): domain Bacteria; phylum Bacteroidota; class Bacteroidia; order Bacteroidales. The sequence continues at coordinate 52,838 of CAZNSZ010000007.1, read as the reverse complement.
GCCAACGGCGATGCCTTCGATTACATACCGCCACAGGGAAGGCCCTGGCACGGGCTCCAGTGGCTTGAGAACAAAGGGGGGCTGGTGTTTGAATTCCACAGGGTGGCCACCCTGGTTGGCGCTTACAGCCTGAAGGCAACCGATATCGATAACGACGGTGACAAGGACCTGTTCGCAGTGAGCGCCTTCAACCTCTGGGAGGATCTCTCCGCTCAGAGTTTCATCTGGCTTGAAAATACAGGGGAAATGAACTTCATCAAACGGCCGGTCACCAACGATCCCACCCATCTGATCATTCTGGACCAGGGGGATTTCAACGGAGACGGATTGACCGATTTCGTTTCCGGGGGGATGTACCCCTATCCCCCCTTTGACCGTCTCAGCAGAATCACCCTCTGGATCAACAACGGGACACTGGGAACATCGCCGGAAGCGTCCTGAGCCCAAAACAAACCGAACAACATGGAATTGCGCCGGAGAATCCCATTCATATCCCACCAGGTCCTGGTGGCAACCCTTCTGGTCCTTTCATTTGTTTTTACCGGAGGATGTCAAAAAGAACGGCTCGGCGATATCGACGGGAACACTTACCATACTGTCAGGATCGGTGATCAGGTCTGGATGTCCGAGAACCTGAAGACCACCAGGCTGAATGACGGAACCCCCATCGAAATGATCACAGATTACGGGGCCTGGGCTGACCTGGAGAGCCCGGCCTACTGCTGGTACAACAACGACTCCCTGAACGGTGAACCCTATGGTGCACTTTACAACTGGTACGTGGTCGAAACCGAAAAGATCTGTCCGGAAGGCTGGCATGTGCCCACTGATGAAGAGTGGAATGAGATGGTCGGTCATCTGATTGATCACAACAACATCGGGGGTGCACTCAAAGAAACGGGGACCTCATACTGGCGAAGTCCCAACACCGGGGCTACCAATGCGTCTGGTTTCACAGCCCTGCCAGGAGGATACCGGAGTTATAACGGGACTTTCAATCTTATGAGGGCTTCCGGATACTGGTGGAGCGCTACTGAAGCCAGCTGGTACCATGTGTCTGATCAGGTTCCTGCACGGGTGATCTTCAGAAGCGTACAACATGACAACAACACACTGATCAGACATATCAGCGAGAAGACAAACGGATTCAGCATCCGGTGCGTAAAAAATAATTAGAAACGGCACATCAAATCGTCTATGCAAAAAATCACCTTCCCATTGCTCGTGGCCGCTCTCCTCACCTCGTGCGGGCAGAAGCCCCGCTTTGAGTTGCTGACTCCCGAACAGACCGGGATTACCTTTATCAACCGGGTGGAGGAGACTGATAGCCTTCATGTCCTCAATTTCGAGTACATCTACAACGGGGCAGGGGTGGGTGTGTTTGATCTCAATAACGACGGATTGCAGGACCTGGTGTTTACCGCAAACCAGGTCGCTCCCCGGATCTACCTGAATAAGGGCGGTTTCAAGTTCGAAGAGATCTCTGACAGGTTCGAGGATCTCGATAACGGGCAATGGTACAGCGGAGTGACCTTCACGGATATCAACCAGGACGGATGGAAAGACCTCTACTTCACCTGTACGGCCTATGAAGACAGCGTGCGGAACAGGAACCGGCTGTTTGTTTGCCGGGGAGCGGGTGAAGACGGAATACCCTTCTATGTGGACGAGGCCGGTCAGTACGGGATCGCAGATGAGAGCTTTACCGTGCATGCGGCTTTTCTGGACTACGACCTGGACGGGGACCTGGACCTCTACCTGCTCAACAACTTTGTAAATGACCGGCTGTCTGCCAGCTACAGGCCAAAGATCAACGACGGCACTGCAGCCAGTAATGATGACCTGTATAGGAACAACGGAGACGGGACCTTTACAAACGTCACGGTTGATGCGGGGATTATCTATGAAGGATTCGGTCTCGGGCTGGCAGTGGGCGATGTGAACAGGGACGGTTACCCGGACCTCTATATTTCCAATGATTTCATATCCAACGATCTGCTCTATATCAATCAGAAAGACGGCACCTTCCGGAACGAGATCAGCAGGTATATGTCCTACCAGACCAAATCCTCCATGGGGAACGACATGGCGGATATCAACAACGACGGCAACAGGGACATGTACACGCTGGATATGTTTCCGGAATATCTGTATAAGAGAAAACAGACCATCAACGGATTCGGCTATATCTATTATACCAACGACGCCAAATACGGGTACGAACACCAGTTCCTGAGAAATATGCTGCACCTCCACAATGGTTTTGTCGAAGGGGAGATGGTCCCTTACAGCGAGGTGGGACAGATGATGGGTATCTATGCCAGTGAATGGAGCTGGTCGCCCCTGTTTGCCGACTATGACAACGATGGGGACAAAGACCTGATCATCGCCAATGGCTATCCGGTGGATATGACCGACAAGGACTGGACCCGCTACAAGGTGGAGGTCTACGGGAGCGTGGCAGATGCACGCCATGTGATCGAAAGGGCCCCGGCACAGAGGGTCCCCAACCATTCCTACGAAAATGTGGGAAATCTTCAATTCATTAAAAAACAGGACGGGGAGTGGTTCGAGTATATCCCCTCCTACTCCTACGGTGCAGCATTCGCGGACCTTGACAACGACGGCGACCTGGATTATGTGACCAACAACCTGAACGATGTGGCCTTCCTCTACAGGAACAGGTCCATCGAGGACCATCCGGACCAGGGACATTATTTGAGGATCAAACTGAACGGAAAGAAGACCAATCCATATGCATTCGGGGCAAAGATCGATCTGTGGAGCGGAGGGGTCCATCAGTACCATGAACAGTTCCTTTCCCGCGGGTACATCTCCTCGGTGGATCCGGTGGTCCATTTCGGACTGGGGGAAAACACACTGGTGGATTCTGTGAGGATCACCTGGCCCTCAGGAAACCGCACGACCCTGATCACAGCGGTCGAAGCTGACCGGATGGTTGAGATCTCCGAAGAAACAGGCACCTCACCACTGCCTCTCCCCCCGGACAGCCGGGCAGCATCCATTTTCAGGAGGGCACCGGGGGTGATTTCCTACCTTCACCAGGAAGAGGACCTGATCGATTACAATTTCAAACAGAACATCATTCCCCATAAGTTCTCACAGATGGGACCGCGGATGCAATCGGGGGACCTGGACGGGGACGGCCACCCGGATCTGATTGTTGGAGCGACAAACCTGTTGCCCACCCGCGTTCTCCTCTGGAACGGGGAACGGTATGCCGAAAGGGAATTTCGTGGACTGAGCGGCCACAAATCTTATACGGAAGCCGATTTTGCCATCCTGGATGTGGACGGTGACGGCGACAATGATGTGGTGGCCCTGGCCGGAGGGTATGAGTATCCCGAAGACCAGTACATGCATTACCTGTACCGCAACAACAAGGGTGGTTTCACCCGGGAACAGCTCCCGGTCGGCTCCTTCCCCGCTTCCGTGGTAAGGCCCTGCGACATGGACCGGGACGGGGACATGGACCTCTTCATCGGGGCGCGGATCGCCCACGGGATGTTCCCTTTCGCCAACGATTCCTGGATCCTGTTCAATGAAAACGGGCGTTTTGTGGAGGAGTCCGCCACCCGTTTCAACCTGGGGATGGTCACAGATGCCGTATGGAGCGATTTCGATTCCGATGGGTGGGAAGATCTGATCGTTACCCGTGAATGGAATTCCATCAGCATGCTCAGAAATGACGGAGGCAACAGGATCACCAGCCAGGAATTTCCGGAGGTCGAACAAATGCACGGGATCTGGTACTCCATCTGTGCGGCGGACTTCGACCAGGACGGGGATGACGACTATATCCTGGGGAACCTGGGAGAGAACCACCGGTTTACCATCAGCGACCAGTACCCCCTCAGGATCTATGCGCTCGATCTGGACCTGAACGGCACCCTGGATCCCATCTCAACCGGATACTGGCTGGATGAATACAACACCATGCGGGAGTATCCCATCAACTACCTGGATGAACTGGCGGGGCAGTCGCGGTATTTTGTGAGAAAGTATCCCGATTATACTTCCTTCAGTTATGCCACCATTGAGGATATGATGGACTCCACGGTGATGAAAAGGGTCAACTATACCTTCCATGTCAACACCGCTTCGAGCCAGATCCTCTGGAACAGGGATGGAAACTTCGAATGGGAACCCCTGCCCCGGGAGGCCCAGGTCTCCCCGGTTAAGAAAATGATCGTCAGGGATTTCAACCATGACGGGCTTCCTGATGTCCTGCTGGCCGGCAACGACCATACCTACGACATCAGCACAGGGTATTACGATGCCAGCAAGGGATTCCTGCTGGCCAGCGGCGATGGGGATCCCCTTTCAGTCCTGATGCCCCCTCCGGAGAGCGGGATCGTCCTCCAGGGAATGGTGGAATCGCTGCTCTGCATCGACGGAGCGCCTTCGCTGATCATCGCGGGATTCAACAGGGACAGTGTGCGGGTGTTTTCATTCGATTCCCCGTAGGGATTCCACACCCCGGCTGCATCTTTAAACCCTTGGCTCCACGGGGAGTCTAAAGGTGAACAGGGCAAGATCATTCTTGTGGAAATTCATTTTTTCCATTCATTTTATAGCTGCGGAACAATAGAAATTCGTTCAGCATGACTAACTTATTACCCATTCGAACCATAAAACCATTTGATCCATGAAACAGCAACACACTGACAAAAAATCCCCAACGGGTCTCTCCCGGAGGGACTTCATCGGCAAAACCACGGCCGCGGCGGTCGCATTCACCATTGTCCCCCGCCATGTGCTGGGAGGAAAAGGATATACCGCACCCAGCGACATGGTGAACGTGGCCGGGATCGGGCTGGGCAACCAGGGAGGAAGCGACATCCAGAACATCGCCACCCCCGATGTGCCCATCCAGAGAAGGGGGATGCTGCCGGGGTTGCGCTGGAACCGCATGCCCGGGCTCACCCCTCCCCGCCCCCCGAGGCAAATGGCTGCCAACCAGATGGGCGATGCCGGAGGCCCGGAGACCTTCAAACATGCCAACATCTATGCCCTGTGTGACGTGGACCATGAGTATGCGGGCCACATCTTTGCAGGTTACCCCAAAGCCAAGGCATACCACGATTTCCGGGAAATGATCGACAAGGAGAAAGAACTGGATGCCGTGGTCATCGGGACCCCCGACCATACCCATGCCGTGATCGCCGCCTACGCCATGAATGCGGGCAAGCACGTGTTCGTGGAGAAGCCCATGGCCAAGACCATTCATGAGGTACGGTTCCTGCGGGACCTGGCCAAGAAGACCGGCCTGGTCACCCAGATGGGGAACCAGGGACACAACATCGAGGGCACCATGCAGACGGTGGAATGGATCCAGTCAGGCGTTATTGGCGATGTGACCGAGGTCCACATGTGGTCCAACCGGCCCGTCTGGGCCCAGGGCGCCCTGACCAGGCCCGGGGGGGTTCCCGTTCCGGACAACCTCAAGTACGACCTGTGGCTCGGTCCCGCTCCAGAGAAACCCTACCACCCCGACGTGGTGCATTTCGCATGGCGCGGGCTCTGGGACTACGGAACCGGCGCCATGGGGGACATGGGCGCCCATACCTTCGACGCCCCCATCTGGGCATTGAAGCTGGGCATGCCCGTAAAAATCCAGGCCACCACCTCCCCCTTTACGCTGGATTACCTGCCGCAGGCCGAAAATGTACAGTATGAATTCGCAGCCAGGGACGGAATGCCCCCGGTGAAGGTCACCTGGAGCGACGGCGGGATCAAGCCCTTCCGTCCGGCCCAGCTGGAAGCGGACCGCCAGCTTGCCGAAGCGCTTTACATCGGCACCAAGGGGATGCTCATGCACGGGACCCACGGGGCCATGCCCGAGCTGATCCCCCAGGATCCGGGCTTCAAGGCCCCCGACCAGTGGCTGCCCAGGCCGAAGAGCGTCTATGTGGACTTCATCGAGGCCATCAAGGAAGGAAGGAAAGCGGCCAACGATTTCGAGATCGCGTCGAAACTGACCGAGATCATGCTGCTGACCAACATCGCTGTCATGTCCCAGCAGGTGAATAAAACCCTGGAATATGATGCCGGGAACATGAAGATCACCAACCTTCCGGAAGCGGATCAATATTTCCACTACGAATACAGGCAGGGATGGAGCCTGTAGTGCTCATGGGAGAAGCGTATATTTTTAAATGGGATCCTATGAAAAAACGAACTCATTTATGCAACATTCCCGGACGCACAGTCCGGGGAGCGGTCATGGCCTTCCTGGCCATGGCCCTGCTTCTCTCCTGTTCAACAGGAGGCGAAACCGCTCCGTCGGAAGATTCCGGTGAAACGCCGGCACTGCCCGATTCAAGATACGGCGGGGTGCAGATCGGGACCATCACTTACAGTTTCCGGGGACTTGAAGGCGGGGTGGACGCAGTGCTTCAGGCATGCGTGGATGCGGGCATCAGCTCCGTGGAACTCATGGGGACAGGCGTGGAAGAGTACCTGGGCGCTCCTGAAAACCCTGTACCGAGGAGGTGGATGGGCCCGCCTCCCGGAGGCAGGTCCGGAAGGCCTGCACTGACCGAAGAGCAGCAGGCCGCACTGGAACAGTACCGGGAGGACCTGGAGGCATGGCGACATTCCGACGGGATCATGGAGAAGTACCGGGAGCTGCGAAGGAAGTTCAATGATGCGGGCGTCAACATCCACATCTACAAATGGACCGCGGGAAGCAGTGATGAGGAGCTTGATTACTCCTTCCGGGTGGCGCGGGAACTGGGGGCCATCGGGATCACCGCCGAGCTGAACGAGGAGAACTGCAGGAACCTGGGGGCTGCTGCCGAAAGGGCCGGGATGCTGGCCATTTTCCACAACCACTTCCAGTTCGCCGAGGAGGGGTTTGATGTGGACCGCCTGCTGGCCCTGTCACCCGCCAACAGGCTCAACTTTGATGCGGGCCACTATTACGGGTCCACCGGGAAAGACCCGTGTGCCTTTATTGAGAAGTACCATGACCAGATCGTCAGCATTCACCTGAAGGACAAGACGGGACCCGGCAATGCCGTGGAGCCCAATGCCAACCAGGTGTGGGGACAGGGAGAGACCCCCATCAGCGAGGTCCTTCTGCTGGTCCGGGAGAATGGCTGGCCCATCTATTGCGACATCGAACTGGAGTATGAGGTGAAACCGTGGTCCAGCTCGGTGAAAGAGGTGAAAACCTGCCGGGAGTACTGCCGGCAGATCCTGCTGTAAATAAAAGATGGCACCAATGAACCGGCGCAGGTTTGCGGAACGCCTGGTTGCGGCAATGGTTGCGGGCGTTTTTCCGGGAGGGTGCGTGCGCAGCACACCCTCCCCGGAAGACGGCCGTGGTACCGGTGAGCCTTCCACTCCGGAAGCAGGGCCTCCTCCAGACCCTCAAATCTCGTTCCAAAGGGAACTGGATGCCAGCCGGGAGCTCCCCAGGGACCTGGTAATGCAGCTCCTCGATCAGAAGGTGGAACGGTACATGAACCTGTCACACCATTGTGCACAGAGCAGCTTCATGGCCCTGAAGGAGCAATTCGGGCTGGGCGGGGAAGAGGTGATCAGGGCGCTGACACCGGTCACCGGGATTGCTGAACGGGGGGAGACCTGCGGTGCCGTCACAGGCCCGCTGATGGCCTTGGGACTGATATTCGGAAGGAACCAACACCAGCTGAGCGACTGGGATACCTACAGGGCCTCACTGGTCCCTGCCGGAGCGTTCTGCACCGCCTTTGAAAAAGAATTCGGAAGCACCATGTGCCATGAGATCCAGAAGGGGGAGTTCGGCAGGTGCTACCACCTCACCGATCCGGACGAACTGAGGGAGTTCCAGGAAGCCGATGCCACCGGGCATTGCACGGAAGTTGTAAAAAAGGCCGTGCGGCTGGCCGCAGCAGTGATCCTGGACGAAGCCTGATGCAGGGGATCGACCGCTGCACCAACAGGTGCATCATGGTGCAGGATTCTTCTTCTGCTTCCTCCCGAAAGCGGGATCGATCCTCAGGAACGGTATCAGTACAAAGCCCGGGATGGTACAGATCATCACCCAGATAAAAAAGTGCTGGTACCCGATCTGCTCCTGGAGCCATCCGCTCACCATGCCGGGCAGCATCATCCCCAGCGCCATGAATCCCGTGGTCAGTGCGAAATGCGCTGTCTTATGTTTCCCTTCGGACACATAGATCATGTAAAGCATATAGGCGGTGAATCCGAATCCGTAACCGAACTGCTCCACCGCCACCGAGGCCCCCACGATCCAGAGGGAGGAGGGCATGGCATAGGAGAGGAACACGTAGACCAGGTTGGGCAGGTTCATGGCCGCCACCATCCACCAGAGCCAGTATTTGAGCCCTTTCCTCGAAGCGGCGATCCCCCCGAGTATCCCTCCCAGCGACAGGGCAATGATCCCTATGGTGCCGTAGATCAGCCCCAGATCACCGGTGGTGAGCCCCAGCCCGCTGGCTTCACGGGAATCGAGCAGAAAGGGGGAGGCCAGTTTCACCAGCTGGGATTCCCCCAGCCGGTAAACCAGCAGAAAGAGGAGGATCACCACAATGTTCTTTTTCCGGAAGAATTCAGCGAAGGTGGCGAAAAACTCCTTTAAAAAACTGCCTTCCGTGTGGCGGGCGGCCACATCCTCCGCCGGCCGTGGAAGGATAAACCGGTGATAGACGAAGAATCCTGCAAACACCACGGCAATGACCACAAAGACCATGGTCCAGGCAAAGCGGATGTTTCCGCTCAGTCCCGCGAAGGAGGCCGAAGTATCCTTCTGGAGTTTCGGGTCGAGGCGGAAGACGGCAAAAGCCGGCTGGTCCCAGTTGTCCCGGTTAAAATTGAAGCGGTAGCTGCGGGCCAGTGAAATGCTCTGGTCCCCCCGTTCGAAACTGAAATTGAGGACGATGTTCTCCCCCGCCTCCGGTGGTTTGCTGAGCCGGAACCAGGTCCAGCCCAGGTTCCCCGCTTCTCCCGCCGGAGAAGCCGAACTGGTCGCCTCCCCCGCATCGTAAAAGCCGTTCCCGCTGTTCCAGGCATCCACCAGGGCCAACAGGCTGTCGGCCTTTGCGGCGGGGATTTTCCCCAGTCCGATCCGCACGGTTTCCGGATGGAGGAAATAGGTGGACCCCGTATCGGCGGAGAAGGTCATCCTGAGCGGCTGAAAATCCAGGTCGGAGCGTCCTTCCTCCGTGACCACCTCCACCTCCACCTTCGGAAGTCCGGTGCGGGCCTCGAAATACCCGGCGAGGATCACCAGCAAACCCTGACCGGTGAGCATGGCCAGCCGGTAAAATGTGCTCCTGATCCCCACGAAGAAGGCCTGGTCGTGCCTGGACAGTCCCAGCATGTAGAATCCGTCCGCCGCAATGTCATGGGTGGCCGAACTGAAGGCCAGCAGCCAGAAAAAGGCGAGGGTAAGCTGAAAAAAACGAGGGCCGGGGATGGTCAGCGCCACCCCGGCCAGCCCGGCCCCGATGAGCAATTGCATGATGAGTATCCAGAAGCGCTTGGTTTTGAGGATATCCACCACGGGACCCCACAGGGGCTTGATCACCCATGGCAGGTAAAGCCAGCTGGTATAGAGGGCAATGTCGGTATTGGAGATCCCCATCCGCTTATAAAAGATCACCGAAAGGGTCATGACGATCACATAGGGGATCCCTTCAGCGAAATAGAGGCTGGGGACCCACAGCCAGGGCCCCGCCTGTTTCCTGCCCCCCGGGGGCTTTGAACCGCTGTTATTCATATCTTTTTTCCAGTTTGGTCCCTCGAAAATAGTGTTCCAGGATCTGCCGGTAGGTGTACCCCCGGTCCGCCATCACCGCCGCACCGATCTGACAGAGCCCCACCCCGTGCCCCCAGCCGGCGCCCCGGAGGGTGAAACGACCGGGAATACCGTCCCGGACTGCGGACTTCTTCACCACGAATGCCGAACTGTAGAGGTGTGACCGGCTGAGCCACCGCCTGATCTCCAGCTCCTTGCCAATGACCAGTTCCTTCAGGCTCCCGACGATCCTCAGCCTGATCAGCCGGCCGGACACCCCCCTTTCCACGGGAACCAGGTCGAGGATATGCCCGAAGTCCGATCCCGATTTTTCCCTGATCAGCATGGCCAGTTCTTCCTGGCTGTAGTGTACCTCCCACCTGTAAAAATCGGCCGAAACCTGGTCGTAATCGTTCAGCACCTGCCGGAGGAGCCTGGCATCGGAAGTATTGCAGAAGGCCTCCGGGGATTCCCGGATGAAGGCCTCCGCATGGGTCTCCCGGGTCAGGTCCGCGGTATTGACAGGGTGACCGGCCGGATTGTCGTCCACCCGCCGGAGGTATGGATGCGCCACCGGTTCCCAGCAGGATTCAAAGGTCTCGCTGACGCCCCCGCAACATTTGGAATACCTGGCGTCGCAAAGGCCTCCCCCGTAGACCAGCACCTGCCCGGCGGTCTCCCTCACCGCCTGCTCCACCCGGGGCCTGCCCGCCCTGGTGATGCCCTGGTACCGCTGACAGTGATCGTCGGCACATACATGAAAATCGTGGTGATCCTCCCGGTCATACCAGCGGATGTGTTCCTCCTCCCCCTGCAGGCCAGGGCCGCGTGAGGATCCGGCCGGCTGCAGGTTGCCGGCTTTCCCGGCCTTCCTGAGCGATTGCTGTTTCTCCATCTGTGCCAGCAGCCAGCTGCGGGAGATGATCGTGTGCGCCTTCAGCAGCTCCGGGGAGCTGTCCCCCCTCATCTCAGAGGAGATGACGCTGACCAGGTACTCCTCCAGCGGGATGATATTGACCGCCTGGAGGTTCCCCTGGCTGACCATGAACCTGAGCGCTCCCCTGAACACCTGTTGCTCCTTCTGCTCCCAGTGGAACCCCACTCCGATGACCACTTCCTGCAGGATGAAACGGCACGTGGCCGGATCGGCAGGTTCAAGCAGAAGCTCCTCCCCTTCCGCCAGGGTCCGGTCGTCCGCTTTGATCCGGATGGTACCACCATGCAGCACAGCCGTGGCTTCTCCGGTGAGGGCGGATCCTCCGTGGAGCGTGGATCCTCCGTTGAGCGTGGATCCTCCGTGGAGCGTGGATCCAGGCGCCTTTCTCGTCCCCCCTTCCTTTAGGTGGAAATTCCCCTCCAGCCGGAACCGGATGGCATCGCTGTGCATAATTCCGACCTCCAGCAGGGGTGCGTTGTCAGATGGCATGGTGATTCAGTTTGGTTTGTATCAGCCGGGAGATCTGGTCAAAATGCGCGGCGGAACAGGTGACCTGGGCAAAAATATCGCTGATCGCCTCCCCTGTGATGGCGTTAAAGTCCTTCTCCAGCGGGATGATCAGCGTCCCCCCCATGTCCACTGCGGCAGGGCTCAGCAAAATATTGCGCTCGCCCTCCTCGAAATATTGCCACGGCCTGTGTTTTTCCCTGGGAAACAGGAGCAGCTGCCATGACCCGTCGAAATAGGCCAGCAGGTTGAGCATCGGTTCGGCCTCCTGGTACACCTCCATGTGGTCGAAAATCAGGTAAAAGGCGTTTTCCAATGCTTCCCTGTCGCCCGACTCCAGCAGGAAAAAATTCCGCAGGCCATCGGAGATGGCAGTGACGGCGGGCGCTTCCGATCCGGTCAGCCGGCGGCCGTACCTTTTCTTCAGGGTTGCCAGCTCCTCTTCTATGGGCATCAGCCCGCGGTTCCCTGCCTGGAAATGGAGGTGGTCGGGTGCCGAGGCCCCGCAGGCGGGGGCATTGTAGAAAACCACCAGACCGGGCAACTCCCGCGCCAGCTCCAGGAAGCTGGTGATCTCGGACCGGATCACCTGGGGGGTATGCACCCTGTGGGCAATGGTGAAATGCTGCCTGAAAATGGGAAATGGATTGCACAGGATCTCGTAATCCCCGCCGAACCAGACCCCCTGCTCTTCCGGGGGGCGGTTTTCAGGACACAGGAAACAGCTCCGCTGTTCGATGGACGCTTTATCCACTTTGGCTGCGGATGAGACGATGCGCCTGGGATTGTACTGTACCCTGATCACAGTTCCGTCAAACCGGAACTCCCGGACGCGAACCTGATCCAGCAGGGCCCAGTTGCTGCCCAGCAGGGGCCAGCCCTGTTTCTGTTCTTCGAACAATGCCGATACCTGTTCCTGCAGGGTCATCATTCCCGGTTCATCCTGATTCTGGCCTGGAGCTCAATGGTCCTGAGCCGGTCCTTATAGAGGTTATGGCGGTTCAGCGCATCGATGTTCAGGGAGGCATCGGTGTTGTCTTCCCACCGGCGGCAAAGGTAGAGGGGTTGGTAGATCCTCCCGATGGGATAATGCCTGCTGATGGAGAGTCCCACCGCATAATCCTCCCCGTAACTCACATTGGGAACGGGAAAAGCTCTCAGCACAGGAGTGAAAAATGCCCTTGGGGCACCCAGGCCGTTGATCCGGAGGGCATTGTTGTGCCCGTTCTCCGGGCTCCACTCCCTGTGATCGATCACTCCCGGAGGGATCTCCTCCAGCTGGAAGTTGGTCATCCGGTAGCTTCCCACCACCATGGCGCATTGCTGCTCGTAAAATGCCGCTACCATCTGCTCCAGGGTATCGTCACCGGCGTAGAGGTCGTCGCTGTCCAGCTGCACGGCAAACCTGCCGCAGCCTGGATGGTGCACCCCCAGGTTCCAGCACCCCCCGATACCCAGGTCGTTCCTTTCGGGGATCAGGTGGATCAGGTTTTCATGGCGGCCGGCCAGATCGCGGACCAGTTCCGTGGTCCCGTCGGTGGAGTGGTTATCCACCACGATCAGATTGAATGCAAACCCTGTCTTCTGGGACATGACCGATTCAACGGCATCCCGGATGGTCCTCACCCGGTTCAGCACCGGGATGATCACCGTGGCTTCCACCGGGAAAGCGCCCTCTTCCAGGGAGACCTTCCGGGTGGGCGGGGGAAGATAGCCGCCCGCCTCTTTCAGGTGTTCCGTGACCGCCCGCTCCATTTCAATCTGGACTTCCCGGTTCTTCGGATCCACGTAATCGAACATCTTCTCTCCGGACAGGCGCCTGTCGGTTCTCTCAGCCGTATAGAGGATTTCCGGGATCCGGACAGGAAGCCTGCGCAGGCTCAGCTTCAGCCTGGTCCGGTAAAGTCCCGCATAATCAAAGGATCCATTGATCCCCGATACGGCGGCGGTCAGTTCCCGGCTGTTGAAAAACAAAAGGGGACCAAAATCAAAGTCATCCCGCAGGCTACCCTCCTGGTAATCGATGACCGGATGCGGCGTTGCAATGCCGTCCGCCAGCTCCCTGTAATCGGAATAGATCATTCCCGCACCGGTATCCTCTGCCACCCGGACCATCCGTTCCAGTGTGAGCAGCCCCAGTGTGATCCTGGAGGTTCCTGTGAACAGCAGGGTATATTCCGCTTCTCTGCTATGCGCTGCGATCTGCCTGACCGATGCGGTGCTGAACCGGCCGTCGGTGACCAGGAAATGGAAATCTCCGGGCAGCTGTAAAGGCTCCTCCCTCCCCATGAGGGTTACCCTGCTGACCAGGGGATGATCCGCCAGTTCCCTCAAAGGCTCCTCCAGTCCGGAGGAGGGCGACCATGGTACAAAGCAACTGATCCTATTCATTCTCTTTGCGGTTGGTTAAAAACTCCAGTGTCCTGCGCATGATCAGGTCGCGGGATCCCTGGTCCCTGACCGCCTCGAACGGAAATCCCATGGAGACCACCCGGCCATTGCCCGTCCGGGCCACCCCGGCACTCATGTTGTTTTCGGAATACCTGATCAGTGTAAATGCGGAAGAGTCCGCCGGTTCAAGTGCATCGGCCCCTTCCACGGTGTAGATCACGGGATCGTACCCGGTATTGAACAGGAACCGGTCACCCCGGGCTGCAAACTGCCCGTCCATGAAGTAAAAGGAGCCGGTTCGTGAGGCATTGCTGGTCCGCCACCGGTACCCGAGCACCGAAGCTGCCAGCGAATCCTGTCCCTGAAGGTGCACATCGGTGGCCACGTGGGCCCCTGACAGAAAAAGACTCCCGCCACCTTCCAGGTAATCCTCCAGCAGGAACAGCATCCTGCCGGGAAAGACCGCATAAAGGGGAACCGAGTCGTTCTTTGGCAGGAAGGTGGTCCGCTCCTCCCCGGCCAGGTAATCCACCACCTCATATGCGGAAAGTTCCACCAGGCTGTCCAGGACCGCCTCATCGCTTACCGTGACGAAGGAATACCCCGCCTGCAGGATGGAATTTCCATGGATCCGGCTGAAATCGAAGCTGTTGCCGGGGATGATAAAGGGCTCCATGTCGGCGTAGGATGCCCCGTGTCCGGGAGAATCATCGTCCAGCCAGGGGGAATCTTTCCTGAAATCGAACTGCGATCCCACCGTATGGAGATCCATGCCGAAGGGGACCCCCTGATCGACCATGTCCAGGAATCCGGCATGCCCGGTATCGTCGAACCAGGCGGGCCCGGATACGCGGTCAAAGGCGTTCACGATCAATACGGTCCCCGATCCCTCCGACGCGATGCAGACGGAAACCTCTTCGGAAGGGAAGCTCTCCCCCCCTCCGTTGACCGCGGTCACCCTGAAGGAATAGACCGAATCGGGATGGGGAGCCTCCAGCACGAAACGGGGCCCGGTCACCGGGGTGCCGTTGTCGTACCCCCCGCCGTTTACCCGCGTGTAGACCCGGTATGAACCGGCAACTGCAGTGGGCTCCAGCGGATCAGCCACAGGACGCCAGCTGAGGGAGATCTCCCCCTTATCAAGGATGGTGCCCGTGAGATGGCCCACCGGCAGCGGCTGCACCACATAACCGGTACCGTAAAATGCATCCAGGAACCGGAGCATGCCCTTGTAGATGGCCCGGCTGACATGGAAGCGGAACATGGGCTCCTGTCCGAACCGCATGTCGATAAAGTTCTGGTGAGAGAAGAGTTCCAGCAGCATGGCAGGGGTATTGGGGCGGTAGGCTTCGCTGTACCCCCGGTCCCACATGGCGCGACGGGTCCAGGCGGGATCATATAGGCTCCTGAGGTCTTCCACGATCTGTGACTGGACCAGGTCGGTCAGGTCACGGGAGGCCATCCTGGAGAGCCCGCCGGGAAATACCCCGCGGTCCCGGTTGGTGCTGTAGATCCCCAGGGTACCGATTACCGTGTCGTTACCGGTAATGCCCGCATCGGTATGGAATCCGAGGGACAGGTCCACCGGGATCCCCAGCCCGGCAGCGTTCCTGTCCGCCGCCGGTCCCCTGGGGGCCCCCATGAGGTAATTGACCCATTCGCCACGGGACTGGTAATCATCGTTGTAGTCATTTTCAGGATTGAGCTTCCAGACAAGGGAGTCCGGGAATCCGGCGTACTGCATGCTGTACCGCGCGGCCTCCTGGTACCGCGGACGGAGACTGGTCATCCCGTTCCGTGCAATGTTGCCCATGCCCCCCCCGAAACGGACGGCGTCGGTGGTGATGCGTTTCGGCCGCCAGCTGCCGTAGCGGTTGGAGACCACCACCTTGCCCTTTTCGGGATCGAGCCCGCTGCCGAACCGGAATCTTCCCAGGTACACCCAGGTCCCTCCCCCCATCTGCTGGTTGACAGCAAATTCGGTCACTCCCCCGTCATGGTAAACGGTGTAAATGACTTCGTCCGCATTATCGGGCGAGGCATGGTAGGAGATATATACCGCATATTCGCCATCGTCGGGAATATCGGGAATGTACTGCACGGTACTGCTTCCCTGCCGGTCCGAATCCATCTCCAGGTACGTCCCGATCCTGAACGGATTCTCTTCCACATAAGGGGGTTCGCCGAGAGCGAAACCGGAACTGTCCGGCCCCTGCTTCACTTCTCCGGCCGCCAGGAATATGCTGTTCCCGTGGCTGCCATTGTTATCGACCACCACCTCATTGACCTGCCAGTCCCTTTCCCTGGGAACCAGCACGGTGGCGCCGGCATTTTCAAGCATCGGGATCAGAAAGGGAAGGGTATAGGACATGGGATAGATATCCTCCACGGTCTGGAAGATCCTGGCCCGCTGCCATTCCCACCTGTTCAGTTTCGGTTCGTAATACCATCCGTGGCTGTGCCAGAGGGCGATGTTCATGTGATAGAGAGCGGCGTCGGGAAGGAATTCCCTGGAGAGGTTCCTCACCAGGGGAGGTGATTTCCTCTTCAGCCTTCCCGGTGAACGGTCGCTGTCGATCTCCCTTTGATTATCACGGAACGCGTTGGGGATCAAATCCCTGAGGTCCCTGTTGCCGCTGAAGACCACCACGCTGTATGCACGGTAAGGCTCCCCCAGCCCCGCGCACACTGCCCCCTCAAGGCTGTCCAGCAGACTCCTCCTCACGGGTGCAAATGCCAGCTGTTCGTCGGCCCGGATCCGGATCTGCTCCGATTTATGGAACACCAGGACCGTGTCGATCTCTGTACTGTCGGCTTTCTGATACCCGGTCATCCGGCTGAACCAGTCACTGTTCAGCAGCGAATCGGCCACCCGCCTGGTCTCAACGGCCACAAGCGAATCGGTCCATTCCCCGCGGATCTGGCCGACGGCATCATGACATCCAAGGAAAAATAAAAGAAGAATAGAGCATCCGCGCAGCATCCTGTCCATATGCATCACTGTTTATAGAGGGTATAGCCTGCGGCCCGTTCTCTGAAGTTCCGGGCCTGTCCGTTCCAGTAGGTGGTTAACGGTTTGAAATTGTAATCCTTCATCAGGGAGGTCCTCATGCGGTCGGAGCCGCACACCTGGTCGAACATCCGGTAACGGTCCTCCCTGCCCCGGAATGGATCGAATTCCGGATCGAGCCGGTGCGCCTCCTGAAGGAACCAGAATTGCACCTCGGTCAGGGGGGCCCTTGCCGGATCAGTGATGTGCACCTGCACCCCCTGAAGCGTCTGGCCCTTCCGGTCCGTATAATAGGGCCGGAGATGGATGGGACGGAAGATCAGGCCGTTCAGGCCGAGCCCGTTCATGGCATCGGCAAGCGCCTCTGCGGGAACCGCGTCGGTGACGAGCACCTGGAAGGGAAGCGTATAGCCGATACCGATCATGCTGCCGTCCAGTTCCCCGATGATCCCGGTGGCGGGATAGCCAAAAGCAGCTTCCTTTGAAGGAATATGCGGGGAGGTGGGTACCCAGGGCAGTTTCGTATCGCCGAAGGTCATGGAACGGGTCCATCCCTCCATGGGGACTACATGGAGATTGCAGTGCACCCCGCCGGCCAGCAGACCCTCCCCGTTCAGGTACCTGGCCAGCTCACCGCAGGTGAGTCCGTACACGTAGGGAATGTTGTACTGGCTGACGAAAGAGTGATATCCCTCTTCCACCGGAGGGCCTTCCACCCGGAGCCCCCCCAGGGGATTGGGCCTGTCCAGGATCACCACCTCTTTGTCATGCCCGGCCGCAGCCTCCATGACCAGACCCATGGTGCTGATGTAAGTGTAGGAGCGGACTCCCAGATCCTGTATGTCGTAGACGATCACGTCCACCTGGCCGAGGGCTTCTGCGTCCGGCTTCCGGCTGCTTCCGTAGAGCGAGACCACCGGGATCCCTGTCCGGTCGTCCACCCGGTCACCCACATGGTCGCCGGCTGAGAATTCTCCCCGCACCCCGTGTTCCGGCGCAAAAAGGAGCCTGAGGTCCACGTTCCCGTAAAGTATATCGATGGTCGACCTAAGCCTGCTGTCCACCCCGGTGGGATTGGTGACCAGCCCCACCCGTTTGCCCTGCAGGATGTCAAATCCGCGCTCCCTGAGGACCTCGATGCCTGGTTTGACCTGTCCGGTGGCCTGTATGGCCCAAGGTAACATCAAGAAAATCAAGGCGAAATGCGATCCGCGAGGCATTTTTCTCATGAAGGGATCCGTTTGAAATACAAAGATAATATTTAACTTTAGACATGCACGACCTGGTTGATCAGCTCACCCGGGCCCTCGGCCCTGATCGGGTCTTTACCGATGACATGACCCTGGTTGCCACGGCAGCCGATGCCGGATGTTACCGCAAGGTCCCGAAAATGGTCCTGAAACCCCGCAGTGAGGAGGAGGTCATCCGGGCCCTGAAGATCCTTCACGAAAAAAAGGTGCCCGTCACGTTCAGGGCAGCCGGGACCAGCCTCTCCGGACAATCCATTTCCGATTCTGTGCTCCTTCAGGCCAGGGGGGACCACTGGAACCGTTGCGAGGTCCTGGAGCAGGGACGGCTGATCCGGACCGGACCGGGCATCACAGGCGCCAGGCTCAACCAGGTACTGGCCCCGTACGGCCGGAAGTTCGGTCCCGATCCTGCCTCCATCAATTCTGCCATGGTCGGGGGGATCATTGCCAACAATGCCAGCGGGATGAGCTGCGGTATTCACGCCAACAGTTTCGCTACCATAGCCTCGGCCAGAATCATTTTTGCGGACGGGACCCTGCTGGATACGGGCGATCCTGCCAGCCGCACCGCTTTCCGGGAAAGCAAACCGGAACTGATCGACACCCTGACGGGCCTGCGGTTCGGGATCCTCTCCGATCCTTCCCTGCTGGCCAGGATCAGGGAGAAATACAGCATCAAGAACACCACGGGGTACAGCCTCAATGCCCTGACCGACTGCGACGATCCCATCGAGATGATCCTCCACCTGATGGTGGGATCGGAAGGAACCCTGGGATTTGTCTCCGAGGCCACCTTCAGGACCATCCCCGTCAAGCCTTACCGCGCCTCCTCACTGATCTACTTCAGAGACCTGGCGTCGGCATGCGAAGCGGTGCCCCGCCTGCGCGCAGCAGCCGTGCCGGCCATCGAGATCATGGACCGGGAGGCCCTGCGGTCCGTTCAGGAACAACCGGGGATTCCGTCCTACATCCGGGAATTCGGGAAGGAGGTGACCGCACTGCTCATCGACCTGGAATCGGAGTCGAAGGAGCACCTGGAACAGCTCACCGGAGACACGAAAAAGGCCCTGGCCGGTTTCAAACTGGTCCGCGATTTTGAAGTCACCGCCGATCCGCGGCAGATCGCCGGTTACTGGAATGTACGCAAGGGCGTATTCCCCTCTGTGGGAGGGATGCGGCGGCCAGGGACCAGCGTGATCATCGAAGATATTGCCGTCCATGCCGACAGGCTCACCGAAGCGGTTCTGGAGATGAGGAGCATGCTGGATGAACTGGATTACAGGGAAGCCGTCATTTACGGTCACGTGCTGGACGGAAACCTCCATTTCATCTTCTCCCAGGATTTCCAGGATCCTGCCGAACTGGCCAGATACCGGGAGATGATCGACAGGCTCACGCGGATGGTGGTGGAAAAATATGACGGTTCGCTGAAAGCGGAACACGGGACCGGGCTGAACATGGCCCCTTTTGTTGCCTATGAATGGGGGGAGAAGCTCTACCGGGTCATGAAGAGAATCAAATCGGCGTTCGATCCGGAGGGGATCCTCAACCCGCAGGTGATCATCAGCGATGATCCGGAGCTCCACCTGAAGCACTTCAAACCCATGCCGGTGGTGGATGAATCGGTGGACGGATGCATCGAATGCGGGTTCTGCGAGGTGAACTGTCTCACAACGGGCTATACCCTTTCGGCCCGGCAGCGGATCGTGGTCCAGCGGGAGCTGGCGCTGCTCCGTTCGGGTGGGAACAACAACCCCAGAACCCGGAACCTGACCAGGGGGTTCCGGTACCAGGGCGAGGGTTCCTGTGCGGGGGACGGGCTCTGTGCCGTAACCTGCCCGCTCTCCATCGATACGGGTACCCTGATTAAAAAGATCCGGGCAGCGGAGAAGGAGCGGAAAAGATGGGCCTTTCCCGTTGCAGGATGGGCCTCCAGGCACCTGGATACCCTGCACGGGGCCGTGGAACTGGGACTGGGTTTCATGACCCTGGCGGGACGCGTGATCCCGGTGCGGAAATTCCTTTTCTGGGACAGGCACATGCCGCGGCCGGTGCGCAGCAAACGCATCCCTGGAAAGATCTCGCTGAATATCCTCCCGCAAAGCGGGGATTCCGTGCATGCCGGGAGTGAAAATGTGGATCCTGTGACCGTTATCCATGGAAGGGTGGAATCAGGGGAGCCTCCCGGAGTGGTCTATTTCCCCAGCTGCATCAACCAGAGCATGGGGCCCTCGGGCAGGGACAGGGAGAAAAGACCGCTGACCGAGATCACCCTTGAGGTGCTGGGCAGGGCGGGATACCGGGTGGTGTTCCCGGAGGGGATGCGGTCGCTCTGCTGCGGCACCCCGTGGGAGAGCAAGGGATTCCACACCCTGGCCGATGCCATGTCCGCCCGGCTTGAAGAAGCGCTGCTGAAGGCCAGCGATGGAGGGAGGCTCCCGGTGCTTTGCGATACCAGCCCCTGCATCCACCGGATGAAGAAGGTGTTTTCAGGCAAACTGAAGCTGTATGAGCCTGTGGAGTTCATCCACGATCACCTGCTCGGTAAACTGGAGCTCATACCCTCGGCCAGACAGATGGCGTTCCATGTCACCTGCAGCAGCACCCGGATGGGACTGCAGGAAAAATTTATCCGCGTGGCGAAGGCCTGCTGCGAACATCCCCTGTTCCCCGAAGAGGTAGGCTGCTGCGGATTTGCAGGGGATAAGGGGATCTCCGATCCTGCCCTCAACAGCTATGCCCTGCGAAACCTCCGCCCCGCCCTCAACGGGATCAGCGAGGGATTTTCCAACAGCCGGACCTGTGAGATCGGACTCTCCCGGAACGGCGGGATCGATTACCGCTCGGTCATGTACCTGGTGCACCGGTGCATGGCAGGCTGACCATCAATACCTGACCAGCCGGCGAACCAGGTCCGACTCCCCGCTGCGAAGCCGGATATAATAGAGTCCCCTGGAAAGTTCCTTCCCGTCAAGCTGGTGGGTGTAGGTTCCTGGCTGGTGCATCCCCTCCCTCAATACGCCCATGGACCGGCCAAGGGAATCGAACAATTCAAGGGAGATCTGCTGTGCTGCCGGAAGGTGAAAAGTGATGGTGGTGTTCTCTGTGAAGGGATTGGGAAGATTTTGCTCCAGCCTGATCCCGGGAGCGGATCCGCCGTCCGTTTTTTTTAATCCGGTGCTGGTCCGCTGGTAGACCCGGATATAATCGACGGTCAGCTCCTGCGGGAACCGGGTGGTGGCATCGGGTGCCCCGGGCCAGTTCCCTCCCACGGCCAGGTTGATCAGCAGGTGGAACTCCTGGTCAAACGGGGCAGGGAACGGGGCCCCGGCAGAGGTCCTCCAGCTGGATTGTGTCTGGTAAAGGTTTCCGTCCACATACCACCTCATTTCCCCCTCTTCCCACTCCAGGGCAAAGTCATGGAACTGCTGGGCAAAGGACCAGCCGTCGGTGGTGTAGCCCATCCCGCTCTGGGTATTGTTGGGCCACTGCCCGCCATAATGCAGGGTCCCGTGCACCACCATGGGCTCGTGGCCGATGCACTCCACGATATCGATTTCCCCGCTGGCGGCCCATCCTCCGTAGACTTCCTCGGAGGGAAGCATCCATATGGCCGACCACATGCCCTGTCCCAGTGCCATTCTGGCCCGGAATTCAACCCGTGCATAGGTCCAGTCCCCTTTCCCGAGGGAGCGGATCCGGCCGGAAGTGTACCCCTTCCCTCCGAATGATTCCCTTCTGGCAGTGATCACCAGGTTCCCTTCACTTACCTTCACATTCTCTGCCCGGTAGTATTGCAGTTCGTTGTTCCCCCATCCGGGGATCCCGTACTCGGTACCATCACCGGTCATTATGGACCATTTGTCCGTATTGAGTTCCACTCCGTCAAATTCATCCGACCAGACCAGTTCCCACCCCTGGGCGTTCGCAATGCCCTGCCAGAGGAAGGCGGTTAAAATGATGAAAATGGTTTTACTCTTCCCCACTTTGCTTTATTTGACCATTTGTAGTCCGCAATAATACAAAAAACCAGGGGGATATTCATCCTTCCCGGGCGCTCCGTATATTTTAGTACCTTTACTCAACCGTACACCCTTCTCCGCATGCATCCCTTCCGGCTTGCTTCAACATCCCTGCCATGTCTGCCATGGCTGCCCGCAACCCTGTTTCTTTTACTCCTGGCTGGCTGCCGGGAAGCGCCGCCCCGAATGCCCCTGCGCTCAGGACACATGGTGACGGAAGGCGGGATCGTGCTCCGGTGCATGCCCTTCTCCCTCGGTGAGGTGACCCTCCTGGAAGGCCCCTTCCTGGAGGCAACCCGCACCAATGCCCGCTCGCTGCTCCGGTACGATCCCGACCGGTTGCTGTCCGGATTCAGAACGGAGGCGGGTCTGGATCCCCGGGATGACGCTTATGGCGGCTGGGAAGCCATGAGCCTGGCGGGCCACAGCCTGGGGCACTACCTGAGCGGCTGCTCCCTGATGTATCTGACCACCGGCGACAGTGCGTTCCTGAACAGGGTCCGGTACATCACCGCTGAACTTGCCTTTTGCCAGCAGCACAACGGAACGGGGTACATCGGTGCCTTCACCGGCGGAGAAAAGGTCCTGCGGGAGGAGGTTGGCGGGGGACAGATCCGCGCCGCCTCCTTTTACCTGAACGGGATCTGGGCGCCGTTCTACACCATGCATAAGATCATGGCGGGCCTGAGGGATGCATACCGGCTCTGCGGCATTACGGAAGCACTGGAGGTTGAAAAGGGGCTGGCGGACTGGCTGGATGTAACACTCGGGGAATTGTCGGAAGCACAGGTACAGGAGATGCTGAAGTGCGAGCACGGGGGAATGAATGAGGTGCTGGCCGACCTTTATTGCGATACCGGGAACGGAACATACCTGGAGCTGGCTGAACGCTTCTTCCACCGGGAGATCCTTGAACCCCTTTCAAGGGGCGAGGACATTCTTCCCGGGAAACACGGGAATACACAGATCCCCAAAGTGATCGGGCTGGCCAGGCTCTATGAGGTCACAGGGGACCCGGTGAAAGAGACGACCTCCCGGTACTTCTGGGACCGGGTGGTGAACCACCACTCCTATGCCAACGGGTCGCACGGATTCCATGAATATTTCGGGCCTGCGGACAGCCTCAGTGACCGGCTGGGTAGTGCCACCTCCGAAAGCTGCAACGTATACAACATGCTGAAGCTTTCCAAACACCTCTTCCAGTGGTCCGCATCGCCGGAAGTGGCCGGTTTTTATGAAAAGGCCCTGATCAATCACATCCTCTCCTCACAGCATCCGCTCAGCGGGGAGGTGCTCTATTTTCATTCGCTGCAGATGGGGGGAAGCAAGGAGTACCAGGATCCCCATGATTTCACCTGCTGCATCGGGACCGGGATGGAAAACCATTCCAAATACGGGGAGGCCATTTACTTTCACGGAGAATCGGAGCTTTTCGTCACCCAGTTCATCGCCTCGGAACTCAGCTGGCGGGAAAAGGGGATAATCCTCCGGCAGGAAACCCTGTTCCCGGAAGAGGAGGCAACCCTGCTGCGGTTCATGAACGAACGGCCTGTCAGGCTGACCCTCCGGCTGAGGATCCCTGAATGGGCCGGAGAAGGGTTGATGGTAAGGGTCAACGGAAAACCTGTACGGAAATCGGTCACTCCGGGTGCGTTCATCTCTCTTCGCGGTAAGTGGAGGAAGGGCGATATGGTGGAACTGGACATGCCTTTTGCGCTGAGGACGGAGGAGATGCCCGACAATCCTTCCCGCATGGCGGTGTTCTGCGGGCCGCTGGTCCTGGCGGGGGACCTGGGGCCGGCCTCAGATTCAGCGGGATCCGGAATGCATCGCTCCGAAAGCGACCCGGATGCCCCTGTAAAGGCCCGGATCCCCGGTCTGGTCACCATGGAAAAGGACCCGTCCGGCTGGCTGGAGCCCCTACCGGAAGGAACGCACCGGTTCCGCTGTACGGCCACCCGTCCGGAACCCGCTCTCCTGGCCCCGCTGTATGCCCTCCATGACAGGAAATTTACCGTCTACTGGGACCTTTACAGCCAGGAAGGATGGAAATCCCGTCTCCGCGAGATCATGGAAGAGGAACGGGCGCTGGAAACCATCAGGGCCCGGACCATTGACCGGGTGGTCCCGGCTGATAACCCCAGGGAACAGGGGCATCACTTCAGGTCTGAGAATCCGGGCTTTTACAGGTTCAACGGATACCCCTCCATCGAGTCCAGGTATGGCTGGTTTTCGGTCCGGATGAAAACGGACCGGGGAAAGGATACCGGACTGCAGGTCGTATACTGGGGAGGGTTCCGGGGCCCCAGGGAATTCCTGATCCAGGTCAACGGGACCACCATAGCCACCGAGGACCTGACCGGGATACCCTACAATGAACCAGGGGAGGTATGGTACACCATCCCTGCCCCGCTCACCGCCTCAGGTTATGTGACCATCACCTTCCGGGCCACCGAAAACCATTATGCCGGACCAGTTTTCGGCATCCGGACCCTTCGCATGGATCCGGAAGACCGGTATTCCCCTTCCTGAGCCGGCATACCTTCAGCGGGCCGGTATGGCACCGGGACGCCTACCTGAACAGGAGCGGGGCCAGCTCGGACAGGTAGATCCGCCAGTTGCTCCATGTATGGCCGCCCGTACTTTCCCTGTAGGTAAAGGGCAATCCTGCTTCTTCCATCTTGCTGACCAGGTTTTTGGCCGCATCGTAGAGAAAATCGTCCGTGCCGCATCCGATCCAGTAGAGCTTATATCCACTGGTTTTCAAGCTGCTCAACCTCGCATCCACATTGTTGAACCAGGTCCTTCCATCGGGGCCGGGCGGCGTGATCCCCATGCTCATCACCCCGTAGTAATCAAAGACCATGCTGTGGTCGAAGGCCAGGTTCATGGTCTGCATCCCTCCCATGGAAAGGCCTGCCACCGCCCGGTTGGCCTTGCCGTCCCTGGTACGGTAGTGCTCCTCCACAAAGGGGATCACATCGTCCACCAGGCTCTTCTCGAAGAGCCCCATCCCCATCCTGAACACCTCTCCTTCGGGGACCTCCCTGGGGGGGGCTGCACCCGGAGCGGCTGCCTCTCCGGGATTCCCGTTGGTCATGACCACAATCATGGGCCGCGCCTTGCGCTGCGCAATCAGGTTATCCATGATCTGGCTGCAGCGGCCAAGGGTACTCCAGGCATCCTCATCACCGCCTCCGCCGTGCAACAGGTAGAGTACCGGATAGGTATCATACCCCCCCTCGTAACCTGCGGGGGTGTAAACATACATGCGCCGGTCCATGCCCAGGGTCGGAGAGGGGTACCACACCTTGGAAAGGGTTCCGTGTGGCACCTCGTTCACCATGTACACTTCAGAGGCAGGCCCGGGAACAAGCAGCATGCTTTCATACCTTCTCCCGTCGCGCATCACATCCGTGTTGGCCGCGTCGAGCACTTTTGCCCCATGAACCCACATGGAATAGGTATAGATTTCCGGTTCCAGCGGTCCGACAGTCAGGGTCCACAGCCCGGTGTCGTTCCTGACCATGGGCTCCCGGGTTCCCCACCCCTCCATCCATCCGCCGCTCAGTGTCACCTCTTCCGCATCCGGAAGAAAAATCCTGAACGTTACACTGTTATCCTGGTGCAGTTCCGGAGATTGTACCCTGGTCCTCATAAAGGGCAGTTCCTGGGCATCCAGGCGGGCATTGAAGCATACCCCTCCTGAAACCAGGAGCCATGCCAAAAGAATTCGTTTGTGGTGGTGTTTCATTTTTCAGATAGGTTTAAAATATAGTGATGTACAATACAATCGTTTCAATGTGCAATGGATGGTTTGTCGTGTCCCTGTTCATTTTATCCGGGAATTCCATCCATATGTGCGAATTCTTTGTTTGCATCCTGCCTGCCCTCAGAAATTGAACCAGTAATTCAGTTTCAGGACCAGTGCACGGTGTTTGGGGCCCCAGAACTCCACCGCATAATTGTCGGTGTACACCACATAGAGGTCGGACATGGGGGCAAAACGCCACTGGAACCTGGAATTGATGTTAAAATTATCCTCCTGGGTATTGTATTGGAGGAAGGTGGTCCAGAAAAGCGCCCTTGAAAAGTTGATCTCGATCCGCGGTCCGATGAGGAGCAGGTTGCCGGTCCCGTAAGGTTCAGGGAACCGGAGGTCGTTCTGCTCGAAGTTGATAGAGAAGCTACCCCAGGGCTGTGCCCTGAACCTGACCTCGGCCATGTACTGAGCCCTGGTCCCGTTGTAGAATCCACCGTAAGATACCCCGGCCTTGAAACTGAGCAGACGGCGCTGATCCGATTCGTAGCGCACCTCCCCCAGGCTGTACCGGTAGATTCCCGCAGGCAGGGGTTCTGTGTCAAGGAAAGTGAAGGGATACAGCAGGTTGACCACGTTGTAACCGAAGGAACCCTGCAGCCGGCTGGTGGAGGTAAAGACAAGGGTGTAGCTCAGTTCCGTCTCACTGAGCAGCAGGGAGAGGTCCGTATCCACATCGAAGGTTTGCCTGGCGCCGAACTCGTGCGAAAGGATCTTCTCACTGTCCTCCGCATAATGGGTATAGAAAGCCCTCGAATGGCTGTGGTGAAGCCCCACATATACCGAGGTGTCACGGCTGGCGTCATAATACTCCTGACCCCTGATGTATCCCAGGTCGGCCCGGTAATTCTCACCCAGTCCCGCCAGATTGGTGTAAAGGCTGAGGTTCCTGTTGTCATATCCGATCCCCACATTGTAGAAGTAATCTTTCTGCTTCATACCGGGCGTGAATGATTTGGAGTACCCTGCGAAGCTTTGGAAACGGCCATCCCCGGAACGGTACTGAAACTCGAGTCCCATGTTCCGGTTGTAATCGGGATCTTCATTCCCGATGGCTTCGCGGTTGTGGAAATATCCCTTGATCACGGATCGGGCAAGCACCTGCTGGTGGAAGGAAGCCACCGTATAATTCTGGGAGAGGAACAGATCGGTCTCCCTGGTCTGCAGGTTCATCAGCCCGATGCGCAGGTCCTTGTTCACGTTGCCGCTGAGGCGGGCGCCGTAAAGGATCGGGATCGCGTTCCCCTCCTCGTCCAGTCCGATGCGGCGCGAGAAAAACGGCCGCATGGGGGGGATGCCGAAATCCTCGAATATATCACTGTTCTCCAGGAAAAACAGGCGTTTCTCCGGAAGCCGGATATCGAACAGGGTCAGGTTGAGCACCTGCTGGTCCACCTCCACCTGCGAAAAGTCAGGATTGACCGTCAGGTCGAGGTTGAGGCTTGAGGTGACCGGCACCTTGGCGTCCACACCCGGCTGAAAATCATACGCCGGACCGGTCCCTGCTTCAAAATCCCTGGCCACCGATCCCTTCACGTAGGGAATGATGGCCACGTTTCCCCGGGTCTTCTCAGGCGGATCTTCCCACACCAGCTGGCCCGTATATCCCAGGTCGATCTCCTTGAACTCAATGGGGACAGGAGCCCAGGTATGGATGCTGTTGCTCCCCGCATCCAGCCTGAAAAAATTGATGCCCCAGCTTTGCTTTCCGGCCTCGAACCGCAGGGATTTAAACGGGATCGCTATTTCAGCCACCCAGTGGTCCTCATGGTTGGTCACTTCCGAATACCACCGGTTGTCCCATGCGATGTTGACCCCCTGGGGAAGGCGGCCCGGCTCCAGCGCCTGACGGCGCCCGGTCTGTCCGGTGATCAGGTATTCGGTCTGCACCCCTGCAGGATTCACCGCGAAGGTAAATCCGTTGGTACGTTCATTCACCGGATCGATCACCACCCCGAAACCATCGCCCTCCTCGAACTCCTTGTCCCTCTTCAGGGTCTTGATCACATAATCGGGCGATCCGTAGCAGATTGCAGCGATGTAGAGGTTTTCCCGGTCAGACACCAAACGGACCTCTGTGCGCAGCGGATCCTCCACCCTCCGGTCATCCACCGGAAAACTCATCCAGAAATGTTCCGCAACCCGGGCTTCCTGCCATACGGGCTCGGTCAGCCGGCCGTCGATCCGGATCTCCCCGGTCGTCTGTACGATGTAATAAGTCAGCGGTTCATTCTGCATCGGCAGTTGCTGCCCGGGCTTTTCATGTATCGCAAGCGGCTGTTGCTGATGCTCCGGGGAAGGCTGCCCGGAAAGCATGGCCGCATGAAGCAATCCGGCGACAATGATGGCCAGGCCGGCCAGGTCCCTTTTCGGGATCAGCAGCTTCTGGCGCAGGGGGTATCGGGTATTCATGTACCGCGGAAATCTCACACGAGGGTTGGATGAATTTCGTAAAATAAAGTTTAACTTGAATGAACATTTTATTTGATTTAGAACCAATCTACATTACCCATGAAAACACACAAACTGCACCATGCCTGGATCCTTATTGCCGTATTCTTTGCTGCCCGGGCCTGCACAGGCGGGTCCGGTTCCACGGAACAGGATACCGGCGGTGAACAACTGCTTTACATCGGCGATGACATTGCCATCGCCGAGACACAATACGGAAAGGTCCAGGGATTCATCCTTCGGGGGATCTACCAGTTCCGCGGGATCCCCTACGGGGCGGATACCGGCGGGAAGAACAGGTTCATGCCACCGCAGCCGCCTGAGCCCTGGGAGGACGTCTACCCGGCGGTCTGGTGGGGGAACACGGCCCCGCAGCTGATGGACAACCGGTATGCCAACGCCTGGGCATCGTTCAGGGACAACTGGAATTACGACGATGTGAGCGAAGACTGCCTGAAACTGAATGTGTGGACCCCGGCGATCGCCGATGGAAAGAAAAGGCCCGTGATGGTCTGGTTCCATGGCGGGGGGTATACCAACGGCAACGGGATCGAACAGAACGGCTACATGGGAGAGAACCTGAGCCGCAAGGGGGATATCGTTTTCGTTTCGGTCAATCACCGGCTGGGCCCCATCGGATTCTCCGACCTGTCGGGGGTGGGGGGACCGGAATATGCCCACTCAGGGAATGCGGGGGCACTGGATATGGTGGCCGCCCTTGAATGGGTACACAACAACATTGAAGGTTTCGGAGGTGATCCGGGGAATGTCACCATCATGGGACAATCGGGCGGGGGTGCCAAGGTATGCACCCTTCTGGCCATGCCTGCCACCGAGGGGCTGATCCACAGGGCCGTCCCCCTGAGCGGATCGACCACTCAGGGCTTCGACCAGGAGTACACCAGGCTGGTGGGAGCATACATCCTTCGCGAGGCGGGATTGAACGCTTCACAGATCGGCCAGCTACAGGAGATGCCCTGGGAAGCCTACATCCACCTGGCCAACAGGGCTTCGCGGAAATGCGCCGAAGAGCATGGCGGGAGCGGAATGAGGCGGGGCAGCTTCGGCCCGGTGGCGGACGGCATCCACATTCCCTCGGGAACATTCTTTTCCGATCCGGAAGGGCCCTCTACGGATGTCCCCATGCTGATCAGCAGCACCTTTCACGAGTGGTCGGCGGCCTGGACCAACCCGGATTTAGAATCAATCACCGCGGAGCAGGCCATCGAGATGCTGTCCGGCCAGTCAGGATTCAGGGGCAATTTCGGCGATGCCGCAGGGGAGATTTACCGGGCCTATGCGGCCGCGTTCCCGGAAGCCACGCCCATTGAGGTCATGACCCTGATCTCCAGCAACCGGAAAGGTGTGGTCAGTACCGCCGATGCCAAATCGGTGCAACATGCCCCGGTGTATGTGGCGTGGTTCGGATGGGAACCGCCCCTGTTCAATGAGCGGCTGCGCGCATTCCACTGCCTCGACATCTGCTTCTGGTACTACAATACGGACCTGATGTGGAGCCACACCGGTGGTGGTGAACGCCCCATGGCACTGGCGGAGAAAATGTCGGATGCCCTGCTGCAATTCATGCGCACAGGGGATCCCAATGTCAGCACCCTTCCCCAATGGCCGGCTTATACCGTTGAAAAGGGAGAGGTCATGGTCCTTAATGACGTCTCTGAAGTGCAGAACGATCCTGACCGCGAGGCCAGGATGACCATTCCGGATTAATTCCCGGTGTGAACCAAGGAACCCGGCCGGATCATAACCCGACGCAGTAGAGTTTTTCCACTGCCTTCAGGATATAGGTATCGCCGGCCACGGCCACCGATGCCCAGAACTTACCTTCAAGGCTGTTCTGGTGAAGCAGTTCGTATTCCGTGCCCGCTTTGACGACGCTGGTCTTTCCGTTCTCGTCATAGAAGTATATCCTGTCGCCGTTGGCCCACGGGGAAGCCCAGCAAGCCCCCACACCGTCCACTTTTTCCTGGTAAAGCTGTTCACCGGTCCGGGCATCGATACAGGTGAGAACCCCACCCCGGCTGGCCAGAACGTAGAGCAAACCGTTATAGAGGAGCGGTGTCGGGTTCTGTGTGGGGGCGTCCGGATTGGACCAGGCCACCCCGTCGCTGGTGGTGGCTCCTTCGGCCGGGGTGATGTCCCCTTCCGCCCCTGCCATCACGGCAAACATGGTACCCGGGGTGTCCCGGAATCCTGCATTGCCCAGGTAGAGCATGTCCCCGCCCGGTACTGCGGATGGGATGTTATAGAATCCGTCGGCCTGCAGTTCCCAGTACAATTCACCGGTGGCCGGATCATAGGCCCTGTACCGTTTTCCCCCGGTGACCAGTTCGGTCCTTTCGCTGTTCTTCCAGATCACGGGGGTGCTGTAATTGGTCTTTTCATCCCTGCTCACCCTCCATACCTCCTCTCCGGTGGCAGCTTCAAGTGCCACCAGGAACGAATTCTCCTCGTTATCCACCTGCTGATAGAGCACCCCGTCAAAGAGGACCGGCGAACTTCCCGTTCCCCACCCGTTCAGGGTCTCATAGGCACCCAGGTCCTTCTCCCAGACCAGGTTGCCCTCGTGATCGTAACAAAAGAGGCCGATCATTCCAAACTGCACATAGAGCCGGTCCGCATCCACCACCGGGGTCTCGGAGGCATAATTGGTGGCAGGGTGTTTCTTGGTCCTGGGATTCCCCTCCCGGGTAACGACCTTCCACAGTTCGGCCCCGGTCTCTGCATCGTAGCAGGCCACCTGCCAGCGGTACACATCATTCCTCCAGCTCTGGTCCTCCTCCTGATTCCCCTGAGGCGGACCCTGTTGCTGTGCAGGCGGATTCACCTTAACAGGCACGGCGGCCGTCACAAAAATCCTGTCCCCCCAGACCACCGGGGATGACCAGCTGTCCCCTTCAATGGAGGTGGCCCAGCGGATATTCTCTCCCTCGCCCCATTCCGAAGGGAGGTTGGTCTGTTCGACCACCAGGTTCTGGCCGGGTCCCCTGTACTGGGGCCAGTTGGTGGTGCAGGCAGTACCCATGCCAGCAGCGATTACGAGAAGGACTGCGGTTCTCAGTTGTCTGATCAATTCGGTTTTCATGGCTATAAAGTAATGGTTATTTCACTTCCGTCGTATTCGACCGTGCGGGTGACCTTTCCGCCATATTCCAGCGGGGCCGGGTTATCCGGGGTGACAAACACCACATTGAAACTGCGCTGTTCGCGCATCCCCTCATAGGTCCCCTGCCGCTGACCGATGGTCAGCGTCCGCTGGCTGTCGTCATAACGGACCGGTATGAGGGAAAACTCCCCCTTCTCATAATTGTAGTTCACCCCTTCATCGCCATAGAGGGAGAAGGTCCCATCCGCACCCGCAAAGACAAACAATGTCACCGGCTCATCCGGTTTGTGCCCGACGTATTCGATCCGGGGTCCTAAAGGAATAACCGATCCCGCCCTGGCATAGACGGGCATCTGTTCATAAGGAGCGGCCACGATCCGGCTCTGCCCCCCCTGGAAATGGCTGCCCGAATAGATATCGTACCATCCGGATCCGGCAGGAAACCTGACTTCCCTTTCCCTTGCCTTATAGCGGTAGACCGGGCAGATCATCAGTCCCGGACCGAACATGTACTGATCGCTGATGTTGGTCACCTCCGTATCCCCGGGAAAATCCATCACCAGTGCCCGCATGATGGTGTAATCCTCAAGGTGGACCATTCCTCCCAGGGAATAGATGTAGGGCATCAGCTGATAGCGCAACCGGTTGTAGCGAAGGATCGAACGGTATGCCGGGTGGTTGTCGGGAGCAATGTGAAACGGCTCCCTGTATGGGAATTGTCCGTGCGCCCTGTAAAGGGGGACGAAGGCTCCGAACTGGTACCACCGCGCATTCAGCTCGCGCCACTCCTCAAGGTCCTCGCTGCCCTCGGGTGCCCTTTCGTACCTGCGCTCCACGCAGAATCCCCCGATGTCCATGGTCCAGTAAGGAATCCCCGACAGGGCAAAATTCAGACCTGCGGAGATCTGGGCCTTCATATCCTCCCAACGGGTCCCGATGTCGCCGCTCCACGTGGCCGTGCTGTATCTTTGCAGCCCTGAAAAACCCGAGCGGGTCAGCAGGAATACGCGCTGGTCTGGACTGACTCCCCTCTGCCCGTTATAGATGGCTTCGGCATTGACCAGGGAATAGGTATTGAGAAATTCCGTGGAAGGCCCCAGTGCGGTGGGGCCGGTAAGCGCCTTGCGGTACTCCAGGCTGGCATTGGACAGGATATCGGGCTCGGAGGCATCCATCCACCACGCATCGATGCCCAGCGGAAACAGGTGGTCGTTCATCTGCTCCCAGAACAGCGTCCGGGCCTCCTCTGCATAGGCGTCATAGAATGAGCCGATATATCCGCGCCCGACCCAGTCCCTGATGCTGTCTTCCACCGCCTGCCGGTACATCCATCCGTTCCTGTCGAATTCTTTAAAGTGACCGGTGGTGATATAGAATTTGGGCCAGACCGAGATCATCACATGGGCATTCATGTCATGAATGTCCCGGATCATCCCTGCCGGATCGGGGAAACGGGCAGGATCGAATTCATGGCTCCCCCAGCGCTCCTCCTCCCAGTAGAACCAGTCCTGGACGATGTTGTCGATCCCAATTCCCCTCCTGCGGAATTCCCCCAGGGTGGCCACGATCTCCTCCTGGGTCCTGTACCTTTCCCGGCTCTGCCAGAAACCGTAAGCCCATTCGGGCATGATGGGGGCCTTTCCGGTCAGTGACCGGTATCCTCCGATCACCTCGTCCAGGTTTTCCCCGTGAATAAAGTAGTAATCCAGTTCCTGCCCCATTTCGGACCAGAGGGAAAGCCTTCCCTGCTCTTCCGGATCCAGGGGGCCCAGCGCCTTCAGTCCGATATAGGACACTCCGCCGTCCGGCCTCCAGTGCAGCTTCACAGGTACCCGCTCTCCTGCCTCCAGTTTCACCCTGAACTTATAGGTGTTGGGATTCCAGGCCGTCCGCCACCGCTCGGCCACCACCTCTTCACCGTTCATCCACACGGTGGTATACCCGGCATAATAGAGTTTGAATTCATATTCCCCTGAACGGGGTGCCTCGATCTCGCCTTCCCAGGTGATGGTGGATTCGAAAAAGGGGAAGTCCCGGGGAAATTTTTCAATGGTGGTCAGGTTTTCATAATCGACTGCGGCTTCGTCGCGCCGCAAATACGTCTCCCCTTCCGCAGTGACATAGGTAGCGGTCAATCCACCCTCCTCCCCATCGAGGTTGTAGAGGGTGAACTGGGATAGTTCACCGTAATCGCGCACATCCCCGAATTTGGTCAGGGAGTAGTTGTCCCAGAGGATCCCGTAGTTCTTGCTGGAGACCACGAATGGGATGGAGACCTTGGTGTTGTACTGGTAAAGGATCTCATTCTTTCCCTTGTAGTTCCATTCGTCGCTCTGGTGCTGGCCGAGACCGAAGAATGCTTCATCTTCGGGGGAATCAAAGACCTGCCGGAAACTGTACCCCCTGCGCCCCTCCACCTCGATGGGGGCAAAGCTCTTTCCTCCACCGGGGAGTTCGCTCAGCAGGGTATTCCCCTCCGTATCCAGGAACTCCACCCGTCCCGTTTCCCTGGAGACCACAACCTCCAGTTTGCCGGTGGTGAGCCGGACCAGATCCCCCTCCCCGACCACCCCGAAAGCGGGAGTGCCCCTCTCCTGCTCCACCAGGATCAGGCTCTTCCTGTCCGGGAAGGCCTGCTCCGGTGTGGCGCTCACCCTGATGATCCCTTCGTCCATCACCTGCAGGCGCACAAGCTTCGCAGCGGACCGGTCCCTGCCGGAGGTGGTGACCACGATCCCATCCGGGATCGCCTCATGGGATCCCTGACGGCAGGAAACGACCTGCAGCATCATCAGAAGCAATAATACATGCGCAAGGATGACCCTGATCCGGCATTTCCTTCCCGGAAAAACGCGGGCCCACAGAACCGGCACCCTGGCCGGGGTTCCTGTAGTTGTATCCTGATTCTTCATAAGATCTTGTGAAATTTGGTGCGATGCCGGTAAGTCCCTGAAAAAACCGGCCAGTTCCTACAAATATATGAGGATTCCCCGATTAACCACAGTGAGACAGCCGTTTTGCCTTCCGGATTAAAAAGCTGGTCATTTTCCCCAATATCACATATGTTGCAAAAAATGCACGAATAGTGATAGACTTTCTCCTGGTTTTGGAGGAACTTGATCCCTGAAAAGTTCTTTCTTTATTTCCGGCCATGCCATGCACCCCAACGAATGCATGCCCTGCTCTATATATATGCAACAACCTCCCTTCCAGACTCGGGGAGGGAAGGTTGTTGTTTTTCTGCTGTATAATATAAAAGCGCGGAAAAACCATAAAAACACTTTCCAGACATCCGATTATTCCCTATCTTAATAATACAAATCAAAACGCACCCTGACTGAAAAACAACCAAACTGAAAACCACCCCAACGGAGATATCCCGATAGAAAAATCCCATATAGATTCTCTCTGTGTAA
>CAZNSZ010000007.1:16648-18041 GCA_964575865.1 uncultured Bacteroides sp. | reverse complement strand
CACCCCAACGGAGATATCCCGATAGAAAAATCCCATATAGATTCTCTCTGTGTAATCGTATAGTTTTAGGTGTGATTGCATAGACTCTAGGAGGCGGGGATGCCCATCCCCGCTTTTCCATTTACTCCCGCGGGATATTTTGACCCCCTAACCTCTAACCTCTAACCTCTAACCCCTAACCCCTAACCAACTACCCATACCACTCCCTCCTCCTCCCCTGCAGGTTTCCGAGGGTATCTATGGTAATGTTCACATCCTCCACGATCTGGAAGTCGAACATGCCCACACAGATGAAGTCGGCCCCGTTCCTGAAGGCCCATTCAAATCCGTCCTTCGGATCGATCGCCCCTGCAGCGAGCACCTTAAAGCCCATCACAGGAACAGTGGCCCGGTTGACGAACTCCACCGTGCGGTCGGGGAAGAGGCAGAAGCAATTGTTATGGAATTTGTTGTGGTCCAGGTAATTCTTCCCGTCCACTTCGAAGGGGACGCGGTTCTCGATGGGGTGGGCGGACCAGTACTGGTCATGGTGCATGGTCTTCATGTAATAATCGGGAATGATCCCGTACTCTTCGCAGGCGATCAATGCATCCACCGTATGGGAGGCGAGCCCTGCCGTATAGCCCTGATTGCGGATGTGGTCCAGCATTTTCTCCACCACATCGATCCGGTTATCCCGAACCAGCCAGTCCACCTGGTTCCCCTGTATCTGAACGATATCCACCCCGAAATCGATCGCCTTATCGATGTTGACATAGTAATCCCCTTTCTCCAGGTCCGGATGCACCTGGGAGATCACTTTGATCTTGCTCCCGGTGGCCTTCTTGTATTTGGCGATCAGGGCGTTGGTGGGAAACCCGATGTTGATGGTGTTGATCCCTGCCTGCTCGGCCAGCATGAGGGTTTCATATACCTTCTTTTCTGTGTTGTAGGCCTTGAAGAGGGAAGAGACATAGATGAGGTCCCGGGCATGGGCCCACCCCCCCACCAGGTTGCCTCCCGCCACAAGCCGGCTGATCTCATGGGGACCGATCTTCCCTTTGGGCAGTTCCCCCTTTAGTTCTCCAAGGGAAGTGAAATTGAGCTGGATGGTGGCCCCGGACATCACATCTACATCTTTCCGCGCGTGCCGGAACGCCCCCCAGCCCATCACCCCCAGCAGGGGAAGGGTGGCCATGTGCCTCAGCGCTTCCCGCCTGGAGGGATCCGCCTGGTTTTGTTCTTCATATCGCGAGGGATCCGCGTGCTTCTCTGGTTCCGCTGCCGGGATGCCGCCTTCTCTCTCCGAAAGCAGGATCCGCCGTTGAGTCAGCCAGGACCCGATTCCGTATCCCGTTTCCCTGGCGAATATGAACCACAGCAGCAGAAATGCCTCGATGAAGTTCCGGTTCAC
>CAZNSZ010000007.1:0-16548 GCA_964575865.1 uncultured Bacteroides sp. | reverse complement strand
TTAGACATGCCCTCATAAAGGAAATGCCAGCCAATAGCGATCCTCAGAATGGTGAGGATCACCTTCTTCAATCCCTGATTATTAAGATTCATGATGTGCCAGTTTTAGCTGCCGGTCCGCACACCGGCCAGGCTAAATATAGCATTAATCCGAAAAATTCCTGATTAATCAGCCAGTTTTACCCGCACGGCTGCGGGCCCTTTCTGCCCCTTTTCCACTTCGAAAGATACCTTGTTCCCCTCCATGATGTCATCATGGAACTCGTTCACATGGACGAAGATGCTCTCCTGGGTATTCAGGTCCCGGATAAACCCGTATCCCTTGGAACCATTGAAATAGGTCAGTTTCCCTACCCTGACCGTGTCCGCCTTTTCTGAGGGGTCCTGTTTGGGGATGCTGACCTCGATATCTTCCGCTTTTGTTTTTTCCTTGTCATTGGGGTCCGGGGGAGTATCAACAATGTTCCCGAACTCATCCACATAGGCGATCATGTCATCCAGGCCGCTCTTCTTGTCCTGGTCTTTGCGCGCCAGTTTTTTCTTCTCTTTTTCAAGTCTCCTTTTCTCTTTCTTCTTCCTTACCTCTTTTTTGTTGAATGATTCCTGTGATCTACCCATGTATGTCTGTTTGCTATTTGCGGTTAAAGGTAACAAAAATTATTATCAGTCATTCTGAACCTCCAGGATCCCATGCATGGCCTCCTTGAAAAAGTTCCCGCTGTTTTAACCATAACCGGCAGTTTTATCTGTCAGCGGTATTTCCAGATGGCGGCACGCAGTTCCTCCCCGATCCTGTTGATCTGATTGGGGATGGAATGGTTGAACAATACCACAAATCCCGCCGGGTGGTCGCGGTCAAAGGCCATGAAGGCCATGTATCCGTTGGTCCGCCCCCCGTGATAGCAGTAGCGCTGATCCCCGTCGAGGGAGTGGATATGCCAACCGAGCCCGATGGAGAGGTGATAGCTTCCCTCCCGGTCGCCGTAGGTGACTGTCCCCACTTCGTAATGTGGCTCCTGGGCCAGTTCACAGGCGCCGGCCAGGGTTCGGTTACCGGTACCGGTCCCCTCCGGAATTCCCAGGTTGGCCTTCAGGTAAAGGAGCATCTCGCTGAGACTGGATTTGATGAACCCCGCCCCTTCGAAGATGTCCTGGGCCGTGTAATTATCTACGCTGTTCAGTTGTTCATCATGACCCGGGGCAAGCATGGGAAGATGGCCCGGGGAAAGATCCAGGGTGGTTTGTTCCATTCCCAGCGGGATCAGTATGTCACGCGCGAGGATGGTGGCAAAAGAGGTCCCGTCCTCCAGTCCGAGAAGATGGCCGAGAAGGCCCCCTCCGGTGTTTGAATACAGGTATTCCGTTCCCGGTTCGAATTCCAGCGTACACCAGTTGTTCAGGTAGTCATAAACGGTTTCTGTGTCATAGGCATCATAAGGATTGAAGGGATCGTATCCCTCTGGAAGCGGCTGTTCCGAATCCCTGGGTGCACGGGGGATCCCCGAGGTATGGGTGGCCAGGTGCTTCAACCGGATTGCCTTTCCCTTCCATGTGGGAAGGGTCACCGCGCTGTCCGGAAGGACCTCCTGGGCAGCGTCGTTAAGGGCTACCCTGCCCTCCAGCACTTTGTTAGCCAGGAGGGTGGCCGTAAAGGTCTTGGTGATTGAACCGATCTCAAAAAGGGAATTTCCGTCCGGGGGGGAGGGATCCGTCGCTGACAGGGAACCATAGAAGCGTGTGGTGACCTGCCCCGAACTGTCAATGATCCCCAGCGCGGCACCCATTCTGACATACTTATCCATGAGGTACCCGATTTCCTCCTCCAGGCTGTTGAAATCGGGGACCTCCTCCCGCTTGCAGGCGAAGGCAACCGGTAAAGCAATAAGGATCCAGAGGAAGCGGGTATTCATCATCAGGGCATTGTTCTGGTTATCTCCAGGACCACACTGGTTCTTCGCCGGCTCAGTCCGGGATTGATTCCCACCTTCATCAGGAACTCACCCGAATAGGTCTTCTCCTGTCCGGTCCCCGGACGGCTGCCCGGAAGAAGGTTCAGTTCCCTGATCCGGTATTGCCCTTCCGGATCGAGCCCCTTCATCCGGACAGGCTCCTCGGAGGCGGTCAGCATATAGCGGTCACTGACCAGGTAGTTGAACTGGACAGCCCTGGAGCGGTCCCCGCTGACATACATCAGTGAAGCCAGGGGGCCATGGTGCGGATTGGCCAGCCGGTAGAGGTCACCATGCCACACCACCTCCTTGAAGCTGTGATAATTGGCCACCGCCTCCCTGGCAAATTGCATCTCTTCAGGAGATAATTCCCCGGCAACGATGTCAAATCCAAGCTTCCCCATGCTGGCCACATCCACCTTGTACTTCAGTGGCTGGTCCCCCCAGTTGGTCACATGGCAGTCGGTCACGATGGCAGGGAAGAAATAGGAATAGTCCCATTGCATGAATACCCTTTCCAGGGGATCGGTGTTGTCACTGGGCCAGAACTCCGTAAAATATTTCAGGAGTTCATAGTCAGCACGCCCCCCTCCACCCGAGCAGAGCATCATGGGGACCTCCGGGTACCTGGCACGTACCCGCTCCAGGACCTTGTAAAGGCCCTTCACATATTCGATATAAAGATGGGTCTGGGGGATCTTTTCACGTTCAAGGAAGGCCGAATAGGCATTGTAGATCGGGGCATTGCAGTCCCATTTGATGAAAGCCAGATCCGGATTTTCGGTAAACAACCGGTCCACCACCGAAAAGACAAAATCCTGCACTTCCGGATTAGAAAGGTCCAGCACCAGCTGGTTGCGGAAATAGATCTCCGGGCGTTCCGGTTGCCGGATCACCCAGTCAAGGTGTTGTTCGTAGAGCTCGCTGCGTGGATTGACCATCTCCGGCTCGATCCAGATCCCGAATTTCACCCCTGCCTCTTCGGCCCTCTCTATCAGGTAGCCAATGCCGTGGGGGAGCTTCTCCACATTCTCCTGCCAGTCCCCCAGCCCGGCCCTGTCACTGTTCCTGGGGTATTTATTTCCGAACCAGCCGTCATCCAGTAAAAAAAGATCGACCCCCAGTTCCCGGGCATCACCGAAAAGGGCAGCGATGCTTTCCTCGTCGAAATCGAAGTAGGTGGCCTCCCAGTTGTTCAGCAGGGTAAGGCGCTCCCCCTGTCCGTCAAGCACCCTGTACGTGCGGGCCCAGCGGTGGAGCCCCCGGCTGGCCTCCCCGGTCCCCCTGCCTGAGATGGCATAGATCAGGGAGGGTGTCTTCATCACCGCATGGCTTTGCAGCGTATATTCCGATGCATAGGGGTTGATCCCCGCGATCAGCCTTACATTCTCATAGGAATCCACCTCGAACTCGAGCTTAAAGTTCCCGCTCCAGGCCAGTTGTCCCACCAGCACACATCCCTGGTCCTCCGCAGCAGGCTGGTCGAACGACAGAATAAAACTGGGGGACTGAAGCAGCATGGCCCTGCTCCCCAGTTTGGTATCCACGGACCGGATTCCCCGCTCCAGTTTGGTTTCCGCCGGCTGCATCTCCCTGGCCCAGCTGCCATGGTAGGTGGTCAGGTAGAAAGATTCCCCTGCGAAATAGAGGTTGGCCGATGCAAATTTCTTCAGTACCACCGGTCCGGGTTCCTCATGCGCGATCTCCGCCCATTGTTCGATCACATTTTCCTTTTCCCATACCCGGTAACAGAGGGTTACCCGGAAGGGATACACCGGATCGGTCATCACCACCCGTGTCAGGATGCTCCCGTCTCCGGTTGTCCCGGTGGAATGGGTCACATAATGCAGGTCCAGGCTGTGGTTTCCGTCAGCGTGGACCACCTGGATGGCCGGTTCGGCCATGTTCCAGGTCCCGGCCGGTGTATAGGCACCGTTGTAGGTCCCGGCATTGGAATCGAAATAGAGATAGCTGCGGGAGACCTCCCCGTATGCTGAACGGTCCTCCAGTGGTGTCCCGAAATAGGTCATGCGCAGCCTCTGCTCCCGGTCGGTCTGCAGCAGGATCACATGATCGCTCGTCTCAATGGGGATGGTTACCTGTTGAGCGCAGAGGGAGGTCCAGAAGAGGAGCATCCCTGTACCCGTAATGATGGTTCTGGTCATGGTGATGGGTTTGACAGTTGGGAGGCGTTGCTCCAGGAGCTGCGTATCCAGCGGCGGGAAGGAACATCCACGGCCCCTGTGATCAGCTCCGGTCTGTTAAAGGCATAGATGGTATGCATGTATTCCCCGGGATCACGGCGGGGCAATAGAAAAGGTTTCCGGAATTCCCCGCCTTTGTCCATGTAGCAAAGGTATGGCCTGGTGTAGCGCCCGTCATCCCTGCGGCTGCTCACCACCACCCACCGGCTGTTGGCCGACCAGGAATGGAAGCTTTCCGTATCCCCTGAGTTGATGTTCCCCGGGATCTGCCAGGAACCGTTCTCCAGATCGATCAGACAGAGGTCCGCTTCCGGGTGCCATACGGGAAAGGTCCCATGATCGTGTACTGTGCAGAGCAGGTATCTTCCATCGGGCGATACCCTGGGGAAGGAGGCACTCAGGTTCATAGCAGCAGCCTCGAAAACCGGTTCAGGTTCTCCTGAAAAACTTCCGGAAGAGGGATCAAAACCCAACCGGTAAATGTCATAACGAATGGAATCGAATGGGGTCTTGTCGTCGGCATCTGCCCTGCTGAAGTAAAGCGAACGTCCGTCCGGGGCCCAGCAGGGATAGGTCTCCATGAAACCATCTCCTTCCGTTCCCGGGACCTCTGTGACCTCTCCGCTTTCAGTATGGAAGAGGATCAGGTCGGACTGGCGGTCAAGCACCTCGATGGACCGGTCCGTTCTGGCATGGAAGTACTGTTCGATCCGGTTGGTGGAGAAGGCCACATATGCTCCCTCAGGATGCCAGGAGGGATAGACACCCGCCGAAAGGGTCTCTTCCCGCTTCAGGTCCACTTTCCGGATGGTGTTGCCCTTCCTGATCATGGTCCCGCCCATCGAACCACGGATGTGGAACAACATTTCCCGGGGATTCCCCTGGTTGAAAGCGTGACAGTTCACACAATTGTCCTCAACGTTCCTGTTTTCGATCAGCGGGATCTCCCTGTAGGAGGTCAGGTCCCGCTGGTACAGGCCCATGGAGGACCATGTTTCGTATCCCGGGGGGATCAGCCGGTACACCAGG
This sequence comes from uncultured Bacteroides sp., assembly GCA_964575865.1. Classification (GTDB taxonomy): domain Bacteria; phylum Bacteroidota; class Bacteroidia; order Bacteroidales. Next base: position 11,367 of record CAZNSZ010000007.1, on the reverse strand, counting down.
TAAGGATCAATGGCTTCGGATGCCACATGAAGCGCAAAAGGGGCGAATGGGTACCACTCCCCGTTCTTTCTCTGGTAGGCAGTGACCTGCAGTGTGAGGCCCCTGTTCCGCTCCAGCATGGCGGACCATTTTCCCGAGGGCATCCCGAATACCCCCCTTCGTTCTTTCAGATGAACACGTTCTCCGTGGCCATCCGTCACTGCAAACCTGTACGTGCCCTCCCGGTCCTTTACGGAGAAACGAAGGGGTGCGATGTTGGGGGGAATGGTCACCCCGGTATAGTCGGGGAATATTTCCGGCATCCTTTCCAGCTCTGCCGGCGCACGGTCCACTTCGGGAACGTTACCCGAACAGCCCGTCCAGATCCAGATGGAGAGGCTCATCAGGCCTGTCAGCATCCACCCCGCCATTCCGCAATTGCTCCTTCTTTTCCCGGTGTTCATGTCGCACTGAAGTTAAGATAAAACCAGAAAGTATGCCCGAAGCCGGGATAGAGCCTTCTCGCCGCTTCCTCGTGGTTCCCCGCCTGCCTGAGGATCCGGCTGTATTCGTCAAACCTCCTGATGGTTGGAGCCGACACCCCCACACCGGTCCTGTTATCCTGCTGGTTGGTAATCTTGTATACCAGCAGTGTTTCGTCAAGCAGGGGAGGCAGCCGTGCACCCGTCTGTTCCAAATATTCAGGCAGGATCGCAACGATCTCATCGACCCTTCTTTCAAGCAGGTAGAGCGCCATCAATCCTTCAAAGGCCGGACGTACAGAGGGATCGTTTGACAGGATGCTTTTCAGATTGCTTTCAAGGTCCCTGCCATCGGCGAAAAAGTCATGCTCCAGATGGATCGATGCCCGGGGGCCCAGTATGGGATCCCTGTCGAGCGCCTCCCTGTCCGACAGCAGTTTCCGGTAGCCCTCCGCCCGATCCCGGTCAAACAGTGTCCGCTCCATCAGCCCTGTGTATTTTTCCGCCAGCCTGGTATTTCCCCGGACCAGCTCTGTCTGGATGAGCCGGTTCAGGTTCCTCCTGGTGATGCCGTCCACCACCATGGACTCGTAGGCCCAGTGGTGTGCCTCGTTAATGAAACCGATGGCCCAGAAAAAATCGCTCCCCCTGCGGAGGATCTCTCCTTTGGCATCCCACTGAAAACAGATTCCGCTTCGACCGAACGGCTGGGGGTAATGGAACAGGTCACTGCACAATCTACCCTCATGCAGCAGTGCCAGGTTGGTATAGTAGGTACCGAACAGGTTGGTGGAAGGATGCTCTTCCGTGTAGCGAAGCAATGCGTCCCAATCCTCCTGCACGGCCAGTGCTTCAATGGTGAAAAATTCTGCGTTCCTCCGGCTGAAACTGAACAGGATCATGGCCGCCAGGGTGGCCGCCACTGCGGAGGACCAGATGCCGTAAACCAGAGCAATCCGCTCCCTGATGCGGTTCATCTGCCTCACCAGAAAAGGCGACAGACATACCCACCCGGTGAGCAGAAGGGGCCACAGGGAGTTCCCATAGGCTTCCCCTGCGGGCAGCGGTGAAAGGGTGAGGTCCCGGTATGGATAGAGGAAAAGGAACCGGGATGTCAGTACCAGCACCGCGGGATACAGGGTGACACCGAGAATGCTCCGGAGTGAGATGCGCTCCCCTGAGGAAGGGGAAGCCCGGATAGATAATGCCCGGGAAAGCCAGATCAGTGAAAAGATCCATACAAAACCACCGCCAACCAGGTAGAGCAGAGGGACAACAATCAGCAACCGCCACCATTTACCTGAAAACCGGCCCGAAAGCATCAGCGCGGCACCCATGGCGAGGATCAGGCCCAGTGTGTGAACCACCTGATGCGGGTAGTAATTGTGCATGGCTACCGCCAGGATCCCGGCAATCACCCCCGCCAGAATGGCCGCTGACCGGCCCGGCTGCCCCCCCGCCAGGTGATGCGTCAGCCAGAATACCAGGAACACCAATGTGGAAAGCATCCCTGCTCCGGCCGCCCTGAACCGCAGGAACTGGGACAGGAAATCCCCCGCATACTCCAGGAGCCCTCCGGGACGCTGTACAAATGAGTGGAAATATTCAGGGGTGGTCAGGAAAAGTGAGACATCCTGGTTGGCAAGCATCACGTACCTGGCGGGCCCGTAAAACCATCCGAACGCAACCATCCAGAGCAGCAGTGCCGGAATGGTCCGGATCCTGAAGCCATGGTATGTGTCTGAAGACAATCTCAAAGGAAATGGCCGATTGATGGAATGCTGCCAACGGGCGGCTTCTCCCTCAAAAATAAGTCTTTTTTATATATGTGTCAGGGTGGGCCCCGCTATCTCCTCAGGAGGCTGTGGAACTGGAATGCCATGAATATCCTCAGGATCCCCAGGCTGACAAAAGAGATCCCCATCCAGAACATCATGGTGATGGCCAGCACCTCAGGCTGAAGGATGATCACGATAGCCAGCAGCAGGATCAGGATCCCGAAGGCCAGTTTCCAGGTCCAGTTGCGGTTCTGGTTGCGGTTATCCAGTATGGAGCTCCTGATCAGGATAATGGCAGCCACAAGCAGGCTGAGGCTGATGACCACGGTGACAATGATCAGGAAAACCCTGGGATCAAAGAGGATCAGACTTCCGATGATCAGGTCCAGAACCCCGCCGGTGGTGTTCCAGAGCCATTCCTCGTGTTTTTTTCTGTAATAGAGGGAAAAGACCACCTCGGCCAGACCGCTCAGCCCCACGATCAGACCGATGATGATGCTGAAGGTTTTGAAGCTCTCGCCGGGCATGGTCAGCATCCAGGTGCCCAGGACAATAAAGAGAATTCCGTTTAAGAGATACACCCACCAGGAGCGGATCAATTTTCTTGAGGTCTGCGTTGTGTCCATGATCTGTGGTTCAGCATTAGGGTAAGTACATTTTGTAACAGGCTATGCCTTATTTTGTTCATCCTCCGGTACGGAACCGGGGGTCCGGGGATCCGGCCTTTTCCTCCTGAACCACTTTTTCACCTTGTCCCGGATCAGCAGCACCAGCTCCTTTCCCAGAAAGATCAGCGATCCGTAAAAGAGCACCTCCCCGGCAATAAAAATGGCCAGGATCAATCCCCCGATCCGGGAGGCTTTCATTCCCAGCATTCCGCCTACTGCTCCCCCGATCACCGGGGATCCGACGATAAGGATGTAACTGAGGATCTGCACCCCGAACATGACCTTCTTGAACGGGGTGTTCACCAGGTCCCTGATGGTTCGCTCACGTGCAGGTTCATTCATGGCCTGGAGGATACCCCGATGTGCATCACCGCATCACCCTGGTGCAGGATCGGGTTGTTGTTCATACTGATGATATAGCCGGAGGCGGGGGAACGCAACTGGATCCTGTACTCCCCGAAAGGATCGGTGATGTAACCCACCAGCTGGTTCTTCTTCACCCATTTCCCCGACGAGGCCAGGCTCTGAAAGATTCCGGATGACCGGGCCCTGATCCATGAGGAATGCATGAATTCATGGTTGTCATGCCCGGGCGCGGGCAGGTCGGCCGAGGTCATACCCAGGTGCTTCATAAGCCGGAGGGTCCCCTGGATCCCGTGGTCGATGGCATGTTCGCTGAATCTGGAAGATTCGCCTCCCTCATAGACAATGATGCGCTTACCCAGTTTGGCGGCCGATTGCCGCAATGATTTTGGACGGTACTTGGCATGAAGGGTGAACGGTGCATGAAATGCACGTGCCAGCTCCATATTGACGGGATCGTCCAGCAGGCAGCGCACCTGGGGATAGTTGCTCCGGTCGGCTCCCCCGGTATGGAAATCGATGCCATAATCGATCTGTGGGATGATATCGGTCATGATATAGGCGGCGATCCGCGCAGCCAGCGATCCCTTCTTATTTCCCGGAAAGGAGCGGTTCACATCCTTCCCGTCCGGAACATTCCTGGAGAAATGGATGAATCCGTAGATATTGAGGATGGGGATACAGATCACGGTTCCCCTTTCGGGGACGTGCCTGTCCGATTCAATGATCCTGCGGACGATCTCCACCCCGTTGATCTCGTCCCCATGCAATCCGCCCAGCAGCAGCAGCGTGGGGCCCGGCTCCGGGGCCCGTGCGGCCGTCACCATGATATCGATGGGCGTCCTGGAGGGAAGCCTGGCAATGTTGACCTCGATATGTACGGGCCGGCCCACCGGCACCTCCGTGTGGTTAATGATCATGGCTGTCCGGATCTGGTCATGCTTTCACCCTGTCTTTTGGCCTGCGCTTCCTGGAGACGGCCTCCTCCACATACTCAATGATTTTCCCGGCGACGTCCACACCGGTTGATTTTTCGATCCCTTCCAGCCCGGGAGAGGAATTCACCTCAAGGACCAGGGGGCCCCTGCTTGACTGGAGCATGTCCACCCCTGCAATGGCCAGCCCCATGGATTTGACGGCCCTGAGTGCCGTCGCTTTTTCAGCCCTGGATAACCTGATCACCGTGGCTTTCCCGCCCCGGTGAAGATTGGACCGGAATTCGCCCTCTTTTCCCTGCCGCTTCATGGCCCCCACAATGCGGCCATTCACGATAAATACCCGGATATCGGAGCCTCCTGCCTCCCTGATATACTCCTGCAGGATCACCCGGGTCTTCAGGCTGTCGAAAGCCTCCACCACCGATTTGGCCGCCTTGTTGGTCTCGGCCAGCACCACCCCGAGCCCCTGTGTTCCCTCCAGGAGCTTGATCACCACAGGGGCGTCGCCGATGTGTTTGAGCACCTGGTTGTCCTGTTTGGAAAAATTGGTGAAGGCGGTTTTGGGCATCCCTACCCCTGAGCGGGAGAGGATCTGGAGGCTCCTCAGCTTATCCCTGGAACGGGTGATGGCCAGCGAATCGAGGGCGCTGAACACATGCATCATCTCGAACTGCCGCACCACCGCTGTTCCGTAAAAGGTGACCGATGCCCCGATGCGGGGGATCACCGCATCGATGTCCTTGAGCAACTTTCCCCTGTAAACGATGGCCGGGCCCTCGTCATCCATGATGATATCGCACTTGAGGTGATCGATCACCATGCCTTTATGGCCCCGCTGCTCGATCGCTTCAATCAGCCTTCTGGTTGAATACAATTTTTCGTTCCTCGATAATACCGCAATTTTCATTGAATGTCCTTCCTTTTCCTTTTGTAGGAGATATCCCTCTTCCCAACGTCAACCACAAACCTTTTACGAAGAAATTTCCTGCCCAGCAGGACCGGATATTTCATATCGCTCCGGTCGGTCAGTGAAAAATCGGTGCTGATGCGCTGGCCGAAAATGACCACATCGGTGGTGATGATGTACCGCTCTTCCGCCTCTCCGCTGGAGCTTTTAACCTTCTTCTCCCGGAAATGTTCGGCATAGTGCACCTCTTCCTTGTAAAGGGGATGGTCCTCATCGAGCAGTATGAAGGAGAGCATCTCTTTTCCATCCTTCCGGACCAGCCTGACCTGGCTGCAGTGGATGGCACTTCCGTAGGCACCCGTGTCCACCTTCGCCTTCAGGTTCCGGAATCCCAGCCCGGGCAGGTCGATCCGGTCCCTTCTTCCAATAACTATTAATGATCCAGACATTTATGGTCTGATCTCCTGGTGAAAAAAGTGCAAATTAACACTTTTCCCAGAATCTTTATAACTTGTCGTTCCCAAAACCCCCCTTTCCCATGCGAAGACCCGGAACTTTTTCCATGCTCGCCCTACTCATCCTGGCTTCTTTCACCTCCCTGTTCCCCCAGGAGAAGAGATCCCTGGAGGTCACAGACATGATGAAATTCCGTCAGATCCGTTCACCGGAGATTTCAAGGGACGGGAAATGGGTCACCCTGACCGCCGTACCCGACCGGGGCGATCCGGAAGTACAGGTGCATTCCGCTGACGGGAAACAGCAATTCCTGATCCCGCTGGCCAGGGATCCCCGGATCTCACGGGACGGGAAATGGGTTGCGGCGGTCCGTCCGCTCCCTGCAGAGTCCGCGCTGGACCCGGATGCTCCCGGGAAGGAAAAGGAGCAACCGGAAGGGATGATCCTTCTGGAAACGGGAACGGGCATCCTGGATTCCCTTCAGGGGATCACAGGATTCCGGTTCACCAATGACAGCCGATGGCTGTTGATCCATGAGGTGAAGGATACGGCAATGGAGGAACGCATCGCAAAAACAGCCGGCAGCACCCTCCGGCTGCGTTCCCTGAAGGAAGCAACTGAACAGACATTCCCCTGGATTACCCGTTTCGCGGCTGACAGCATCTCCCGGTACCTGGCCATGGCCGTTTCGGACAGCTCCGGGCGGGAGAACGGGATTCGGATCCTCGACCTGGACGTTCCCGGTGGCGAACCGTTCACCATCTGGAGCGACAGCGGGAGCTGGGCCGACAACCTGACCTGGAACAACCGGACAGGGAGCCTGGCCTTCCTGGCCGGAACGGTCAACGGGAAGGGAAAACGGGAAACGGCATCCCTCCACCTTTGGGAGCCTGGAAACGCAACTGCCAGGAGGCTGGTTGCCCATAAGAAAAATGGGCGGGCCGGCGAACCCTCCGGCGCCGCAGCACCTTCCGGGCCCACTGCACCGGAGGAGGGATGGGAGCTCTACCCGGACAACCACCTGGAATGGTCCCTGGACGGCAGGAGGCTTTTCCTGGGCACCAAACCGTCTGAAGAGATTGTCTCTGATAGGGAAGAGCGGGATTCGGTATTTCAACTCTTTGATACCGAAGCGATCCTGGAAGATCGCGATGTGGATATCTGGCACTGGAACGATCCCTACATTATCCCCAATCAGAAAGTCCGGTGGAAACGGGAGAAGGATCGGACCTACCTGGCCGTATACACCCCTGAGGACGACCGCCTTGTTCAGCTGGCCACACCGGAGGTCCCGGAAGTGCGGATCTCCGGATCTTCTTCCACCTTCCTGCTGGCCTCGACCAACCTGCCATACGCCAGGGAGATGTCCTGGGAAGGCTCCCTGAATGATTATTACCTGGTGGACCTGGCCACCGGGGAACGGCACCTCGCCGTGGAACGCCATGAGCATACGGTCTCCCTCTCGCCTGACGGAAAATTCCTGGTCTGGTTTTCTGAGGGGGACTGGTTCATGACAGCGTGCGCCACCCTGGGTACCCGGAACCTGACTTCGGAACTGGAGGTGCCCTTCGCAGACGAGGACTGGGATTTTCCGGCAGACCCTCCCGGCTACCGCACGGGGGGATGGGTGGAAGGTTCCGGATCGGTGCTGATCTATGACAAATACGACATCTGGCAGTTCTCCACCTCGGGAAAGGATCCGGTCTGCCTGACCGGAGGAGAGGGCCGCCGGGAAAAATACAGTTTCCGGATCGTACGTCTGGATCGTGAACTGCCTTATTATGAAGAGGGGGAACAGGTATGGCTCTCTGCTTCGCATGAGCTGAAAAAGCACACTGTCCTCACCTCCATATCCGTGGGGAAAGAAGCAATCCCCTCACTGGAGGAGGAACCCTTTACATTTACCCTGCTGGCCAAAGCAGGGGATGCCGGAAGGCTGCTGTTCACCAGGGAATCCTATACGGAGTTCCCGGACCTGTGGGTGGCCGGGCCCCGTCTCAGGGATCCGCTGCGCCTGACCGATATCAATCCTCAGACCAGTGAATTTGCCTGGGGAACAGCAGAGCTGGTGGAATGGGCCTCGGCGGACGGAACGCCGTTGCAGGGGGTCCTTATCAAACCGGGGAATTACGAACCCGGAAAACGTTATCCGGTGCTGGTATATTATTACCGGATCTTCAGCGACCGCCTCCATGAGTTCAACGAGGTGGTGGTGAACCACCGCCCCTGTTTCCCCTTCTATGCCAGCAACGGGTATGCTGTATTCCTGCCCGATATCCGTTTCGACGTGGGAACTCCGGGTTACTCGGCCACCAAATGCCTGGTCCCCGGGGTCCAGAAGATCATCGATATGGGGATCGCCGATCCGGAGGCCATTGCATTGCACGGCCATTCCTGGAGCGGATACCAGACCGCCTTCGTCATTACCCAGACCAACCTTTTCGCCTGCGCCATCGCCGGGGCCCCGGTCTCCAACATGACCTCCGCATACAGCGGCATCCGCTGGGAAAGCGGACTGGCGAGACAGTTCCAGTACGAGCAGTCCCAGAGCCGCATCGGAGCCAGTCTATGGGAGGCGCGGGACAAGTACATCGAGAATTCCCCGGTGTTTTTCGCCGACCGGATCGAGACCCCGTTGCTCATCCAGTTCGGGGACCAGGACGGGGCCGTACCCTGGTACCAGGGCATTGAGCTTTACCTGGCCATGCGCAGGCTGGGAAAGCAGTGTGTGTTTCTCCAGTACCGCGGGGAGCCCCACCACCTGAAGAAATACCCCAATAAACTGGATTACACCCTCAAATTCAAAGCCTACCTGGACCACTACCTGAAGGGGGCTGCGGCACCGGAATGGCTGGAATCGGGAATCCCTTACCGGGGTGAGTGATTGCCGGACCATTCAGGCGTTTTTGTTGTGTAACGGAAAACCAGATGCTTTAAGCCAAATACCTGCACCATATGATCGCAACCATCGTCCATGTCACCGTGAAGCCTGAGCATATCCAGGAATTCATCCGCGCCACCACGGCCAACCACCTGCAATCGGTAAAAGAGCCGGGAAACCTTCGGTTCGATGTGCTTCAGCTGGAAGAGGACCCCACCCGCTTTGCCCTCTATGAGGCATATGAGGATGAAGCGTCGGCTGCGGCCCACAAACACACCCCCCACTACCTGGAGTGGAAGGATACCGTAGCACCCTGGATGGCCGGACCCAGGAAAGGGATCCGGTACCATGCCATTGTTCCCTGAGCAATCCCCGGAGGTGCGCTTTGGCAGGCCGGATCAGTCACCCGTTGAAAGCCACTCAAAACAGGATGCCGGCAGACCGTCCCCGTTGAACAGGGAGGGTTGGGAATCGTTCAGGAATCCGTACCTGATCCCTGCCGGATCAACCACGGGTGCCTCCACCTTCACCGTGTTCCCTTCGACCCGGGCATTGGCTTCCATCCACACACCTTCCGGACCCAGGATCTCGAACTCCCTGAGCCCCTCCTCACCGGCCACCAGTCCGCTCTCTGCATGGTCAAACCGGAGGGTGATCCCGTCCGGTCCGAACTCAACGGAAGCGGGCAGCGGCCCCGAATAAGCCTTCCCGGAGAATCCATAGTCCCTGTGGAGTGCCCAGGCTGCCAGCCGCTTTCCCACATCCTGCTTGTTCCTTGGATGAATATCTTTCAGGTCCCCGATATCGCTTGTCACCACCATTCCTGTCCCGGGCACTCTTTCCATGACCAGCCGCTGCTGATCCCTCAGGATTGCACTGCGGACATTGTCGCTTCCGTACCCGGACCACGGGGCGATCTGGGCATAATAGAACGGGAACTCATATCCCCAGGCCGCACGCCACGAGCCGATCAGCGTTCCCAGGGCCCTGGCATACCGGTGGGGGAACCCCACGTTGGCCTCCCCCTGGTACCAGAGCGCACCACTGATGCGGTAGGGGATCAGGGGGTGGATCATCGAATTATAGGCCACACCGGGCTCCACAGGTCCCCAGGGTATCGGCTCCAGGAGGCTTGCATTCATCTCCAGCAACCGGTCGCCGCGGGTCGCCTCCTCCGGCATCCAGATCTCAACGGGGGTCCCTCCCCAGGCTGCGCTGATCAGTCCTACGGGAACCTTCATCTCGCTGTGCAGTTCCCTTCCGAAGAAATAGAGCACCGCACTGAATCCTGGCATGCTTTCCGGGCTGCATACCACCCAGTGCCCGTCCACCAGCTGCTGCGGATGGGATGCTGTGGAGGTATGTACCTGAAAGAACCGAATCCCGGGATAATCGGCAGAGGTGATCTCCTCCTGCTGGTTGTTGATCCCCATGGAAGCGCTCCACTCCATATTGGACTGTCCGCTCCCCAGCCATACCTCTCCGATCAGCACATCGCTGATCTCGATGGTATTGTAGCCTTTGATCTCCACCTTGTAAGGCCCGCCCGCCCCGGGTGTTTCCACATCGATGCTCCATGCGGAATGGTTCTCCACCCGGTGGCTGTAGGTGCGGTCCGGATCCCAGCTGGCGGTGATATAGACGGTCTCCCCGGGCTTTGCCCATCCCCAGAAGGTCACCCTTGCCTCCTGCTGCAGGACCATGTGGTCAGAGAAGATGGCGGGCACGGTCACATGGGCATGAATGGCCATACTGACCGGGATGATGAAGGCGATTGACAGGTACCTGCGGAGGCGTGCGGCTGTTTCTGCTCTGTATTCCATCGGTATAGGTTTTTGGTGTTCCGGCACAAAAGTCCCTGGCCAATTTAATCATCAATCTCCAGAAATCCGACCCCCGGGTACTTTTCCTGCAGGATTTCCGGTTTACTCAGCGATCTGGTGAACCAATCGGCGGCTGAGGAGTTATCTATGTAACCTCAAACCAACAAGCCATGAAAAAACTGATCGCATTCACCATCTCCGCACTGGTCCTTGCAGCATGCAACACGGGACAGAGAAGCGACAACAGCTCTGAAAGCGCCTCCGTCGCAGCGGAAGTGAAGGAGCACGTGCTCACACAGGTATGGAGCACAGATACCATCCTGACCACCTGTGAATCGGTATTGTATGACAATCAGCGGGATGCACTCTTTGTATCGTGTATTAACGGGATGCCCGCCGAAAAGAACGGAACGGGTTTTATTGCCCGGCTCAGCCCGGACGGATCGGTGGAAACCCTGGAGTGGGTCACCGGGCTGAATGCACCCAAGGGAATGGGAATTTTCGGAAACTTCCTGTATGTGACCGATATCGATGAGCTGGTGGTCATTGATATCGAAAATGGGAGCATCAGTGAGCGTATTCCCGTCTCCGGGGCCTCCTTCCTGAACGATATCAGCGTGGACAGCGACGGCACAGTCTATTTTTCCGATTCGGACACCGGGATTCTCTGGAAATATGCCGGCGGAACCGTGAACCAATGGATCACTGAAGGACTGGACCGTCCCAACGGGCTCAGTGTGGAACCGTCGAGGGTGCTGCTCACCTCATCGGGGAGCCAGGACCTGAAGGTGATCGACAAGGCCACCGGGGAATATGAGACGGTCACCACCGGGATCGGGGCCGGCGACGGCATCGAATTCACCGGAATGGAGGGTTATTACATCACCTCCAGCTGGGCAGGTGAGGTCTTCCTGATCCACCCCGACTGGAGCAAGAAGACCCTGCTGAAAACCTCCGACCAGGAGATCAACTCGGCTGACATTGGTTTTAACCGGACACAACAGGTGGTTTACGTCCCCACCTTTTTCGACAACAGGGTGGTCGCATACCGGCTGGAGCAGAAATAGTTCAGAAGGTCAGACCACCGGGTAA
>CAZNSZ010000006.1:72739-85110 GCA_964575865.1 uncultured Bacteroides sp. | reverse complement strand
CCTCAACATCCCGCTGATCACAGGCAACAGTATCGCAGATGACCAGACAGTCTGCACCAATTCAGCTCCTGACGCACTCTCCGGCGCCCTGCCGGGAGGCGGAGTGGAGGGGGTCTACAGCTACCGGTGGGAATCACGCACCCTTGCAACGGACTGGTCCACCGTGGCGGGAAGCAGCGGCATCCAGACCGGATTTGAACCGGGGGCCATGACGGGCGATACCACCTGGTTCAGGCGTGTGGTGGGTTCCGGTGGAGCCGGGCGCAACGTTTGCATCGATTACAGCGATTCGGTCGTGATCAATGTACTTCCCTCCATTACCGGGAACCAGGTCACCACCGCAGATGCGGTCAAGTGCCAGCTGGATTCGGTGGAGTTCATCACCCAGGATCCGGCTGCCGGGCCTGAGCCGGGCGGAGGGGCCACCCAGGGCGGATTTGATACCACCAGGAGGTATCAGTGGGAAACCGGTACCGCAGCTGCGGGTTCCGGGCCTGAGAACTGGACCGTGATCCCCGGGGAGGATCAGCTGGACTACACGGCCAGGCCACCTCTTGAGAACGAGGAGGACTACTTTTTCCGAAGGATCGTCTTCAGCGGGCCGGATGAGCAGTGCAGCGACACGGCCACCCTGCAGATCACCGTACATACCCGGATCACCGGGAACGCCATCGAGCCTTTCGATTCGGTCTGTTTTGCAGATACAAAAGTGTTGCCGGGCAATACTCCTGCGGGTGAACCCGGACTGACCCCGGTCTATACATGGCGTGACCTCGATGCCGGTGCGGACATCCCGGGATCGGACCAGGAGGACCTGACTTACGGTCCCTACAACCAGCTGGGGCAATACCATTACCTGCGAAGGGTAGGGATCGGAGAGTGCAGTGATACCTCCAATGCCATGCAGGTCACCGTCATGCAGCTTCCGGGCGGAAGGCTTACCGACGATCCCTTCAGGGCGTGCGAGCAGGATACCTCCTTCGCCATCGATCTGAACATGGATCTGCTGACGACCTATGTAACCCCCTGGGAAGTCACCCTGCGCAACCAGCTCTCCTCCGGGATAGGGCCGGTCCCTGTCAGTGGCGACGGCCAGCTCCCGGTCACCCTGGATATCAGCTCTGACAGCATCGAACTGAATTATGAGATCGAATCGATCATCTTCAGATCGGTGGAGGGCAGGTACGAATGCGTCTCCCCGGCAGACAGCCTCGGCGGAGTGGTCCCCGTGTATGTCTTCAGGAAACCGGATCCCACAGCCACCGCCCTGGAGAATCCCATCTGCAATACCACCATGACCCTGACCGTCAATGCGGATAACGGTACCGGGTCATGGAGCAGTGATCCTGCCGGAGGGGTGCTGTTTACGCCCGGTGCCGACGAGAACACCTTCCTGGCCTCCATCCCCAACGACCATGAGGCCTACGGAAGCTACCGGCTGATCTTCAGAAGTGAAGCGGGGGACTGCTTCGACACAGCTGTGGTCAATGCGCGGTTTGACGAACAGCCTGATCCGCCCGTCCCGGGCCCGACACCCTGGATGGTCTTCCTGACGGACGAATACACCATGAAGGCCGACTCGGCATCGGCCGGGACCGGTACCTGGGAGGTGATCTCGGGTGGGGCAACGATTCTGGATCCGAATGATCCCAAAACCGTTGTGCGGGGGCTTTCTTATGAGGAGGATAACTATTTCCGCTGGACCGTGGAGAATGGTGCCTGTGGCGCAGAAGACAGCGTGATGGTGATTTATCGCAATGAAGTGAAACGGTACGAGGGATTCTCACCCAATGGTGACCTGCAGAACGAATATTTCATCATGCAGGGGCTGCCCTACGCGGATGAGTTTCAGATCTCCTTTTTCAATGCCCTGGGGAATCTTGTGCGCACCATCACCAACGAAACGGTGGGTGAGCTGGAGGTGAATGAGTCAATGATCGCCGACGGGCTTAAAGAGGACGAAATGGTGGTGTGGGACGGCCGCTCCAGCAACGGGAACCTGGTCCCGTCGGGAACCTACTATTTTGTGATCAACATTGTCAGGCACCAGCGGGATCCTGTTACCGGGGAGATTACCAAATTAGCTCCGGGTGATGAATATACAGATTATGTGGTGGTAGTAAGGGATTAGCATGAAACGCACACTGCTGACATACCTGGTTTTGCTGGCGATCGTGCCGCTCTGGTCGCAGAATACCCTCATTCCGTCGGTGAGCAACTACCACCTCACCTGGACCACCATCAATCCCGCATTCACCGGTTTCCGGGATGCCATCAGTGCCAGCACCCTTTATCGTTCGGCGCTGTATGGATCCATCGGGCCGCAGGATATGCAGCTCAATGTGCACACCCCGCTGGGGAACTCCAAAGTGGCCATCGGAGGAATTGTGGCCTACAACCATGCTCCAGCCAGCCAGAACCTGTTCTCGATCATGTCCACCTATGCCTACCGCATTTACCTGGGCAGCGGGCGGCTCTCCTTCGGGCTCACAGCGGGGATGTACGGATATACCCGTGATCTGTCTGAGGTCGATGTGCGTGACCCGGGCGATCCGGCTTTCCCGTCGGATCCTTCCCAGCGCTGGTTCCCCAATTTCGGGACAGGGGTGCTCTATTATACCGAGGAGTATTTCGTCGGGCTCTCGGTCCCCGAGCTGCTCTCGTTTCCCGGGGAGGACCAGCCCATCGGGACGGTCAGCCTGGACGAATACCGGGTGATCCTGGCAGGGGCCTACCTGTTTGATTTCAGTACTGCGTTCCGGCTGAAACCCTCGCTGATGATCGACTACAACAAGGCTTCGACGGTGTTCAAGGCCAGCGTAAATGCGGGGTTCATGGATTCGAGGTTCTTTGTGGGCGGTGCCTACAGCCATCCCAACTTTGCCATCGCGCTGCTCAATTTCCAGGTCAATCCCCAGTGGCTGGTGGGCTATGCCTACACCATCAATGTGGGCCCGGTCCACAAGGTCCTGGGCGGGAGTCACGAGATCGTGCTGCGGTGGGAGTGGAGGCCGACCATTAAAACCATACCGGATGATCCGTTCTATTTTTAAAGAAGGATGAGGCGATCTGCCACCATATTATTCCTGATGCTGACGCTGGCTTCCGCAGCCGGACAGGAATACTACTCGGTGCGGAAGCACACCAGGATCTCCACCTCGCTGGATGAGGCGGCTGCCGTGCCGGTGGAGGACGGGGTGGTCTACATCACAGAGTCCACCAGCGTGGGGGCCAGCAGCCCCATCGACCCGGAAGGAAGGCGGCTTTTCACCATGTTCTATTTCAGGGAAAAGGGAGGGCTCAAGCGTCCCTTTATTGAGGCACTGGTCACCCCCCGGCATGAGGGCCCCGCCTCATTCACTGCTGATTACCAGACCATGGTCTTCTGTCAGCAGCGGCCCGTAAGGGAGAACAGGGATTTCGATCCGCTGGGACTTTACTTCGCTGAAAAACAGGGAGAGGACTGGGTCAATATCCGTCCCTACGAGCACAACGATCCCTATGCCTGGCTCTTCTCGCCCTCCCTCTCCCCGGACGGAAAAACCCTCTATTTTGCAGCCAATTTTGAGGATGCCATCGGAGGATTCGACATCTACCGTTCCACACTTCAGGGGAATTCCTGGAGCGAACCGGAGAACCTGGGACCCACGGTCAATACGGAAGGGGAGGAACTGTACCCGGTGGCACACCCCTCGGGAAAACTCTATTTTTCCTCCAACGGGCATGACCAGGACCTGGCCGGATACGACATTTTCGAAACCACATCCGTGGAGGGCAGATGGGCCCCGGTGAGAAAACTCCCGGCGCCATTCAATACCCTTTCGGACGATTACCACGTCTGGTTCTCAGAGGATTTCAAAAGCGGCTTCCTGACCAGCAACAGGCGCAGCGGATCCAAGGAGATATTCACCTTCGGGACTGATATTCCTGCCTTTGAATCCCCGGAACCCATCAAAAAGACCTATTACAAATACCGGTTGCGTGACCGAAAGCTCGATACGGTGGACCACAACCTTTTCAGGTATTCCTGGCTCATCAACGATACCCTGGAGCTTCCCGGTCATGAGGTCATCTACCAGTTTCCCGATACCGGAACCTATGTGTGCAAACTGCAGGTGTATGACCTGGAACTGGATACACTGGTGGAGGGACAAACGGTCAACACCCTTCGCATCAGGTTGAATGAGCAGGCGGTGATCTCCGCTCCCGATACGGTGAGGGTCAGACAGCCGGTGGTGTTCGACGGCACCAGCACCTACCTGCCGGGATTCAACATCGGCAGATACCTCTGGGAATTCGGTGACGGCAGTTACGGGGAAGGAGTGCGGATCACCCATACATTTGACTATCCGGGCACTTACAGGGTGATCCTGGGCGTGGAGGAAAGAAGGGAGAACAGGAGGGATGAACCGGAGGTGCGTTCCAACTTCAAGGAGATCGTGGTGCTCCCGGAGCAAGAAGGCCTTCTCCGGCCCTTACAATAAACCGGCCGGAGAGCCGTTTCAACCTACAATCCACCCATGTTTAATAACTCGTTTTTAAATTTGCACGGATTTTGCATACTTTTAACATCAACCCAATTCTGAGAGCGATGTACAGAGGGATAGTTATCATCATATTTTTACTAATCAGCAACTTAGGGTTCACCCAGCCGGTTCCCAACGTGGAGGAGAATATCCCGTACCTGATGACCTTCGGAAAAGAGGCGGAAACCAGCTGGGGTGATGATGATTTCTCACAGGCTTTCTTTTTCCTCATCCCCGAGGATTATGACCAGCCCTTCTTCATCAGGGTGTTTGATCCGGACACGGGGGGAGAGATCGATGAGATCGCCGGCGAATTCAACACCCGGTGCACCTACGAAGTGTTTGGCGGTGAAGGGACCTGGAGCGAAGAGGATGCCCAGGAAACTTCCCCGATCGGGAACTATAAGAGCGGAACACTGCTTGCTTCCAGGGCATTTTCGGAGAATCCCAGGTACGATAACAGCTGGTACACCTTCGGGCCGTTCAATCCGGCACAGGGAGAATATGTGGAGCAATTCGGGGGGTATGTATTCAAGATCATCTGTGAAGGGGTGGCCGGAGATGACGGCAATATGTACCGGTACTACCTGAGCACCAATGACGACATCAACCGGCCCATCGAAGGGGCCAATGCATTTGCCTACGAGTATTCGTTCAGAATGCACAATGACAACGAGGAGGTTTCCCATATCTATCCCTATGTGGAGGAGGGGACCACCTCGGTGCGGATCTCCAATTTTGACTGGGACAGTGACGGGAGCATTGTGGTTATTTCCGTGGCCAGGCAGGGACGGGAAGTCCTTACCTCGGCGGAGGATGACTGGGCGCAGGACGAACTGAGGGTTCAGGATGAAGAGATCGGCACTTCGTTTGATTTCCGGTTTGTCAAGGCAGATCCGCTGGTCCGGAACAACAATGTGGTGGTCAATGTACGAAACCAGCGCGGGGATGCCCTTCGTTTCTATACCATCCCCATCGGCGGGGTTCCCAAGTACCGGGGAGAGGTGGAATTCGTTCCCATTGACTGAACCGGCCAGGAGAAGTGTGTGTTCTTCAACGGGGCCTGATTGTCCGGATGTAAAACGGGGTCATGACTGAAAAAAGGAAATTGAAAGTAAGCATGGTGCACATCATGAGACAAGCAGGATCTATCCTCCTCCTGTTCACCTCCCTGATCACCCATGCCCAGTCCTATCAGTTCTTCAATTACGGGGTACCCGACGGGTTATGTGATAATTTTGCCTATACCATCAACCAGGACCGGCAGGGATTTCTCTGGGTAGGAACCACCGAGGGCCTGTGCAGGTTTGACGGGAAGGTATTTGAACAAAGTTTTGCAGGTGACTCGGTGCCGGCCAGCATTGCACTGGCCAGTCACCTGGATTCCAGGGGGCGGCTGTGGTTCGGGCATGAGAACGGACTGATCTCCGTGCTGGAAAACGGCGCCTTTACCCTGCTCAATCCGGGCGAGGGCCTGCGTTCTTCCATCCAGGCGATCCGCGAGGACAGCCTGGGGAACATCCTGGTTCTGGGACAACAGACGGGGATCCTCGTCTTTGATCCGGAGAAAGTGCTCACCTATCATGGCGATCCCACCAGTGAAAATGATCCTTTCGCAGGGAAATTCTTCCATACCTTTTTGATCACCGGTGAGGGGAACCTGCTGGTGGGCTCCAATGACGGGCTGACCATTTACAGGTTCGACGCCGAACTGCAGGCATATATTCCCACCGGAGATATCGCCGGACTGAGCTACATCCCGGTAAGGACACTGGCCGTTTCGGACATCAATGGCGAGTACTGGGCCGGGACCGAAGATGAAGGGGTTTTCCGGATTAAAGGGACCGGGGTGGACCCGGAGAATTATCAGGCCGAAAAAGTGGCAGGGCCTGAGGGACTGCAGTATGCGAGGGTCTCCTCCATCGTCTTTGACGGAGCCCGCCGGGTATGGATCACCGATAACGGGGTGGGCCTTTACAGGCTGGAACTGAACGAAGGGGGTGAGGTCTCGGGCGGACTCCTCTATACTCCCTCGAACGGATTGCCCGATGCCTATATCAACCAGCTGTTTATCGATGAGGAGGGGAACCAGTGGATCTCCTCTTCCGGTAGCGGGATCGCTGTGCTGAGGGACCAGGCATTCACATTTTATTCCGTCTGGGCGGATGAAGAAATGACCGACGTCACTGCCCTGTGGATCGGGGAGGGCGAACTGTGGGCCGGTGGGCAGGGGCAGCTGGGCAGGATGGTGACCGGGAATCCCGGTGAGATCACTTACCTGACTGTGGAGCAGGGGATGCCCGACGACCGGGTGACGGCACTGTACATGGATCCGCAGCAGGACCTCTATATCGGCACCGATCATTCAGGGCTTCATGTGAAGCGAAGCGGCCGCAACCAGGTGGAACCGGTGATCATATCCAGGAACTCCCTTGAAAATGCCATCAATGCCATTGACGGCAACGGGGACAGCCTCTTTGTGGCCACCAACAATGGCGTTTATACCTATAATCCCCCCACCGGAAAGCGGTATAACTTCTCGACGGTAAACGGGTTGCCCCACAACAAGATCAATGATATCCTGGTGGACCGGGAGGGCAGGGCATGGATCGCCACAGCAGTAGGGGGGCTGGTGAGTTTACCCACCCCTGCCCTGGATCCGCCCGAAAAACAATTCCTGCTTGAAGGCAATCCGAAGATGGAGTTTGTTACACTGGCTGAAGATTCGAGGGGGGCGATCTGGGGGGGTACGGACGGAGACGGAATATTCCGGTTCATGGAGGATACCCTGCAGTGGTATGGTTCAAGGATCGGGCTGAAATCCGACTTCATCTATGCCATTGCCATCGATCCGGAGGGATTCGTATGGGCCGGTCACCGGGAAGGAATGAGCCGGATCAACCCGGCCACCGGACAGATCCGCACCTACGGGAAAGAAGAGGGTTTTTCTGCTGATATCCGTAAAAACAGTGCAGCCAGGTCGACAGATGGCAAGTTGTTTCTGGGGACCAGCGAAGGGGTGATCCGCTATGACGCCTTTCAGGCCAGGGAAGACACGGTCCCTCCCCGGTTAAGTCTGAAATCGGTGGTGATTTCCGATACCCCCTACGATCCTGCAGGGGAGATTAAACTGAAATATAACAGGTACCGGATGCGGTTCGACTTCGTAGGGATCAACCTGAGCAATCCGGACCAGGTGACCTACCAGTTTAAGCTTGATGGTTACCAGGATGACTGGTCAGATGGCTCCGATGTGCCCTGGGCTTTCTTCCCCAGGGTGGAGGATGGAGATTACAC
This sequence comes from uncultured Bacteroides sp., assembly GCA_964575865.1. Classification (GTDB taxonomy): domain Bacteria; phylum Bacteroidota; class Bacteroidia; order Bacteroidales. The sequence goes on along the minus strand of CAZNSZ010000006.1, from coordinate 77,287 downwards.
CTTCATGCTCAGGGCGTGTGACGGAAACGGGAATTGTGCCACCGAACCGATGCTGATCAGGATCATCGTTAAAATTCCAGTGTGGAAGGCCTGGTGGTTTATCCTGGCGGTTGCCCTGCTTGTACTGGCCATTATCTTCATCATATTCAAGATCAGGGAGCGGAACCAGAAGGCTATCCAGGAATACCTGCAGCGGCAGCTGGACGAACGCACCAGGGAAGTGGTGATGCAGAAGGAAGAGATCGAGATAAAGAACAGGGACATCACCGATTCCATCAACTATGCCCAGCGGATCCAGGCAAGCATCCTGCCGCCTGTAAAGAAGCTCCACGAAGGTTTTGCGGGCAGTTTCGTATTCTACCAGCCCAGGGATATCGTCAGCGGGGACTTCTACTGGTTTGAGAAGGTGGATGAGCACAAATTCATGGTGGTGTGTGCCGACTCCACCGGTCACGGGGTGCCGGGAGCGTTCATGTCGATGATCGGAACCACCCTCATCAAGGATATCTGCCTGAGGGCGGGCATCCGGAAGCCTTCCGAGGTGCTCCATACCCTGGACCATGAGGTGCGGGAATCGCTGAACCAGCAGGCCGAAAGCGGATCGAACGACGGCATGGATATCATTGTGGCCGAAGTGGACACCGAACAATTCAAGTTCACCGTCAGTTCGGCCATGCGTCCGGTGATCATCCATTCCGGGGAAGAGCAGATCTATGTGAAGGGCAGCCGCAGTTCGGTGGGGGGACAGCTGGACGAGGGCCGGAGGAAAAAGGATTTCTTTGATCAGGAATTCCAGTTGAAGAAGGGGGACATCATCTATATGTTCTCGGACGGGTACCCCGACCAATTCGGCGGTCCGCTGGGCAGGAAGTTCAAAATGGTCCGCCTGAAAAACCTGCTTCGCGACATCCATGACAAACCCATGGAGGAGCAGTACAATTACATCAAGAGCAATTTCTTCCTCTGGAAAGAGGACATGGACCAGGTGGACGATGTGCTCTTCATGGGCATCAAGCTCTGAAAGACTCAGAGAGCATCCAGGTTGATGCCGCTCAGAACGATCACCTCCGTGGTGTCGGTGTTGCTGCGGTTGTAATCCCGGTCGAAAATATAGAAGGTATAGTAGATGGTATCGTAATTGATGACCGGGTAGGAGATTTCAAGATCAAGGGTCCCGCTGAGGGGTTGTTTGTCCAGGTAGGGGATCCGGTATTTGAGCGTGCCCCCTTTGCTGTCAGGTACCCTGACGAACTCATCGCCATCCAGGAAATACTGATGGAGGAAGAAATTGTACTTGACTGTATCGGGTAAATTCTTTCCTGTGGTGTCCGCGTAGGGATTGAGCCCGATATTCCCGTCCCCGTCGGTAAAATTGAATGAGAGCCTTCCCACAAGTATCTTATTGTTCAGTGCATCGGTAGTGATATAGAGCCCGAAGCCCTGGTAATCCACCCGGGGCTCGTCAGGATACTGCGGATCGATCTCCTGGCAGGAGACGGCGGACAGTAACAGGGCGATAATGAGGAGCAGATGCCGCATATTCCGTACAATACTACAAAAATCCTGCCTATTTTTTTCTCATGAAGATGCGAATGGGAACACCGGTGAACTGAAAATGTTCCCTCAGTTTATTTTCCAGGTAACGCTTGTAGGGCTCCTTCACGTACTGTGGAAGGTTGCAGTAGAATGCAAAAGCGGGAGCGTGGGTGGGAAGCTGTGTCACATATTTGATGCGGACATATTTCCCTTTGACCGCAGGAGGCCGGTGCTCCTGTATGACCTGTTGCATCACTTCGTTGAGCCGGGAAGTGGGGATCCGTTTCCTCCGGTTCTCATACACTTCGATGGCCAGTTCGAGTGCCTTGTGGATCCTTTGTTTGGTGAGCGCCGAAATGAAAAGGACCGGAACGTCGTCGAATGGCTGCAGTCTTTTTCTGATCGCCTCTTCCATCTGCTTGACGGTGGTGGTGTTTTTATCGACCAGGTCCCATTTATTGACCAGCACCACCACCCCTTTCCAGTTCCGCTCGATCAGGTGGAAGATATTGACATCCTGTCCTTCTATCCCGATGGTGGCATCGATCAGCAGCATACAGACATCCGAATGTTCGATCACGCGTATCGAACGCATCACACTGTAGAACTCCAGGTCCTCCCTGACCTTTCCTTTCTTCCTCAATCCGGCCGTATCCACCAGGTAAAAATCGTGGTTGTACTTGTTGTAGCGGGTGTAAATGGAGTCCCTTGTGGTTCCCGAGATGGGGGTCACGATGTTCCGTTCCTCCCCGATCAGGGCGTTGATCAACGACGATTTTCCCACATTCGGTCGCCCCACCACTGCGATTCTCGGGATCTCCTCTGCTTCCTCTGCCTCACCTGAAAGCATCCCGGTCAACTGATCGAGCATGTCCCCGGTCCCGCTCCCGTTGATGGAGGATACCGGGAAGTAATCCCCCAGGCCAAGACCGTAAAAGACCGACGCATCGTAAAGGCGTTCCGAATTGTCCACCTTATTGACCACCAGCAGGACCGGCTTATTGATCTTTCTCAGCATGCCGGCGATGATCTCATCCAGGTCCGTGATCCCCGAGGTGACATCCACAAGGAAGGCCACCACGTCGGCCTCTTCGATGGCGAGCAAAACCTGTTTGCGGATCTCTTCCTCGAACACGTCTTCCGAATTGACCACATAGCCTCCCGTATCAATGATACTGAACTCCTTTCCGTTCCACAGCACTTTTCCATAATGCCTGTCCCGGGTCACCCCGCTCTGTTCGTCAACGATGGCCCGCCGGCTCTCGGTCAGCCGGTTGAAAAAGGTCGATTTCCCCACATTGGGCCTTCCTACGATGGCAACGATATTACCCATTCAGCAACGGTTCTTAGCGATAACCAAATTTTTTTACCTGGCGCTCATCTTTGCGCCAGTCCTTCAGCACTTTCACCCTCATTTCCAGAAATATTTTCTTTCTGAAAAAGCGTTCCATCTCCAGCCTTGCATCCCTTCCCAGCTTTTTCATTGCCGACCCTCCGCTTCCGATCAGGATACCTTTCTGGCTTTCCCTTTCCACATAGATTATCGCACTGATGCGGATCAGTCTTTCCTCCTCCCTGAAGGATTCGATCTCCACCTCCACGGCATAGGGGACTTCCTGCCGGTAGAGCAGCAGTATCTTCTCCCGGATCATCTCCCCTGCCAGAAATCTTTCCGATTTATCGGTCAGGGCATCTTCCGGGTAGTAGGGGGGTGACTCCGGAAGGTGGTGAAGGATCCTTTTAAACACCTGATCGATATTAAAGTCTTCCAGGGCGCTCACCGGGAGGATCTCCGCCCGGGGAAGCACCTGCTCCCACCGGGAAACCAGCTGTTCCAGCTCCTGCTGATTGCCCAGGTCAATTTTGTTGATCACCAGAAGCACCGGGATCTTCATCCGTGCCACTTTTTTCAGAATGGGATGTTCCGGATCCGGCTGATCCCCGACCTCGGTCATGTAGATCAGGATATCTGCATCCACCAGGGCTGACCGTGCCGCTTTCAGCATGGTTTCCTGAAGTTTGTAGCCCGGATCCAGGATCCCGGGCGTATCCGAGAATACGATCTGATAACCGGGTCCGTTCAGGATCCCCTGTATCCGGTTCCTTGTGGTCTGCGCCCTGGAAGTGATGATGGAGAGCCGCTCGCCCACCAGGGCGTTCATCAAAGTCGATTTCCCCACGTTGGGTCTGCCGATGATGTTGACGAATCCTGCCCTGTGCCCTTCTGATTTACTCATATGCATTCATTTTCAGGCGGCTGATCTCCTTCTCGCTCAAGAACCGCCATTTACCCCTGGGGAGGTTTTTCTTGGTAAGTCCAGCAAAATAGACCCGGTCCAGTTTGACCACCCTGTAACCCAGCGATTCGAACATCCGCCTGACGATCCGGTTCCTTCCCGAGTGTATCTCGAGCCCGATCTCTTTCTTGTTATCGTTTTCCACGTAACTGATGGCATCGGGCTGGATAAACCCGTCCTCCAGCTCGATCCCGTTGGCCAGTGTATTCAGATCCTCGTTCCGGACCACCCGGTCGAGGAACACGTGGTAGATCTTCTTTTTATTGTAACTCGGGTGGGTGAGCTTTTTTGCCAGCTCACCGTCGTTTGTAAATAGCAGGACACCCGTGGTATTGCGGTCGAGCCTTCCAACCGGATAGATCCTTTCGGGACAGGCGTTCCGGATAAGGTTCATTACCGTCTGCCGTTCCCTGGGATCCCGGGTGGTGGTCACATAGTCCTTCGGCTTGTTCAGGAGCAGGTAGATCTTTCGCTCATTGCGGATGCGCTCCCCGTTGTACCGCACATCATCCCCGGGCCTGATCTTGGTGCCCAGTTCCGTTATGCTCTTACCGTTCACGGTGATCAGTCCGGCCGAGATCAATCCGTCGGCCTCCCGCCTGGAACAGATCCCGGAAGCAGCGATGTATTTATTAAGCCGGATCTCCTCACCTTTTTGCGTTCCCCTGATGGCGGACATTCCAGTTTCTTTCCCTGCGGCTCCCCTTCCTGCAGG
>CAZNSZ010000006.1:64748-72639 GCA_964575865.1 uncultured Bacteroides sp. | reverse complement strand
GCGGCTCCCCTTCCTGCAGGCTTCCCTGTTCTACTTCCGGCGTCTTTCTGCGTTTGCCTCTCTGACGCCCTCTCCGTTTTTATTCCAGTGGGTTTTCCCGGCCCGCTGCCAGGACTCCTTTCAGTCCGGCCGGGGGCATTCCTGCCAGTTCCTCTCTCCGGGGCCCGTTCCCCTCTGCCGTCGCGGCCTTTGCCCGGCCCTCTGCCAGGACTCCTTTCAGTCCGGCCGGGGGCATTCCTGCCAGTTCCTCTCTCCGGGGCCCGTTCCCCTCTGCCGCCGCGGCCTTTGCCCGGCCCGCTGCCAGGACTCCTTTCAGTCCGGCCGGAGGCTTCCCTGCCCGGTTCCTTCCCTGTCCCTGCCTGAGGTTCCCTCCCTGTGCGCCTTCCTCCTGTCGTTTTGTCACCAGGTGTTTTCTGATCCTTCCCCCGGTCCTGTGCATGGACATTTTTGCCGCCTGCGGGACGGGTTTTCTTCGGGGAATTTCCGGTCCTCGGCCGGGATGATCCACGCGGCTTGTTTGGTGGTCTGGAATTGCTCAATCTCCTGATTATTAATATTTGTTAAAGGGACAAAGATACAGCTATTTGGCTTACCAACTTGGAATAATAATCCTAACTTTGGATTCGCTTTGAAAAATCTGAAAAAATAACCACAAACACCCAATTCCCATGAGTTTAGTCATATCCATCTCAGGAATCCGGGGGACCATCGGAGGGAACCCCGGTCAGGGTCTGACCCCCATCGATACTGTTCAATTTACCTCAGCCTACGCCTCCTGGCTCCGGTCCAGCTCCGGCAAGTCTCGGCCATCCGTCGTGGTGGGGAGGGATGCCCGGATTTCAGGTCCCCTGGTGGAACAGTTGGTATCGGGCACTTTGGCCTCCATGGGGTGCGATGTGCAACTGATGGGACTGGCCACCACCCCGACGGTGGAGATGGCGGTAACCTCGGTGGGTGCTGATGGTGGGATCATCCTTACAGCCAGTCACAATCCAGCTGAGTGGAATGCCTTGAAACTCCTGAACGGCAGGGGCGAGTTTCTGTCCGCTGCTGACGGGGAGGCATTGCTTGAAATGATCAGGACCGGGGATTATACTTATGCCACTGTAAAAAATCTGGGGCAGATTAAACCCTTGCTGGGAATGGATGTCAAACATATCGATCAGATCCTCGCACTGGACCTGGTCAAAGTGGACAAGATTAAAAAGAAGAAATTCAGGGTGGTCACAGACAGTGTCAATAGTGTGGGTGGAATGGTTCTGCCGAAATTGCTGAAAGCCCTTGGTGTGGCCGAGGTGATCGAACTAAACAGCGAACCCAACGGAGTGTTCCCCCACAATCCGGAACCGCTTCCCGAGCACCTGACCGAAATTGCAGGGGTCATGGTCAAGGAAAAGGCCGATGTGGGATTTGTAGTGGATCCCGACGTGGACCGGCTGGCCATTGTCTGTGAAGACGGGTCCATGTTCGGAGAGGAATATACCCTTGTATCGGTGGCCGATTACGTGCTTTCCAAAACGCCGGGGAATACCGCATCCAATATGTCCTCCACCCGGGCACTGAGGGACGTGACCGAGGGCTACGGGTTCTCATACTTTCCTGCTGCGGTCGGGGAGGTCAATGTGGTGGCCACCATGAAGGAGCATCAGTGCGTGATCGGTGGGGAAGGCAACGGCGGGGTGATCTATCCCGGGCTCCATTACGGCAGGGATGCACTCGTCGGGATCGCCCTGTTTCTATCGCAACTGGCCGAAAGCGGCCTTTCCTGCAGCGCATTGAGGAAGTGCTATCCCGACTATACCATCTCAAAGAACAAGATCGACCTTCCCGCGGAGGTGGATAAGGAGAAACTGCTGGAGAAATTCGGAAAAAAATACAGCCAGTATGAAGTCAACACGGTGGACGGGGTGAAAGTTGATCTTCCCGAAGGATGGATCCACCTGCGCAAATCCAACACTGAACCCATCATCCGGCTTTATGCCGAGGCGGTCTCCCCCGAAGGGGCCGGTAATCTGGCGGACCAGGCCAGGAAACACATTGAAGATTTATTGAAAGAAATTTTATAACAAAAATCCATGAAGAGAAGAACCCTTTTTGCCATAATCATTCCGGTCCTGGTACTGGTGGCATTGATCCTGTTTTCCGTGCTGTCAGGAAAGGAGAAGGAGATGGTCCTTGAAACAGAGGTAGCCTACGGTCGCTTCGAAATATCCGTGATGGTAACCGGCGAACTTCAGGCCATCCGTGAAACCGAGATCCAGGCCCCATCCGAGCTCAGGAGCCGGAACCTCAGGCTGCGAAACATCACCATTCAGGATCTGATTCCCGAAGGGACCGTGGTTGACTCCGGCGACTGGGTGGCCACGCTGGACAGGTCCGAGGCGGACAACTCCCTGAAGGATATCATGGATAACCTGGAACAGCAGGAATCGGAGTATACCCGGGTAAAGCTGGATACCACCATGACCCTGCGGCAGCTCCGTGACGAGCTGATCAATCTCAGGTTCGCCATGGAGGAAGCCGAGATCACCCTCGAACAATCCCAGTATGAGCCCCCTGCCACCATCAGGCAGGCAGAGATCGAACTGGAAAAGGCCAAAAGGGCCTATGAGCAGGCAGAGCAGAATTATACCCTTCGCGTCCAGCAGGCCCGGGCAGAGATGCGTGAGGCAGAGATCACCCTCGATAAGGAGCGGAGGACCATGCAGGAAATGGAGAATGTGCTCAGCAAGTTTGATGTCAGGGCCCCTGCATCCGGAATGGTGATCTACAAGAGGGACTGGGATGGGACCAAGCGCACTGCAGGCACGGAGATCAATCCATGGGACCTGGCGGTAGCCACCCTTCCCGACCTTTCCACCATGATCTCCATGACCTATGTCAATGAGATCGACATCAGCAAAATAAATACCGGCCAGCGGGTAAGGTTAGGAGTGGACGCTTTTCCCGATAAAAGCTATACCGGTGTGGTGACCGAAGTGGCCAATGTGGGGCAACAGCTTCCCAATACCGATGCCAAGGTATTTGAAGTAAAGATCGAACTGAACGAGAACGATACCATCCTGCGTCCCTCCATGACCACCAGCAATGAGATCATCACCCAGGTCATGGAAGATGTGTTTTACGTTCCACTTGAGGCGGTTCATGCCAACGACAGCCTGACATTCGTTTACACACGCAGTGGCAAAAGGCAGATTGTGGTACTTGGAGAATCCAATGAGAACCATATCATTATTGAACAGGGATTGCAGCGGGGTGATAAACTCTACCTTTCGCTGCCCGAGGAGCCGGAGAATTTCGCCTATGCCGGACTGGAGCTGATGGAAGAGATCAAACGGAAAAGGGCCGAAGAGGAGCAGATGAGGCAGGAGCAGCGGGAGCAGCGCGAGCGGATCCGGCAGCAGCAACAGCAGCGTCCGCGCATGGTGCCCGGCCAGCGACCGAACGGAACACCGCCACAGGGGATGACCGGCCAGCGGCCCGAAGGCGCCCCAGCACAGGGAGTCACCGGCCAGCGGCCCGAAGGTGCGTCGGCACAGGGGGCAACCGGCCAGCAGCCAGAGGGAACCACCACCCAGGGAGCAGCGGTACAGCAGCCTGAAGGCACCTCTACTCAGGGGGCAAGGAGTCAGCGGCCCCAGGGTGGAGGGAGCAACCAACCAATTCAGTAGTGTCATGAGCAGGTATTTACATGATATCCTGATCGCCATTGAGTCGATCCTGTCCAATCAGCTGAGGAGCATCCTCACCGGACTGGGGATTATCTTCGGGGTGGCTGCCGTGATCACCATGCTGGCCATCGGCAGGGGGGCGCAGCAGGAGATACTGGATCAGATCAAGATGGTGGGGGTGAATAACATCATGATCACACCCATTGTGGAGGCGGCATCCGAAGAAGACTCCGAGGAGAGCTCCGAGGCCAAACAGAGCCGGAAATTTTCCCCCGGGCTCACCCTGAACGATGTGGAAGCGATCAGGGAAGTTCTTCCTACCGTCCGGATGGTTTCACCGGAAATCACCCTCAACAGTTATGTGGTGAAGGATGCCAAAAGGGCCACGGCCAAACTGCTGGGGGTCAACAACGAATATTTCGAGATTTTCAACCTTCCGCTGTTTGAAGGCACTTTCTTTAATGATTATCAGGAGGAGAACGGGATCCCGGTTTGCGTGATCGGGGACAACATCAAGAACAAGTTCTTCAGCCGGGAGGATCCCATCGGCAAGTACATCAAGTTCGATAACGTATGGCTGCAGGTGATCGGGGTGATCGAACGGACCGATGTGACCCTCACCAGGTTTGAGAATATCGGGGTGAATGTGATGAACGACAACATCTACATTCCCGTAAAGACCATGCTGCTCAGGTATCAGAACAGAAACCTGGCCGCCACCCGTGCCATCAGCAACCAGGCCACAGGAGGACGTTTTCACGGGATGTTCAGGATTTCCGTCAGCACCCAGCCTTCACAAAACACATCTTCCAATTACCACCAGCTGGACCGGATCATCGTTCAGGTGAACGAATCGGATGAACTCTCTCCTTCCACAGATATGCTTGCAAGGATGATGTTGCGCAGGCACCAGGAGGTGAAGGATTTTGAGATCACCGTTCCTGAACTGTTGCTCAAACAGGAACAGCGGACCAAGGACATTTTCAACATCGTCCTGGGAGCCATCGCCAGCATCTCCCTGCTGGTCGGAGGGATCGGGATCATGAACATCATGTTTGCCTCGGTGATGGAACGCATCAAGGAGATCGGGACCAGGCTGGCCATCGGTGCACAGAAGAAAGATATCGTGGTCCAGTTCCTGGCAGAAGCTGTACTGATCAGTGTGACAGGGGGATTGATCGGGGTGATCATAGGGGTGGTTGCCTCCTTGCTGATCACCAAGTTTGCCGGAATCCTCACCATCGTCACCCCCGTCAGTGTGATCCTTTCATTTATGGTATCCGCATCCGTGGGTATAATTTTCGGGTATTCTCCCGCCAAACGCGCATCGGAGAAAGACCCCATTGAATCCTTAAGGTATGAATAACATGCATCGCATTGCTTTCCTGATCGCTGCACTGATTTTGGGTGCACAGCTTCGGGCTCAGGAGCCTGATCTGATTCAGGACCAGAGCCGGGGCCAGACCGGTTCGGAACAGGTGATCCTCACACTCGATGAGGTACTGAATATTGCCCAGGAACAATCCCTGATGGCCCTGCTGGCCAGGCATCAGTTCAGGGGCAGTTACTGGGAGTTCCGCACCTACCAGGCCGGACTGAGGCCGGGACTGACCCTGGAGGCGACCCTCCCCTCGCTGAACAACACCATGGAAAGTGTGACCCAGCCCGATGGGTCGGAAAAATTCGTCTCCAAATCGAACATGCGCTCCTCGCTCAACCTGGAGCTCAATCAGACCATTCCCTTCACGGGGGGACGGATTTTTGCTTCCTCCCTTCTGCAGCGGAATGACAACTTCGGGGAGGAGCCGCCTACCTCCTACCTGGCCTACCCGGTCACCATAGGTTTTGTGCAGCCGATCAACGGGTACAATGAATTCAAGTGGGACAGGGAGATCGAGCCGAAAAAATATGAAGAGGCCAAGCTGGAATATATCAACTCCATGGAGCGCGTGAACCAGAGGGCCGTCGGGTACTTCTTTGATCTGGCACTGGCACAGATCAACCTTGAGATCGCCAGAAAGAACTATGCCAACAACGATACCCTTTACCAGATAGCAAAAGGAAGGTACCAGCTGGGGACCATTGCAGAGAACGAACTGCTGCAGTTCGAGCTCACCTTCCTGAATTCGGGAACCGACCTGAACCAGGCCACCATCGACCTGGAACTCCGGAAGGCCAGGCTGCGTTCCTTTCTGGGATTCAACGAACGGGTCAGCGTGCAATTGATCCTTCCCACCAACGTGCCTTCGCTTGAACTTGAATATGCAAGGACCCTTGAAGAGGCCAGGGCCAACAATCCGGAGATACTGAACATGGAGCTGCAGATCCTGGAGGCAGAACGACAGGTTGCCGAGGCACGGTCGCAGAAGGGGCTGCGGGCGGACCTGTTTGCCCAGGTGGGGGTGAGCAACGTGGCGCCGGAGATCGGGGAAGCGTATATGAATCCCTCTACCCAGCAGAGGGTGGAGGTGGGGCTCCAGGTGCCCATTCTTGACTGGGGACTGGGCCGCGGCAGGCTGCGAATGGCCCAGTCGGCCGAGGAGGTGGTCCGGACCAATGTGGATCAGTCCCTGATCGAATTCAACGAAACCGTATTCCTTCAAGTCATGCAGTTCAACCTTCAGGACGACCAGGTACAGATCGCATCCAAGGCGGACACTATTGCGGACCTGCGCTACGAAGTGACCAAGCAGCGGTTCCTGATCGGCAAGATCGACGTGCTGGAACTCAAGGACGCCCTGGAGGAGAAGGATATTGCCAGGAGGGGATTTGTGGAAGCCCTCAGGAACTACTGGGATTACTATTACAACCTGAGGGGACTTACACTGTACGACTGGCAGTTGGATATGAAGCTGGAAGAGGATCTTGACCAGCTGCTGATCCAGTAGACAGGGTGCTCATTCCCTTTGGCAGCTGCCGGATGCACGCGCTTTCAGTTCCATTTCCGGAACCCTTCCGAATAATCAAATATGTACTGAAGGATCTCCCTGTCTTCCTGCGTCAGGGCGATCCCCCTTCGTTCCATTACCAGCTGTGCGGTCTCGACCACCTTCTCCAGCCGGTAGGTGGAGAAGCCCGAGGCGCCTCCCCAGCTGAATGAGGGAATAAAACTCCTGGGAAACCCGTGTCCGAAGATATTGGCCGACACACCGACCACCGTCCCGGTGTTGAACATGGTGTTGATCCCGCATTTGGAATGGTCGCCCATAAAAAGCCCGCATAATTGTAATCCGCTGCTGATGAACCTTCTCTCCGGGTAGTTCCAGATCTTCACCTCTGTATAGTTGTTTTTCAGGTTGGAGTTGTTGGTATCCGCTCCCAGGTTGCACCATTCACCGATGACGGCATTTCCCAGGTACCCGTCATGCGACTTGTTGCTGTAGGCCTGGAGGACCGAATTGTTGATCTCACCCCCCACCTTGCTCCAGGGTCCCAGGGTGGTGGGACCATAGATCCTGGAGCCCATTTTAACCAGGGCTCCTTCACACAGCGCAAACGGTCCGCGGATCAGGCTCCCCTCCATAACCTCGCTGTCCTTTCCCAGGTAGACAGGACCGGTGGAGGTATTCAGGGTAAAGCACTCGCCTGTAAATCCCTCCTCTACAAATACATCCCCTGATCCGATCACCTGAACGGTCTCACTCAGCGGCCGGGACCTGCGCCCGGCAGTCAGAAGCTCCATGTCGGCAGCGATCTCCTGTCCGTTCAGGGAGAATACCTTCCAGGGGTAATCCACCAGGGAGATCTGACCGTCGTATTCAGCTGCGCCACTCTTGTAGTCGCCGGCATTGAAAGGTTGAGGAGCTTTTGCAGTCACTGCTGCCAGCAGGGTGCCGTCTTTCCATAACGACTCCCCGGTCTTCAGGGCACGGATGCTCCTTACCAGCTCCTCACCGGGCAGCAGGCCGCCATTCACCAGCAGGTTCCGGTCTCCCTTTTTCATCGGAAATTTCCCGCTGAGGAAGTCACGGGTCAGAAAGGAGGGTTCCAGATCCAGCCTCTTTTCCCATTTCTCCACTATGGTCAGGATTCCCACCCTCAGTCCGCTGACCGGCCGGGTGAATGTGAGCGGCAGCAGATTGTCCCAGGAGTGGTCGTCGAAGAGAATGAGTTGCATGGTTTTTTTTCTTTTAAAGGTAGTAATTCCAGAACAGTACGCTCGCAGCTTAAATTTTTTGCTTCGCAAAATATTATAGGCTGCTCGCGTACTGTTCTTCCAT